>CAVYRJ010000001.1:0-247392 GCA_963770935.1 Candidatus Bathyarchaeota archaeon
TTTCATTCAAGCCGTCATTATTCTGGTTTTCAAGTTAAAATACAAGTAAATTCTTCTGCGCATTTTGATCCATCGGTCGGTTCATTAGGTATACTGTTTGCAACAAAAACGGCTCCAACAACCACACCGATAGCTAAGATAGCAATTAATTTAGCGATCGGATCAGGAAATTATACTTGTTCAACTACGGCGTTAATCACGCTGATTGTTGAGTTTATCCACCACAGGTAAGCGTTTAACGTTGCTCGCAGTGCAACTGTGTCCTCAGCCACTACATTAAGAACGAGGAATAAGCCATTTTTTTCCAGTTTTACATCCGCTCGACTAGAAACTGGTCTTTTAGCTTCGGGAGTCAAAGCACTAAGCAGTGCGGAAAGTTGTTTGTGTGAAGTGAATTTTAAGCGTAAAGTAGCCTTTGCACTCGTTGCCATTTAGCATTCCTAAGGTTAAAACTATGTTTCTAAGTAATAAATAAAAATATAAAGAAAAAAAAATTAAAAAATGAAGGTTTTATTCAGTTGCTTCTTCTTCAGTTGCCGACTCAACAGACTCTGCAGCCTTGGTGGTTTCTTCAACTGGTGCACCTTTAGCTGCACGTTTGGCCACAACACCCAGCTTTGTTACTGGTGTGTATGCTCCGCCTGCAAAAGTGTATTCGCATTTGCTGCATTTCCAGATGCCAACGCTTTCGCGTTTAACGCGGGTAAAACCGCATTGTGGGCACCTGTGTGGTTTTTTGAGTTCAGTGATTACTTTGATGTAGCGTTTTCTGACGGTGGAGCCGTAACGTACTCCTAAACCTCGTGTTGGACCAACTTTCTTCATCTTAGGCAACTTTTATCTCACCAATCTAGTTTCTTGCGTAGTTCTGCTGCTTTGTCCAGAGCAATCTTTGTGGCTTCTAAAATCTGTTGTGGTGTGAAATAGCCTGAGCCGCCCTTCTGAATGGCGCAAATTGTTCCGTCTTCTTTGGTTGCCATTGTGATGCGTGAGTCCATGACTTGTTCTTCTTCTGCTGCAGGATCAATAATCAAGCGATTGTTAATTTTGCCCATGGTAACTGTTACGGGGTGATTCTTCATGGGTAGTGGTGTGTAGCCTTGCTTGATTTTTAGTTCGCCGTCTTTGATTTCGTAGTTGGGCATTTTAGTGTTTATCAGTGCAGCCATTGCAGCTAACGCGGAAGCATCAATCAGATTTCCATCGTGATTGAGCACGTAAACGTCCACGAATATCACGAACACTTTCTTGCCGGATTCAATGACTAGTTTCTCGGTGTCGACGCATTTTGACTCCCTGATGCCTCTATCAACGACACGTGCGAGTTCAACTGAATCTTCGTTTGGTGGTCCTGGCTCAAAGTTCGGTGAGGCAACTGGAACAAGCTCAGCATTTACAGTTAAGACGCCATCGTTTGGGGTGTCTGGGAATGGTTCTCCAGTTGAAACTTTGACGCCGACAAGAACCTCAGTTTTACCAAGAAATACTCTTGCAGAACCTTCAGCGCGCTCAATTAATCCTTGTTCGATTTTGATTTCGCGTGTATCCAGTAAACCTCGTTCGTCTAGGCGTTTGCCTTTCTCGATTAGTTGTTCTATCTGTCTTAGTCTAACTTTTGTTACAAGTGATGACATTTATTCTTCAACCTCTTTTACAACCATGTACTTAGTTTTTAACGCTTCTTTTGACATTTCATATATTTTCTTGCATCCTTCCATAGCCATACTTACTGCTTTCTCGAATTCGGCAGGTTCCAAAAGTCCATCCATCTGTAGCAAGGTAATTGCATTTAAACTCGGCATGTAAGCAACTGGAACATCTGCGACTCCAAGTTTGTCTTCTGCATCGTAGAGGTCAACCACTACTGTGTCGTCAATTTTTCCGGCTGCACATCCCACAACTAAGTCGCGCATTGGAACGCCTGCATCTGCAATGGCTAGTGCTGCAGCGGTGATGGCTGCGCATCTTGTTCCTCCGTCAGCTTGCAAGATTTCAATGAAAACGTCAACGCCTGTACGTGGGTACAGTTCAAGGAATAGGGCTGGTTCTAAAGATTCTTTTATGACCTTTGATAGTTCAACTTCTCTTCTTGAGGGTGCAGGTGATTTTCTTTCCTGTACGGAGAAGGGCGCCATGTGATAGCGGCACTTCAAAACCATTCGGTCAGCTTGCATGAGGTGTTTTGGGTGCACTTCTCGCGGACCAAAAGCTGCAGCTAAAATCTTGTTTTTTCCATGTTCAACATAGGCTGATCCATCAGCGTTTGAGAGTACGCCTACTTGAAGTTTTAGGGGGCGAAGTTCATCCGCTTTTCTTCCATCCAATCGGATGCCTTTTTTATCGATTAATTTCTCTTGTTTTTCATTCAACTTTGTTTTCCTCCACTTTACCTAATTTCTTTTCTTTTAGCAACTGTGTAATGCGATCAGTAAGACCGCTTGTATGGGATTCTGCCTCAATCTTTCGGATCACATATATTGCAAGTTCCTCTTCTTCCAAGGTTTTGCCTGTGACCAAGATGACACCGTTTAAGCCGAGGATAATTTGGCAGTTGGTTTCCTGTTTAATCATGGAAATCATTGAGCCTTTTCGCCCAATTATTCGGGGAATCTTTGTGGGTGTCACATGAAGGATTTGGCCTCGAGTAATTTTTCCCAGTCCAGGTTCTCCAACTGTAAGTTGTGGGTCGTGTGCTCTGTCGAAGGATGCGATTTTGGCAACGATTAAGTCGCCTGCGGTTAAGACTTGGGATAACTCGTCATTTTGTGGTTTGAAGGGTCTGCTTAGGACGTCTGATGCACGTAGGAGTGCTGTGTAGGGTGCTTTAATGTCGACGGTCCAGCCGTTGAATCCGACTTCGATGATTGTTCCAATTACTATGTCACCCATTTTTGGCACATAAAAAGCCCTTAGTGCGACAACGTTTACTTTTTTGTTGTCACTGTCTACGAGTCCAATCCTTGAGGCATAAATCTTGCCTGCTTCCACATACGTGTTTTCGCCAGGTAAATAGTCGCCTTCAGCGAGCATTTCTCCGGGCGTAACAAGCTGTTTTTTTTCAAAGAATGTTGGCATAAAATCACCTATCATTTTTTTTCATTACTATGAGATTATTTTTGCTTCTCCTGTTCCCTTGGTTGCGTCGCCAAGCTTGTTTAATAGCGAAGCGTATGATCCTGCGGGTAATTCAAGTTCGCCATACCATGAACCGTCACCGCGCCACTCTTCCCGCTTTATGGTACCCAGTGTTTTGATTGTACCGTAAGCTCTTGCCGCATGCTGCATTGGGAATCTTGACAGCGACTTTAACCTGCTCGATTTTCAGGGGCAAGATAGGTCGGAGCAGTTTAACTATGTCTTTGGCTTGCTCTTCAATGGGTTTGTATGGATCTATAGGGTAACGGATTTGCTCCATGGCGTTTTCTATGCGTGCTGGAGGATGAGGCAAATTCGTTTTTGGGTCAACTGCTTGGCGAGAAATAAAATCTATAACTTGTCTTTTTTTATCTTCGACCATTTTGCGTCTTTGGTCGGTTGTAAGTTGCAGGGTTCCTTTCTTTAGGATTTCATCTGCAATTTTTAGTGGGTCACATGTTTTGAAGGCTTTTTTCATTGCTTCTTCAGAGACTTTAGTGCCCTTGTTTGCGTCAGCGAAAATCATTTCAGCGGCTAAAACCTCAGTTATCCCTGCGATTTTGCCGTTTCGGTAGTCGAGCGCTTTTTGTGGCTTAACCAATATTTCAAAATGTTCATTTTCTCTTGTTAAGCGTGCGACGGTGAACTTTTCGCTCATTAGGTTTTCACTTGCTTGAACCCAGCTCTTTGATGTAGCCTTCCACAGTGTTGTCGTTTAACATTTCCATTTTCTGTGTCGCAGCTGGGATGATTGCGATTTTTATTCTTGGCGGTAGTTGGCGTGCTTCGAGGGCTTTTACTAGGCATTTAACTGTGAGTTTTATGCTATTGTCAAGGGTTAGGTCTTCTTTGTATTCTTCTTTTAGGATGCCGAGAACTGTTTCTCTTCCTGCGCCCAGCGCTGTTGCTTTGTAGCCTCTGTAGGTTCCGCTTGGATGTGTTCCGAAGACGCGTGTTCCTGTTTTGTCGACTCCTCCAAAGATTATGGAAACTCCGAAGGGTCGGACACCTGCATGTTGGGTGTACATTTGTTGGATGTCGCATATGCGTTTGGTTACGACTTCTACATCGATGGGTTCGTCGTAAGTTAGTTTGTTGCTTTGAGCGTAAATTCTTGCTTGGTCAATTAGGATTCTGGCGTCGGAACTTAACCCGACTATGGCTGCGCCAATATGGTCGTCTACTCGGAAGATTTTCCATGAGTACCCTGCTTCTTCAAGGACTTCGATGTTTTCTTCTGAACCGAGAACTAATCCTTCTGTGGATTGGATACCTATGATGGTTGCTCCGCGATTTACAAGTTCCATCGCGTATTCTACTTGGAAAAGTCGTCCATCAGGCGAGAAAACGGTAATGGCACGGTCATATGCTCCTGGTGCTGCAAATACAGACATAATGTTATCCTCACTTTACACTATACACTTTTTCACAGTCTCATATAATAACTACACTAAAAACCTTTCCTATAAAAGCAAAATCCAAGTAGCAAGCCTCAAAGGGTTTGAGAGCGACTATAACGGTGAAAAACGTTAAAAATCCGTGCTCGCACGACTCTATTGTTTGGCTGCTTCTTTGGTCATTTTTTTGATAAATTCTTTAATGTTTTCCTGTTGTCCGTAAACTATCATTTTTCCGTCTTTTTGAGGCTTAATTTCAAGTCCAAGATCACATGCAATTTGCTTAATCCTCTCAGTTGACAGGTCATTGACGGGTTCTACGCGGACCCATTTTTGGTCTCTGGGAACTCCTGTTACAAACTTGTTTTCTCCTAGATTTTCTTCACAGATTTCAGCGTTGGCTTCTTCTAGGCGTCTTAGCCATGCGTCAACTTTTTCTGGACCAAAAACCTTCTGCGCCTCTTCTGCAAGGTAAGCTTCCACGTTTGCGGTTAATTCTTCAGCTTTCTGGAGAACATCGCCAGCTCCTTTCGATTGGGTACAATGGAGCTTTATCATAGATTTCGCAGACCTCAAGTCGGATAGAGTATTTTCCGGGATTTTTACGCCTTTTTTTTCCAATTCGATAAGCATTTCTTCGAGGACTTTCCATGATGCCATGTTGTGACCCATATTAGACGCCTACCTGAAATGTAGGGGTTTGCGCTATAAAATGTTATCAGAAGACAGGATTTGGAAAGAAATAAATCGGCTATCTGGTTTGTAATTAGTGGCGAAGACTTACTTTGCCAAAGAAACTTTACTCTTAATATTTTTTTGGGGAATAATAAAATGAAGTTGCAAACCATCAAGTCTGAGGGCTTAGCCCACAACAGCTACTTCTTAGCTGATCAAGACGAAGCTGTCGTTGTGGATCCGCGGCGCGATTGCGAAATCTATCTACAACTCGCCAAAGAAGCATGTGTGAAAATCAAGTATATTCTGGAAACTCATCGAAACGAAGACTACGTCATTGGCTCTATGGAGCTTCAGAATCTAACAGAAGCAGAAATCGGGCACAGCAACGCCTTGCCGTTCAAGTATGGAGAACACAACATTGGGAGACAACGACACTTTAAACGTGGGAAGCATCGAAATCAAAGCCGTTTACACTCCGGGACACACAGATGAATCCCTCTGCTACGCGGTTTATCCACCTCAAAGCGCCGAGGCATCGCTGGTTTTCACAGGTGACACTCTCTTTGCTGGTTCCGTGGGAAGAACAGATCTTTACGGCAAACCTGCCCAGAGAGCACAAGCAGAAAAAATCTACATCAGCCTTCACGAAAAGGTTTTGCCGCTTGGCGACCACGTTCTGGTTTATCCAGCGCATGGCGCAGGAAGTGTCTGCGGCCATGGCATTAGCGGGATGGAACCTACTACGTTGGGCTATGAGAAGAAAACCAACCCGTACCTTCAGCTTGGCAGAGAAGAGTTCACCCGAAAAGTGCTCAGTGAAGAGTTTGTTGTTCCGCGCTACTTTAGGAAGATGGAGGAGCTAAACCTTAATGGTCCACCCTTGCTAAGTGAGCTATCTTATCCTAAGCCTTTGTCTTTGGCAGAGTTTGAAGAGGAAATTGATCAACAAAACATGGTAGTTATGGATACGCGTATGCCCTACGCGTTTGCAGGTTCTCACATCCCCAACTCGGTTAGCATGTGGCTTGGCGGCGCCAGCGTCTACCCAGGCTGGCTCTTTGATATCAACCAATACATCATGTTTGTGCATGAACGCCCAGAAGACATTGATGTGGCGACGCGAAGGCTAAGGCGACTTGGCTTTGACAACATGTGCGGCTACCTTTGCGGCGGCATGGAGCAGTGGCAGGAAGCAGGCAAACCCATAAGATCTTTCGGCACTTTGTCGGCAATTGAGCTCAAGAACAAGCTGGAAAAGCGGGAAACTCTGCTTTTGGATGTTCGAGAACCCAGCGAATGGAAAGAAGACGGCTATGTTGTAGGCGCCGAGTTGATTTTTTTTGCTGATTTACAGGAAAAGGCTGGTTTACTACCAAAAGACAAACCGATTGCAGTGACCTGTTCGGTTGGCAAACGCTCCAGCATAGGCGCAAGCATACTTGAAAGAGAAGGATTCAAAAACGTCAGCAACGTCCTCGGCGGCATGACGGCTTGGTATAATCTTGGCTACCCAACAAAAAAGTGAACTTAGACTTTCGCCCTTTAATGTTTTTGCCATTCTCTTAGAGGTGTCTTTGGGCTCTAAAAGCTCCTTGACAAGGCTGTATTGGCGTTGGTAGATATGGCAATTCTTTGAATGGAAAATTAGTTTGCCAGTTTTCAGAGACAGGTTGCTGCGTTCATTTATTTCGTTAACGAAGGCTTCATTGAAAAGTTGAAGTCCAGCAATATTAGCTGGCAAACCTCCAAATGCGTCCCAACTACGAAAATAGCAAGTGAGATGCATTTGGTTGTCGAGAATTTCTGTGTCAATCAGGCTTAAGCAGGGCGGTTCACTTTTTTTATTGTTTTCATCGTATTTTTTTATGTCGATCTGGAAGCCTGTATAACCATTGTTACTTGTCGGTCTCTTTGCTCTTCGATGTATCTTTTTATGGCTTCTTCAACTTGGTTAACGGGATGATTCAGCCGACTGCCATAGGTGTAGGTTTCATCTTCTTGTTTTTCTCCACACCACAAATACTCCAAAGCGTAGCCTTGAACATACTTGAAATCGCATGGGGCTTTGTCGCTGACAAGAGGCCGGTTTTCTGGGTTTGATATTTCAATGGAAAGATTCAGCTTTTTGGTTTCAGTTTCTTCTGATCCAAAACCTACTCGGAAAACATCGCCATCCTTCCATATAGCACTCAACGTTTTGTACCATGCGTCAGGGCAGTCGAATGCTGAAATCTTCAAATGCTTCATGCTAATCTCCAAGAACACTCTTACTTGTGTTCTTAGCTTAATTGTTTTTTGTATGTCCTCTGTAGTCAGTCTTTGTTTTAGCTCTGATAGATAACACCAGTGATGCAAAACGTTGTTTCATCATCATTATCATCATCTTCTCCTTCAATGTTGACGATTAAGGGAGGAGTGGTCGTTCGATGAAAATACTGCTACCCATGCTGATGAGGCTAAAATAAATTTAATAGTCTTATTGACATTTGTTGCCAAAAAAGGACTCGAAAAACGAATAGATCCAGAACTTAATCCAAAAGATTAACCAAAACCAAAAAGAAAAGAAGTTTTGGGTTTAGTAGGGCATTCCGCCCATACCGCCCATTCCACCCATGCCTCCCATACCGCCGCCCATTCCTCCTGGGGGCATTGGGGGCATCTTGCTGCCGCCTTTGATGCTGATTAAGTCGTCGATTTTCAGTATCATGTTTGTGGCTTCGGTTGCGGATTTTATGACTTGCTGCTTTACGCGGAGTGGTTCAATGATCATTTGTTTGCACATGTCGATGATTTTGCCTGAGGATACGTCGATGCCGAAGGTTTGGCTGTTTGGTTTCTCATGTTGGGCGCGTAATGCTACCATGATGTCTATGGGGTCTAAGCCTGCGTTCTCAGCGAGTGTTAATGGAATTTCTTCGACTGCATCTGCGAAAGCTTCTACGGCTAGCTGTTCGCGTCCGCCAACTTTCACGGCGAAAGCACGAAGGTTCTTTGAGAGTTCTGCTTCGGGTGATCCGCCGCCTGCAACGATTTTGCCATCTTCAATTACGTTTCGGACAACGCATAAGCCGTCATGTAGGCTGCGTTCTGCTTCGTCAATTACATGGTTAGATGCGCCTCGGATGACTATGGTTACGGCTTTGGGGTTCTTGCAGTCGCGAATGTAGATTAGTTTGTCATCGCCGATTTTGACTTCTTCAACACGTTTAGCTTTGCCAAGAGAGTCAGGTGTCAAGTCTTTTACGCTTGCGCCGATACTGCCGCCTGTGGCTCGAGATAGTTTTTCCATGTCGCTGCTGCTAACGCTCTTAACAGCTAAAACACCTGCTTTACCCAAGAAGTGCAGCACCGTATCGTCGATGCCTTTCTCACAGAAGATAACGTTTGCACCAGACTTGGTAATTGCGGTCACCATATCTTTTAGCATTCGTTCTTCTTCGTCGAGGAACATCTTCATTTGGTCTGGGCTTTCAATGTTAATTTTTGCATCAAACTCTGTTTTCTCGATTTCTAGTTTAGCGTTTAAGAGGGCGATTTTTGCGCCGTCGATGAGTTTTGGCATACCTGAGCTTGCAACTTCTTTGTCTAGGACCATGCCTTTGACTAGTTCTGTTTCATCGAGGCTTTGTCCGTGTTTCTTAACGACTTTAATCAGGTCAATGTCTGCAACATAATTTTCGTCAACTTTTTCAGAAACTTGCTTTACTGCTTCAACGATTATTTTTGCAAAATGGTCTTCTGCAACGTTGATGCCTTTACTTGATATAGATGTGATTGCAATGTTCCGCAGGGTTTTTTCGTCTTCGAATGCTACAGGGATGGCAATTTTTTCTAGGATTTTCTGAGCTTCTTCACTTGCTTTCTTATACCCCTCAATTATGACTGTGGGGTGTATGCTTTTGTCAAGTAAACTTTCAGCTTTTGCAAGCAGTTCTCCTGCTAAAATAACTGCGGTTGTTGTTCCGTCGCCGACTTCGTTGTCCTGGGCTTTGGCTACTTCGACGAGCATTTTTGCTGCTGGATGTTGAACGTCGAGTTCCTTCATGATGGTTGCACCGTCGTTTGTGATTGCAACGTCTCCCATGCCGCTAACGAGCATTTTATCCATTCCGCATGGACCGAGCGTTGATTTGACGGATTCAGCCACTATCTTTGCAGCCATGATGTTGTTTTTTTGTGCTTCGCGACCACTTGAGCGGCCTGTGCCTTCTTTTAATACTAGAATCGGGATGTTTCCTCCACCTTGAGACATATTTTTCACCAATATTTCCTTAAGTTATTAGAGTCTAAACGGAACAATCAAACCTTCAGATATAAATTTTTCCCAGAGCAAGGCTATAATTCGGCTAACCAACCCACAGTAAACCATGGAAAAAATCTGTATGCTTTTAATTCGCTTTAATTATGTGGTATCCTGATGCTTTTCTCAGCCTATTCATAACCGCCAAACCAAGCCCCTCTGAAGATACGCCCTCGGCAATTATGACATCGACGTTTTCTGCATCAACTTCCCTTAGTAAACGAAATAGGTTCTGGGCAACGGATGCCAAGTTGGAACGGCTGCCAAGCGATTTGACCACATCTGCTTTGTAGGCCGTTTGGGTTTGGTCTGTGGCGAGGACACCTACTTTTTTGCCTTTAAGGGTATAGGATTCGGCTAATTCCTTGACTTTGGCTATTACAGCAGATACTTTTCCTTCGACAAGGATTACTTCGGCTTTTGGAGCATAATGTTTGTGCTTCATTCCAGGCGACCGAATGTCTTTCAGCACTAACTCCCGTTCGGCTTGAACGAAGGGATGAAGCTTCAAATCGCGAAGAACCTCCTTTAATGCTTCAAACGGTGTGCCACCCGGGCGTAGAAGCATTGGCGGGTCAACGCTCAAATCAACCACTGTTGATTCAACACCTATGTTTGTGGCTCCGCTGTCAATGATGGCGTCGATTCTGCCGTTTAGGTCTTCATAGACATGTTGGGCGGTTGTTGGGCTGGGTTTACCTGCGAGGTTTGCGCTTGGCGCTGCGATGGGTCGGCAGCTTTGTTTTATTAGTTCCAATGCTACTTTATGTTTGGGCATGCGAATTGCAACAGTGTCCAAGCCTGCAACAGTCACTTTTGGGACAACATTTGAGCGTTTAAAGATAAGCGTTAAAGGTCCAGGCCAAAATTTTTCCATCAATACTTCAGCCTTTTTTGGTACCGCCTTAACTAGTTTGTAAACTTCTTTGGGATCTGCCACATGGACGATTGGCGGGTTATCCAGCGGTCGCTTCTTTGCCTCAAAAAGTGCCAACACAGCTACGGGGTTTAGTGCGTCTGCTCCTAAACCATAAACTGTTTCCGTTGGAAAAGCCACTAGCCCACCTTTCTGGATTATCTCCGCTGCTGTTTGGATTTTTGCTGGGTCAATGTTTTCTGGGTCAACATTTAAGAGGAGTGTTTTCATCGAGATTGCCTTTTTTGTTCAAGTACTATCGAGGTTTCAATTTGTCGATCAGGGATATTCCAGTATTTCTTTAACAGCTTATTTGTTTCTTCCCTAGAAAGCAGTACAAACCCGTGTTTTTGGTAAAAATCTATTGCCCATTGTGCATTTTCCCATGTGCCTACAAGAATCATTTGGGTTTTAGCTATGCTAAGCAGGCGGTTTAGGAGTTTTTCTCCTATTCCTTTCCGCTGATGACTTGTCAGGGTGTATGCATGTCTGATTAATGTTACATCGTTGACGGGTTGGATCCCCATAACCGCAATCAAGGAATTATTTTCTATGTAACCGTAGAATTGGACGCCGCTTTGAATTTCTTCTTTTAATTCTTGTGCTGACATATAGGGTTCTTTCCAGCAGTCACCGGGAATCTTACCCTTGTAAACAAAGGCAGCATTGTTTATCACAGTCAGGATTGCTTGGAAGTCTGCGTTTGCTAATTTGCGAATCATTGAAGCGCCACTGATTTGCGAAAAGTTAGATTGCTGTTGGCTCTTTTTGGCTTTCACTCTTAATCAACTTATCAATCATGTGCATGAAAAACGATTGCGCCTGCATTTCAGTGACTTTCTCAAGATAAACCGAGACCATGGCAATCTTGCCCTTTTTAGAAGCCACATACTCAGCAAACATCCGTGCAGAAATCATATTCTTATCTCCCAAAAGCACAGACGATGTTACTGAGCCTAAGAGGTCTTTGGGTTTGGGAACAGCTATTGCCAAGGTTCCAAGCTTGTCTTCATTTTCACTGAGCATTATCATACAGGAGTTTTTTGCTTCCACGTAGACTGCTAGAAAACGTGTATCCTGTTGTTGTAATTCTTCTTTTACGACTTTGGCGCGTTCCACTTGCTTTCCCTTCTAAGGGTTGAGTAATGTAGCGTCTGCTTAAAAAACTTCACAAAACAATCTTTTTTGCCGATGTGCTAACCTATCAGTTTTTTGAGGATTGGTACCTTTCGCATTATTAAAATCAAGCCAAGAGTGAGGAAAAAGGTGAGTGCCGCAATTAAGGGGATTTCAACAATAGGATTTAGGGTTGTAAAGCTTAGTTTAAACCCAAAGAAGCCTCTTTCAAAAGACTCCAAGATTATTATGTGAAATAGGAAAATTGGTAATGTGTTTTTGCTTATGGCGTGAATAAAGCGAGTGGCAGTTTTGTGGTTGGTTCCTGGCCAATCTGAGCGAAACTTTAGAAGAATCATGAACAAAGCCGCCGAACCTGTAACTACAAACACTGTTAGATATTCAAAAAAGTAGTTGTTATGCATAAGAGCACTTAAGGGATAGTTCATCAGCCAAACGCCAAATATTGTTCCAACAAAACCCGCAATTACTAAGCCGTATAATATGGCAGACTGTAACTTTACCCTCTGCAAGTATATGCCTAATACGAAGTAGCCTACAAATCCTCCGAACAAAAAGACCGCGCTGTTTAAAACCTGACCGCTAACAAGTTCTGTGAGAGGTACCACAGCGACACCGGCAAACCAAAGCAAAACCAAGTACCTAAGAACCCTCCAGTTGCCGCCAGCTATCACTGCTCTTAAAAACGGGGTAATCAAGTATAGGCCAACGATGAGGTAAATAAACCAAAAGTGATAGTACGCTCCACTAAAAAGACTTCGTACAATGCTTTGACCTAAATTTTCTAGTGTGAAGACTACAGGGGGATTTGCCGTATAGAAGCTCCATGCAATGTAAACGCCGCTCCAAAAAACAAATGCTAATCCAATGCGGCTTAACCTTTTCTTTAAAAACACCTTTATGGGCTCATTAAGCTTAGCAGGTTGAAGCAGCAGAGCCCCACTAAGCATAACAAACAAGGGCACACACGACAACGCTAAGCTTTTGTAAACAGCAGCCGTCCACCAGTAAGCCAACGGAACTGAAGACGCTTGCAAAGCTTCATTTGAAGCATGCAACAGTAAAACTAGAGCAATTGCTAAGGTGCGGATAAGGTCGTCTGGAATACCGATCCTTTGATTTGAATCCAAACCGTTCTTTTCCAATCAAGCGCGCCCTGCCCAAGTTATAGATTATTCTGCCGCAGAAACAACTTATAAAACTAATTGTTTTTCAACAAGATAAAAACTGTAACTGTTCTACAAGATAATCGGTTTAAGCTCTTTAGGTGAAGATAATAGGTTAAAAATTGCAGCGTTTTATTTTATAGTGTCATAGATTATTTTGGCGATTATTTTGGCGCCTTCGGGGTTGGGGTGGACGCCGTCGGGGAAATATTCAGGGTGGTCTTTCAGAGGCGTGTAAACATCGATTAGCCACACATTCATGTCAGTTGCCACTTGATGGATGCGTGGAACTATCTCCTCCGCAAAAAATGTAGCCGTCCAAATCAAGGTTATTGTCAAAGAGGGGGGGAGGAACCACAAGGATAATCTGTTGGGTGCTATTCCAACGTGCAGACATAGTTCTATTTAGATACTCTTTCATAATTAGCTGTGAAATTAACGATTTTCGCGTAATTATCTGTTCGTGCATCATTGGTTCCCAAGCATTATGATAACGGTGGTGGGCAGAAAGTTTCTTGCGTTAATGTAGGAATTTTCATAATAGTACGGTTGGTTGCTTCTCAAATTCACTGTTGCCCCGCAAATACCAAAGTTACCCACAACCGAATTGTTGCCAAACAGACTCTGCAGGTACTCGGGGTAACCAGTGATTTCAGTGATGCTGTCGCCCATGCAGGCAATACGCGCCAACTTGACGTCAAAAGTGTTGCTTGCTAGAATTTCTGAAAAAACAACAGTTAAGCTTAATGTTACCACTAGAATTGTTGCAACAATGAGGATAATTCTTTTTGTTTTTGAGATCATTTTGCATTCTTTAGCGTGGATTTCATTGTCTATTGTGAAGATTAAGGGTTAGATGGAAGCTTTTTTGCTTTACGGTTCCAAGCAAAAAACTCGAGTTCAGAAAATAATACCAACATCTCAGCACGCTGAGCTTTAATTTTAAAAGAAGGATGAGGCATATGGTAATCATGGTTAAGATAGTAGAATTAATCTGCGAATCGCTACCAAAGGATTGACGCAAAAGACATTTCCTCTACTTAGTCAACCTGCGAAAGCGTTATACGATGTAATGGTTACTGCTTTTCTCCTGTGTTACCAGAAAATACATAAAAAATTGTTAGAGAGAATGAAGTCGTAATTATTTCGGATGACCCTATGACTGGTAAATCAGCCTTGCTGAAATTATTTGCCAATCGTTTAAGAATAGAAGGGGAAGTGATCGCCTTTTCGGTTGAGCGGTTTTCTGGTTCATCATTAAGCGCTTTCCTCCAATCTATTCAAGTATCAGGCGAGTTGTCCTCTATTTTATCAGCAATCGGCAGCGCACCAATCCGTTGTATCTTAATAGATGGCATTGAAAGAGCAAAAGAAGGAGACAAGCAACGTATTCTTAATGATTTGATTATATCTGTTGAGTCCCACAATAAATCAATTCTTGAATCTAATGGGCACCTTGAGAATTGCTGGAGAATAGTATGCACTTGTCGATTACAAGAAACCGAAAATATACTTCTTCATACACAATTTAGAAAGAATCTGGCGGCTAACAAATTAAGAACTACGGAGCTCGGTGGGCTGTCTAAAGAAGAGATATTTTATGTATCTGAAAAATTCCCGAAAATTGCAGACCTTGTATCTGAAGGAGATTTGCGATTTCTTATACCATTTCTTACATTCCAGGTGCGTTATCCAGCAAAGCATTCTATAATTAACAGTCTTAAAATGAAAGCACTTAGAAATTCTTTTATCTTAGGTTATAATGATAATTGTTTAAACATTTTTTCGGCTATTGCTGCCCAGTGAATGGTTCGATCTTTTAGAGTTGCTTAGTAGTGAGAAAAGTCTGTCGCCCCGATGGCGTCAAAGTGCATTGATAGTTCCACTTATTTCTCCTATGCTTCAAGACATCCTACCAACGATAAAGCCACAACTCTTTGAAAACAACGCTTTACTAAGCGATTTCTTGAAATTTACCCGTACAATTTGTGTCAAAACGGATCCAGCGGTGTATTCTCTTCTTTATGGTTTAAGCGAGGAGGAAATTGAGCCATACTTACCATATTGGACGATACCGATTGCAAAACAATGGATTCCAATTATCGAATTATTGCTTGAAAAACAAGAGATAGTTAAAGGTGAAGTGCTCAACGAGTTTTCATTTATTTGCGAAAAATGGATGACAAGGACTGTTAATGATACAGACCAATCACTAAGAAAGAGAATAGCTATTTTTAGTTTAAGTATTCTTAATAACGGCTTACTACAAGAGTACGAAGACCAACCTAAAAATCGATACATTGTTTCAGCTCTTTTCGCAGCAAACTGTCTGCCGAAAGAAATTTCCGAGTTTGTTCTGCTAAAAAGTTTAAGGAATCATGACAGGAAGATTTTAGGTTTTGAAGAGCTAATCGTAGATCAGGGCTGGATACCGCTTTGTCGATTCTTGCCCATAGTCGCGTTGAATGTACTCAAGGCCATATTATGTGTCAAGCTAAAAAAGGATAGATTTGGACACTATGACCTATTTGAATTAGGAATCAGATATGGGCACCACTGGAATCCTCCAACATATCTCGAAGGCCCCTTTCTTGGATTCCTTAGAATTCATGAGGAAAAAGGACTCGCCCTAATTAATGCGGTAGTTGATCACGCGACTGAAGCTTGGATAAAACGAGAAACAATCGATAACAGGCAACCTGTTCCTCAGGTTATTAGGGTTAACGATGCGAACATTGAATTATGGGGAGACGAGCATGTTTACCATTGGTACAGATATCCGAATGTTGCTCCCGATGCTATTGGAGAAGGATTACTTCTAGCTTTTGTACCTTCTTTTTCAGAAAAAAGTCGGTAACAAAGTTTAGTAATAATAAGCAAGCTTAAGCGCGTCATACCTGTGTTCACAAGAGCGTTAGTTGCATACCTTCGAAATTCAGGAGATTTTTATCACTATGATTCAAAGCTTTTCTATATGAAAAGTCATCATACAATTGGGCAAAGAATCATTTTCTATTTATGCTAATTAGCTTCGCGAAAGTACAGATTTGCTAAGATTTTATGGTATGCTTGTGACTGTCTGCACAACCAGAATACAATCTGAACCGGACTAGAAAACAAATTACGGCAAGCAGGTCAACCTGTTGGTTGTTGTTGTGGTATACGGACGTTTCTGTCACAACTACTGAGCGAAAAAGCATCGTTGCTTTGGTTGGAAACGCTTAATTAATAGCTTATCTTATTGCTGGTACGGAAGGAATAAAAAGTGAGTGACGAAATTTCAAAATTACCGCCTAACGTACAAGAAAGGCTTCTTAGACTCCAACAGCTGCAACAGACCCTGCAGACAATCTTAGCTCAGAAACAGCAGGTTGAGATGGAAAAAACCGAAGTTGACCAAACAATAGCTGAATTGACCAAGACAGCTGACGACGCAGTTATTTACAAAGCCATCGGTTCACTGTTGGTTAAGGCTGAAAAACCAAAAGTAACTGAGGAACTTAACGAGCGCAAGTCGCTTTTGGATACAAGAAGCACTGTTATGGCACGCCAAGAAGAACGCGTACGCAGCCAAGTTAAAGAAGCACAAACCAAACTGCAAGAAGACCTAAGCCCAGTCTCAGGTCAACCCCTATCTTAAACCTGGGATGCTTGATGGTTGAGCTCGGATTTCCAGAGCTAACCACCGAGCAAATCGAACTTTTATGCCAAACCGCTGAAAACGCAGCCAGAAAACACATTCTATCGAAACTCTCCAACAAAGACGTTGACCGACTAGACATCAGCGTGGAAGCAGAAGGAACAAAACCAGTAAGCGTAACAGTTGAAATCAACCTTGTCCTGTCGCCTCAAACCAAAAACATCGATGCCCAAGCCTTGGTTAAGGAAGCTGCAGGTGTAGGACAGATGGCTGCTGAAAACTTTTTGAGAAAGATAAAATGAGCTTCAAAGAACTACTCCAACTTTTAGAGGAAAAGCAGGCCTCGTTTGTTTTGTTGTTGTGTCACCGCAGCGCCGACGCCGATGCGATCTGTTCAGCCTACGCATTGCAGGGCTTGCTTAAGCGGTTCTTGCCCAACATAGTTATTGAGATTGGCTGTCCACAGGGAGTCAACAAACCAGCTAAGCTACTGTTTGAATACTTACCAATAACCGTGAACCTTAAACCTAACATTGAATCGGCAGAAGCCATAGTTCTCCTAGACATGAACACCGTCGATCAACTCGACGATGTCGCTGACGCAATAAGGAAGTCGCCTTCACCGAAAATAATCATAGACCACCACGCACCCAGCCCTGAAACAATGCAAATCTGCAAGTTCTGCATGGTAGATGAGAAAGCCGCTGCTAACTGCGAATTAATCTATCGACTTTTTAGCCAAGCAGAAGTCGAGCCTAACCTCAATGAGGCAAAAGCGTTGTTTGTCGGCATAGCGTTTGATACGAGACATTTTGCTTTGGCTAATTCGCCTACCTTTGAGATAATAGCTAAACTAGTTGTGAAAGGGATTGATGCTCAGCAAACGTTAGCGCTGTTTGCCCTACCAATCGATCCCTCAGAGCGGATGGCAAAGTTGAAGGCTTGCAAAAGAGCAAAAATCGTAAAGGTTGAAGGCTGGATTATTGCGCTTTCACATGTCAGTGCATATCAAGCGTCCGCAGCTAAAGCCCTAGTTGACATAGGTGCCCACATGTCGGCTGTGGCAGGCAAGAAAGAAGGAAAAGTAGAGCTGAGCCTACGTTGCACACGCCAATTCAACGAGCTTGCAGGCGTCCACTTAGGAGTAGACATAGCCGCGCCGCTAGGTGAATATTTAAATGGAGTCGGCGGAGGACACGCGATGGCTTCAGGCGTCAGCGGCAAAGGCGAAATCCAAGAAGCACTCAAACAATGCCTTGTACTTCTAAAACAGAAAATAGCCAAAAACGCGTAGCTACGCTTAAATGAGCAAACTCTCACGCTTAAGGTTAGCAGGCACAAAAAACATGGCTATAATTGAAACAAAAAACCTCACCTACACCTATCCAGGCGCCACAAAACCATCAATTGTGGACGTTTCCATTAAGGTGGAGAAGGGAGAGTTTGTTTTAATTACGGGTCCAAGCGGCTGCGGAAAAACAACACTGTGCCGATGCTTCAACGGATTAGTCCCGCATTTTTACCAAGGCGAAATGAAAGGCGAAATTTCGGTTGCTGGAATCGACACACTAAAACATCACACATACGAAATGGCAAAGCATGTGGGCTTAGTTTTCCAGAACCCCGAAAACCAACTTTTTGCATTATCAATTGAAAAAGACGTTGCGTTTGGCTTGGAAAACATCGGGGTATCCAGAGAGAAAATGCGAAAAAAAGTCGATTGGGCACTAAACCAAACAGGCATCTACGACATCCGAGAACGCTCACCCCACGAAATCTCTGGAGGACAGCAACAACGTGTGGCAATTGCATCTGTACTTGCAATGGAACCAGAAGTAATTGTGCTAGACGAGCCAACTTCTTTTCTGGACCCGCTTAGCGCCGAGAAAATTTTTGAGGTAATTTACAGGTTAAACAAGGAGCAGGGAATCACGGTCATCCTTGTGGAGCATCGTTTGGATTTGACGGCGAAGTACGCTAACCACCTTATCGTTATGGATGAAGGAAAAGTGCGGTTTGAGGGCGACCCAAGACAAATCCTCAGCTCAGAAGAAACCCGTTTAATCGGAGTTGGAATCCCAAAGGCAACTCTGCTCTATCAGATGCTCAAAAAAGAAGGCTTAAACCTAGATGACAAAACTCCGCTGTCTTCCGAGGAATTAGCTGACCAACTGCTTAAGGAGCTATCGCCCAAATGATTGAGGCACAGGACATTCGCTATTCTTACCCCAACAAAGTTGAAGCTCTAAAAGGCGTCTCATTAACCATCCAAGACGGCGAATTTGTCGCTATTATGGGGCAGAACGGCGCGGGGAAATCCACCCTTGTCAAGCACTTCAACGGACTCCTCAAGCCTTCACATGGCAAGGTTCTCGTTGACGGCGGTGAAACCACCAAATCAAGCGTTGCAGCGTTAGCCCGAAACGTCGGCTTTGTCTTCCAGAATCCCGACCACCAACTTTTCAGCGAAACAGTTGAGGAGGAAATCGCGTTTGCACTCAAAAACTTCGGCTTCCAACCAGAAGTTATCGAGCAACGTGTCACGTGGGCTTTGAATCTTTTATCGCTAACTCAGTACCGAAAGACCTCGCCTTTCCTGCTAAGCGGTGGTGAACGGAAACGGGTTGCGTTGGCTTCGGTTTTAGCTTGGGACCCACAAACATTGATTTTGGATGAACCCACTATTGGACAGGACCATGAGCAGAAAGAGAAGCTGCGCCAATTCATAATGCAGATGCAAACCCAGAAAAAAACCGTCGTCACGGTAACGCATGATGTGGAGTTTGTGGCGGAATGCAATCCACGCGTGGTTTTGATGAAGGAAGGCAAAATCGTCGCCGACGGCGAGGGAAAAGAAATTCTCACCGACCCCGCACTGCTGGAGTTGTCGTCGATTGTTCTGCCGCAAATCGCTCAAGTCTTCACTAAGCTGGCGCCGCTGGGTTTTCCCAAGGATATTATTGACCTCTATGAAGCCAAAGCAATAATCCTAAAAGCCAAGGAGAGCAGAAACCTGAAATGAGTGTTTTTGACGGTTTAAGGTTCAGAAAAGTCTACTCTCCAATCCACAACTTAGACCCTAGAATAAAATTTGTGTACGTCATCGCCATCTTTGTGGTGGCAATTATTTTTAGCCAGATTATTCCATTGCTGGTTTTGTTCTTTATGCAGATTCCCTTTGTTCTGTTGGCGAGTGTCCAGAAGCAGTGGCTTCGTTCGTTGCGTGGCGCAGCTTTTCTGGCAACATTCATCTTTGTCGTTAACGTTGCAACAACGTATTTCACCTCAGGCTACCACCTAACGGCTTTCAACGTGGAAAATGCCGCTGCAATGACCTTGAGGTTTGTGGTGCTTGTTGAGTCTTTCTCGGTGTTCTTCTTAACCACTTCACCCGACCACTTAGGTTTAGCCCTCGAGGAATCGCGTGTACCATACGAGTTTGCATTTGCCTTCACAACCGCAGTCCGTTTTGTCCCCGTTTTGGCAGAAGAAGCCCAAACCATAATGGATGCGCAGAAAGCCCGAGGATTAGAGCTGGAGAAAGGCGGCTTGCTGAAGAGAATCAGGAACTACGTGCCTGTACTAATCCCATTAATTGTCAGCGCTATTCGCCGAAGCCTTGAGTTGGCTGAGGCAATGGAGTCTCGCGCGTGGGGTGCCACAAAAAAACGCACAAACCTGTACCTGCTAAGGCTGCACAAGGGCGATTTTGGTTTGGTCGCGATTACGGTCGGAATCTTGGTTGTGGCTGTTTACGTTCATTTCTTTGTGCATATTCCCACAATCGCTAGTTTATTCTAAAAACGTAATTTATTTCTGACAGAAAGCCTTAATGCAAACAAATCAACCCTAAAAATGAGAGAAGAGAAAGATGACTGAGCACACTCGTTTTGGTCCTGCAGGCGTACCACCGATGTTTAGGCTCATGGGCGCAACGACTGCTGATGTCCCCAAACTTTTGCATGAAGAAGGATTGGATGCTTTCGAGTACCAAGCTTCCCGTTGGGGACCAAAACCGCAGATAAAACAGGAAGACGCAGAAAGGCTTGGCGCAGAATCAATAAAGAACGATGTTAAACTCAGCATGCATGGCTCATATTTTGTAAACTTGTCAGGGAAGAAGGAGGTTGTTGAAGCTAGCAAACGACGCTTAATTGCCTGTGCAACCGCAGCAGACTGGATGGGTGCTTACGTCGTTGTTTTTCACACGGGTTTCTATGGCAAATTCGAGAAAGACTACGCTTTCAAAACCTGCCTCACCGCCCTAAAAGAAATCAGCACAGAAATGAAAAGCCTCGGGTTAAAAGTGAAGCTTGGACCCGAAACCATGGGAAGAAAATTCCAAGTCGGTACCTTAGAGGAAATTCTAACAATCAACCAGGAAGTCGAAGGCACACAACTTGTTATCGACTGGGGACACCTTCATGCCCTGCACCAAGGAACTCTCAAAAAAGTTGAGGACTTCCGCGTAATAGCTGAAAAAGTCGAGCAAACCCTCGGCACAGAAGCCCTCAGAAGCATGCACTGTCACTTTTCAAAAATCGAGTTCTCAAGCCAAGGCGAAAAACGCCACCACACCCTCGACGAAGAAAGATACGGACCAGAATTCCGCATGCTAGCGGAGGTAATTGTTGATTTTGGGTTGCATCCAACAATGATATGTGAGTCCCCAATTTTAGACGTTGACGCTAGGAAGATGCAAGCAACCCTAAAGGAAGTAATGGAAAGCAAGCAACAAAAAACTCAACCTTAAATTGCTTCCCTGGCTTAAAATAGTCTAAAAAGGCGTATAATAACCCAAATTTCATTTCCAAAAAGTCGAACAAATAGATAGCTTAGGATGATTTTCTTGTTTTTTCAGTTAGCAAACGTTCTGCTAGTTGAAGTTCTTGCACTGTGTTGATGTTAACCGCTAGCTCTTCATGGTTTAGGAGGTAGATGTCTTGGTCGAGCCACTCGTCGCCATACCGCTTTCGCCCATCAATAACGTTAATTCCAACAGGCACAACGTCTTTGTCGTCCATTTTAAACGAGTACTCGATGCACATGCCCAACTTTGCTTTGGTTTTTAATGGAACCGCAACTGTCAACGCTGGTTTGCCGCAGCACTCATAGCGTTCAACGACGGCGTCAATCATTTCGCTTTTCGCCAGCGGTAGGTCAGCGGCGATGGCTAAGAAAACGCCCAGCTTAAGCTTTTGAACAACATAGCCCATGTCTGAAACGTAGTCTGTGCCCGGAGTCTCGATGACTTGGACGCCTAGTTGTTTCAAGAACTTTGTGGTTTTGGGTGTGCAACTGGTTGTCGCAACAATGATTTTGTCGATTCTTTTTGCTTCCTTAAGTGCAGAGAGCACGTATTCGATGACGGGTTTGCCGCAGACTTCTATCAACGGTTTTTCCTGTGCGAGTTTCATGCGGGTGCCTTTGCCGCCAGCCATCACAAGCGCGACTACCGTACAATCACCACCAACAACGACAATAACGCAGACAAGCCGGGTTAACTCGTTGGTAGCTCCGAAAACGTCGCCTGTGACCCCCCTGAAGTGCTTATGCGCGACAGCTACCATGACTAAGCCAGTGATTACAGCAGCTATAACTACCAAGATGCCTGTGAAACGAAGCAGCAGCAACCCAATGACAAACGAAATCACCAATGCCGCAACTAAACGCAGGTTGCCTCCACGTCCATGCATAGCTTCCAGAAACGGCGAATTCATACCTTGATGCACCGATTTACCTGCCCAAGCAGCCACAACCATAGAGAGTTTGGCGCACATTTCAACAACGATTATTGCTGGAAACACTAGAGGAACACTCCATCTTCCCACTGAAACGCTCAGCGACCCCACTGCCAAAGCCGTAATAAGCATCGTTAAGATGCCCAGTGATAAGCCGCCGGCGCCTGTGAGTTGATCATGCATTACATCAATTTTGTGTTCTGGAGTACCGTGTGCCATGACGCCGTCGCCAAAATCCAGCAAACCATCAGTGTGATGCAGCCCAGTCATCCAGAGCAGCAGAGCGAAAACCAAAGCTCCTGCCACAATATCTGGCAGAAAACGGAATGCGACCACGCCGAACAAACCAGCCAACAAACCAAGAAAAGCGCCTATCAACGGAAAAGCCCACATGTTTCGGGCACAGTCAAGCAGCAAATCCTTGTCCATAGCGATTGGAAAAACGGTTAAGAAAGATAGGAGATTCTTTAGTTCTTTAACGACCAAGCCCGTGTCACTTTATACCCATCAGTAGAGCATAATTACGCTCTATTTCCTTAAGAAGTATATCCTTTGTGACCCCTCCACCAGTCTTTGCCATCGCCGCAATAGATGAGCCGCCAGCGCCAACACCTTCTTTTACAAGACCAGTTTCGTAGATTCTGAGCCCCGGGTACTTTGAGGGACCAAAATCTAAATCCGCTGCTAAAACGGGCACATTACAGAACTGTTTGATTATGCCGCAAATATCAGAGTATTTGTCTTTTGCCACCCACCTTGTCGTGCCCACTGCCACATTGCAGAGCGAATCTGGGTTCAAAGCGTTGATAATCGCCAAAACCGCGGTCATCTGGGTTCCGCCAGCCATCAAAACAGGCCCCTGCCTAGCGCCTCCGATAACTAAGCCAGCCAAGGCAGCCATCATGGGATCGCCCACGCAGCTGACAGCTTTTATGGGGTTGTGCTTAAGGCTTCCGAATTTTTCGCCTGCCGCTTTCAAGCCAGCCGCAACCACTTCTGCTTTCAAATTATGCGGGTTCTCAGGCAGGGTACTACTGACTTTTCCTTGTGCATTCACTCCTAACGCTGAGAGAACGCCGAGCGCGGTTGTGGTTCCGCCGGGAATACTCTCACCGATAACAAGGTAATCCGACACTTTCGCAAGTTGCTCACCTAAAATCTTTGCGCGTTCGATAACTTCCTCGACATTGTCGACGGAGTTACCGGTGCGAATGTCGCGTCCAGAGCTGCCGCCTAAATCCACGTAGGGAATCTGCGGCTTAACCTTCACACCGCCGTTAACAACCAGCACTGGTATGTCAGCTAAGTGCAGCGCTGAGGTGGTTATCAAGCCAGGTGTCGGAATGCCGTCGGGAGTTATCGGAACGCCCTGGATAGATTTACATTTGCCCAACAACAACAGTTCGGCGTCTGCGGGCGGGGTGAAATCCGTAAAGTCAGGGTTAGCACCAGCCGCCGATAACCCGGGAATTTTTCCGGTTTCAGTTGTTGCTATGGTACAGATAAAAAGTGGATTTTTGGCTTCTATTTCGTCAAGGAAAGCTTTTGCTTTCAACTCGTTATTCGCAATTAGTACATCCATTTTGGTTTCCCTTTACTTGGGCACAACTTTGAACTTTTTGATTTCCAAGTATCCAAAGCCGCCCTCAAGCTTATGCTTCTGCGTTTCTTGAATTTCAATCTTTTTCTTGAATGTTGGTCCGTCAGTAACTACAGTGTGGTATTCGCCGCCTTCGCCGCAAGCATCAACGTTGCCGAGTTTTAGGATGTCGTCGTAGAATTTGCGGTCTAAAACTCTTCCAAGCCAATCTATGCCAAGCAAATCCAGTTTAGTACGTACTACTGTTGCTTTGAAGTCGGTTTTGAGGTAGTCAAGGTAGATTTGTTTTGTGTCACCCATCCACAGGGGCTTGACTGGGGTTAAGCCGACTTCTTTGCAGACGCGTCCAAGCCAGCCTTCCTCATGCCCCGCTACCTCGTAGATATCCCCTGTGACTAAGCCCTGTGCACCCTTTGCCTTGCACTCTAGCAGTACTGACTTGAAGTCCTTCTCGTACGTTGCTGCGGAGGTGGTTTTCTTTATCAAGGGTATCCCGACGGCTTCTGCTTGTGCGTCTAGGATTCCTGAGGGTATCATATGGAAGTTTGATTTGGATTCACTCATCATCATAGTGAACAGGTTGATCACTTGGTGTCCTTGCTGGATTGCCAAGTAGTATGCGTAGGCGCTGTCTTTGCCGCCGCTCCATGAAGCAACAACTTTCATCTCATTTTTCCTCCTAATTTTCACCCTTAACCGTTGATTGCTGTGTTATAGGTTTTAGGTGAACGTGAATTTGGCTTAAACTCATTATATTTAGCTGGAAAACATGTAAACATAAAAACTTGGTTTTTCTGCTCAAACTTTTAGATAACTTGCCAATCGATAAAACTTTGACTGAAACTGGAGTTTTTTCCTTGATGTTCAGCAAATAATCCCTCTAACGCGTGGGTGGTTTATCCAACCTATTCATATATGCATTACGGTAAAAAACGCCACACAACACTTAAAACAGTCTACGCAACTAAAACGTCAGGTTAAACCCATGACAAATCAAAAACCTCCACTGCTTGAATACCTGGAAAAAAAAGACATCTCACTAAAAAGTCTAATCCACGCTGCACTTGAAATGTTCGTACCTCACCCAGGAGTAGAAACCGAGGAAAAAGCCTCAGAAATGCTCAGAGAAGAACTCCTCCACATCCTCACAGACGTAAACGTTTCTACTCTTATCGTTGCCGCTTTCCATGCCCAAGAAGATGCTGAGAACGGTCTGGATTCCAGGGTTAACCAAGGAGAGATTTTTGGGCAGACCGGGACTCGTCGCTGACGAGATCATCGGGATAGCTATCGCCACCTACATCGGCGGGTCAAGAGCCATGTTCGAGTTCGTACGGTTCGACCAAGCTAAACCAGGCATCCTAAAGAAGTTGCCACCACTCACTAATGACGCAATAGGCGCGCTGGTGGCTGGTGCATCTTCGAACATGTATACTCGCGCATTAAAAAGCGTCTGATATTCAACCTTAAAATCCAATTTTTACTCTTTATTTCATTTAACTTTGCCAGTGCCCAGTTCTGCCGGTACAAGTAGGGGTTTACCATAAGATTATAATACTATGCGGATTGAGGATTTATCCTGTTGGGCTCCCATGGTTCAAACTCGGCTCTGCATTGTTACACACACCTTCCTGCCGCATGTGGGCGGAATAGAAAAGGTGGTTAATGAACAAAGCAAGCGGTTGCGAACAAAAAATTTTAAGCCTATGGTTGTAACGAACCGTATTGGCACGCCCAAGTGCTATGTTGTTGATGGGGTTCCTGTTGAATGTTATGAATCACTCAACACGGGTTTTCGCCTTGGAATTCCATACTCGATTCCAACAGTTACCAGTCTTCCGACGTTTCTTAAAGCTGTAAAATCAAGCAAAATAGTCCACGCCCACGGACATCCATACTTAACCTCACTTACAGCGGCTAAACTTGCCAAACTATACAACAAACCCTTTGTACTCACCCAACACAACACCTTCATAGACTACAACAACATCTTTGACCATGTTGAGCGCTTAAACGATTTAACCGTGGGAAAACAAAACCTTAAAGCCGCAGACAAAATCATTGCAATAAGCGAAGCAACCAAAGATTATGTGTTAAGGTTAGGCGCAAAACCAAGCAAAGTTAAAGTCATCTACAACGGCGTTGATTTAGCAAGGTTTCGACCAATCGCGGAAAAACGTGAAGAAATGCGGAAGAAACTCGGAATTCCCCAGCATGCTATCGTAGTTCTAACTGTCAGGCGGCTAGTTTACAAAAACGGCATTGACACATTATTAGAAACTGCAAACATAGTGGTCAAAAAGAACCCCAAAATCGTATTTTTGGTCGTGGGTAAGGGTCCAGACATGGAAAACGTCAAGTTGCAGGTTGCGCAGTTGGGGATTGAAGCTAACTTCAGGCTTGCAGGATTTGTCAGCGATGAGGATTTACCCTCGTACTACAATGTTGCTGACTTGTTTGTTTTGCCTTCGAAGTCTGGTGAAGGGTTGCCACTGGTTGCACTTGAAGCCATGGCATGCGGACTCCCAGTTATAGCCACTGACGTTGGTGGAATAAGAGAGGTCCTGTCGGAGGATTACGGGAAACTGGTGCCTCCTAACCAGCCTGAATTGTTCGCGAAGGCAATTTTGGATTTTGCCGCGGTTGATTTTTCTTCACGCAAACAAGAACTCCGCGCTATGATGGAAGAAAAGTTTAGTTGGGATGCAAATGTTGAAAGGCTCGTGGAAATATACGAAGAGCTTATTTAACCATGTGACGGAAACATTATAGCCCTTTGAAATGGAAGTTAGCTGATGACGTCAAAAGTTGAAATGGTTTCGGTGGTAATTCCAACACTTAATGAAGCAGGTAACATTCTGGAAGCTGTCTCTACCATCCATAATGATTTGTCTTATCCAAAGGAAATCATTGTTGTTGACGGCAACTCTACAGATGGCACCAAAGAAATCGTCAAGGACTTAGATTACTGCAAACTCATCATTGAACCCAGACGCGGTTATGGCTTAGCGCTTATGACAGGTATGAAGAACGCCAAAGGCAACATCATAGTCATGGTCGACGGCGACGGAACCTATGAAGTTCGCCACATCCATCGCATGATCACAAAAATGGTTGAGAAAGACGCCGACATGGTTTTAGCCACCCGAATGTACGACCCAAACAAAGCCATGGGACTATTCAATTTCATCGGCAACAAAGTAATCACAACCTTCTACGATTTCTTTTACAGCCAATTCCTCAGCGACACCCAATCGGGTTTTAGAGCAATTTCTCATGAAGCCATCGATAAGGTGAAACTAAATGAGGGCGACATGGCTTATGCAACAGAGATGCTTGTCCAATTCGCTAAAGAAGGCTTTAGCATGATTGAAGTTCCTACTACTTACAAAGCTAGAAAGTATGGTAGACCTAAACTGAGAAGATTTAAGTCGGGAATCGAGATATTTAGCACTATATTTAGAGGCATTCTGGATGCGGAAACTATTAGAAAGTGTCAAGAGAATTGGAAGCAAAATCGGTTTAGATGAAGAAAAGGGCTACGCGGTTGCGATTTTTCTTGCGTTAATCATAGTTTCCGCCATTGTGGTCGGCTACTATGTTGTTTTTAGACCACAAGCAGAACCCTACAACTCAATCTATTTGCTTGATGCAAACAGAAAAGCAGACGATTACCCGGAAGTTTTAGTCGCCAATCAAAACAGCACTTTTTCAGTATACGTTAACGTAGTAAACCACATGGCAACAAGCTCCAGCTACCAAGTACAGGTAAAAATCGAAAAGAGCCTTACCACTTTTCCAGTTGACACCCAACCTAGCCAAACCATAGAAATAGATGACCTGAAAAACGACGGAATCCCTGTGGAGAAAACAGTAACGATAACCCAAAACACACCAGGAAGCTACTCTGTGGTTTTTGAACTCTGGCAATATAAAGAAGGTACTCTGGAGTTTACTCAGAACTACTGTGTCCTAAACATACAAGTAATAAACTAAATTTTTGGTTAAATCGTAAATCCTAAGAGGGGAAGGTCAGTATTTGCGTTTTCAGCGACTAATAATATTTTGAAAAATTGATAGTTTTTTAGGCTTTCTTTTGTCTAGCCGCATACGCCTTCTCAATGGCGACTCGGTGTACGTTGTTGTAGGCGCAGAACGGAATAATCTTCAAATCAGGCGTAATGTAGTGCACGACGCATCGGCGGACACGGTTGACATCGAAGTTGTAGGAATCCATAAAAGCCATGCAGCCGAGGAGGAAGATTTTACGGCGGATTTTGCCTAGCGACTGATACGATGGCGAGAGGTGCATACGCATAATCGATTTCATCAGGGTCGGCATGCCGACTTCTTTGGTAACCAAGAACATGTCCATCGACAGCATTGAACCCATAAACAGCGATGAAAGCAGGGACATTTTGCCTTTGGATTCGGCAGTCTCAGCAGTTTTGCGGATACTGTTAAAGAAACGGTCAAAATTTACGAACCGGTTGATTGGGAACATTTTGCCGGTTTTAGAAACATAAACCCAGTTAACTATGCCGCATTGCGGACTACATGAGAACAGCGGCCAAGGTTTCTGCATGAATTTGCGCATTATCTTAATCGGCGAAGTCATAACTGACATCGGATACAAATCAGTTGATTTTATTTCGCCGTTGGTTTGTTTTTCAACGTCTTCAGCAAAGCTCCATTCCCGGAAGTTTTCCCTAAACGGGTTCTCAGTGGCTCTGCCCGTAAAAGCGATAGGCTGGAAAATTAAGCCCCTAACGATGTCGGTGTTTTTGGCTGCGAAGCGGATCATGTCGCCGACTTCCTTATCATTTAGGCTCTTCATGAGGGTGTTGACGAGGATAATTTCCATGTCGTGTTTGCGGCAAACCTCAATAGCTTTAAGTTTAATGTCTAAAAGCTCCCGTCCTCTAACTTTTCTGTTGAATTCCTCATGGAAACTGTCAAACGATAAATAAACAATGTTTAAGCCGCTATCTTTAAGCTTCTTTGCCAGCCCCGGGGTGTCAACCAAATGTGTTCCGTTGGTCGCCAAAATTGTCATGAATTTTAGCTTATGAGCAGCAGCGATGATTTCAGGCATGTCTTCTCGTTCGAGAGGTTCGCCGCCTGAGAAAAGAATTGCGGGGGGTTTGGGGTTAGCTTTACTCGCGAACTCAAGCATGTTTACGAGTGCTTCTTTGGTGGGTTCATAATCTGCTTCTTGCTGGGGAAAAGTGGAGAAGCAGACTGCACACTTGAAGTTGCAGCGTTTAGTTACGTCGATTACGCCGATTACGGTGCCTGAAGCGTGGGTTGTGCAGGTTTCACATTTGTAGGGGCAGCCGTCGGGGTTTTTGGGCGCGTTGAGGTCACCAAGGTACTGGAACTGGTCGTATTTTTGCATGTGGTTGTAGATGGGGGAGCTTTGCCAGTGGGTGGCTTTAAATTCGCCGTGTTCGGGGCATTGCTTTGGTGATTTGGATTTTTCCGTTGAGTTGTGATAGTTGAGCGTTGATTTTTTTCTGGCATTCGGGACAGATGCTTTTGGTTTCGCTCACATTAACCATCCCAAAATGGCTTCAACTATTAGTGCTAGGGGCAGCAACATCATTGACATGGTTACGATGCGCTCGTATTTGCGTACGTTCTGCACTGTGGACCCTGACGTTATCAAGCGTATGGATGAATAGATTAAGAGAACACTCCATAGGAGAATAAGCGGTAAATAGTAAACTGTGAAGTTTCCTAAGAAGAAAGGCAGAGGCGCAAACAAGCCTGTCAGAAGGAAAAACACAGCGCCCACCTTTGCAGCGTTGTAATTGCCGATTTTTTGTGGAAGAGTCGGATAGCCTACCTTGGAATCACCTTCCACGCTGAGAATGTCACGTAACACGTTCCCGCCGATTGTGCCAAAAGCTATAGGATATAGACTCAGAGAAATTAGACTCAAAGTTGCCGGTGCAGTGATGGTTGCTTCTCCATACAAAAAAGCAGTACCTGTCAGAATGCCGACCAAAACGTTGGCGACAAAACCTGACTTGCGTTTAACCATGAAAGAGTAAACCAAAAGTACAAGCGAATCAGCAGCGATAATAGCAAAACTCAACCAGTTTATCAAAGAAGCCATTACTAAACCCACGGCAAAGAGTACGCCTGAAATCGCCACCACCTGTTTAAGCGACAATGCGCCTGCAGGTATGGGGCGTTTGGGCTTGATTACTGCATCGCTTTCGCGGTCAAAATAGTCGTTTATGGCAAAACCTGCGGATGTGATGAATGCCATTGAGAAGAAAATCAGCAGGGCGGTTTGTATACTCATGCTTAAAGGGTCTTTCATTATAGCAAACGCTGTTAGAAGCGACAAGCCGCCTGTCATTAGCCAGTAGGGAAGCCGCAGTAGAGCAATTAATCCTCGTGTTGGCGAGGATGAAGTCATATTGAGAGTTTCCTGTCAGCGATGACTTCTTTTATGCTATCCTCTAACGTTACCTTGGGGTTCCAGTCTAATTCTTTTCTGGCTTTTTGGTTATTGAACCATATTGTGTTGATGTCGCCTTGCCAAGAAACGCCTGTAGTTGTTACGACGGTTTTGTCTTGGAGATTAAGAATCTGGAGCATAAGTTTGGCTAAGTCAATAATTTTTGTTGTTTTGCCCAATCCTACGTTGTAGGTTTGTCCGTTGGCAGATTCAAGCGAGCCAACCTTAACTAACAACTCCACAACATCGGAAATATGCACTAAATCGCGAGATTGCTGGCCTGTGCCTATGATTTCGAGTTTGTTTGGGTTCTTAGCAAGTTTTTCGAGGAAGTCATGGATGACACCGTGGCAACGAAGTCCGTAAACGTTAGCGAACCTTGTGATTACAATGTCTAAACCGTATTGTTCTCGGTAAATGTTGCAGTATTCTTCGCCGACGACTTTAGATAATCCGTAGCATGAGAACGGGTGGAAACCGTATTCTTCAGAAGTTGGAAGCTGGGTTGGATTGCCGTAGACTGCGGCGCTGGAAGCAAACACCAGTTTCGCATCGTCTTTTCGGGCTTTCTCGAGCACACAAAGGGTGCCTTTGGCGTTTGTTTCAAAGTCGATCAGTGGATTTTCCATAGAATAGGGAACCACGACTTGTGCCGCTAAGTGATAAATCAAATCGGTTTTTTCTAGACCACAGAGGGTTTTAAGGTCCAGTATGTCGCCTTTGACGAATTTGGCTTTGGGAACATCCTTGACGTTTTCCATTTTGCCGCTTGACAAGTCATCATAAATCGTTAAATCATTAGTATTATTCGAAAGTTTACTGCACAGGTGATAGCCTATAAAGCCTGCTCCACCGGTAACTAGCACTTTTTTCTCTTTCAAGTCAGCCATCCAACTCACGACAAAGCCTATATTCCCAATTAGTAAGGTTGTAGGTATATGTCGCCTGTGAAAACTATAAAAACTTTTAGGGATTTGCTGTCTTTCCTCACCATCATTCCAGTTGGAGGAAAAGAAGATTTCATTTTCACGACGGCAGAGAACGTGTGGCTTTTCCCATTGATGGGCGGCTTTATTGGTTTGCTTGCAGGATTATATTTTGTCGGTTCAAGTATTATAGTAGTTTTTTTGCTGGGTTTAGCTAACCGTATCATCGCCTTGCCAACTGGGGTTTTGGCAACTTTACTTCCCGCAGCCATGACGATAGCTTTCCTGAGTGTAATTACTGGGCTGCAGCATTTCGATGGTTTAATCGATTTAGGGAATGCAGTCGGATTGCGGAACGTGCATGACAGAAAAATGGTTGCTCACGCGTGGACGGTGACCTATTCAGGGGCTGTTTTAGCGTTGATTGTTGAGTTTGCAGCTTTTGTTGGGCTATTTTTTATCAATCCATTGTTTGCTTTCGGCGCAATCATCACCGCAGAAGTTGCAGCGAAATTATCCATGGTTACAATTGTTTGGGTAGGCAAACCCTCGCATAAGGGGCTCGGCTCGATTTTTCTAGCAAAAGCCAAAAAGAACCTAAATGCGGTTGCTTATTTGATTGCGGTTTTGGTTGTTTTTCCCTATTTCGCTCTTACAAGCAATCTATTTTTTGGATTAGTAGCTGTTGGCATAGTTTTAGTCAGCATTCCAGTCGCGTTTGTTATGAAGAGGGTGTCTGATGGGGTTTTCGGAGGAGTTTCAGGCGATATGATTGGGGCAACCAATGAGGTTGCAAGAGCTGTAACGCTGGTTTTGTTCGCGGCTTTGTTGATGGTGATAGCATGAGGGTTTCTGCTTTGATTATGGCTGGCGGAAAAGGAAGCCGTATGGGTTTGCCAACTGAGAAGCCGTTGTTGCCGTTTTTGGGTCAGCCACTGATTGATTGGGTTGTAAAAGCAATTAGGGACGCGAAGAGGGTTTCCGAGTTTTATGTTATAACCAGTGCAAATACAACTGAAACCGAGAAACACTGCTTAGCTAACGGTTGGAAGGTTCTGCGTACAGACGCCAAAGGATACCACAACGACCTAAAACAAGCCGTCATGAAGGCTGATTTGATGGGTCCAGTGCTCACGATGCCAGCAGATGTACCAGCAATAACAGGAAAATTTCTTGACAAAGTAATCAGCGAATTTGAGGTCTGTGGAAAAGATTTCTTGGCGGTTTTTGTCCCAATCAAAGCACGACAGGACTTGGGGCTCTCCATTTCCTCCACCGACGAGTACAAGAACGTGTGGTATGCAGTTTCAGGTGTGAACATCATAAACGGCGCCAAAATCCAAGGCACTGGAAAAATCGAAACCAGTGCCATAATCACCGAGGAAACCGAGGTGCTTTTGAACATCAACACGGTCAAGGACTTGGATATAGCCGAGAAACTAATGATGACAAAGAAAGACTAAAAACCCATTTTTCAGCGCAATTGGTATTTATAGTTTGCAAACCATACTTGTGGCGGTATTTTCCAGATGGGGAAGGATTTAGGGATAAAACATGATTAAACTGCCAAGCCAAGTTGCAGATTACTTCCCCTATGAAAACGTACGACCCCACCAAGACGAATTCATAACCACCGTTTACAACGCCGTCGCCAGCAGACGTTCAGTTTTAATTGAAGGCAGCAACGGCCTAGGAAAAACAATTTCAGCACTTTCTGCTGTGTTGCCAGTAGCAATCGAAAAAAAACTCAAAATTCTCTACGTCGCGCGCACCCACCGCCAACATGACCGCGTCATCGAAGAGCTACGAGCAGTTTTCAGGAAACACCAAATTTCAGGACTCTCTATCCGTGGGCGCAACGAAATGTGCCTCAACGTCTTTGCTGCAAGAGGCGCTTTCGATTCCAAGTCACTTATGGAAGTCTGCGAACTCCTCAAAGCTAAAAGCAGATGCCCCTACTACACCAATGTGGAAGACCGCACATACGATTACATGCAGCTTCAACAACAAGTAGCCAGCCGACCATATATGGGCTCCGAAATCCAACGGATATGCAAGAAAAAAGAGGTCTGCCCCTACGAGCTCGTGAAAGCTGGACTTTCAGATGTCAAAGTCATTGCTTTGAGCTACCTTTACGTCTTTGACCCCGTTATCCGCACAGCTTTCCTTAAAAACCTGGAGACGGAACTTCAAAAAATCATTCTAATCGTTGACGAAGCACACAATTTGCCTGAAACCGCCATCGACATCTCAGGTAGCGCCCTATCGCTGTTTGTAATGAGAGCGGCAGAAATGGAAGCCAACCGCTTCGGACACAAAGATATCGAAGAGTTCGCCAATTTCTTTAGGACTGAAGTGGAAAAAATAACAGATAAAATAAGTCGAGAAGAAATAATTCCTGCCAACAGCATCATTGATATAATCCAAAAACAGGGAAACATTACGCACCTTAGAGAGTTCTTTGAACACATGCATGAAGCGGGTGCTGCAATTAAGAAGAGTTTGTTGGCTGAAGGCAAAAATCCAAGGTCCTATGTTCACTCTATGAGTGAATTTCTCCTCAAATGGAACGATACCTTGGATGACGGTTCTTTCATAAATGTTGCCAGCCGATACTTCAACAAAGAAAACAACAAAACCGCTAAGCTCGAAATAGTGGCGCTTGATCCCTCGAAGGTCACGCAACCCGTTTTCTCATCCACCTATGCTAACGTCATTATGTCGGGGACTCTTCAGCCGCTGGAAGCATTTGCGAGAATTACGCGATTACCCGAAAGCACCGTGAAGTTTCTTGCGCCCTCACCCTTTCCAAGGGACCATGTTTTCTCAGCCGTCTGTTGCGGTGTCACAACTTCAATGGAGAAAAGAACCCCTCAAATGTACCAAACCTTGGTTGAACGCATAAACGAAGTTGTTAACAGCACCCCAACCAACACAGGCGTCTTCGCAGCCTCCTTCCAAGTCTTAAACGCACTACTAGCTGAAGGCTTAGAAAATACTCTCTTAAAACCCCTGTTTCATGAACGCAAAGGCATGACGTCAAAAGCTAATGAGAAAATGGTTCAAGACTTCAAAGCTTGTGGCGATAAAGGCGGCGCTGTCTTTTTGGGTGTACAAGGCGGCAGGACATCGGAGGGTGTGGATTTTCCAGGTAACCAAATGAACTCGGTGGTGGTTGTTGGTGTGCCTTATGCGGAGCCAACGCCCAGAGTTAAAGCGCAGATTGAGTACTATGACAAATGTTTCCCAGGACTTGGACGCGAATACGGCTACGTTTTGCCCGCCATGAAAAAAGCGTCGCAGGCAGCAGGGAGACCAATAAGAACGCTTGATGACCGAGGTGCCATCGTGTTCTTAGACTACCGTTTCTCCACAAGCTACTGCAAAAGTTTCCTGCCATCATGGATAACCAACGGAATGAAAGTTTTACCCGACAAAAAAGACGTTTTAGCAACCGAAGTCAGCAATTTTTTTAGAACACAGTCCTAAGATTCCTGAAGCTTCTGGTTTACGACAACTTTTCCGATAATTATCTTTAAGGGTTTAGCTGAAACTGCAGTTTGGACTTTTAGCACTTTCCTTACAGGGTTAATTTCCCTTAGCACACCAATTCCTAAAAACTTGCTTCCTCGACCACACAACCCAACAAGTAAGCCTTTCTCAGGTTCCTGAGTGATTGGGATGGCACTTCTGGGTTCGATTGTCACTTGGCTCTTTGGGTAGCACTGCAACTTCGCATTTCTGAGGTATCTAGAATAGGTCATTTCGCGAAGAATCTTGCGTTTCTCTGCTGTTCTCTGACTAAGAGCAGAGGAGGATTCAACAACCACCACTGGAATAGTTAACTCTGCAATCAGGGGCCCAAGTTCATCTTCCATCTGAACCCCAACTATAACATCGGGCTTAATCGCATCAATCAAGGCAGCTTTGTATTTAATAGCGACATCACCGCTAACCCAGCCATCAGTATTAACTAAGACAAAATCCGCTTGCTGCTGAAAAATCTCAGCCTTCATAGCAGTTAACCCCTCAATCACCTTCGCTATTGCCTTTATCGGCGAGGTAACTCCCACAAAAAAGGCATTCTTTAGCTTTAAATCGTACAGGTCAGCGACACACTTTGATGTTAAGGCATAACCAATCGTCGCTGACGGACCAATGTCAGATTGACCTAAGTCACCATCTAAAACCGCTACTTTGGATTTCCCGTCAATTAGATTATTTAACAGGTAGGTGCAAAGGCTACTTTTGCCACAGTCAGCTGCCCCCAAAAGTAAAACAACAACAGGGCGTTTCACCAAACCCAAAATTGCTTCTACGGGTTTTTTCCATGATGCTGGAATTGTACCGCCAATGGTTTCTGCTACGCTTGCGTTGGCACCCAACGAAACATCAACAACTGCTTTTTCAACAGCAAAAAACGGCAGGCGCTTTCCTTCCCTAACTACAATCCGCTGGGAAACCTTTATTGGGCAACCAAAAACTTCTGCTTTTCCAGAAACAAGCTTAGCCGACGCTGGACCATTTACTAACAATGTTCTATTGGGTTCGACAGTTTGCTGCAATTAGTTTTCTCCTTGGAACAATGTTTCCTCTCCTTCCGGCAATGCGTGTAGCGGAGGAAATATGCCTGACTCCTCTGCTACGTTTGTTTTCTTTTAAAGGTTTGTTAGTTCCCGCTTCACTCACCACTTCCAAAGCCACTTGAAGTGGCAAAGCATCATCTAAATCTTTTAGCAGTTCCTTATAGACTGGAACCCCGTTCCCAATCTTAACAGAAACGCTGGTAACTGCAAAGTCAACGTTTCTCAACACCTTAAGTATGCTGTCAATCACTTCTTTAGTGCTAAAGCAGTTCCCTTCCTCAATAACTTTTCCATCAGCCACAGCAACCAACCCAATTGCAACACCCGGATCAACACCGAACACGATTTTCCCGAAGGCTTCCTTGCCCAATAGCAATACCTTTACTTGCTCAACTAAACTGTCGATCTCATCTTGACCATGAAAAACCAAGATTTTTTCATGATTCACCAGACGCTTTTCCTGCTCAGTTGTTAATACTACCTTTATTTTGGCAGGCACTGATTCTCCCGGAATTAGACTGACAAAGGGAATGTCGTGTTCTCTTAGTTTGTTAACGATGAGGAAGTAAGTTTTGCCTTGAACTGTAGCAACCGCCACTTTTTCTTTCATATTGCAACCTTAAAGGGTAGATTTAAGTGCAAAAAACATTACTATCTTCAAGTTAATAATCCTTGACGTGTAAAGCATGGTTAAAATCCAGACAGGCAGCAAATGCATTGACAGTAGTATCGGCGGTGGCATCTTACCTGAAACAGTCACCTTGATTTATGGTGAACCTGAAACTGGAAAAACCACGTTTGCCATGCAATGCGCTGTTAATTGCGCCCTCCAGAACTTCAAGGTGCTCTTTGTTGACTGCGATAACACCTTCTATGCCAAAAGGCTATCTCAAATTTCAGGCGAAAAGTTTGATGAAGTTGCCGAACGAATAATCTTGGTTAAACCGAAGGATTTTAGGGAGCAAACGGCAGTTGTTGATGGCATCCAAGACTACGCCACCAAAAAAGTTGGATTAATCATATTTGACACCTTCACCTCGCTTTATGGCGCAAAAGTCTGTGAAACATTAAGCAAGACAAAAGCTTTTGGCGTTAACCGTGAATTGAACAGGCAACTGGCTATCCTAGCGCAAATCACAAAAATCCGGAAACTTCCGGTCATAATAACAAGCCAAGTGCGCAACGTCTTCGTTGATCAGAGCACCTGTGTTAGACCCGTTGCGACTAGAGTTTTAAAGTTTTGGGCTGATACAATAATCGCTCTAAAACCCACCGAGAACTCCCAAATAATTAAGGTGACACTGGAGAAGGCACGGGAGATCAAGCAAGAACCCGTGTGTTATGTACAAATAGGGGAAAGCGGAATACAAGATACACAATTCCACTGACTAATGGTTGAAACCCGATGGATTTAGCCCTTATAATTGTTGAAGCCTTAAAGTTTATTTTCCCAGCCTATTGCGCCAACGGAACGCCTGTGCTTGCTGGAGGCGGAACAAAGATGGATTTTGGCAGGAACTTTGTGGATGGCAAACGCATTTTCGGCAACAACAAGACTTTTAGGGGCTTCTTTTTCGGCTGGGGCGTTGGGTTTGGAGTGGGACTGGTCGAAGGCTTGGTTTTTGGCTTTGAGAGTTTCCCGGTTCTGTTTGCCTTGCTTATCCCTTTGGGAGCGCTTTTGGGCGATTTAACAGGTGCTTTCATAAAACGAAGAATAGGCATCGCGCCCGGCGGACTCTTGCCCATCGTTGATCAAGTGGACTTTGTTGTTGGGGCAGTCGTGTTTTCGCTTCCATTAGCTTTCACAGGTTGGCAATTGGGAGTGACAACTTTTTGGCAAGTGGCGGTGACAGCTTTGCTGATAACGCCGCCGATTCACTTGTTCACTAACTTTTTAGCTTATAAGATGAAGTTGAAGAAAAATCCGTGGTAAGCTGCAAAAAACTATTCAACCAAGAAAAGACAAATTATCGGCCGCCAGTTGCTTTGAACTGGATTGAGCCTTCCAAGAACACATATGCTAACAACAAGAGCGTAACACCTATGACTAATAGCATGTAGGCTTGCCTAGGCTTGTAGGCACTCTTGGAGCTTTGGTAAATGGCAAATAAACCAGCGAATCCCATCGCGTAGAGTGTTACTGAAATGATTGTATCGGCAACAAATTGTGAGCTGAGATCTGGATAGAGGAAGAAGAATTGTCCATTGACATATGCGGAAGGCAAGGGACGATTAATTAAAGTGTACAGTCCACCGCCGAAGAGGAAAATTGCATAGGAAATCCCAACAACTATAACTATGAATGCTGAGGGCGTGTTTGTTGAGAGTTTGCGGAACCATCGGCTAAGCGAGAAGGATAGTGATGAAGAACTTTTCTTTAGTTTTGTAGTCATTTTTGGTGCTCTTCCTCAATTAGGTACTTTGCTACTTCTTTAGCCCATACTCCAGTTAATGAATTTTTCTGAATCTCCGCCAAATACTCCACCCAAGAAACGTTTAAAGCAGCCTCCCAAACCCTGAATTTCTCCTGCACATTCTTAAACGCCTTAGAGTGCAACTGACAAAATCCGTTCTCTTCTGAGTCTCTGCAGCATATTTTACAATGCATTATATACCGTCTCCTTTCAAGGGGCAATCTGAATTAAGACACAGCTTCCAAGGTCGCTTTAATCGAAGATACACCGCTACAGTTGGAGAGCCGCAGCTTTTGCAAGCAGTAGCAAGCGGTTTAACGGTGCCAGTTTGAGGCAGTGGAAATGACGTGTTGCATTTGCCTTCAAAAAAGTTTGTGCAGCCGACAAAGCGTTTGCCAGATTTTTTAGAACGCAAAATTACCAGTTTTCCCTCATGACACTTGGGACATAAACCAACCGTACTTCCGTTTAGTCTTGATTTCTGAAGCGATCGACTTAACTGTGCACCCACTGCAGCTTCTTTTTCTTTGAGTGCAGAAGTAACAAGTGTTAGGGTTTCAATAGTGTTTTGAAGCGTGGTTTGTTTAGTCTGGGTGCCTTGTTGGATTTGATTCATTTCTTCTTCGAGCTTTCGGGTTAATTCAGGGGAAACAATCGTTGGGCAAAATTTCATAAGAACTTCTGTAACTTCAAAGCCGAGGTCGCTTACATAGAATCGGTCTGTTCCCTGCAGATATTTGCGATCTTGCAAAGTTTTGATGATTCCTGCCCGTGTGGCTTTTGTTCCAATTTCTTCCTGCTCCATCTTTGAGAGCAGACTACCTGGGTTATATCGAGCCGGCGGTTTTGTAAAATAGTCATTTAAGATAACCCGTTTTACGGCTACTTTTTGTCCTTCGGTCAAGGGCGGCAGGATTGAATCTTTCAATTGAAAGTATGGTTTGTAGAATTTAATCCAACCCTCCGTCAAAGTTCGGGTTGCATCAAAGTGGAAAAGGTTGCCATTTAAGCTTACAACTACATTTGTACTCTGCCGAATTGCTGGTTCGCCGAAAACCGCCAAAAATCTCTTAACAACCAGGTCAAAGATGTTTCTTTCAGCTGTGCCAAGGGGTTTTTCAGGCAGATTTCCCGTTGGGTAGATGGCTGGGTGCGCAGGGTCATATTTTTTGCCTTCATTAGGCTTCAACGATGTTTTAGCGAGCAATTCAGCAGTGTGTTTAGCGTAGACAGGAGCGTTTCCGAGTTTTTTAAGTATATTTCTGTAACCAATTGTTGGCGGAAGCTTTTGGCTGCTTGTTCTCGGGTAAGAAATCAATGCGTCCAAATACAAATGTTGAAGGATGTTTGAGGTCTGTATGGGGGTGTATTTGAAGATACGGTAAGCTTCATTCTGCACTGCTCCAAGGTCAAATGGTTCTGGTGGGTTAAGCAAAAACTCTTTTACGTCTAATGTTTCTATTTGGCCTTCCTTGGTCTTGCAAGCATCCTTAATCGCTGTGGCTTGGGCTTTGGTTTCAAGCGTTTTTTCATGTTCGACTTCTAGGACTGTATCGATTATGCATATTTTCGCGGTTATGGTCCAGTACGGTGTTGGAACAAAGCAATTTATGGTTTTTTCGCGAGCATCAAGGAATTTCAGGGTTGGTCCCTGCACCCTGCCCGTGCTAAGTGTAACGTATTTTCCGCTGTAGTTTTGGGCAGCTTGGGTTAAAACTCGAGACAGGTTAATGCCATATAACCAATCTATTTCATGACGAGCTAACCCTGCTTCAACAAGCGTAAAATCTAACCTTGGCTGAAGGTTAGAGTAGGATTCTTGGAGATCCTCTCTTGTTAGAGTTGAGTACTTCATCCGTTTAGCTTCCGCTTCTTTGCCATCACAGGCGTACTTTAGGATGCAGTAGCCTATGATGCTACCTTCAATGTCAAAGTCGCAGGCATCCACAAACCCCCCTGCGTCCTTGGCCAATTGAGCGATGACTTTTAGCCAAACTCGAATCCTTGATGCTTTTCGTTCAGCTTGGTACCGTGGAACCCATTGGTAATCAAAAACCGGATAGCCACGCCCTTTCTGCATACTTGTAATCGTGTATAAATGTCCCAGCGCCGGAACCACCACTATTGCACCGTTACGATATGCCTGATAATACGGGACGCCGTTGCTGGAAGCTTTTGTCGGTTTGCCGTCAACATCTAGTGCCAATGCTATCCTTTTTGCAGCATCGGGTTTCTCCGTAATAACTAAAGTGTATTTTTCCAACCGCCGTTAAACCACACTTTAACATTCCAATGGATTTCCCATTAAAAGCTTTACAGTAAGTGAGTCAAATAATTAGAACTAAAATTTGTTAGCAACCGATAAATATGCCTCATCCATGTAAATACTGGGGATTTGGATGCCGCAACGCGTTATTTGCCATGGTTGCAATCATGTTTTATATGAAGGCAAAGATCTCAAACCACCAGACGAAATCATCGCGCAGCACGGCGGAAAATGCCCAAAATGTGACAGAAAACTGTCCCTGTTGCCTATGGACGTGGAAGTTAAACCCTTAAGCAAGCGTTGACAACAACTTGAATGCCCCAACCGAAGCCTCGTTTGATTTGTCAGCTGAGACCCATTGGGAAATGGCAGCAAAAACCAGAATGGGCAAGTACCTAACCAACCTGGAAACCGATTTTATTTCTAAATCAATTGACCTATCCACAGAGAATATAACAGTGATGGATGTTGGCGCTGAAGCGGGACGCTTCTCGGTTTATGCCGCTAACACTAAAGCCACGGTTGTAAGCGTCGACATTAATTCTTATGCTCTCAAAAGGCTTAAGCTCAAAACTAAACAGGTTAACATTATCCAGGCAGATGCAAGACATCTACCCTTAAAGGATGCAGTGTTTGATGTTGTTTTTATGATTGAAGTTTTGGATTATATCCCCGAACTGGAACAAGCTTTGTCTGAGTGTAAGCGCACTTTGAAGCCCAATGCTTCCACCATACTATCTTTTGGCAACAAATCAAGCCTTAAAGCGAAACTGAAGGCAATGCAGGGAAAATCATACCGCCACTCATACAAGGAAGCTATGCACAGCCTATCTAAGACAGGGTTTTTGGTGAAAAAGAAACTGGGGTACAGTTGGTTGCCATTTGGAAGGACTTCTCAGAGCGGTCTTGTGCCTACTCTAGCTGGGTTTGAGAGAGTTTTTGGGTTACGAAGGATTGTTAGGTTTAGCCCTTGGGTCATTATTCATGCAACCAAACCCTCTTAGTCACTTGAAGCCATTCTGGCTGGTTTTGGAAAGCCATAAATAAATCGCCAATGTGTAAAATAGTACAATCGCAATATACATTTGGAAGAGATGCTTAAAGTGGGCGAAGGAATTAAGGAACGACTCGGTAATAGCTTATCGATTTTTAGCGGACTTAGAATGCAGGTGAGCCATGGTTCAATCATTGCTTTCTCAGCGCTGATTATGATTCTCTTTATTGCTTTCACAGTTCGTATTTTACCCCTACGTTGGGAAAACCTCTCAGGAGGCACAGCACTCCTAAATGAGTTTGACCCCTACTACCAGTTCAGCATAACCCAGCATATGGTGGATAACGGTTTACTTTCACCTTATTGGCCAACACACTGGATTAACTTGATGAAATGGTATCCTAACGGATTAGACATGTCTACATCGTTACCAGCCCTACCTATGACAGCTGCCGTACTCTATCAAATTGTCACATTATTCGGCGCAAAAATCGATTTAATGACGTTTTGCTCCGTCCTACCAGCCTTCATTGGCAGTGGTATCATGTTTAGTTCTTTATTTTGTAGGCAAAGACATGGGTGGAAAAGCAGTTGGTCTATTTGCAGCTCTATTCCTCGCGTTAGCGCCATCATTCTTGCAGAGAAGCTCGCTTGGATTCTTCGATACGGAAGTACCGGGTGTCCTTGGGCTAGTTCTATTCATATTCTTGTTTCCTAAGATCAGTTGATGGTAACAGGTCACTGCGCGCATCATTACTGTATTCGCTTGGCGCCGGTGCGGCATTGGCTTATTTCATCTCAGGCTGGGGAGCAGCATATTACCTGATTGCACTATCAGTCCTGTTTGTCTTTGTCATGGTCCTGTTGAAGAGATACAGTCAAAGACTGCTGATTAACTATAGCATCACGTTTGGTCTTGCGTTGTTTATAGGAACAAAGGTTCCATACATCTCACTTAGCTACGTTATCTCAGCAGCAGTGCTTCCAGTCGCCGCAGTGTTTATCGTGCTTGTACTTGCAGAAGTTCTGCGAAACAACATTTCCATGAGAAGCAAGATTGCGCTAGCAGTCGCTTCTCTGGTAATAATCGTCGGTGGCTTTGTTACTCTCGCAGTAACGGGCTTCCTTGGCGGTATTGCTGGAAAGTTCATAACAGTTTTAGACCCATTCATCAGAGCTGCTTCCCCACTTATCGATTCAGTTGCAGAACAGAGAATCTCAGGATGGGGAAACCTCTATTTGGAATTAGGCATAGGCATACTATTCTTCCTAGTAGGTTTGTACTTTGTATTGAAAAATCCAACCAACAGAAACATCTTCCTGTTGCTCTTTGCGGTTACCTCGCTTTACTTTGCAACTTCAATGGTGCGTCTACTGGTACTATTTGCGCCAGTTTTCGCTATAATAGCTGGCATAGGAATAATTAGCATGACAAAACCGTTCTTCACTCTACTCCAAGAAGCGCCACGTACTTTAGCTAAGTCAAAGCGAAGATTGGCACGTGTAAGCAAAGAATACAGCGGACTCGCTGTCTTTGTGATCTTCATAATCTTGGTGACCAACTTGGCGTTTTCACCCCAAACTGGAGGGATGCCAAGAGCCATCTCGCAAGCCTACTCTCCGACTGCAATCAGCGCTTCAAGCCTTCCAGTAGGCGGAGCAAGTCTAACCCAGCCAGTAACGGCATGGCTTGATGCAGTAAGTTGGCTAAAGAACAATGTTCAGTCAAGTACTGCTGTTGTAATGTGGTGGGACTACGGCAACTGGTTAGCTGACCTTGGAAACGTAACCAGCTTAGCAGATAATACTACAGTAAATAGCACTCAAATAGAGAACGTGGGCTTCATGTTTATGGGCAACGAGAACCAATCGATGGCAATGCTCAATAGCTATGGGCAAGATCGCGTCAAATACATCGCTGTCTTTGAAGTCCTACAAGTATCTCAATCAAGCAGCGGCTCAGATTCATACGTTGTAAGCCCAGCCGGTTACGGTGATGAAGGCAAATGGGTATGGATGGCTAGAATTTCAGGACAAGCAAAAACTAGACTCCTGAACGACGGCTTCATGAACCCATCAACAGCATGGACAAATGAAACACAATTCGGCACAAGTGACCCAACAACGGGCAGATGGGTATGGAATGACCAAGGATTAAACTGCACCGTGTTTGAACTGTTGAACTATGCAGAAGTGCAATACGCCAACACCATGACCGCTTTAGGAGTCAATGTCCAACCAGACCAAACAACGACAACGCCAACATACTTCAAAGAAGCCTACTTTGCAGGAGTACAAACATCACCCTTCCAATACGGAGGCCTAGTGCCGATAATCGCAATCTACGAAATTGACTGGGCAACATACGACGCCCAACACGGCATAACACCGCCCTAAGCAGGAGCAAAGCAGTGTTTCCAAAGGTCCCAGATCAACACAAAGTTGGTCGACCTTTAATCCCCAACGGTTTAGGCGTTCTTTTTGTCCTAACCACAACCATTTATCTTTTCTCGATTTACTTTTTAAATAAAGTGGTTCCCACTTTGGAATTTGATACTTTAGTGAACGGTGTCTCTGCCGCTTTAACCCTTGCAGTCTGTATATTGTTTGGCGGTTTCATGGGTCTTTTAGATGACTTTATGGATCTGAAATGGCGCTACAAAGCATTCATGCCCCTAATTGCAGCATTACCACTAATGTATTATGTGTTTGAGGGTTTACAGACTGGTGCCATTCGAACTTCCATAGCCCTTCCCTTCTTGGGAACCTTACAATTCGGCGCATACTATGTCTTTCATAATTGTCCCGCTTATTGTTATGATTGTCACAAACACCGTTAACCAGCTTGGTGGGTTAAACGGGCTCGAAACCGTTTGCCCAGCCATCGTCATCTTGGGATTGATGGCGTTTTCACCCATCCCACATCCTAATGGTCGGACCCCTATTCTTCTGGCTCATCTTGGCCTTCTTTAACGTACGAGGCAAAATTTTTGTGGGAAACGCAGGCTCATTTGCCATAGGAATAACCATCGCATCATTCGCCGTTATATCCGATCTAAAAGTTAACCTCTTAATCTCCATTCTGCCCTTCATATTTAACTCATCAATTATCTTGCTCTCAATCTTCTTCACCCGTAAAAGAGCCAAAGTCATCTTCGACGGCACAAAACTCAGCTCCGACAGCAGAAAAAGCCTTGTAACAATCATCTGTTACCGACGCCCCTTAACTGAGCGGCGCATAGTGCAGATAATCGCCATCGTAGTTGGGCTCTTTACGCTGCTTGGCGCTCTAATCCAACTTTTTTAAGTTAGAAAACAGCGGAAAACAATTATTGAGAAAAATATCTTGACCTTCATGGGTTTTAAAACAGGTGTTTACGTTAGGCTCCAAGGAAACTTTCAAGGCGTGTTAACCCAATAATTTCATCAAAATTCAAACCCAACGCATCCAAAACCTGATCAAAAGTGCTATGCAAATAAGCGATGTATTTGTCAACGTCTACTTCATTTCGGGACGCCAACTCCGCCGGTTTTACTCGATCCTTGTTACTATTAACTTTTACAAAGCTGATGAGGTCGCCTGCGCGGAGTTCTTTACCGCTTTCCTGAAGAATTTTGGCGGCTTTCACGTGTTGAGGCGTTGTTTTTGTGTAGCTTGCAACTTCATCGCCCAAAACCACATGGAACGCAAGCTCACTCATCTCACCCCATTCACGCCGTTTAAGAGCATTATATCGTTCGCGCACGATGGCAGCTATGTCTTTTCTTGCTTTTTCGAAGTCTTCAGGGTTCTTGACTTTGGCAAGTCGCTCTTTCATTTGGTTAAATGCGCCTTTGATGAAGGTTGGAATGTGTTTTTTCTTGCCCGTTAGCCCCTTCACGTCGACGGTGCCGTCTTCGAGAACGCCTAGGTAGTTTTTCTTGCGTGAACTAAAAACCGCGTAGCGGTAGACTTTGTCAACATCTATGCCCATTCCCAATTCATGCTCGGTGTAGTGAACTACATCTTCGATTTGTTCTTTAGTTGGATTTTTGAGGAATAAGCTGTCTGTGTCGCCATAGAGAACTTGAATACCCACGGATTTGGCGTGGTTAAGGATTTGAGTGATGCTGTAGCGTGCCGATGGCTGCTGTAGCTTCTGCAACAGGCGGACAGTAGAGGTCGAAGCTGTCGGCGCCAAACACGCCATAGCTGGCGTTTAAGATTACCTTGAGTGCTCCCTGTGCGATGCTGTACCAACTGCGAAGTTCCGGTGGCAGCGACTTGTCTTTGGCGCGGCTCTTGTACCAACGCACACGCAAATCTCGAAGCGAACCAATCAGAAGGCTTTCCAGACGCTCGTTTTTCTGTGCAGACCCAGTGCTGTTGTGTCAGGTATGGTGTGGCTTTTGCAGTTGGGGTGGCTGCAGCAGATGGATTGGTAGCCAAGGTTCCAGACTTTGATGATGGAGGGGTACAGGCTGGGAAAGTCCATGACTGCCACGTTGAAGTGTACGCCAGGCGTTGGTTCCACAACGATTGCGCCTTTGTATTTTTTGCCCTTAATTACGGCAGTAGTGCTGGTTTTGCCTTTTTTGGTTAGGATGTCTTCGGCGTTTGGGATGAGGAAGTTGCGTTTACGATGCTCGCGGTGCATAAAGTTACGTATCCAGCGGCTAACACCTTGTCTGCTAACGTCTTCCATGGGCATGCTGGCAATTCTTGTTAAAACCAGAATTAGCTTCATTGCGGAATCATTTTCGAAACTGGTTAGTTTATAGGTGATTTCAGAGTCCCGCAGACAATACGCTGCAAGCTCGCTATAGTTTAAGTCGCCAAAGTTCTTGTCAAGTGCATTTTTTGGGTGCCAATTAACGCGCAGCCAACATCATCTAGACTGACATCTTTGTATTTACCGCCGTAAGCATAAATTTGGATACTACGGTTGAAGAAGAACTTGTAGAGGTCAATGTGGATACCGTATCGTAAGGAGACAAGTGCGTTTACCTATGTCTATAGGTATGTCGCGTTTACTAAAGCCCAAGTTATACGCGCGGTGGGCGAGGTATCGGAGGTCAAAGTCGTCGCCGTTAAAAGTTAAGATAAAAGGGTAATCCCATAGGACATCGAAGACTTTTTTGAGTAATTCCTCCTCAGACTCACAGAACTCAACATCTATGCCGGCGGTTAAGACTGGTCACCATCTGCATGCTCTCACGTTTAAGGATAAACACACGTTTTTCGTCCATCTGAACTGTAGACGGAGCAGGCAATTACGGGACATGCGCCTTCTCGTGCATCGGGCATCCGTGTGGATAGGGGTGAGTAAACTTCGATGTCTATGGCGGCTCGGCGGAACTTTGGCGCTGGGTACTCGAGTAGTTTAGCCCAACTTTTCGCGTACTCAGCATACTCCCGTTCTGCATCTGTTTTGCAGTCATTGAAAAGGGCTTTGATTTTGTTAAGGTTCTCTGTGGCTGTGTTGTCGACTCTTTCGATTAAGTTGCCGTTTTTAACTTCATAAATCATACCTGGCAACAATTGCTGGTCAAAAATGTAGGATTGGTAATACTTTATCTTTGATTCCCAAATCTTGAGTTTCGCTGTCCTAATGTTGTCAGCCGAGACTTTTGGGAAATCCGCTGGCACAATGTCTCGTATGGTGTCGCTGGTCTTCCTCCAATGGCCAAGAGGGTCTTTAGCAGATTATTTTTGTGACTTCAACTTCCGGTTGTCGCTAAGAGGATCAAATTTTTTGTAGACTTCAAACTTTCAAAGCCTGGATGATGTAGTAACTCGTTCGTATTCGTTTGGAGGTCGTATGGTTTTAGGTTGGTTACACAGTAGGGTTTGTGGCCTGTGTTGTCATACCAGAAGTAGAGGTTGCCTGACTCGGGTTCGTAGAGTTTTATGACTGCCTTCTTTTGGCGCCCATCGTAAGAGGCAGAAACAAAATACGAAGGCGGCAGGTTTTCAGGGGCTATGGGCGGAAATGGTAGGCGCGTCTCGTTTTTTGGGCTTAATTACCTCGACTTCTTGAATCGGGGATGTTTGAGCTGGCGCTTGCGCTTTAACCTCCACTTTAACGGGAGGTTTAGTTTGCTCTCTCATAAAGAAATCTAAAGATTACTCGCCATCCCCAGTTACCCTTAGCGACTACATATGGTACAGAGAGACTAAAATCCTTACTGACTAAAAAAACCAAGATTTATCCATGGTTTAACTTTTAAAATTATGGACAAAAACCAGAAAAATCTTGAAATTGTGCAGTATCAATTACCTAAGGATATGTGGCTGTTAACATGAAATAACATAGCTGCTAGGTTTGAATTCTTATTAGGTGCACCTGTGTTTTTCTTAGCTGTGAATTTGATTTGTTACGGGACGCTTGGACTGTTGCCATAGAGACTCTCAGTTGGATAGAAATGCGCCGACTCAACGAGCGAGCTGCATTGATGAAAACAGTAAAACAACTCACCATCAAAGACCCAAGTGCGATACGTTTCGCTTACGGCTTAGTAGTTGAGACTGAACGTCGAAAAAACCTTATCGACAAATTCATTAACACTGTGGTGGAACCCAAAAAAATCGGCGAGTACACAATGGGCATCCAAGCATTCCTGCGTTTGTACGTTTACCAGACGCGTGTCGTTAAAAACTGGGGAAAAATTAACCTCAAAGAAGCTGAAAACGTCGCATCCATGGGCAGAGCAATATTGGGCTGGCAAACTATGCGGGAAATCGAACCATTTTTGGGCTTTTTGCTCACCAAAAAATTGGCTCCAATCATGGAAACAACCAACTGAAACAGAAAGAATCAGCTTGCAAACTTTCCATCCTACATGGTTTGTGGAGTACTGCTTGAAGCTTTTTGGGCATGACGAAGCGATAGCACTCCTAAACGGAAGCATGAAGTCACCGCCAAACTACATCCGAATCAACACCTTAGCAGCAGCTGAAGATGCAATTCTTCAAAAACTTAAAGAGGAAGGCGTGGAACTGGAAAAAACTGAGCTTCTAAATTACACTTACAAAGTCTTATCATCCAAAAAGCCTTTGAATGCCCTACCAAGCTATGCAGAAGGCTTATTCTATGTCCAGGACAAAGCAAGCTGCTTTGCCACCCAAGCCGCAAACCCAAAGCCAGGCAACACCGTATTTGATGTTTGCGCTGCACCAGGTGCTAAAACAACCTTCATTGCCCAGCTAATGCAGAACCAAGGCACCATCTACTCTTTGGATTTCTCTTCTAAACGCATGAAAACCTGGAAAAAAGAAACTGCCCGCATGGGAACCAAAATTGCTGAGCCAGTAGTTGCGGATGCCCGCGTTTCTGTGCCCTTGTTGGGTGAAGCTGACCTTGTGATTTTGGATCCACCATGCACGAGCACAGGCGTATTTGCTAAGCAGCCCTCATCGAAGTGGCGCCTGAGCCCCAATTCAATACGGAATATGTCGGAGCTCCAGTGGCAAATGATTAACAACTGCGCAGAAAAAGTTGCAGTTGGCGGCGTCTTAGCCTACTCAACCTGCAGCATAACCCTCGAAGAAAACGAAGGCATAATTGAGCGATTCATTAAAGAACACCCAGAATTCACCCTAATGGACATTGAACCCAAAATCGGCATGCCAGGACTAAACGGCTTAACACAATGCCAAAGGTTATACCCACACATTCACCAATGCAATGGTTTTTTCATAGCAAAACTACAAAAAAAATAATCGACAATTCGATAATTAAAAATCAAGCAGTACCAAAATCGCCCAGTGTTCTTTGGGGGGTTTCTTTGGTGAATAATGGATATGTTATTTTTGTTCCTTCGACTTGTGCCAGAGAGTTGAGTTCATGGTTGATGACGCTGTCTTTGCTTATTATGTGTTCAACTTTTATGTGCCGCACCACTAGGGCGTCGGAGATGAGGTTTCGGTGGCATCGCCAAGGCAACGCTTCCGCACACATTAGCGCTAAACGGTTTTCCCTTGCTAACGCCACGATTTTTAGCAAGTTAACGTTAAATTCTGGGGTTTGCATGTAGTCGGCGTAACCTCGGAAACCGCTGTTTTTCCATGCGGTGTTGACAGAGTCGTGTTTTGGATGCCTTAAGCCGCCGATTTCTGGCATGTGAATGTATTTTATGCCGTAATGTTTGAGGGTGGTTGGGAGGGTTTCCTTGTTGAACTGGGGGTTGTGCTTGCTACGGGGAACTGTACGTACATCCACTAGTAAAGTTACACCATAAACCTCAAGCAATTGAAAAAACTCCTCCAACGTACGAGTAGAATGCCCAATCGTTAAAATAATCACATCTGAAGCTTTAAACAAACCACCAACTCTCCGCAAAACTAACTATATGAATTAAAATATAAGAATACTAATCAAACGTAAACTAAAGGTTCAACGATAGTTAATCATTATCCCAAAACTGCAAATCAATTTAATTAGGAATGCTTATTAAAACTTGTTTTTACATTGTTTGCTCGCAGATAATTGCTAGACCTTGTTTCAATTCTTTCCAGCGTTCCTCAAAACCAAAACCATATCCTTCAAGCAAACACAGGCACCTAGAAGCGGATTATTTCTTTTCCAAAGTACTCGCAGGAGCTTAATCCTGTTGAGCAGTTATTTTGTCGCTGCCAGCGGCGAAATATCATTTATGCAAGACATTTGCAGATGAGGATTTTATGCATAAAATATTGAATATTTATCTAATTAGCTATAAAATAGAGGTGAAATTTATTGGTTAACAGCTGCAAGTCGAAGCCCAACTCCGAGAGCTCCTCAGGAACCTTAGAGATGCGTTCTGATGATGGCTGTTGAGCGACTTTCTGCATTCCTGCCTTTTCAGCAAAGGGCGAAAATTTTGACATTACTGCATATAGCTGGTGATTCAAAACAATGCAGGGACTTTAAACTCTCCAGTTCAAAGTTTTTGGCGGTATTCAGAAACCTTTGAAAAATCTTTGGTTTTTTTGTATTATTGGTTTCGACAAGTTTTAAAACCGTTGGGGTGTATAGCAGGTCAAGATGTTTTGTGAGGATTGAGGATGAGGGGGAAGCCGTGGTCGATTGATGAAGAGCGTTATTTGCGTCAACTTATTGAGGAAGGAAAAGGCTTCACTGACATTTCAGAAACTATGGGCAAAAGTCGTGCTTCAGTTAAGAATAAAATATACAATTTGGGTTTATCTCTAAAAAGATAACACCCAACCGCAAATTCCAATAGCCGTATCATCATCACCATCATCATCTTCTAAAGCTCCAATCGCAAATCCAACTTCTCCTACAGATGTTGCCAGCGCAAATGAGGCTTGTCTCGAATTGAAAACGGCTGGACCATTGCCAAGTGTTGAGGAAAAGCTCAAGGTCATGGATGCTGCTTTGGTGGCGTTAGAGCGTCCTGGTCTTCGCGCGACTGAGATTTCACGTTTACATAATATTATTATGGGTGTAAAAGTGTACCAGCGGCTCTTTGCCGATTTTGTGAACTATCGTGCATTGGAATCTGAAGTTTTGGAGTTAAGAAAACAGCTTGCGGCAGAGAAAAACAAAAGTTAGTTCAAAATTTCCTCGGACCTTCAATTCCGATGAGATTCAATCTCACTGGCGAGGCCTTCGTGAAGAATATCGAATCCATCAAGAGTCCAAGGTTGTGAAGCTCGATGCAGTTAAGGGTGACACAGCAAAGTTCTTCAGTGACATTTGTCGTCTAAAACCTTTCAACTATCAGCTTGAGCTAGCGGAATTATATCGGAAAAATCAGTTTCTTGCGGTTAGGTGGCCAAGACAAACCGGCAAGAGCACTTCAATCGGCGGATTACTACTGCAGGATGCCTACGAGAACCCCGACCTAAACATTGGCTTCATTGGTCCAAGTTGGCGCCAAACGAAGCTGAATCTTCGGCGGGTAGCGGATTTTTGCCGCAACCTTCCCCAAGGAAGCTCCCATGTCCAGAAAACCAGAATTAGCTTCAAAAACGGCTCAGTCATTGAAGCCTTTCCAAACAACGCTGATACAATCCGAGGCAACACATTTCATCGGCTTTGGTGGGACGAAACCAATTTCACCGCTGGCGATGAAGATTTGTATGATGCTATTTTGTTTACGTTGGGCACAACAAACGGTAAGTTAGTTGCTAGCAGTACGCCTTTTAATCGAGATTCGTTATTTTGGAGGATGTGCAACCACAAGGATTATGCGGATTTTGTTAAGCAGCATTTTAGTTGGGAGAAAGCTTTGGATCCTTCGGGGCCTTTAAATCCGCAGATGATTGAACGCATTAGGCGGCAGTTTGGGGATGATCCAGCTAGGTGGCGCCGAGAAATGGAGGCTGAGTGGGCTGAAGACGAAGACGTCTGGCTCTCCCAAAGCTTAATCTCCAGCTGCATTGGCTAAAAACTGTGGGGAGGACCTGCAGGAATTTCGGCCTGAGGTTGGCTATGAGGGCGAGTTTTATTGTGGTTTGGATCCTGCTCAAACTAAAGATTATCATGTGCTCTGTGTTGTGGAACGGGTTGGCGAGAAGCTACTACTTAGGCACCTGAAAATCTTTGGCCATCCAACCTATGACGCCTATGTGTTGGGTTACCTTAAGTCCCTGCAGGATAGGTGGGGCGGCTTTCGCAAAATTCGAGTTGACATTACCAGGGAAGGCCCAAGCTTCATTTTGGATATGGAAAACGCCGGCATCAACAACGGTGAAGGCGTTGTTTTTAGTTCTCCACGAAAAAGTGAGATGGCTGCTCTTCTTAAGAAACGTATGCAGGATGGAAGGTTTATTTTTCCTCTTTTAAATTGGGAAAAACCGTATCGGGGCGATATATGCAATGAGTTTAATGTGGAGCGGTTTGCTTTGCGTAAGGATGGCGGTTATGCTTTTAGTCATCCGCAGGGTACGCATGATGATGTTTTTTGGGCTTGCGTGCTAGCGGTTTTTAGTACGGTTGAGATGTCGGCGTTTGATCCGGAGGCAGCGCATTTTGGCTAAGCGCTCTTCTAGGGAGATGGATGTTGCTGTTTTGCAGGTGCTTTCAGAATCTTCCCCTCCTATGATAATGACCCATATTATGTATAGAGATAATGTGAACGAGGTTGCTCATCGCTTAATCAACTTCTTTTGTTGAATTCTCAGGGTTATTCTAAATGATCGCTCCAACATTATACATTAAATTTATTAATAATATCCATACTGCATAAGGTAAAGGCGAATGTCTGTGTCCCTATCAACCAAACTGAAAACTTTCAAGCCCTTCAAACTAGCATCCATAGCCTTCTATGCAGGCACAGGCATAACTCTTTTGGCGTTTTTACCCTTGACTGGTTTTCCGCCGCATGTTGGTTTTTTGGGAATCCTCAGCATAATAACTGCTTACAGCCTCTTTGTTAAGAGAGTTTGGGCACCATGGCTAGTCGCAATCCTGCTCATCGTAAACTCAGCGTTTGCTCTTGATGTGTTATTTTCAGTGGGTTTTAGCAACCTATTGGTTGGGTTGAGTATGCTTGGTTACGCTGTTTTAACCTGGGTGTTTACGGCTTACCTCTTGCTGAAAAGAAAATAAATTAGACTTTAGCAGCGGAACCGCGGAAAAGAAAAACAGTCACTTCTTGGTCTACATCCACAAACTGCTCGTTCTCGGCAATCTCCACAAACCCATCAGCCTTTGCCAAGGTGGTAATCGCCCCTGAAGCACCTGACTCCGCGGGCTCTGCAATCAAACGGCAAGTCTCATCGAACTCTAACTTCACCATAACAAAAGTCCGTCTGCCTTTAGCACTAAACATTCTGGTACCAGCAAACGCCCTAACAGACTTCATAGGTACTGCAGGTCTACCGGCTAAACGCAAAATCAAAGGTCTCGCAAGCAAGTAAAAAATCAGCAAAGCAGAAGTTGGATGACCAGGCAGCGAAAATACCGGCTTTTCATCGATAAACCCGACTGTTGTTGGTTTACCCGGTTTTACTGCTATTCCGTAAACTACGATTCCAGGCTTACCTAGCGAATCCACTATTTGAGGGGTGTAATCTTTGGGTCCAACCGAAACACCGCCAGAAGTAATAACCATGTCTGCGGAAGCTATTGCAGTTTGCATTACTTTTGTTAAGGCTGCTTTGTCGTCTGGAACCACACCGAAGTAAACGGGTTTTCCGCCGCTTTCGAAAACAGCTGTGCTTATGCTGTAAGCGTTGATATCAAAAATTTTTCCAGGCGGCAACGGTTTCCCAGGCTCAGTAACTTCTCCACCTGTTGACAAAACCGCTACCATAGGAATCTTTAGGACCTTAACTTTGGTTAAGCCCAAAGCCGCCAAAACCCCGATCTCCGAAGAACCCAGAACTTGACCTCTTTTGAGTATAGTTGCGCCTTTTTTGATGTCTGAACCCTTTTTCATGACGTTCTCGTTGACTGTGACTGATCCATAAACCATCAAGTTGGCATCCTCATTTTCGGTATCTTCAACCATAACCACTGCGTCTGCACCCTTTGGAATCACAGCGCCAGTAACGATTTCAACAGCTTCACCCTTCGTCAACATGACGTTTGGTTCTTCCCCAACGCTAACTGCGCCTGAAACCCTAAGCACTACAGGCTGGTTTTCGTCGGCTCCAAACGTATCCTGGGCGCTCACCGCATAGCCGTCAACGGTTGAACGGTTAAACGGTGGAATATCCAGCGTGGAAACCACGTCTTCGTTTAACACACGATTGTAGGCTTCCAGTAAAACGGCTTCTTCTTCACCCAAAAACACAGGCTTAAATTGGTCATCTATGGCTTTTTTTGCTTCCTCAAACGTCATAAGCTTCCTAAACATTACGCTTCCTCCAAGCTGCCGAACATGTGGACAGTCACGTTTTCTCCTTCGTTTACGCCTTCGCGGTTTTCAGGCACAATTAGATATCCGTTACTCTGAGTCATTGTAGATATGCTTCCAGAACCTTTTGCGCTCACTGGTTCAGCTGACAATTCACCATCCTTCAAGACCACATGAACTCGCACGTAAGTTTTTCTGCCCAAGACACTTGTAACTCTTCGCGCCAGAACCGCCTTAACAACTGGTCTTGGCTCCTCTTTTTCCATTCCAAGCATCCTGCAGATGAGTGGTCTGCCAAACACTTCAAACCCAATAATTGCAGCCACAGGATTACCCGACAAAATCAAGACAGGCTTACCCTCCAACATGGCAACGGCTGTGGGCATCGCAGGACGCAACGCAACACCATGCACAATTACGCCGGGTTTCCCAAGCCTGTTAACTGCATCTGGCACCAAATCTAATCCGCCCACGCTTGTCCCGCCAGTAGTGATAACTGCATTGCATGTTTGAAGGGCACTTTGGATTTTCTGAGCGATTTCATCAGTGTTGTCTTTTGCTAAACCGAGGTCAACTGTTTCCGCACCAAGTTCTTGGCACATCGCGGATACCATGACTTTGTTTGATTCGTAAATCTGGTTTGCTGCACGTTTGGTGCCTAATTCTGCAAGTTCGTTGCCTGTGGGTAAAATGGCGACTTTGGGTTTCTCTGCGACTTTAAGCTGGGTATAGCCTAAAGCAGCCGCTAAACCGATATGGTAGGGGTTTAAGCGTTTTCCAGCTTTAGCGAACATCTCGCCTTTCTTGATGTCTTCGCCAACCTTAGAAACATTTGTGCATGGCGCAAGTTGGCTCCAAACCTCAAGTTCCCCTCCAAGCTTCTGAGTGTTCTCAAGCATAACCACAGCATCTGCGCCAGTGGGAATTGGGTTTCCTGTCCAAACCTGCTTAGCCTGCTTTGCTTCGACTCTGTCAGTTTGGATTAATTGCAAAATCGCTGGTTTTGTTTGGGAAGCACCAACCAAATCAGTCGACTTCAAAGCGTAACCATCCATAGCTGACTTGTCAAAGCGGGGCAAATTCTCTGGGGCTACTAGGTCTTCGGCTAAAACTCGATCTAAAGCTTCCTGCAAAGTCACAATAGCCACTTTGGGCTTGCCAATTTTTAGCACATTAAACCAGGTTTGCAGGGCTTGGTCAATAAACGTTAACTTCTGGAATCCTTTAAGTTTAACCAAAACGGTTCCCACAATAGCACACGCGACTTACCGTAAAAAACATATCGAACCTCAAATTTCTCCTCAAGGCAAAAGAATACAGGAATTCATTATGGGTCAATATGGCTAACGATTTTAGAGAAATATTTAACATACCCACACACCCAATTAACTATCGAAACCGCTTAGGAGCAAACCTCGCATGAGCATACTTAGCCACGACACCTTCTGGAACGCAGTCATAACTATGCCGATGACCAAAAAAATGCTCCAGTTGTCTCTGAAAAAATGCGGCTCATGCGGCAGAACAGTGTTGGAGGCGGCATTAGATGATTACGCAGGCAAAACCGAAACTAAATGCGACAAATGCAGTGGGCTATACTCGCAGGTTATTGGTTTCTGGATTGAATTTTTGCGCAGAGGTCTTGGCTTTAAACGCGAGAAGGTTGAGAAACTTTTAGTTGACCGTTATGCCAGAGCAGCTGTTCTTAATTTGGTTCGATCGTTTGCTTATTTCGGCATCAAAAAACCCATGTCACTTTCTGCGCCGTTTCTGGTAGTTTGGGATTTCACTCATAAGTGCAATTTAGTCTGTAAGCACTGCTACTCCAACAGCGGCGCAGCTGTTCAAGAGGAAGAATTATCCACCGAGCAGGCGTTGGCGGTTGTGGACCAACTTGCGGATGCCGGCGTGACGGCGTTGGCGTTTAGCGGCGGCGAACCCTTAACCCGCAAAGACTTCTTCCAAGTTGCAAGGCACGCTTCTGACCGCGGACTCTATGTGTCGCTTGCTTCCAACGGCACACTACTGACCAAGGAAAACGTGCAGAAGGTAAAGGAAGCCAAAGTTAACTACATAGACGTTAGCATCGATGGCGCCTCAGCTAAAACACATGATGAATTTCGAGGCGTCCCCGGCACATTCGATAAAGCAATAGCTGGCCTCAAAAACTGCGTAGAAGCCGACTTATGCGTCTGTATCGCTACGACAGTGGGCAAAAATAACATGGCAGAGTTGCCCGCCATCATCGATTTAGCTGAAAAAATTCAAGCTGAACGATTCACTTACTTCAATTTTATCCCGACAGGACGAGGTAAAGCTCACTTTGACCAAGACCTTTCACCTCAAGAACGAGAAAAAGTCATGCGTTACCTGCTAAACCGCATGTCAGCTGGCTGCAAAACAACCATCCTTGCAACTGCTCCGCAGCTGGCTCGCGTAGCGCTACAATGCCAAGGTTCATCAGGCACAGGCGAAGTCACCATGTCTATGGCACATATGCAAACAGTGAAAGTAACCAAAAAAGCTGTACCGCTTGGGGACTTTATCGGCGGATGCGGTGCTGGAAGACTCTACTGTTCGATATCACCACAGGGCGATGTTCATCCATGCGTGTTCCTGCCAGTAAACGTGGGCAACCTGAAAAACCGAAAAGTTCCAGGACATCTGGCTAAACGCGCCCCTCTTCAAATCCTTCAGAAACAGGGCAAACCTGAAGGGCTCATGTGGAAAATGCGATTACAAGTTCATCTGCGGCGGTTGCAGGGCACGCTCGGCAGCGTACCATAACGGCGACATGCTAAACGGTGACCCAGGCTGCATAATGGGAGTGAAGGGTGCAAACAGTGCCTAACTCAGAAAAGCAAGTTAAGATTTTCCGTGCTGGAAGCGACGTAAGCGATATTGTAAAAGAGGCTGTTGCCAATTCGGGGTTACGTGGAAAAAAAAGGATTTTCATTAAACCCAACCTAAGTCACCCTGAATATTTGCCGGGCGTTGTAACCAGTCCAGAAGTTATGCAGCAGCTGGTCGGGTTGCTTCGAGACGGTAACAGCGAAGTAGTCGTGGGCGAATCCAACGGCTTCAACTATCCCTGCTGGACAGCCTTCGACAAGACAGGCATGGAAGCAGCAGTTAAAGCGGCAGGCGGCAGCGTCATTAACCTCTCCGAAGACAAAGTTGTCGAAGTCAAATTCCAAACCAACACACCTCTGAAACGGCTGTTTCTGCCCAAAACCATCCTTGACGCCGACGCCGTCGTTGATTTGCCACTTATGAAAACCCATGAGTTCATGGCTTACAGCGGCGCCATCAAAAACCTGTTCGGCTGCGTGCCCAGCAACAAACGCATCTACCTGCACCCGTACTTGCCTGAAGTCATGTATCGACTCTACACGCCTATTCAAGCCGCAGTTAACTATTATGGATGCGCGAACAGGCATCGAAGGCAACGGACCAACAAAAGGTAAACCTGTGAAAATGGGGTTGATGTTAACAGGCAACGACGCGTTAGCCGTGGACATAGTCGCTGCCAAAGTCATGATGTTAGATTGGAAAGAAACTTACCTCAACTACATCGCCAAAAAAACAGGCTTGCACGAAGAAGACATCAGCGTTGAAGGCTTACAGGTTTCTGAGGTTGCGCACCGATTTGAACCGCCACGCATCGACTTACCCGTGAAAGCCCAAATGATGATTTACCAGCATGAATACCTGACAAAATTCTTCTTCTGCTCGCTGGACCTTGTTCGGCTGTTCCAGAAGGTAACCATGGCTTATCGGGGCGAAAGCCGCACAGGTTGGTTAGCTGAGGACTTCATCGTAGACTTTCATGGCTTCTTTAACGACTATACGCCAATCCAATTGCTCAACAACTGTTTGCCTTGCTTTTGCACCCATCTCCGCCGCCTCAGCGGGATGTTCAAGCAAGATGCAGGATTTTTTCACTAAACTGTCGTGGGTTGAAGGGTTCAACCAGAAAACCATTTTTGCCGCTCTCGATGGTTTCAGGGATGCCACCCACGGTTGTGGTTACGACAGGCAAGCCTGTTGAGAGCGCTTCCAGCACGGCGAAGGGATGATGTTCATAGAAGGTGGAGAACGCAAAGACGTCGGCGGCTTGGTAGAGTTTAGGCAGCTTCTTGTCGGGGTAGTAACCTGTGAAGACTATGTTGTCTTTTACGCCGAGTTTTTCTGCGTAGGCGATGAGTTTGTGCATTTCGTCGCTTTGTCCCTTGCCCGAAATGATGAATTTGGCGTTTGGGAAGCGTTTAACGACGGCGGGCATGCTTTCGATTAGGGTGAACAAGCCTTTGCGTGCATAGAGCCTGCCTACAGAGACTATGGCTAAGTCGTCGGGGTTAAAACCGAGTTCTGCCTTGACTTTGCGTTTGTCGACTGCAGGTTTGAACTTGTTTATGTCTACGCCGTTGTGGATAACTCGGATTTTGTTTTCAGGAATCTTGTAGTAGTTTGTGAGTTCCCACTTCGTGAAGTGGCTAACAGCTATAATTTTCCGTGCCCTTGCAAGCATTCCTTCCTCAAAGAACCGCAAAAACCAGTTGAAACTAACTAGAAACTTTTCGTTGGCGTTTAGGCGGCTGTAGGGTTCGCCGCGGATGGCTTCAGCTTCGCCCTTCCATGTGGAGTGCACGGTGCAGACAAGCGTTTTGCCAAAGTTGGGCGGCACAGCAAAATTCGGTGTTAACGGCAATTGAGGATGGGTGATGTCTACGTTGGCGGTTTCTCGGACGCTGTTGTAGTTTGCGGTTGCTGTTGCCTGCAAGCATGAAGGATTTGACGATGGGCATTTTGGGGATTTTTAGGAATGACACGTCTAGTTGGGGGTTGACTTTGACGTCTTGGGCTTGGTTGGAGCCTGTGACAACGTAGATTTTGTAGCCGTTTTTGAGGAGTTCATTGGAGAGGTAGTAAACGTAGGCGCCTGTTCCGCCTGTGAGGGGCCAGTATTCAGGGGAGATAAAGCAGACCTTGTGCGCCATTACTTATCCTTCCCAGCAAGATATCTAATGGTAGTTGTTATTGCACCAACAAACCATGCCCCTGCCCTCACAAAGTAAAGCACGAATAAACGCAAAGCAGTTGAGTCATGAAACTTGACTGATATTTTCACCGCTGAATAAACAAAGTAAACAACCATCGCCAAAAAGATTAAACCTGAAACAACCCACAGCAGCCTAAGCACGGGAACGATTCCGACAAGAAAAAACACCACAATGCCCAAGAGCAATATTGGCTGAATGTTCATGCCTACGTCGGTGATTTCGTCACCCCTCGCCAAGTGCCCATGTTTAAAGTAGAGTTTCAGCGTGTTCTTGCCGTATTGCAACTGCTGACGATAAAAAGCCCTAAGTGTTGGACGGTTAAAATGATAACAGACCGCGGTGGGTTCATAGGCAATTTTGTAGCCTTTAGCACTTATGCGGAAGCCAAGGTCGGTGTCGTATTGGCTGGGCAGCTTCTCGTCCCATCCGCCCGCTTCCTCGATAACGGCTTTTTTGAGAAGCAGGTTCATGGTGGCGATGCGCCCTGTGTATTTGCCTATGCGTCGGTAGCGGTTTTTGAGTTCGTAGCCGATGCTTCTTGCCCACGGGTTCTCAGCGTTCCATGTTTCTATGCTGCCGCTGACACCTGCCACTTGGGGATCGCCAAGGTGGGGGGCAAGTTTGCTTAGCCATTCTGCTTCGACTTTGGCATCGGCATCTATGAAACCCAAAATTGGATGAGCGGCGATTTTCATGGCATAGTTGTACGCGGCTGGCGCGTTGAGCCGGATGGAAACAACTTTAATGGGGAATTTCTGCGGCGATTTTGACTGTGGCATCCTTGGAGCCGCCGTCCATGACGATGACTTCAAAAAAATCTCGGGGATAGTTCTGTGCCAAGATGGATTTGAGGCATTCTTCGATGGTGTCTTGGCTGTTGTAGGCTGCAACTATGATTGAAACCTTAGGAGTTGCGTTGTCAGCCAATGTCTATCCCTTCACATACGCCATGATTATCGATAAGAGAATTTTGGAGCCATCCACCATCGGGTCAACGCCTGACCTGCCATAAGTGCGCTGCTCAAAGCTAATGGGCACCTCAGCTACTCTGAAGCCTTCCTTAGCGGTTTTAACGAGCATTTCAGATTCTATTTCGTATTCGCCTGACTTTAGCTTTTGCTTATTAAGGACTTCGCGTTTCATTGCGCGGTAGCCTGACTGGGAATCGGTGATGGCTATGCCCGTTAACATTTGGATTAGGAAGTTGAAGATTTGGACTCCGAACGCGTTTAGTTTTCTTGCTGCAACATTTTTTTGGTTCAGGTATCTTGAGCCGATGACAAGATCTGTCTTGTTCTTCAGGACGGGCGCAAAGACTTCGTTTGAGTTCTTCGGGGCGATGTGACCCATCGGAGTCGATTGTGACTATTATGTCGCCTTTGGCTTTAGCAAACCCAGCCCGCAACGCATAGCCTTTGCCAAGATGCTCCTTTAGAGTTAAAACCTTGACTTTGCGTTTTTTAGCGACTTCAAGCGACTTGTCATATGAACGGTCATCAACAACAATAATTTCATATGGCAAACCGATTTGCTGCAGGGCGATTTTTGTGCGGTCGATAATGTTGCCTATTGTCAATTCCTCGTTGTAGACGGGAATTATAATGGAAAGCAGCATTTCCCGTCGGCTCATTTTATTTAAGAAGCCAATGGAAGAACTTATAAAGTTTGGCTCCCCAACCTTGTAAACAATTGAACTGGGAAGTTTGAGCTCAAAATGGAAACCACTATGAACACTAATGTTGAGGGTGACCGAAAAGTTTGGTTTTCCATGTGGTTCTTGGGAGCAATTGTCACTTTTGGCTTAGCGTTTTTCCCGATGTTTTACCGTTTAGTTGACGGCAGAAACAGGCATTTTCGCAACGAGGCAGAATTCGAGAAACAGGTTGCTGCCCATTTGAAAGGCAATGGAAAGGAGCCACCAGCAGTGGGCGAGCGGTTCAAAGATATGAATGCAACGGCTTGGGCTGCCAGCATCATCCTAATCATGCCCATCTTCATCATCGTTTACCTGTTATCCAAAGACTTAGCAGTTCACGAACAAAAACAAGACACCTTCCTTGCCGCTGCTCTTCCAGAGCGAGTGTTTATGCCGCAGACAATACCGATAAAAACTTATGCTATTGATTACTTTAGTTACGTTGGGCGTTGGGGTAGTGTACTGGCTATACAAGGTCGTTAACTTGTATAATGCTCACTATAAGGCACACTTGCAAGTTGAGAAAGAAATAGGTCGATTGATGGAGGAAAAGAAAGTTGTCTAGCACATGTAAAAAACGCAGGTTTGTTAGTCACGGTGGAGACATCTGGGGTTTTAGCAGAAAATACAACATTCCCCTAGACGAAGTGCTTGAATTCAGCGGACCCATAAACTTTCTGGGGCCATCCCCAAAAGCAGTGGAAGCCGTAAAGCAAAATGCTCGGTTAATCAAATTTTATCCTGACCCAAACCCAGTGGAATTCAAGGCAGAAATCGCCAAGTACGTTGGCCACGGCGTTAAAGAGGAAAACATTCTTTTGGGCAACGGCTCAATCGAACTAATCTACATGATTACCGAGAGTCTACCCTGCGGGTTTCAAGGCGGTAATTCCTGTGCCCTCGTTTTCCGAATACGAGAAGGCGTCGCTGCGGGTCGGCGGAGAACCAGTGTTTGTCCAGTTGCCCCAAAACTTTTCTATGGAAACGAGAAAATCAAGAAGGCAGTTACCGACGACACAAAAATCATGTGCATCTGCAACCCCCACAGCCCTTCAGGAACACTCTACAGCAAAAAAACCATCATGGATCTTGTGGAGTTCTGCAACAAAAAAGACATCATCTTCAGCATAGACGAGAACTATATCGAATTTGCTGATGAAAGCTGACAAAACACAGTTGCAGGCATGGTGAAAGAGTACGAGAACCTGTTTGTTATTCGGTCAGTCACCAAGTTCTACGGTATGGCAGGCATACGCTTTGGCTACGCTATCGCCGCTGGAAACCTCATCGATAAACTGGAAACGGTGCGTCAGCCATGGAGCATCAACGGTTTAGCAGGCACAGTCACGTTGGCAGCGTTGAGCGACACCGAATTCATCAAAAGCACCAAAGAAACCATCGCCAAAGAACCGAGCAGAACTTGCCAAGAGCCTTAGCGAAATCGAAGGCTTACACGTCTATCCATCCGTAACCAACTTTTTGCTCGTAAAAATCCAAAACCGCAAACTCACATCCACTATGCTAAAAGAACTGTTGGCGAAAGAACACATCTTAATCCGCGACTGCTGCACCTTCATGGGCATGGACGACAGCTACTTCCGCGTTACTGTCAGGTCAGCTAAGGACAACCAAAAACTTGTCGAAACAATAAAGCGAATCCTATCGGCGTGACTTTGAAAGCAGCTATGCTTTATTTTCAAAGTGAATATAGTACTAATAAATTGATTGCCAAGAACCTAAAAGAGTAGGTTTGTATTGGCGGTTTTTGGAGCAATTAGTATGTTGTAAACAGTAGGTAAAGGAGTTAAAATGAATTGTTGGTTATTTATCAGTAACTTGCAAATCGTGTTGAGCTTTTTGCAGCTTGTTTTGAATCGGCAACTTGTATGGGCATTTGGGTTCGCATACTCCGCAACCATTGCATCTGTTAGCTTTAACTTCTAAGCTGCTGTAGAGTTTTTTTGCCCAAGCTTTCAAGCCGTAAGCCTCGTAAAGTGTGTGGAAACGAAGTAATGCCGCAATGTTGATGTTTTGTGGGCATGGCATGCATTGTCCGCAGTCTCGACAGTTGTTTTCGTCGAGGTTAAAATTGAAGCGTTTTTGTTCTTGAGCGGTGAGCCCACTGTATTGGTTTCCGGTTTGGGCTGCGGTTTCAACTTCGCCGACACTTCGCAAGCCTGGGACAACTGCGGCTACATTCTGAGAGAGAACGTACCTGAGTGCACTGTTGACCTGTTTATCTGCAGTTTCGCCCAGCAGTGCTTTGAGTTCGGGTTCGTCTGAAACCAGTGAAAGCGAAGGCTGATACAGGCAGGTGATTAGTGTGGAGGTTTTGGCTGACAGCGGCTTCATAGCGACGACGCCGACATCATGCGCCTTCGCCACTGGCATCAACTCCTCCAGCGCCTGCCTAGTCACAAAATTAAGCGGAACCAAAACGGTGTCAAACTCGCCGCTCTCTAATGCCTTTGCCAGAACCGGAGGTTTATGCCCGGTGATTCCGACAAAATCCACTAGCCCCTGCTTACGCGCTTCTTTGCAGGTTTGCAGCGACCCATCCGCGCTCATGGCTTTGCTGAGAGTTTTCTCGTCGTCGATACCGTGAAGCTGGATGATGTCTAAGTGGTCGGTCTTAAGTCGTTTGAGGCTGATTTGGAAGTCTTCGCCCGATTCCTTTTTAGTTCTTGAGCCTGTTTTAGTGGCGAGGACACATTTATCTCGGACTTCTTCTAGTGCGGCGCCGATTTTTTCTTCGCTGTCCCCATCGAGTTTGGCGGTGTCAAAATAGTTTATGCCCAAGTCGAAGGCTCGCCTAACAACCCTAACAGCGTCTGGCGTGCTGAGTTCAGATATCCATGTTCCGCCAAAGCCGACAATAGACACCTGAAGGTTTGTTCTACCAAGCCTCCGTTTTTGCAAACCAATGCCCCACGAATCTTTGGTTTTTGATGATTTGCAAGCTTTATAGCCTTAACGGAATATTAATTCTGAGGATTTTTTTGGGTGCTGTTTTGAAGCAGGAAACTCTCGCACTCCGATGTACCTTCCCATTCTTTAGAACGAGAAACGAAAGGCAGCTATTTTTTAGCTATCCAAAAACTCATTTCTGGTTTGCAAACAATTTTAAAAATATAAAATAGGGGATTCCCTATCCATGTAGCATGTTGGTAATAATCCACCCTTCGGAAATATTCAAAGTACTTTTTAAAAAAAGCCTCTACCTCATTGTGCTTTAGGGGGTGCTCTTTTTTGTGCCAGTAATCAGATAAGGTATAATCAATTGAAGGTATGTTTATTCCGGCAATTTGAAAATAAACAATGTTAAGGGATGGATTAGAATGAAAATAAATGAGCTTGACTATGTTTGCTAATTTGTTTGGTTCATCTATCCAGTAAAAGCGCGAGGCTTCGTGGTCAATGTACAATACACCGCCTTTTTTTAAAAAAGCCGAAAGTTTCCGGAGCGCACCTGAATAATCTGGCAGATGGTGAAGAACAGAATAACATGTAATTAAATCGAATTCGCCTTTGTCAAAACTCATTTCCTCTATCGGCGAGTTGATTACAATTAATTTTTTGTCTTCTATGTAGGTTTTATACCTATTTTTTAAAATATCGCACATTTCAGCGGAGATATCTATGGCGGTAACTTTGTAACCCAAACTAAGAAGCTTACCAGTCAAATTTCCGGTACCTGCTCCAAAATCGAGAGCGTTCTTGTGATTATTCGATACAAGTTTTTCCGCTGTTTTTAATGTTGAGTTATTCTCGTTTGCTCTTGCTTGCTGTACACTTCTGGATGCAGCAACTCGTAATATTTTGCCTCAAGCCGGTGGACAGTAACATTAGCTTCATGGATGCTTTCTTGAAGATTCTTTGCCGCAGACAAATCCGTTTAAGCCTCGATTTCCAAGTTAAATTATTCATCCTAAGCCAGCATATGTAGCTTTCCGTAAAACAATAAACGGGATTCATAAAACCAATACGGAGCAAGTTTTTCTGCAAATAAGGATAAGAGATTTATAGATTAGCTTTCCAAAAGGGTAAGGGCTTTAGGAGCTGCCTAAACACCATTCTGCTTTCTCCAATGAAGTCTTCTTTTTCTTTCTCTGTGTCCAATTTGTTTATAACACCTTTAAGGTCACTGATGTTTATTTTTAGGTCTGTTGCGTTTGGCAGACTCTCTAGCAACACCATGAGTTGATTAATTTCTCTTTGATTGTCTTTTTCTCCAACCATTATGCTCAGTATTATGTCGTTGAGTGTGTAATATGCTAAAATTGTTTTTGCAGCATCTTTATTGTCTGGATGGTTTTCATCAGGTAGCTTGTTCTTTGAAGCAAAAGAAGTAGTCATGCAAAGTCCTAAGAAGACCATAAGTTTCATTAGAGGTTTCTTTCGGCAGACGCTTCTCTACGGTCTAGCAAAAGCTTAGAAAAGTCCAAATTGACTAAGCAAGATGTTTGATTCATCAATCTTTTTCCAGCCGCTTCAGAACGCTTTGAGTAACTCTCTATTTGTTTCCAGTCGATTCTTTTTTGTAGACTTCTAAGAACATCGAATAATGAATCGACAATTTCCAAGGCTACAGCTGACTGTTTTTTTAGTCTCAACCTGCATGGTTGCCATATTTTGCTCGATTCTTCTTTGTTCTTCCAGATGCACATTAGCTTTTTCCCTTATTTTTTCAGCCAAAGCAGGCTCTTCAATTACAAATACGTCAGTACCCGCCTTTCCAAGTTACGCTTAATTCATTTCCAAATTGTTTTATGCTTTCTACATCGGTCACTGGAATTTCCTTGATTATTTCTTTTCGATTTCTAAGGCGCCCTTTTTCTGTGTGAAACCTTATCGTGTTATCAACAAACTCAAGTTGGCCATGTGCCAAGACTGGTTGAAACAGCTTTTGATGAAAAAGGCACCTGGATAGTTTCTTGGGATGATGAAAATGCGGAGGATGGTGTGCGGCGTTTTTTGTTTTTAATAACAAAGTAGGAGGGCACACATGTCAACACGAAAGCGGCAATAGCAACAGATGCGTACAGCGATGGATGCGGATATATTGAAAAAGGGGTTGGAGTGGATGGTTGTTCCATTCCAATAGTAGATTGTTGAGTATTTTTCTGTATAATTAAAGTGAGGATCGTCAAAGATTATGTCCAAATTAAATCCGTACTGCTCAATTAAAGAAGCTATTTTTGCGCCAATTTGAGGAGCCAAATCGTCTGCTTCCCAAAGACCCCAAATCCTATCATTAGCCTGTCGCATACCCCAACCATAATCCTTAGGAAGCACCACAGCAACATCAGCCTTTCAGCAACGCCATTTCTTGGAGAACTATGCATTCTGATTCCAAAAAGTCTGCATAGCCTCGAAGTGTTCATCCGTTAAGGCGCCATAGGGATTGATTTGGGGATAATTAAAAACTATCACATACTTGGCTCCAGCATCATATGCAGTATTCAATTGCTCAAGCATCTGTGTTCCACTTGGCAAGTAAGGCGGGTCATTAGTTGCCCATGTTATTATTGCACCCCAATCTTTACCCTGAACATTTGCTGCCCCTCTACACAGACCCAATATGCTGTGCCTCATTATGATTCCAACCCAACTCCGCGAACACCACATCATATCCAGCTAAATAATCCAACCAGTAGAGCGCATTATCAGCGGTAAACACAGGAATTACTCGTCCTGTGCATTAGGGATTGAATTACGATACCGTGCGTTGTTTAGTCGTTGGACATAGTAGCTGCCGAGGCCCCTTGTAAAATTTTTTGCTGCCTGACTGTAGTCCGTAACATTAGCAAAAGTTGTTTGAGTTCCTTCCGCTATAGGTTGTTGTCGAACCCATTATAGTTTCCAACATCAATTTGTTTGCCTCCAGGTTCGTCGAGGACGTAAGCTCCTAAAAACTTGTCTCCCCACCTATCGTTTGCCGAGCTCAGCCAAGCAACATGTGAAATGGCTCAACACCCGCATCTCTAAAAAGGTCTAATCTAGACCCGTTAAGTTGAGTTGTGAGTTGAAAAAGACGAAACTAAAGTACACCATAAAGTACAGGTTAGCGTCATAAGCGTATTGACAGATTTCAGTAAGGGTAGTTTCATTCAGTGCAACATCCCAGTTGTCGACTACGAAGAGGTTGGTGTATCCCTTCACCTTGTCTATCAGAAGTTTCGCTTCGGCTAGTGGTGTTTCCGCCAAAAGTAACTCCGAAAAAGGGTATATCTTGAGCAGAAGTACCAGTGCTGGCTTTTGCCGGGTAAAAACAAACGCTAGGCAAAAAAACTACAGTAATCAGTAAAATAGCAATTGGAAATTTCAAGATAAATTTCATGTCTTACCAATTAAAGGAGTTATTTTGTGAGGGAAATAAGTGTTTCTAATATTGAAGGTAATAGAAAAATAAATTGGAAAAAGCTGATTCCAATTAGCAAGCGAGCATATAATTTGGTGAAAAACATAAGGCTTATTACCAAATTTTTATTCAGTAGGATGAGTGCGTCAATAAGTCAACATTTGCAGATCTTAGAAGAGAAGGAAAGCACCTTCGCGGAAAAAACAACCATGTCATCATACCTATCAGTATTGCGAAAACGTTCTACAGTCGTTAACCATAAATCAGTCCATAGCTGGCTGCTCACAATTAAACGGCAGTGACAAATATGCGTGTTTGCCTAATTAATCCACCTCGTATTCAACCGAGATTTTGGGGAAACCTCGGCATTCTTCAACCAATGGATATAGCGTATGTAGCAGCGCTTCTGGAAAAGGAACATGAGGTGCGCATCATAGATGCTGCTAACGAGGGATGGAAAAATTTTGAGCAAATTGATGAGACTAAATGTAGACAAGGATTAACAAATAAAGAAATAGCGGCTAGAATTAAGCAGATATCTCCAGATGTTGTTGGAATAACTATTTCATTCTCAGGTTGGTGGAGAACCGCTAATGAAGTTGCTGCAACAGTGAAAAACCTTGACAAGGACATTATCACAGTTTTGAGCGGTTTACATCCATCTGCGAGACCTGTAGAGTGCCTTGAGCAGCCATACACTGATTTTGTCATAAGAGGAGAACCAGAATACACTACGATGGAGTTGATCCAAGCACTCGAACAGGAGAGCAAAGATTTCAAAAAAATCCGAGGAATCGGTTACAAGGAAAATGGAAAAACAATTATCACGGAACTACGACCTCCAATTGAAGATTTGGATGCTTTGCCTTTTCCTGCTAGGCATTTGCTTCCCATGGAAACATACTTTGCCGCAGCAAAAGAACTCCCGCCCAGAGGAGAGGTAACTAAACGTTGGACCACTTTGACAACTAGTAGGGGGTGCCCGTATAATTGCGTGTTTTGTTCAATTCACACTGTTATGAGCAGAAAATGGCGTGCAAGAAGCCCACAAAACGTTATTGGCGAATTAGAAGAGGTTGTTGAATCCTATCGAATTAAGCAGCTTGATATCGTTGATGAAAACATGACGCTTGACCCGAAAAGAATGGAGTCTATTTGTGATTTGATGGTGCAGCGGGGATTGGATGTTGAGTGGTTTGCTCCCAATGGAGTTAGGGCAGATACATTGGATGAGGGTCTTTTGAGAAAAATGAAGGCGTCAGGCTGCAAGAAAATTCGTGTTGCTCCTGAGTCGGGCGTTCAACGAGTTGTTGACAACATTGTGAAGAAGAACTTGGATTTAAGATCTGTAGAAAAAGCGGTAATTCTGTCAAAAAAAGTCGGAATTAAAGTGGGCTGTTTCTTTGTTGTTGGCCTTATAGGGGAAACAAGGGAAGACATAGAGCAAACCATAGCCTTTGCTCAGAAGCTTAAGCGGCTGGGGGCTGATAGCTTCTACTTCAGCTATGCTACACCCGTTTATGGAACTGAACTCTACGAGCAGGCTAAACAGGGTGGCTTTCTGCGGGACTGTTTCAGTGACGACGCATTGGCTGAGGCTAAACCGCTCATTGAAACGCCTGAGTTGAGCGCGGATGAGATGGTTAAGTTGTGTGCGAGGGCAAATTTGGTTAATCCAACGTTTACTTATGATAGAATCATAAGGGCTATGCGGGACCCCAAAAAGGCAGCTAAAGGTCTATTGCGGGGTATCGCTAAAAAGAAGTTATTGCTCAAATACGCAAAGCAGTGAGTTGTTTATAGTTTCTGTTAAACTGGGAAGAAAAACCATCTCGTCACCAAGATAACGACGAAGCACAACAACATCCACAAAACAATGGTCACATCCCTAATCCGCAAGGCACCCAAAATCTTTTCCCCAGTTAACGGCTCTTGAGGGTCACCAAGAATGTATTGTCCAGGCTTCTCCAACTGAACCCGCAGTGCACCAGCAACAGCAGCCATTGGCCACCCGTGATTGCGGCTAGGAGTTTTTCTATGATCTCGATAAGCTATTCGCCAAGCGTTTTTGGCGTCCATTCGGAGGATAAACGCTGCTACAATCATCAATAATGCAGTTAATCTTGTGGGAATGTAATTGACGACGGTGTCAAGGTTCGCACTAAACCAGCCAGTGTTGATATGTTCTTTTGTTTTAAAGCCAACCATACCGTCAAGCGTGTTTATGGCTCGGAAAACTATGGCGCCTGTGACTCCGAAAAGGGCAAATGACATCATTGGTGAAAGTTTGAAGTCTATGAGGTTTTCTGACATGGATTCGATAACTGCGCTGCTGATTTGGGAGCCGTTTAGGGTTCGGCTGTCTCTTCTGGAGAAGTGGCTGTATTTTTTGGCTTCATCTAGGTCGTTGGCTTGGATTGCTTTGGCGGCGGCTTTTGCCCAATCTGTCTCAAGCTTAATGCAAATAGTCATTTTGAGGATTATGATGCCGATGAAAGCGTAGATGAAAATGCCAAGGGAGAACCAAGTAATATACGTGACAAATAACCATAAGCCAAAGAAGACGGGAAGCGCAAAAGCGGCAATCACCGTCAAACCCAACAGAACACCAAGGAACTTCTCTACTTTTGGATTGGGATTCTTGAAGTAAGGTTCGATTTTCGCTGTAAAATTGCCCATCAACACGGTTGGGTGCAGCTTAAACACTAACCGATCAGGATTGTTCGGTGAAGGGTCGCCAAGAAACAAGTCTAAGACGACAGCCAAAACCAACATAATGGCGGCTACTATGATGTTTGTGGCGTTTTGCACCAACCACGGAGTAAGGGTGAGCAGCATTGTTTCGATACTTTGGAGACTCGCTTAATATTAATTACGGTAGCTCCCAAAAGAATGCCACTGTGGGAAAATATAGCTCCTTATCTTAAGGCGCCTTTTCCGCGTGTGTTTTATTCCACTCTTCGTTAAAGTAGCCTGTCGCTATTATCAAAACATGGGGGTTGTTTGACCATAAACTGGGCAGGATGTTGTCTTGGCATACTTGCAGAGTAATCTGTTTGTTGTCAAATATGTGCATTCCAAATTGAATGGGATCATCTGTGTATTTTACTTGAAAAGAGGGTTTTTCTATAAGAGGTCCCCAGATTACATGGGGCAACTCATCTTCGGGGGGCTTTTGTGTGATTAATCGGATTTTTAGGTTTTTCTTTGTTTCGATCATGTTTTTGAGCAAGAGCCATTCGTTCTCAAATTTCATCGGAACCTTTATCGTAGGTAAAATAATATCTATGCTGTTTTGGCTTTTCTGAATGAGTTTTTGGTGTGTTTTAAGAAAGAGCGTTACTTCTGAAGTAATGATGTATTGTGCACTTTCAGAAGGACATGCGTTTTTTTTAACTATGGGAAAACAATCAAGCAATAAATCTTTTTTCTTGACTAGATCGTTGTATTTTTGTTTTTTATTCTCAAGTAATATACAGAGCGCTTCGTTTATGGGCGTGGCTCTATACCGGGTTGGTTTGGCTATAATTTTTTCCACTAGCCCTATTTTCTCTAATGTTGGCATGATCCTGTAAATATCCTGTCGAGCTACATTGGTATCTTTTGCAAGTAGTTTTACATCTGCTTCATAAAATTTAACAAGGTTTAGGTATATTGTTGCCTGGAGCAAGCTAAGACCAAAATCCATAAGGAGATGTATACTTTCGCCCATATTCATTTTATGCGTCTTCCGTAGCGTGATAAATATGAGCTTTAAGTCTTAAGGTTTTAGCGTGTCAGATTTCTCAATCTCTTGGTTAGCCCAATTTGTGTGCTGGTTGAGCAAAAAAAAGGGATAGGTTTTTGATTTGTTTTTATGGTCGTTTCTTGAGTAATAGCAGAACCATTACTATGCCGACAAGCGCGATAGCAACTATTATTCCAGCGATTGCGGGGATAAAGTATAGGTCAGCTGCTGAGGGTGAAGCGGTTGCGACGGGGGCTTGAGTGGTTGTTGGTTCTGAAACGGTGAAAGCGGTATCTGCGTGTGAGGGCCAATATGATTCAGAGCCGACAAAGTTGGCAGTAACAGTGTAGGTGCCTGAGATGTCAGGTTTCCAGTTCAAGCTAAAGAAGCCATTTGCGTTAGTGGTGGTTTGGCCTATTGAGCGTTGGTTACCGTTTGAGTCAATGACATTGATTGTTACTAAGACGCCTGTGGTGTTGGTTGGTTTGGGTTGTTGCTGGTAAATATATGCCATCCAATCTGTTTGGCTTTCGTCTGAGACTGCTGGAACACCGTTGGGGAAACGTGAAGCTTGTTCTTGTGCCTCAGTGCCTGGGGAAATGTCGATTACGGTACCTTTGATGAGGACGCTTTTGTCCGATGGAACTTCTATGTCGGGTGCTGAAACTGTGACAGCGGTTGGACCTTTGCCAAAGTTGTAGATGCTGTTGTCATAGTGGTTGTATGCCGTAACGGTTCCGTCTGCGATTACTGGTCCTTGCAGCCATCCTTGTGAGCGCCATATTTCTTCACCGGTGGTAGCATTAACCGCGACCAGTGCTGCTCCGCGGTAAAGCGGGTGGTTGGGGCTGTGTTCGCCTACTGCTGCAAAGATTTTTCCGTCTGCTGCAACGTGTAAGCCGTTTCCCAATGGATACGTGCCGTAGGGTGTTTCGTAACCTGCGTTGCCGATGTAGTAGTTCCAGTCGTTGTTTCCTGTTTCCATATCGAAACAGTGTATCGTGCCGTCGTATGCTACTGCATATAATTTGCCATATGCGACAACTGGGCTAGATGCGCCTAGACCGTTTCCGCCTGAGGTGTACATGCCCCATGCGCTTTCATACGGTTCAGTTTGCCAGAGTTGTTTTCCGGTGGTTGCGTCATAGCCGTACCATGTCATGGTTTCTTGTTTGAACCATGCAAATTTTCCGTCGACTTCTCCTGTGAAGAAGTACGTGGCTGATTCGGTGCTTGAGACGTTGAAGTTGAATAGCTGGGCTCCATTTTTTGTACTGTATCCTGTGACGCTTATGACTCTATCTACACCTGTACCGACTGCGTTGGCTGCAATTATTGTGTTCTTACCCATTGTTGCGATGCTTTGGCTGCCTGGGACGTCTGGTACGCTTACGTTCCATTCAATACCTCGGCTCCAAGTAACGTTTATGCCGGCGTTTGCTCTCCAGTCCCATCCTTGACTTCCACCTGTTTGGTTGACTATGGCTTTGGTTGCATTCCACAATGTGAGCGTGTTTTGTGCGCCGCTAAGGATGTAGGACAACAGGTTACCTTTTTCGTCTAATGCATGTCTGCCAGTGGTGGCGTTGACGATTCGAAGTATTTCTGTTCCGGTGACGGGATCATACATTCTGTAGGTGGCTCCAGAGCTCCAGAGGTATGAAAACGCTCCGTGCTGGTTTGGTGAGTCGAATTCGAATGATTGACCGAATGATATGGTTGTGCCATTTTGGAACCAAAGTTGTTCGCCCGTTGCTAGATCTCGGCATACGAGCCCTAGGGTTGCCGATGCTCCAAGTCGTTGTTGATAGTAGAGTTTTCCGTTTAGAATTACTGGAGGTGACCATTTGCTTTCGTATGAAGCGCCGCTGTAGTAACCCAGATTTCCCAGCTCTCCGCTAACTAGTCCGCCTAGATCTTTTTCTTTTTTCCATAGAACGTGTGCACTGTTTGTAGCTGAACCGACTGGGACCCAGTTGGATCCTCCTGCCCATGAGCTGCCAACGACCATAGGTAAGCCGTACCAATTGTTTTCAATTGCATACCAGGCTCTATTCTGTGCGTTGATGGGTCTTGTCCAGTATTCCTGTGGAAGAGGTGTGTTAGGATAATCACCAATGGGTTCATCTTGAACAACTAGAACGATGTCAGGTGCTGTAGTACCTTTGATGGTGCGGGTGCCGACTGTTTCTCCTGGATAGCTGAATTTGATTGTGTAGGTGCCGACTTCGGTGGGTGTGATTGATATGTATTTTGAGCCTACTGGATCAGAAGGTCCAACGTCTGTTGTTATCTTTCCAGATGGGCTTATGACTGTTATGTTGTAGTTTGTCCATGTTGCAGTGGCGCTACCTGGGTATGCGTTGTTTGGAAGAAGGTCGACCCACGCAGTGACTTGGGCTCTTTGCCCAAGTCCAACGGGGTTGGGACTGACTGATAGAAAGCCATAGGTTGGGAAGTCTTCAGCTTGGACTGCAGGAACAAAGATAGATAGCATTGACATTATCAGAATCGATGCGATTACTATTGACAGAGTTTTCACTTTTATTTGTCTCATTTTTTCTTTTTCTCCAATTTTTATAGTCCTTCATATTCAGTTCGTACTCGATTTAAACGCTTGTAACAAGTACCACTTTTGACAAGTGAACATTTGTTAAACTCTATCAAGAGATATGCATTATTTTTATGAAAAATGTCTTCATTTAGCTTTCTTAATTGGTGAAGTAGCGATACTGATTACTCAATCTGCTTGTTGAAGCTCTTGTATACAGGATTTTTTTGGATTTTGGCTAAGGTGACGGTTGTTTCTGAGGCAATTTTTTGGTTGAAGGATCGCAGTACAGAAAAAAACATCTATCATAACATTCTAGATTTGCAAAAATTCTGTTCCTAAAGTCTTGACTTAAAATTAAGCCGTGAACGCATTATCTTTGGAACGAGAGCGCATCCAAATCGGTGTATTTTGCCGTAAGGATAACAGCCAGAGCGTACATGACGACCCCTAAGATTGGACGTCAGCAATTGGTCTTTGCTGTTGTAGGGATAGTTGTTGTTTGTTAGAAAACGTGAGATTTGCTTTTAAAGAATAAAGCGCTAATCTCTCTGTTTGACCACGTATGCGGCTATGATTGAGATTATGATAAGGGCTATGAATATTATTCCAAATATGGACATTGGTGTTCTGAAGTTGGGGTCGCCTATGAGAGTGTCGTTTGAGGGCATTGGAACATAAAAAGCAGCCAAGAAAATACCAAAGAAAACGATGCCTATGCCTTGCGCCAAAAACACTAACGAGGTCAATTGACTTTTCATTTGACTAACCCATCCATCAATTTAAGCTAACGAAAGCTTACACTTTCATATTCTCTGCAGAACATATAAGCTTACACTTTACAATAATCTAGCAAGCATAATATACAACTTAACATTTTCTTTATTACAAGGGAAAGTAGATGTCCAGCGCTAAATCTAGTTATATGATTCGAACAGGATTATTTTTAACTGCTTTGTCTTGGTTCGCGTTTACGTTTTACGAGTTTGTTAATGCAATCACTCATGTTATCCAGCCCAACAGTGATAATCCGGTTTGGACTTGGCTGGTGCTTCAAGAAACCGGAGGAACCGTGGGTTTAGGCTTAAGAACAGCAGGCGGCTTAATCGCAGTTATAGCTTGCCTGTTCTATCTCGTAAAAAGGGACCTCTCCGAACCAGAAGCTCTTATGGCACTTCGGCTGGTTGTAATCTTTGAAGCCTCATATTGGCTTTCCTTCCTCTTCTCTATAAGTCCTCGCGGCTTCACCAACATAAGCGCACTAATCGAGAACAACCTGCCAATTATCGTGCAGGCAACCGTTCTACCCATTGTTTTGATTATATTATTTTTCCACTTGACTCCAAAAAGGGCATCGACCGGCGGATTAAAGTGGGGGCTGATTTCAGGCATCGTTTACATTCTGGTCCTTTGGCTCAATAACGCGGGCAACTGGATAGCCGCAGCCATGATAAAAGGAATGGATTACTTAACACTGTACCCAGCGAACCTGTTTAGTTTCGGTTTAACCGTAGTCGGGTTGCTTTTGCTAGCTCTCTACACAGCGTATTTTACCAAGAAAACAATCGCAAAACACGACATCACACAATTAAACCTAAGAACAATAGGTTTCATCATCACTGCCTTCGGATTGTACTTTGACATAGTATACGTTATGTTCCTCTCTTTGGGAGCGGTTGGCGGCTGGGGAATGTGGTACGCTTGGTTTACGGGTCACAACTTGGACTTGTGGCTAATGGCACTTCCATTCGCGGGTCTCCCATTCCTTTTTCAAAATAAAAATGAAACCTCATCCTAACCCTTTACGAGCAGTTGCGGTAAAAATTGAGGCAACTCGAAACAATCACGCATTTTTGTTTTGTTTTCAAATGTCTTGCCAGAAATACGCTAATTATTAGTACCAAGATGGAATTCTAAGTTAAAGCTAAAAACAAAAAAAGGGAAAGTTTGTTTTTGTTTTATGGTAGTTTATGGTCGTTTTCTAAGCAGTAGCAAACCAACAATAGCTATAGCTATAATGATCGCTACTGTTGAACCAACAAAGTACATCTCTGTAGGTGGTAAAGCTACGACTGGGACAGCTGTAGGTGTGGGTGCTGCTTCGTCGACGAAGAATGCGGTTTCAGCATATGAAGGCCAATAGGATTCAGAGCCAGCGAAAGTGGCGACAACGGTGTATTCGCCTGTTATATCTGGTACCCATTTGAAGCTGAACATACCGCTTGCGTCACTGGTTGCTGAGCCGATGGGTCGTTGATTGCCATTTGCGTCGATTACTTCAAGTGTTACTGGAACTCCAGTTGTGGTTTGTGGTTTTGGTTGCTGCATATACACGTACTTCATAAATGCTGTCATGCTTTCATCAGAAACAGCTGGCAGGCCGTTGGGGAAACGTGGAGCTATATTAGAACTCTTTGCACCGGCTGATATGTCCATTACATTGCCCTTTATCATTACGCTGTCGCCATATGTTGCTATGTCGTTCTGGATTGAGACTGTTGTTTGGCTTGGTCCCTTGCCGAAGACGTACACATTCATATCGAACATGTTAGCGGTTGCCCAATATCCGTCAGCGAAAGCACCAATTTTCCAGAATCCCGTCATATCATAGATGCGTTCTCCTGTTGCAGCGTCATAGCAGTATAAGCTCCATCCTTTGTAGTAGGGTTGTGTAAGGGAGTGTTCAGCAGTTATTACAAACACTTTTCCATCAACAGGATAGATGCCGCCGATTGGATATCTGTCATAAGGACCGTCAAGGTTGCATAGGTCGGTAGTAGTGTTCCATAGAAGTTTCCCTGTTTTAAGTTCATATGCATATAGTATTCCACCGTATCCACCTGAATATAGTACGTCTTCACTGATAGCGCAGGTTCTGCTGTACATCATCCATTCGTTTTGTGGTTCAGTTGCCCAGAGTTGTGCTCCGGTGTTTATGTCAAAGCCCATCCACTGCCTTGTCTCTTTTGCCCTTACAACGAATACGCCAGCATCGAGAGAGAATTTATTTACCATAGTGCCTTCGAATTGATAAGTTACGTTGGCTGCTGGTGGTTTTAGGTTTATGTTGAACAACAATTGTCCCTTTGAAGCACCATCTGTTTTCACTGCCCAAATTGTGAATTGCTCGTCATATTGACTGTTGCCGTTAGCTACGAAACCTGAACCGCCAATTACTCGGTCTGGAAGAGTGAAGATGACGTTTCCTTTTAAGTTTAGCGGTAACGTTATGTTCCATGAATAGCCAAGTGATCCGTTGTGTTGCCTTGGTAGTATGTCGTTTTGAATCCCTGCTGGTCTCCATTGCCAGTAACTAGTTCCAGTTGTGCCCATTAGCATTGACGGTATTGCTGAGAAGTTCCATAGAGCTAACGATGTTCTGCCATTAGTTGGTCCTCCAATCACGTATCGCATATACTCACCGTTTGGTCCAACAGAGTTTACACCTGAAGGAACGTTATAAATGGTAAAGAGTAACGCTCCCGTGAATGGATCATATGCCGTCATATTAGTGCCAAAAGTATTCCACAAGTATCCTTGTGCTCCGTGCTGATTAGGTGACCAGTATTCATATAGCGTAGCACTCTGTGCGCCGACTTTATCGTCCCGCCATAGCTCTTCTCCAGTGCGTAAATCTACTGCAATATATTCCTGTCCCGACATTAGGGTATAGTCTCTACTATGGAAGTCCCTGTGATTCAATGGCTGACTGTAATAAAGTATGCCATTTATGATGATTGGCTGCGTGAATCTTTGCTCATATGAGGTTCCTTCGTAATATGCCAGATTGTCCGTTACGGTTGGTTCGCCAACGAGGCCGCCAGCCTGAAGTGGCTTGGTCCACATAATGTGAGCACTACCTGGCGCTTTGGTATAGGGATTATCTCGTCCGTCATTGAGCCAGTTACCTAAAATCGAGCTCCATTCTCTGTTGTATGCGTTTACATTACGTGTCCAGTATTCAGTTGGAAGTGGAACACCCGGCAGCAGTTCTAGTGGTGCCTCCTGTACGACAAAATTCGCTACGTTGCTGTCAGCGGCTGCATATAATCGTTTAGACGTAGTTGTGTTTTTCCATGTTTCTGGGAAGTGAGTTTGAATAGAATATGTACCGACTGCATTTGGTGTATACAGATGGTATGTGGTTCCTACTGGATCAGTATATGGAAGATTTATGGTTTCTTTAGTGTTGTCAGGCTTGGTAATCGTCAGCGTTATGTCATACCATCCAGCTCTTGTGCTGGGTGATATAACAGTGCCTGCCGTCTCACCAATGTCTGGCGGCATTTCCGCAGTCCAAGTAATAAGGGTTACTTGTTGACCGACACCTACAGGGTTAGGAGCAGAAGATGCATAAATGAACGTGGGATACTTCTGTACAGTCTGAGCATTTGCTAAAGGCAAAACAGCAAAGATTGAAGAAGCAATCATTGTTATAGTTAGAAACATCGCAATCAAAGTTGACATATTTTTATTTGATTTATTCATGTTTTTTTCTTTCCTTAAATTTTATTTTTTGGAAGGCAATAGCCTTCCCACATATTTTTATCGGTAACACGTATATAAAATTAGCTTGTTTTGAGGGTTTTTTTCAAAATTTTTTTGATATTGTTTTGCAATAGGCACGAGTAATTTATGTTAATTAGATTATGTTGACAAGGCAGTTGCTAAGACTAATTTTCGAGTGGAAAACAAAAAAAGGGAAAAAGATTTTGAGTTTGATTAATCTCTTTATGGTCGTTTTTTAAGCAATAGTAACGCGAGTAGGATGCCGACTAATGCGATTGCTACTATTACGCCTGCAATGGCGGGGACAAAGTATTGGTCGGCGACGGATACAGGTTCTGGCGTTGGTGTAGCAGTAACAGTTGGAGCATCCTCAACAAGTAGATAGGCTGTCGCAGATGATGGACCGTAGGATTTGGAGCCGGCGAAGTTTGCTAAGATCTGGTAGTTCCCTTGAACTTCAGGAGTATACGGGAGTGCGTAGTTGCCGTTCATGTCGCTTGTTGTGGTACCGATAGAAATTAGGTTGCCATTTGGATCAATAGCGCTTAAGCTGACTTCAACACCTTTAGCGTTCTCTGGCTTAATTTGCTGCATAAACTTGTATTCCATCCATGCGCTCATGTCATCATCGGAGATAGCGGGAGTATCTTTAAGTGTAAAGTCGATTTTGTCATTTGTGTTGCGTCTGCCTGTTGGAGTCTGGTCAGTAACTGTACCTTTTAACATCACTTTTGTTCCCAGGAAGGATACATCGTTTTGTGTTGTGACTGTAGTAGCGCTTGGACCCTTGCCATAACAGTATATCTCATTGTCTAGACTGTTGCTGCCTAGGAGTCGACCGTCGGCTATAGATAGGCCACCGCCGAAGTCTAAGATGCTAAATATTTCAGTTCCGTCTGTAGCATTGATACAGCGTAAGTTTGGACCCCGGTATTGCGGAGAAGTATACGAGTGTTCACTTGTATAAGTGTAGATTTTTCCGTCAGCGACTGCACCTATGATCATTGGATAGTTGCCATATGGAGATTCAAAGCCTATATTCAAAGCGTTGTATTTCCATACGATGTCCCCTGTTTTAATGTCGTATGCAATCAATTGACCAGAATAGCTGCCGTAGCCTATGAGGAGATGGTTGTAGACGATTTGACTTATGCCATAGTACGTAAATTGTGGTTCTGGTTCACTTTCCCAGAGCAGTTGTCCAGTGTATAAGTCATAAACCCATCGTTTCAGTTGCTGTGGATCACTCCAGGTGAGTACACCGTCTTCTGGATATACACCGTTCATTGATAGCCCGCCTGTAAATGCGCCTGGCTGCGAAATGTTCTTACCTATGTCTGCGAATGGCGGTGTGTAGGTCATTTCCCAAAGTTTTCTGCCTATTTCGTTAGGTTTTAGACTAACACCCATCATCCAGCCTGGTGCTACTCCGTTTGCATCGTTCCATCCTGCGGTTCCAACGATCATGAATTCATCTTGGCGAATAGCTCTGATTGTGCCTGTTTCATTTTGACGGGAATTCCTTGGACCAAGTATGTTGGGAATTGATGAATTCGACGAATAAAATAGTGCTCCGTTATGAACACAGTTGTAAGCGACACCGCCAAGATAAGCGTTAGAGCCTCCAAAAGTACCACCTGCAGGTCTCCACTGCCAGTATCCTGTCCCATCTTCACTCGAAACCATTGTTCCTGCGGAAGAATTCCATACTGTCAAGTAATAGTTGGGGCTAGAAGTACTTCCCTTGTTGACCATGTTATAGTAGAGAATGCTTCCATCTTTGCCGTAGACCTGTGTACCGCTTGTGGATACGTTAGCTATGAAGGCAATAGAGTTCATATTCCATCCGTCCAGCATCTCCCAAAGAGTCCCAGTGGTTACCTGTGAACTATTGAAAGTCTGAACAGCGGTTTGCCGACGAACCGTTAGATTCTCAAATTGAACTGCATTAGGTACCTGAACTATCGCGGGCAATTGGACGTTGGACGTTCTCCACAGGTATGCGAATCCTCCGTGCTGGTTAGGTGACTCGTAAAGATAGATTGAACCCATTGAAGGGATTGTTGTAGTGTAGTTGGTGAATATTGTTTCGCCTGTGTATAGATCAATAGCTTCCCAGCCTTGGTTACCGTGTGTAGTGAAGCGTGGGCTCCAGTGAATCTTGCCGTCAAGAATTATTGGCGCTGACCAAGAAGTGCCTTGATAGTGGCTGGTATGGAAGTTGTAGGTTTCCAATCGTTCATCCATGAGGCCGCCAATTGAATATGGTTTTGTCCATAGTATGTGAGCGCTTTCTGGTGCTTGACCGAAACCGTAGTTGCCGACGTTGCCGCCTGAACTGCCTAGTGGCCACACGTTTGCTGCGCCACCAAGTTTGTTACCCGCAAGAACGTACCAGGTTCTTGCCGCACCGCTTATTGGGCGAGTCCAGTAATCTTCTGGAAGAGGGGATTCAGTCCAGGATGGCACTGGTTCTTCTTGTACAGTGAAAGTTTCTATTGGGCTAACAGCTGCGCTATAGAAAGAGCGGGTTGTGCTAACGGTACTGTTTTTCCAGGTTTCAGGGAAGATAGCTTGGACGTTATATGTGCCAACCATTTCAGGTGTGTATTTAACATAGTTGGCACCGACGGGGTCGCTATAGGGCATATTTACTATTTCTGTTGTATTGTCAGGTTTTGTAACGCTTATTTGCATACCATACCATCCGGATCTACCTGTAGGACTTGCTACTATGTCTGCTGTTTCACCAATATCTGGCGGCATTTCTTTTGTCCAAGCAACAAGCAACATATCTTGACCGACACCAATGGGGCCAACACCGCCGCCTCCAGCGCTAGTGCCAACATATAGCCAAGTATAATAACGGTTTACAGTTTGGGCATTAACAATTGGAAAAGCCATGACTGCAGAAGCAAAAATTGTGATTGTAAGTAACAACGCAATAATGGTTTTCATTTTTTTATTTTTTTCTATTTTCATTTTTTTCTTTCCTTTATTTTTTATGTTATTGAAAGCAAACTATAAAGCAATAACTTGCCTTCTTTAACAACTAGAGCTATTTGAACTAAAGAAGTATAAATATTTGTTTAATATTCAAGAATTTATGTGAAATCTTGAGTTTCAATATAAGCGTAGAAATCCGAATTTTCAAATATTTTCGGATTATCTTACATGAACCATAAACTAAAATTTACTATACCAGAGAAGAAAAAGCGACAATAAATAAAAGGGTAAAGAATTAAATTTGTCGTCTCCTTCGCATAAAAAATAGGTATCCTAGGGTTAATGCAGCTACAATTATCAGTCCAGATAGAATTGGATAGCCATATTCAAATTGCAGAGCAGAATCTGGAGAGTTTTGTTGCTGAACCGGTTGACTAGTTAGTGATGAAACTGTTGGTTGAGTGGTCGGCTGACTTTTTGGTTCGGGAGTAGCAGATGGTTTAGGTGGTTGTGATAGGGGCGGTTTCTGGATGTTTTGAAGAGGGTCTAGTGCGACATAAGCTGCTTGCGGGTTAGGTTGACTCACATAAGTTGTGGTATCAACCGATATCACAGTAATCATGCTTATCCAAGACTCGCCATTGACTCCAGGAATTACCAAGCGAAGAGTCTCGTACAAGTCTGCTCCGTCTAACTCGTAAGCTATTATCACATCTTCCTGCGCAATGAAGTAGTTTGAGATGTATATGGAATAACCGTCTGAAGCATAAAACCTCAATGAAGCTGGGTTCTCAACTAACCCAGCCGCCTCAAGCAAAAGTCCAAGTTGTACACCACCCCAAAAGCCACCTTTAATAGATCGACCAAAACACAATAACTCAGCATCGACAATTGTTTTTGGCATAGCCATAAGATCAGATAAAGATAGAGTAACACTATTGTTGGATGAAATCACTATTGTCAATGTTCCCGGTGAATTTGTACTTTTAACGATATCAGCTTCGGAAATTTGAGCGGAACCGTAATTTATAGAACCTGAAAGAAGTAACTCCACAACTATTAGCAAGAAAACTAAATTTCTATTTTTCAAGGTAGCATCATCCATACATCAAAGTGTGACACGTGTCATATTTTTAAACATTACTAAACCGATCATTATTTCTCAGCAGATAAGTAATTGACCAGATAAATTGCTTAATGTTATTCATCAAAGTTATTTTAGCAGTTTAGGTTCTAGTTTGTCAAAATAATAACAAAAAAAGGAAGATGGTTTTTTTTGTGGTATGTTTATTTATGGTCGTTTTCGGAGCACCAGGATAATTACTAACCCGATGACCACGATTGCTATTATGATGCCAATGGTTGCTGGGATGAAGTATTGGTCAGCGATGGATGCAGGTTCTTGCGTTGGTGCAGGAGTGGCTGCTGGCGCGTCTTCAACAGTTATGAATGTCGTTGCAGATGATGGACCGTAAGCTTTGGAGCCTGCAAAGGTAGCGAGTATTTGGTAGTCACCTGAAACCTCTGGATTGAAGGAGATGGCATATTCACCGTTCATGTCACTAGTGGTTGTGCCGATAGAAACTACGTTGTGGTTTGGATCTACTGCTTCTAAGGTTACTTCGACACCTTTTGCGTTTGTGGGCTTTGCTTGTTGCATGAATTTGTATTCCATCCATGCTTGCATGTCGTTGTCAGATATTGCTGGGCTGTCTTTTAGTGAGAATTGTAGGACATCGTTAATGTTGCGTCTGCCGTATGGAGTTTGGTCAGTAACTGTGCCTTTTACCACGACTTTGTTTCCATGCACTGATACGTCGTTTTGTGCTGTAACTGTCGTAGCGCTTGGACCTTTGCCGAAAGCGTACAGTTGATTGTCATAGTAGTTGAGTCCTACGAGAATGCCGTCAGCCATGATTATGTTTGGTGTCGTGGGTGACATTCCGCCGAAGAATCCTAGTATCTTCCAGATTTCAGTTCCTGTTGCTGCATCTATGCATCGTAAGTTAGGACCTCGATACAACGGTTGAGTTGGTGAGTGTTCGCCTGTAACTGTGTAGAGTTTTCCGTCAGTGATGACTGCAACACCGAGTGGGTAGTTGCCGCCGTATGCTGATTCAGTTCCGATGCTTGTAGGCTCATATACCCATAGAATAGCGCCTGTCTTTACGTCATATGCTGTCATGATTCCGCCGTAGCCATAGCTGAGTAATGTACCATTGTAGTAGTTTTGACTTCTGCCATAGTAGTGGAATTGTGTTTCAGGCTCGCTTTGCCAAACCAACTGTCCAGTTTCCATGCTGTAGCCAAATCTGTCAAGTGTCTTCTGTTTATGGAAAAGAATCATACCTTCTTCTGGATAGACTCCAGTGAGACTGACCGTTTCAGCGTCTGCAGATGATGGAGGTGTGAATTCTTGCCTTGAAATGAGAGTGCCTTCTTGACCAGGTACGAGACTAAGCTTTGTTACAAATCCTGGAACTGTATGAGTGCCGTTGTTAAATCCTGCCGCAACAACTACAATGTATTCGTCTTGTTTAACGACATTAATACTGCCGGTTTGGTTAGTTATTGCATTCCGTGGGCCTAGTACAAGGTTTATTGGTATTGATACGTTTAAAGAATAGAATAGTCGTCCGTCATGCACATTGTTATACTGAGGACTAGAAGATGTGAAATACGGATTTGCAGCGCCGAAGTGTCCAGCTGCGGGTCTCCATTGCCAGTATCCTGTTCCAAGTTGACTTGAAGGCATGGTTCCGTCAGAAGAATTCCATACAGATAAAGCGGCTTGGTTTGTTGTTGTGCTTACCGCAAGATTATATCGTAGTAAACTTCCATCTATGCCGTATACTTGAGTACCGCTGGTGCTTACGTTAGCTAGATAGCATATTGTTTGTCCTGTGAATCCATCAAGCATTTCATAGAGAGTTCCTGTGGATAATGTGGAGGAGTTTACTAATTGTGATGCCGCCAACCGAATTACCGACATGTTCGGATATATTTGTGCATTTGCGATGTTGACGGTGGGGGGCAGTACGACACCAGATGTTCTCCATAAGTAGGGGAAGCCTCCATGCTGGTTAGGTGATTCATAGTTGTAGATTTGACCCATTGATGGTCTCGTTGCATTGTAGTCCAGGGATAGTTGTTCGCCCGTGTATAAGTCAACTTGTATCCAGCCTTGATTGCCGTGGGCAGTTATGCGTGGGGTGTAGTGAAGTTTACCGTTAAGAATAAGGCCGTTCCAGTTGATTCCACCATAGCCAGTAGTTTGGTAGCCTATTTGACCGTATGCTTCGTCCATGAGACCGCCAGTGTAGTATTGTTTTGTCCACAATATGTGAGATGATTCAGGTCCAATTCCGCTAACATAGTTAGAAGTTAGACCTGCGGTACCCTGTGGATAGTTTTGAGCGGCGCCGGCAAGCCAGTTTCCAGCAAGCGTGTACCAGTCATGATTTGCGCTGTTTAGTGGGCGATTCCAGTAATCGGTTGGTAATGGAGTTTCTGCCCATTGGGATGTTGGTTCTTGCTGAACTGTTAGATTTGTGGTGGCGGTATAGTCTGGTGTATAGTAAGTTCTGTGATGTCGTTGTATTCTTCCATTCGCCTGAGAAGTACCCTTGCAAAACATATGTGCCAACAGTTTCTGGTACATATTCGATCCATGTTGCACCTACCGGATCAGTGCGCGGCATTGTTAATGTGTCATTAGTTCCATCAGGTTTTATAATTGAGACTGTATTTAGACTATTCCATCCGGCTCTACCAGTGGGTGAAGTAACAGTACCTGCGGTTTCACCAACATCTGGAGGCATATCAGCGGTCCAAGTGACCACTATAACGGACTGACCGACACCTACAGTGGACGGTGAAACACCAACATAATAGAACGAACGGATGGTGCTCACAGTTTGAGCATTGACTGGGAAGAGAGCGACAGATGAAGCGACAATAGTTAACATTAGAAACAAAGCAATCATTGATAGTTTAGATTTATTTTTTATGGTTTTCATTTTTTTTTCTTTCCTTTATTTTCTTTATAGGAAGGAATTGCCCTCCTAGGGAGCAGAGTATCGGTGTACGGTGTATATAAAATTAACCTAATTCAACAAACAACTAGCAATTCTTTTAAAGAAATATTTCCGAAATTATATTCTATTCTGAAATAATTGAAACTTTAGAAATGTTACGGGAGCTAAGACAAAATATCAAATGGAGAAAACGCAAGGATAATATCAGATTTTGTAAAAGACTACTCTGCCCCCAACAATAGTCATTTCGACTTCAATCGTGGCTATTTCGTTATGCTTAGATGTGAGCAAATCTTGGGAGAGAACAATGAGGTCAGCATTTTTACCCCTCTCAATGGATCCCTTGATATTTTCCTCTGAAAAAGCGTACGCCGCATCAAGCGTATAAAAGCGCAAGGCATCCTCAACAGCAACCCCCTCGTTGGGAATAAACTCCCGTTTCACGGTTGCTTGGATTCCTAACAGAGGACTTAATGGTTCCATGGGGCAATCGGAGCCGCCGATAACCTTTATGCCTGAGCTGACTAATGTTTTTAGCGGATAAAGCCACCTCGCTCTTTCGGACCCCAAACGCTCAAACGCTGACCATACTCTAAACTCAGAATCCATAACGCAAGGTTGAACCGACACAATCACACTGGCGTTTTTCATGCGTTTAATCAGCCCTTGATTAAGAACTGCCGCCTGTTCAATCCGACTGCGTAGCGCTCTTCCTTCCGTTTCTTTAGAAATATTTTCAATTGCTGTTAAAGCCAGGTCAATCGCTTTGTCTCCAGCAGCATGTATGTTTAATTGTAGCTTGGCTTTGAGGATTTTAATGGCTAAAATGTTCATTTCTTCTTGTGTGTAGGATAAGGTTCCGTTTGAAATGGGACAATCACTATAAGGTTCAAACATCGCGGCTGTTTTTGATGATAAATAGCCATCTGCAAAAATTACTGCACCGCTAACCTTAATTGTGCTGTTTGGGAATCTTTTGATAAATCAGAGATTGATTCGCTATCTATGAGTTCAACTGGAGCAATCACATAAACGCTTATTGGCAGCCTATTTTGTTCATTAAGCTGTTTGATTATCGACAACTCATCTGAAGAAAAAACTATCCAGCAAACACTAGTTATTCCAGCTCTCACAATTTTCTCGAACGCTGAAAAGATGGCTTCCATGAGTTCTTCCTTGGTTATAGTGGGAATGAACTTCCAAACTGAGTTTGTAGCATCGCCCCGTAAAATACCCGTCAGCTGACCTATTTCCTGTTTTTTATCAATAGTTTCACCGGATGCGACGGTTTGCTTTGTTAAGCCAGCTATTTCCAAAGCATAACTGTTAGCGATGGCAGTTGGGCGTATCTTTGATAAAAAATCACAGGGTTATCTGGAGAGACAACGTCTAAATCGTGACAGGTTGGAAGACGATTTTCAGCAAAACTATTTTGTTCCCACCCGTGTCCAATAATCCAGTTTCCTTTCGGTGTTTTTTGCACATGCTTATTGAGACGAGCCTGTAGTTCCTTGATTGACCTCACGTCCCATAGATCAACCCATGTTAAGACTCTGCCAAAATCCGCAACATGTATGTGTGAATCGATAAAGCCTGGAACTACGGTTTTGCCTTTTAAGTCGATAACTTTTGTTTCTTTACCCATCCAGTTTGTAATGGCGCTGCTAATTCCGACTTGAATTATTTTGGCGGCTTCAATGGCAACTGCTTCAGCACGTGGTTGAGCAGGGTTCATAGTGATGATTTTTCCGTTGATTAAGACCAAGTCTGCTGGCATACAGTCACATTAAATTGCCTTTTAATTAACTTTAATGCTTTATGTGTAAGGATGAAGTTGCTCTCTAAACTTCTTGTAGTTGGTAAAAAACCACCTTAACACTTTTGTACGCCAAATGCGGTCGTTTAATGCTGTCTAGCCATGCTTTTGCTGTAGAAGGTGTTTTTTCGGAATTGACGTAGAATATAGGACCATGAATAAAAGCGATTATAGAAGTCTCTTCGTGCATTTACTTAGTAAAATTAATTGTTAAATTGGGATTTTCAAAGACAGGTACTTGCATGTCATAGCGACCCCAATCTGATGAAATCGGCGACCCGAGATCTTCCAATGTGCTTCTAAGAGCAGTTCCAGGATATGGAGTTGCCAAGCATAAGTAAACATAGTCTGGGTTGGCTCTTTTGATAAAGCTGAAGGTTTGTTTTAGGGTTTCGTCTGTTTCGCCAGGGTATCCGATGACAACAGACATGGCTACTGAAAGCCCTACTTCTTTTGCCAGTTTAATCGCTTTCTCATTTTGTTCAATTGTGGTTTTTTTGTTAACGGCATCCAAGATTTTCTGGCATCCTGATTCAGCTCCGAAACTAACAAGTTGGCAGTCTGCATCCCGCATTTTGACCAGAACTTCTTTGGAAATTCTGTCGACTCTCGTTTGGCAATCCCAAGGAATACCTATATGTCTCTTCTTGATTTCTTCACAAATAGTGATTGCTCGCTTTTGATCATAGGTAAATGCATCATCGTAAAAGCTAAAGGTGCCTGCCTTCTGTTCATTTTTTAACCATTCCAACTCGTCCACAACCTTTATTGGGTCTCTAGCCCTGAATGCTGTTCCAGCCATCCGAGACGATACGCAATATGAGCATTGGAAAGGGCAGCCTCTACTGGTTAAAACGGGGAGAATTCTTCTTCCGAAAAATTGATACTTGTCTAATGCAAAATAGTGATATGCTGGGTAAGGCAGTTCGTCAAGGTTTTGAATGAAAGGTCTGTTAGGCGTTCGAATTACCTGTCCATTTTTTCTAAAAGTAATTCCAGAAACATCATCAATATCTTCCGGGGCAGCCAATTTTTGCAGCAGGTTAAGAAAAGTTTCTTCACCTTCGCCTCTTACAATAATATCGACGTCTGGATGTTCATTTAGTATTTGGCTGTCCATAAATGTCGCATGTGGTCCACCTAAAACTACAGGTGTTTGGGGACAATTTTCTTTTGCAACTCGAGCTGCTAAAAGAGTTGACTGGATGAAGGGAGTGACAGATGTTATTCCGATTACATCAGGCATAAAAGAAGCTAACTTTGTCCCCAGAGTTTTGTGGTCTATTTCAAGTGCTTGGCAATCAATTAAAGCCAATTGGTAGCCTGCTTTTTCCAGAACGGCCGCCAAATAAGCTAAACCAATAGGCAAGTTAGGACACCACATCTTGCCCATATCTAAGGTTGGAGGAATTACCAACGCTACTTTAATTTTTTTGTTCATGTCCGAAGCCTTAACATGGTCCAATAGCTTCACCGTATATGAATTAAGCTAATATCGTTACTAACTAAAAATTGAACATTATTAATGTTCTCTAAATAAACCATTAATCAATGAAATTCCTAGTTTTGCAATTTCAAAATATCATTTTCCCTAAGTTACAAGATAAAATCCAACGAGGCTTTAACTAAGATAAAAACAAAAAAAGAAAGTAGAGATTTTTTTAGGTGTTTGTTTAGCTGTTTATGGTCGTTTTCGGAGCACTAGGATGATTATTAATCCTATTGCAACGATTGCGATGATTATGCCGATTGTTGCTGGTACGAAGTATAGGTCAGCAGTCGATTGTGGAATTGGTGTTGGTGCAGGAGTTGTTGGCTCCTCATTACCTACTGCTAGGTAAGTGGTTCCGGACGATGGTCCATATGCTGCGGAGCCTGCGAAGGTTGCGATGATTTGGTATGTGCCTGGAACTTCGGGAGTGTATGCGAATCCATAGTTGCCGTTCATGTCACTTGTTGTTGTACCGATTGAAACTAAGTTGCCGTTTGGATCAATTGCTTCTAAGGTAACTTCGACACCTTTTGCGTTTGCGGGCATCGTGTTTCCTTGGAACAAGTGTTCCATGTACGCTTCTTGGTCTGCGTCGGATATTGCTGGTGTGCCTTTGAGTGAGAAGTCTAAGCTGCCTGCGACATTGTGTCTTCCTGATGGAGATTGGTCGGTGACTGTGCCTTGGATCATTATGCTCGCGCCTAGTGCTGGAATTGCTTGTGGTGCAGAAACTGTGGTTGCGCTTGGTCCTCTGCCTATGCAGTATATTTGGTTGTCAACGCTGTTTAGGTATACTAAGCGTCCATCTGCGACCTTGATTCCCATGGCCCAAGCGGACATCTTCCAGAGCATTTCTCCTGTGGTTAGGTCTACACACCATACGTTTGCGTCGCGTCTAATGGGGCTGTTGACTGAGTGTTCGCTAGTGTAGCAGTATGCTTTGCCGTCAGCGATAGCACCTATGTACATTGTTGTGTGCCAGTATGGAGATTCTCCTAATCCTTCGGATGGAGCTGTCCAATTCCAGAGGACGTCTCCTGTTTGTGCATCGTAACCGATTAGTACGCCAGAGTAGCCTGAGGCGATGAGTTTGTTGTCATAGTAGACTTCGTTGAGACCATAGTAATTCCATCCGTTTTCTGGTACTGCAGTCTTCCAAACTTGTTGTCCAGTTGTTAGGTCGAAGCCCCAGCGGTTGCCTGAGATACGTTCTCTGAAGTAGAACATGTTCTCTTCTGGTACCACTTGGCATAATTCAACTGCATCAGTTACTTGGTATCCTATGTATGTAGCGTTGGGGAAATCGGCGACTGACTTCGGTGGTGTGAATGTAGTTGTCCATAGTGTCTCTCCTACGTGGTCCGTCTTTAAGCTGATAGCTCTTAAGTAGCCTTGCACGACGCCTCTAGCATCGTTTCGTCCAGTTGTTCCAATGATGATATATTCGTCAGGAATTACTCGTCTGATGGTAGCAGTTTGGTTGACAATAGAGTTCACGTTGACTCCGTTTATCATTGTGTTTTCCATTGTTTTGTTTGCTGAGAAACCATTTTGTCCGTTATAGGTGTTGTTTAGGTATGGTCTCCACATCCAGTAAGTATTTGACGTGGATGAAGGCTCTGTCTTAGAACCGTTATAGAGTGTTTTGTCACCAGCCGTTCCGTATGCTGCTCTCCACCAAATAGCTTCAGTTGTGTTCCAAATTTGCAGTCTATAGTTAGGTGCTGTGGTAGTGCCGAGGTTGACCATGTTAACGTAGCATATTCCTCCGTAGCCATCTCGGTATTGTGTACCGCTGGAGGATACGTTGGCTATGCTACAGATGTAGCCATTGGAGTAAGCATCATACATGTCCCATTTGCCCGATGTGCCTGTATTAGTAACCCAGAGGTAGGCGAATGTCCCGTGTTGGTTGGGAGTGTCCATGTATAGAATCTGACCAAAATTGAATGCATTAATGTCCAAGCTTCCTGAGTCATCAAAGCCGCCGCTTCTGTCGATTGGGAATGATGTGTTCTGGAAGAAAATCTTTTCACCAGTGTATAAATCAATGGCCCATCGTCCAATGCGTGGAGGTGTCTCTTGCTTAATGTAGACTTTTCCTTCAAGGACTATACTTGGTGTGCCAAAGGTTTCGTATGACTGCCCGTTATAGTAGCTTTCAGCAGAATTGGCAGCATTCATTCCGTCTGCGATTCCACCTGACCAGTATGAAGTTGTCCACAAAACGTGAGCACTTTCTGGTCCTTCACTCATGGGGTTGACGTTCGTAGTTGAGCCATTAACCATGGCATAAGATCCTTAGCCATTGTCCTGCCTTAGCTGGTACCAGAGTCTGTTATTTTGGTATATTGGGCGTGTCGAGTAGTCGTTTGGAAGTGGAGTCTCTTCATATTTGGTTATTGGTTCCTGCTGTACAGTTACGTATGATGCTGGGCTAATAGCCGCTGCGAAAGTGTCGTTTGTATAGGCATGTGTCGGTTTTATATTACCTGGTGTTGGATAGCCTGTCAGTGTTGTTGCAGGGAAGAATACTTGGAATGTATATGTGCCTAGCTGATCATATGTGTATGAGAAGTAAGCTGAGCCGACTGGGTCAGATACTAGGTTAGTTTTAGTTTCGTTAGTTCCATCGGGCTTCACAATGTTTACGCTGTAGACAAATCTGTCACCGTATTCACCAGAAGCTGTGGGCATATAATAGTTGCACCAAATGACAAACAAACCTGATTGTCCTAGACCGATGACTTCGGGTGAAGGTTCGCCCCAGACGTAGTTAATAAGCTCCCATGGAGGTGTGTGTGCAGTAGTAGATGGCAGAGCCATCATTGTGGTTAGCATTGATATTGCCAGAATCATTGTTATAGCAATAGTAATTTTACTTTTTGCAATTTTCAAATTTTTCTTATTCTCCTATATTTTGTGACTTATGCAAACGTAAAAAGCGCTTATTAACGTTTTCCAGATTTGCGCTTGCCTGTTGTAAATATTGGTCGTGTTTTTCTGGCAAAAACACCATAATTTTTTTAAAAAGTTAAAACTACTTTGATGAAATTGTGGAGATCAGCTCCAAACATAAATGCCAAAAATCTGCAATATCAAAGTAAACCCTTCAAAAAAGTAAGAAGACCATCCCGCCGAATTCTTCGGAAAATTGTTTTCGGCGATGTGTTAAAACTCCGTTGAAAACGCTGTTGAATCTTAACCACTGATTCGTAATTAAACTGGTCAGTTTTAACGAAAGCCAAAAAATCTTCCTTTCGATCGTAAAGACCTTTCTTGAGAACTTCTTCGTCAAGACCGCTAGTTGGACAGGCTATATAGACATAGAATGTGCACCAATCTGGGCCCAACTTTTTTGCGAACTTGTAGGTTGCTTCCATATCAGCTACTGTTTCACCGGGGATTCCGAGCATAAAAGAGCAGGCTATGTTCATACGCGCTTTTCTGCAGAGCTTGAAGGCAGCCTCGATTTTTTCGGGGGTTGTGTGTGTGTTTAGTTTTTCTAGAATTCGAGGAACACCTGATTGCACCCCAAAAAATATTGTTCTGCAACCAGCTTCATACATTTCATTAAGCAATTCTAAAGATAAGAGGTCAACTCTTGTGTCACAAGCCCATTCAATATCGAGTTTTCGCTCTTTCATTAGACGACATATTTCAGACGTTCGTTTTTTGTTGATGGTGAAGTTGTCGTCTATGAAGTAGATACCTTTGGAACCAAATTTCTGCTTCATGTATTCGAGTTCTTCTATGACACGAAGAGGAGAGAAAGCGCGGCATTTGACCCCCAGAGATTCCGAGTTTCGCAGTAGTTGCAGTCATATGGACAGCCTCTCTGTATATTCATTACATCAACGGGGTTAGCTTTAAGATAGCCAATTTTTCTATCATAAATTTCCATTGGTAAAAGGTGTCGTGCAGGGAAGGGTATGCTGTCTACGTCTTCGTTTATTTGTGGAGCGGTTTTAACTATTTTTCCATCTAATTTGCAGGCGACGCCTGGAATTTGGGCGATTATTCGCTTGTCGATGCCTTTTGTAATTTGGGTTGCGAGTTCAACCATGGCTTTTTCGCCTTCGCCCATCACAGCGTAATCTATTTCTGGATTTTCAAGTGCTGTTTCAGGCAGGTATGAGGCGTGCCAACCACCAATTACCACTTTGCATGAAGGGGTCACTTCTTTGGTAATCTTTGCCATTTCCACACAGCGACGATAAGTAACTGAACCACAGGTTATACCCACTATTTCTGGTTTGATTCTCTGTATTTCCTGCTTTACAAAATCCAGAGTTGTCCTTAACTGGTAATTATCGAGAATTTGAACTTCAAAACCGGCTTTTTCAAGAGCCCCACCAACATACGCTAATCCTAAAGGGGGAAGTTTAGCTGGCACACCCCAAGGAGAATTTAACGGTGGAATGGTCGTCATCAACAGAATCAACGTAATTTTTCCCCAGACATATCAATTATTACACATAGCATAACTTCGTTTCATAATAAACTTAACTGTATAAGGCATAAACAACAAAATAATTGAAAAACACCAGAATTCGATTACTTGGTAGGAGGAGAATAAAACGAACCATCTAAACTAGGGTTTGTGAATATTAACGAGCCAATTGCAAACAAAAATCCATTTTAGCAATCAGCCTGCTAATGGGATATACTTAATTAATTCGCAATTTTAATATAAGAAAAAAAGGTCAGTTGGGTAAATGCCTATTGGAGAGACAAGAAGACTCAAGATTGCGTTAGTTAGTCCTCCACCGCCATCCGTTTTAGCGTTTGTTGACTACCAAAATCCAACAGTAGGCTTAGCGATTTTGGCAGCAGTAGCAGAGAAAAACGGGCCGAAGTGACAGTATTCGACTGCCCAGCGCTCCACATGACCTACGACCAACTTAAGCAAGAAATTGGATGTTTCAAGCCTGATATAGTCGGCATCACAGCTGTTACTCCAACGTTTTCATCAGCACTAAAAGTTGCGCAAAGCACAAAGCAAGCTTATCCACAGTCGCTGGTTGTGTTAGGAGGTCCCCACGTAACAATTTCAGATGACCAATTTATTCTACAGCACCCTGAAGTAGATGTTGTTGTTAAAGGTGAAGGCGAACAAACAATAGTTGACCTGGCGCACTACGTTTTGGGTGAGACGAATTTAGATCAGATTGCAGGAATAACATTTAAGAAAAATGAGCAAATTGTCCACACTCCAAATAGACCCTGCATTGAAAACCTCGATGATTTGCCACCTCCAGCATACGACTATTTTCCCTTAAGCAAGTATCGGATTTTCGGCAAGCTGAGGTCTTCGATGGTAACGGGAAGGGGATTAACTCTTGCCCCACAATGCAGCTTCTGTTTGGTTCCACAAATCGGAGGCAACAGCTACCGAACGAAAACGCCCAAAGGCATCGTCGACGAGATGGAATACTTACGAAACCACTACCACCCCCGACTTCATCTCATTCAACGATGAAGCCTTTACTTATGACCAAAAAAGAGCAGCAGCGGTCTGCTCAGAAATTCGCCAGCGAAAAATCACAGTTCCATGGGACTGCCAAACACGAGTTGACCTGATTTCAAAAGAACTACTATACAGAATGAGAGCAGTGAATTGTCAGCTAGTTTGTTTCGGCATCGAATCGGGGAGCCAAAAAATTCTCAACGCCATGAAAAAGGACACCACAGTAGAGCAAAATGCGACCGCAATCAGATGGGCTAAAGAAGCAGGCTTATCCGTGAATGTTTCCCTGATTATTGGCTACCCCGGCGAGACCAAAGAAACACTTAAAGAGACGATAGATTTTATGAAGAAAACTGAACCTGACGACATTTTCCTGTTTCTGGCGACGCCTTATCCGAACACTGAATTGCGCGAGACAGTTCTGGATATGGGTTGGAAGATGTCGCAGGATTGGAATGACTTTGAGATGCAGTCGGCGACTTTTGAAAATATGGCGCTACCTTTTGGCAGAATTAACAATGTCCGGGAAATTTTCTATAATCAACTTTACTCGCCTGCCTATATCTTGCGACAATCGCTAAAGCATACGATTTACAGTGGGATTATGGTACAAAATGGGCTGCATCAACTCCTTTGGCGACTTAAGTTGCCGTGGCTTTCTGCGAATTTTAAGAAGCTTCTACATATGTAGAGCCAAAAAAGCGGTAAAAAGCGCCCGATTACTCGGTGGTTTTTAGGTTATAGTGGAATCGGTGAGGCAGTAAATGTTCCAGTTATTATTCCCCACATACAACTTTCCATCGTAGAGAGAAGCAGCTGACCAACTGTTGGAGCTTGTTTCAAAACGACTAAGCTTATCCCCAGTAGTCGCATCAAGCACGTATATTGAACGTTGATCAGTAACTACGTAGAGTTTGCCGTCAGCATAAGTTGGGGAAACATACAACTCTTCGTTAAGGAAGGCAAACCATAGAGGTTGACCGGTTTGTGCGTTAACACAAACGATAGAGTACTTATCGATTAAGAAAACTTGACCGTTCGCGTAAGCAGGAGAACATACGATTAATTCTCTTGCTGCGTCGTCGCTGAAGGTCCATATCGTTTCGCCAGTGTCGATATTTATGGCGTAGTAGGCACCCATGTTTGAGGATATGATAACCATGCCGTCGGCTACAACTGGAGATCCGTGCAAGTCGGTGCCTCCGCCCAAGGTAATGAAATAAGGTACAGTTATCTTCCAAATCAGGACTCCCGACGCAGCGTCTAGTTTGTAAAGAGCACCTGCATCGGGTTCTTGCGAAGTAACATAAACTGCACCATTAGCAATAGCTGGAGAAGATGTAATGTACCCCAGAGTCTTAAAGGTCCAAACGACATCGCCATTATCGGCATCAAAACAGTACACATTCTTGTCTAATGAACCGACATAAACAAGGCCACCGACCACGGTGGGAGAAGACTTCAAACGGACCAAAGAGGCAAAGTTAGCTTCAACGTAACCTCCAGCTGATTTTTTCCAAATTAAGCTACCTTCGTTAGCGTTGAGACAATATACGTTTCCATCGTCAGGTCCTATGTAGACTTTTCCGTTGGATAATGCAAGAGAAGATTGAATTCTGCTGGAGGTGGGGAACTTCCAGATGTAGCTGCCGTTTTGCGCATCTAGACAGTAGACGTTTTTATCTTGTGAACCGAAAAAAACTCTGCCGTTTGCCATGCTAGGTGAGGAGCTTACAGCTCCAGTGGTCGTATAATTCCAGAGTAAAGCCAGGTTTGTTGGTCCAGACTGGGCAGCCGCTAAGTGAGCGGGGTTTTGTCTGTAGTTTGACCAAGTTTGAGGACCGAAAGCCCACACTTGACCTGCTGTGTCGTATTCTTCGCCTGATATCGAGTCAACAGCTGTTGTAACACTACCCGGAATCATGTACAGGTTGCCGTAGGCAATGACGACGGATTCTCTTGGAGCGTAAGCCTCTAGGGGCAACTGCCATATGACCGCCCCCGTGTAAGCATCGAGGCATGAAAACTCAGCCAAGCCTCCCTCGCCGATATATGAAGCTGTTTGCCCAGTGGTAGCATAGACTTTGCCGTCTGCAACGGTCGGGGTTCCTGGGAACATCAAAGTGCTTGGCCCTTGGTATTTCCACACAACATCTCCGTTGGTTACATTAAGAGCGTAGAGAAACCCATCTTTATTCATGGAATACACCATGCCGTAGGCTGTTGCAGTCCCCACACAGAAGTAGCCCTCCTGAGTTTGAGGGTTGAAAGTCCACAAAGTGTCGCCATTATTTTCGTCAAAACAGTACAAGGTGTTATCATGAGTACCGCCCCTGAAAAACTTGCCTTCATAGTAGGAACCAGAGAATAGCATGGAGCCTTTTGTTTCTCTATCCCAAAGAACCTTGCCCGTTTTAGCGTCAAGAGCTATTTGATGAGGTTCATATGAACCGGCAAACACCTTGCCATTACCATATTGGATTCCTGACCCGTTAGATCCACCACCAGGAACGAATGTTCTCCACGCGAGTTTGGGCGGATTCGATGGATCGGAGAAGTCCCACGCTTGAACGTAGGAATCGTCATTTGTGTAAAACATTTTTTCTTCGGGACTGTAAACGTTAGCTGTGAAGAGCGGTCTGGGGGAAGCGGAAAAGATGGGGCTTGTCCACAATATTTTGCCAGTATCTATGTCGAGGCTACTGTTGCCTATGACAAGATGTGTTTCATCAATTTTGTAAACTACTGGCCAAGGTCCAGAGTCTGGAACGGTGGTGTTCCATAGGATGTCTCCTGTGTCTTTATCCATGGCGATTACCATGGTTTTTGTAGTGACGAAGACTTTGCCATTGAATGCTGATATGTAGCTTTGTATGCCCGGTATATTAGTTGTCCATAAGCTGTCAGGTGATTGAGGTGCGGGTCCTGCTGAGAAACGAGTGAAAGAGGAGTCGCCTTGTGGCTGGGGCCACTCAAACTGGAGCAGAGAATTGTCACTTGTTCCAGAGTTGTTGCCTTCTGAATTATTCATGCGCAAAACGCTTAAAATAATGGAACTAGACAAAATAATAAGCAAAGCCAAGATTATTACTATATAGAGGTACTTTGAAATTCTCATTGTTCCACCTTAAGGATTGGCAAAAGGGTAGAGCCATTAGCCATACTTACCCTCCTCTTGGCACTAATGCTTATGTTGAACTATAAAACTTTGTGGAAAACAATCAATACTAAAAATTTTCGGCCAAGTAACTATTTTAATGATAGTTTAATGCGTTAGACCCCTTCTGTGAACTACGTGAAAATGGCAGCCTTAGAAGAAGCAGAGCGTTGACTGCCAGTTATTCTGCAGAAATATTTAAAGGAACGGATTTAGGATGCATCGCAAAATCTTTTTTAGTGCGAGAATTATAGGTAAGAGAAAGATGGGAATCAGGTAGCTAAATGGGGGTTTTGGTTTGGAGAATAAGGGTCCTTTGCTTATGACTTCTTGGAGATCAACTGGTGCCTGTAATGCACGCTGTGCATACTGTAATGTTGATGCAACGTGTAAACATGCTGATAGAGAATTAACTACAAAAGAAGCCTTTGCTTTGGTGGATGAAATCCACAGTTTCGGTGTCAGGTGGTTCGGGATAAAGGGCGGTGAACCCCTGATGCGTAAAGACATTTTTGAAATAGTGAAATATGCAAAAAGCTTAGGGCTCAACGTGTGCCTTCTAACTAACGGATGCTTCGTTGACGGAGAAATCTACGATAACCTAGTAAAAAACCAGGTTTGGACATCGGTGAGCATAGATGGACCAGAAGAAATAAATGATCAACTGCGAGGAAAAGGCTCCTACAAAAAAGCGTTGGCAGCTATTGAAAAATTGTCTGCTGGCAAAATCCTCAACGGTTTAGCAGCGGCAATCACAACCATAAACTACAAGCATCTAGACCATGTTGCGGAGTTAGCTGACAAATACCATGCCAACTTTGTTTGGTACAACCATTTGGTTCCAAGCGGAAGAGCAAAAGAAACAATGGATTTAACTCCGACTCCTGAACAGTACGAGTGGGTCCTAAACCACATCTGGGATTTAACTCAAAAATACGAAGGGAAATTTGAAATTCATGTTCACTGTCCACACTACGCCCGTGTAGTCAAACAAAGAAACCCCAAGAATTTTGATGAGTGGTACGAACACAAGTTTCATGGAAAATGCACTTACTTCGCCTTCGGCGGCTATCTCAGTGTAACCGAAAACGGTAATTTGATTCCATGCTTTTACACCGATCTGCGTCCTTCAGAACCAATGATGCTTGGGAACATAAGAGAAAAATCTCTTAGAAAAGCATGGGAGGAAGTACAGAAATCTGAATACTACAGCAGCTTTAAGGAACGAAACGTGTTAAAAGGAAAATGTGGAGTTTGCGAATACCGTGAGCTATGTGGAGGCTGCAGAAATAGAGCTTTTGCATACACGGGAGACATATATGAATCGGATCCAGCTTGCATTTATATTCCGAAAAGCTTACGTAAAAAATAGATGGGCATCTATCGAGCCCTTTCACTTACATAATCATTAGTTAGGGCGCATTGAAGATGAAAAAGAAAATTGCACTAGTAAATACACCATTCATAGAAGTAAAGGATAACCATCCACTTCTTCCGCCATTGGGCTTGACTTATTTAGCAGCCGCTCTTGAACAAGATAACCATGAAATAAAGATAATAGATTGCCCAGCAAGTAATTTTTCCCATGAAAAATTGAAAGAAGAACTCTCCTCTTTTTCTCCCGACATAGTAGGCATCACATCTTTGACACCTACCATAGATTCTGCTTTCCACTCTGCACGTGCTGCAAAAGAAGCAGCACCAAATGCCCAGGTCATTTTGGGAGGTCCACATGCCACTTTTTTAGATAAAGAAGTTTTAAGTCAAGAAGCTGCCATTGACATGGTTGTAAGGGGAGAAGGCGAACAAACCCTAAAAGAAATCGCCCAAGGCTCAAACAATGCAAATACTCTTGGCAACGTTTCTGGAATCACTTTTAGGAATGAAAACGGACAGATTTTGCAGACTCCTAATCGAGCTTTTATTAAGAACCTAGATGACCTTCCGCGTCCAGCATACAAATATCTTAACTTAGAGGATTACAGGCTTTTTGGGAAACTCCACATGCCAATCATGGCAAGTCGAGGCTGCCTATATCAATGCTCTTTTTGTGTTTCCTCTCAAATGTGGGGCGGAAGATATAGGACAAGAACGCCAAAGAGTGTTGCCGATGAACTTGAATGGCTTAGAGATGAACATGGTGCCGACGGAGTCCAGTTCCATGACGACATTTTGACGCCTGAAGTAAAGAGGATAACTGAAATCTGTGATGAAATCATTAAAAGAAAGATAAATGTCCCGTGGGGTTGTCAAGCAAGAGTTGATCAAATTTCTAAAGAGGTTCTGGTAAAGTTACGTAAAGCGGGTTGTAATGAGGTTTCATACGGAATTGAGTCGGGATGCCAGAAAATTTTGGATGCCGTTAAGAAGAAGACATCGACAGAGCAGAATGAGAAAGCTATCAAAATGGCTAAGGAGGCAGGGATATTTGTTGCTGTTACGGCATTGATTGGATATCCGGGTGAAACCAAAGAGAACGTTAAGGAAACTCTTGATTTGTTGAGAAGAGCTGAGCCTGATGATATTTGGCTATGTATAGCAACGCCGTATCCTGGCACTGAATTGCGCGGGTTATTAGATAATTTGGGTTGGAAGGTTTCAGACAATTGGAGCTTGTATGATACGATGCATTCAGTTTTTGAAAATCCTCTGTTGTCTGGAGATGACTTAAAGCAGATTAGGAAGGATTTTTATAATGGCTTCTACAGCCCTGGGTATGTTCTTCGTCAAACTGTAAAAGGATACATCAAGGGCAACTATTTCAGTCAAATCATGGCTAGAACAGCATTGAATCATTTGTTGTGGAGAGTCAGGTCAAGTTTCTAATATAAAGTAGAACTGTTTCTCGCTCCTTTTCTTTGCACAGTCTCTCTTTCATATATTGCCAGGACGCAAGAATAATTGAAGAATTTGTTTGATACTATATATCTATGGATAGAGGTTAATTCAGTCATTCGAGTTTCTGTAGTAGTAGTAGTAGTAGTTCTTTGTTAAGACAGCAAGAATATACAAAAAATAAAAAAGGAAGTTGGCTATTTTTGAGAGCTTTCTTATGGGTGTTTTCTAAGCAAAAGCAATACGATTACGGCGCCGACTATGATTATTGTGATGATTACACCGATTATTCCTGGAATCAAGTACATGTCGGCTATGGATTGTGGTGCGGGCGTTGGTGCGTTTGTTAGATTGTGGTGCTTGACCCACTGTTAAGTAGGTTGAAGAAGCAGAGGGACCATAGGAGTTGGATCCTGCGAAGTTGGCGAAGATTTGGTATGTGCCGGGGACTTCTGGAGTAAATGATAAGCCATAGTTGCCGTACACGTCGCTGGTAGCGTTGCCTACGGTGACTAAGTTGCCGTTTGGATCAATTGCGCTTAACGTAACTTCTACGCCTTTAGCGTTTGTGGGCATCGGTCTTTGATGGAACATGTATTCCATCCATGCGTCCATGTCGTTATCCGATATTGCTGGTGTTCCCTTGAGTGCTACATCTAAATTGCCGTTGATATCATGTCTGCCGGATTGAGACTGGTCAGTTACGGTTCCTGTGAGTGTTACGCTGGATCCTAGTGCTGGGACAATCTGTGGTGCCGAAACTGTAGTGGCGCTCGGACCTTTGCCAAGGCAGTAGATTTGGTTGTCATGGTTGTCAAGGTACATGATGCGACCTTCAGAGATAATGACCTTCGAGAGTGCGTTGTTGGCTGTATTGGGGTAGGCGGTTAATCGCCACACTAAATCGCCGGTATTTGTGTCGACACAGAAGATGGCTCCGTCACGTCTAATCGGGGAACTTTCACCTGCCCATCCAGTTGACCCGTGAAGGTAGAGCAGTTCGCGTCCAGATGGATCGTTTATGAAGAAAGCTAAACTGAGTGGCGTATGTTCCAATCCCTGTGTCTCAAGGTAACCCAGTGATGGGGCTGTGAAGTTCCATAAGAATTCGCCTGTATTGACATCTAAGCAGTCCAGTACTCCATAAGAGCCAATTGTGTATGCTTTGCCGTTGCTGACTGTAATACCCATCCCGTATGATGCAAATTGTGCGGTTACTTGATAGGTCCATAGTTGTGTTCCTGTTTCTATGCTGTACATCCAGATTTTTCCAGTATTTCGCTCGGTAAACCAGAAGACACCGTCTTTTGCAGATACTCCAAGTGAGACTCCACCGTTTGCTGTTGAGTTAGGATAGTCGTCTGATGCTTTGGGCGCGTCAAAGGTTTTATCCCACAGCGGGGTTCCCCATTCGCCTTGTTTTAGGCTAATAGCTCTTAGGAAACCTGGAACATTTCCTCTGGCGTCGTTTCGTCCTGCTGTTCCTACTACTACATACTGGTCAGGCACTATATCTCGGATTGTACCGGTTTCATTTAGGATTGAATTGCGTGGACCAAATATGCTTGCAACTGAAAGGTTCATTGTGTACCCGTTTAAACCGTTGTAGACAGCACCGTTTTGAGCTGTTGACATGCTGACGGTTGTTGCTCCTGGTCTCCAGAACCAATAAGAATTGTCAGATGTGGTTGTCGGGACGTTAGTAGTTCCGTTAATGAGTGTTGCAGGGGGGGCAATTCCGTATGAGGGCCGCCACCAGATAGCTTGTGTGGTGTTCCAGATCTGCAAATAATAGTTTGGGGCAGTAGCACTTCCAAGATTGTTGAAGTTGATGTAGCATATGCTTCCGATTGAGTCTCTAAATTGTGTGCCAGTTGTGGATACGTTAGCTATTTTGCATATGGATTTTCCGGTGAATGCATCAAGCATTTCCCACATTGTTCCGTTGACTCCGCCAGGGTTAGTTATAGCAACGCCAGAGGTCCTCCAAAGATATGAGAAGCCTCCGTGCTGATTGGGCGAGTCATAGTTAAGGACTTGACCTAATGTGGGCATCGCAGCATCACCTAGCGTGTTGTTTTCGTAATATATGGTTTCACCTGTGTAGATATCAATGCAGTAATAACCGTATCTTGGGGGGTTCTGTATAGAATAGTAGGCTTTGCCTTCAAGAACCAATATTGGACTAGAGAAGCCCTCGTATGCAATTCCGTTGTAGAATCCTGTGTCAACATAACCACCCATGACACCTCCAAGCCAGTATGAACGGGTCCAGAGGACGTGGCTGCTTTGTGGACCTGCAGTGTTCGGGATTCCTTTTGACCTCAACGATTCAAAATAGGGTCCACCTAACCATTGTCCCATTACGGTCATTCCCCATCCTTTGTTAGTATCATAAACTGGACGAGTCCAGTAGTCGTTAGGAAGGGGAGTTTCAGCGTATCCCGGTATTGGGTCTTGCTGCACAGTGAAAGTATTTGGTTTGCTTATACTTGGTGCATAAGTATCATTGACGGCAACATTGTTTGTTTGACCAGGGACACCTGTTAGAGTTTTCCCAATGAAGCGAGAAACGATTGTATATACTCCGGTTTCGGTTGGTGTGTACCATTGGATCGCTGATCCGACTGGATCAGATGTAATTGGACCGATTGTTTCGTTGGTTCCATCAGGCTTCATTATGTCTAAGTAGAAAGTCCATCTGTCACCCATGGCGCCACTTGCTGTCGGCGGATACGCATTTAGCCACATTAACAGCAGTACTTGTTGTCCCACTCCTACTACTGGCTCATTGGGTTGGATGTAGCAGTAATGTTGTCATGTTATATGGATTTGGACGCGCGTCAGCGGTTTGTGTTGTTAACAATGCGAGAGAAATAGTCAATATTGTAATCAAAGCAATCGAAATGGCTTTATTTTTATTTAATATTTTTTGCATTTTTCTTTCCTCTATTTCAGATTTTGCGTTTGACAAGACTATGCTAAATTTATCTTGCCAAACTGCTAAGTAGGGTTCGTTATTTAACTTAAATAACTTTTGTGGAATTAAAAGTGAGAATAAAAAAGTCAAAACCGCTCTTAATGGAAGTATAAGATACTCAACTCAGATAGTTTCAAATTATTCCACATTTACTAATGCGACTCAATTATAGCTTCTTTACGGAAACTTTATTATGTAATCGAGTGGTTTTTAACGTTAAATTAAAGGGGAACAATTAATGACAAAAGCAACTGCCCAAGAGAAAAGCAAGTCAAACGCTTATGAATCACGGGAAAATTGGCCACCCTATACTTACAGAGATTATCCAGACATAAAACCTGAAACATACGAGGCTTTTCTGAAGTTTTTGGACACTGAAAACACTTCAGGTAGACTGATGGAGTTGCAACCATGGATATCCGTTTGCGATTCAAAATGTGCTTTTTGCTATTTTCCAACCGCGCCAACAAACAAGGTGCAAATAGAACACTATCTTGAATTGCTAAAGAAAGAACTGGATATGTATGCGAAAACGCGGTACGTGAAGACAAGTGTGTTCGACGAGATAGTTCTCGGCGGAGGAACACCAAGCGTCTTGACAGCCGAGCAGATGATTGACCTCATAGACTTCTGCAAGGAACGTTTCAACACTAACAAAGAATACTTCATTAAAGTCACTGGTTCCTCGAAAACTTTGGCATTGCCAAAAATCGACAAACTCGCCGCCTACGGCGTTTACCAAATGGACATGGGCGCACAAACCTTCGACGACAAAATCCGAAAAATGCTGTGTTTACCTGATAGTGCCGCTGATGTGGAAAAAGCAATACGCCACGCTCGGAAACTGGGCTTATGCGTTTGTGTGGACCTTATGTATAATCTTCCAGGGCAAACGATGGAGAGTTGGGTAAACACACTTAAAAAAGCCATCGAGTTAGACGTTGAGATCGACGCTTATTCATTGCATGTTGATCCGGGAACTGCACTTGAGAAGATGATTAAGACAGGTAAGTCGCCACCTGTTGGAGATGCTGAGTTTGAGAAGCAAATGTATCTAGCAGCCTACAACATGCTAACTGAAGCAGGCTATAAGGCAGTGGGTCACGACCGCTATAGCCGCGTAGAGTGGCACATGCGTGAAAACTGCCTCAACGGCTGGCCATGGGGAGGAATACTAACCACTGGAGCAGGCTGCTTTATGGGTTATTTACAACGGTTTAGCTACAGCAACATCGAAAACATCGATGAATACATGAAGACGGTAAGCGCCGGAAAACTTCCAATCCAAAGACTCTCAGAGTCCACCGACGACGAAATGATGCGAAGAGAAATGAGCAGACTTTACTTGCGTTTGCCTGTAAGCAAGAAGGAGTTTCTGGAGAAATTCGGCAAACTGCCAGAAGACGTATTTCCTCAACAACTAAAAAATCTCAAAACAAAGGGACTAATCGAGATAGATGACAAAGAAGTTAGACTGACGAAGCAGGGCGAGGTCTGGAAAGGCAATATAGCATGGGAATTCGCTCAAAAATAATCAGCGGCTAAACGGGACAGGAATCAACGTTCCATACGGAATGCAGCCCTTCCGCTTTGTGAGCAAAATAAGAAATTTGCACTCTATTTTGAATAAAGATACTAATGGCAATTGAACAGACACTATCAAATATAAGCTCTATTTTTAGCCTTTAAAATAAAAAAGAAAGGGAAGAGGTTATGGGTGGTAGCCCAATTCAGACGCGCCACTAATTCTGGCGATGAAGGGCACTATTATTCCCAAGATTATCAAAGGCAACAACGTCTGCCAAAGAGCGGTCAACGGGTCTGCCTGAGTCATCCAAGCGGATGCTGAGACGGTATAGTTGAGGATGAACTGGAATATACCAACTGCAAGACAAGCCGTCATACCTGAAGCAAGCATTCTCTTGATTCGCATTGATTTCTCGTTTAGAGATCCCGCCATGTATCCAATTAGAATGCCGCCTACAATGTAACCGCCAATGAAACTGGGGTCAGCATACGGGTTAATGTTCAATCCGTAGTTAATGAGGGAGTATTGGACGTTGTATCCAGCGAAGGCAACGTAATACAATGTACCCATTATAAATCCGGCAGCGCCGCCAGCATATTTATTCCATGTCAAGCCTAAGAAGAGCGGAATTCCAAAAACTACCATCAGAGCAAGACCGTGTGTGAAAATGACTGTCACAAACGCAAGTGGCGAACCAGCTGAATCCATCGATGGCGGTGGGAAAGCTGAATCAAGTATTGGTCTAAGTACTGCTGGGAAAATCACTATCACTATGCCGATTATCACTGGTATAATTATGCCCCAAAGAATAGTACTAAGTTTAACTTTTCCCGGTTCTGTCAATTTTTATCCCTTGACTTATTTTACATTGTGGCATGTTTATAAGCTTAATGCTTACAAGCTTGTTACCTAAAAAATTTTACGTTAAAAAAATAGAACTTTAGCAACATGTGAGAGCTAAAATTAGTTAGCAAATCTATAAAACAAAAATAATAACAAAAGAAAAGGGTTGGGAAATTTGAAGTTTTATTTCTGTTTTTTATTTCAGTGGCGTGAGGCGCAGATGATTCCGCTTAGGGGCAGTCTTGATGGACAAACGTACGAGCATGTTCCGCAGGCGATGCAGTCTTTAACCCAGAGTTTTTCGGCTTTCTCTATGTCGCCTTTCATGATGGCATTGTAAATCATAATGGGGTGTAAACGTACTGGGCATGAGGAGATGCATTTTGAGCAGTGAATGCAAGCTGTTTGTGGTTCTTCAGGTTTGTATTTGCTTTTGGAGAACACAAGAATACTTGATGTTCTCTTGGTTACTGGAGCATCGATTGTTTGGATAGAGTTTCCCATCATGACTCCGCCGACGACGACTTGTCGGATATCGTTTGTGTCTACTTTGTACTGTGCGAGTATGTCTTTTACTGGAGTGCCAATTTTCACGAGTATATTCTTGGGTTCGGGAACATCACCGTTCAATGTCGTGACCCTAGATATTAGGGGTTCACCTTCGAAGACAGCGTTAGCAATTGCGTTTATTGTTGCAACATTCTGCACTATGGTGCCCATTTCGTATGAACGTTTGCCAGGGGGTGTTTCGTAATTCAAGATTGCTTTTTGCAGTACACTTGCGTCTCCTTGCTGATAGGTAAGATGTTTAACTACGACTTCTGTGTCTGGTTCTTGGCCAAAGGCTTCTTGTAGTTTAGGAGCAGCTTCCACTTTGCTCGTTTTGGTTGCAACAATAACTTTTGGGTTTCCTAAGATTTTCCGAAGAACTCTTACTCCGCGTACCAAGTTCGCCGTTTTTTCAATCATTAATCGCTCGTCTGCAGTATCAAAGGGCTCTCCTTCCGCCGCATTTACAATGAGGGTTTTTATTGTTGTGCCTTTAGGTACAGAAAGTTTAATGCTGGTTGGGAAGCCAGCGCCTCCTAAACCGATAATGCCTGCTTCGCGGATCCGAAGAAGAAGCTCATCAATGGAGATGTCTTTGAGTTCTGCCTCAGATATGGGAGTTAGCGCTTTGTCTTTTGTGTTCTTTCCATCGTTTTCAATCCAGATGGCTTCTGAGCATTCTGCATAGCAACTGTTGTATATGTCACCAATTTTTATGACCTTCCCGGAGATTGGGCTGTGGACTGGTGCACTAACACGTTCTTTTGCATCTGCAATTTTCTGCCCTACATCTACACTATCACCGACTGAGACTACGGGTTTGTTTGGTGCTCCGGTGTGTTGATAAGTTAAGACTAAGGCAGTTTTTGGATCAGGGAAAACTTCAATAGGTGTTATTCTTGCTTTGTCTTTGTGTTCTTTTATTTCAACGAGGTTTGCCATTTTGTTCATCTCCCAAAGGGTTTGTGGATTCCTACACGATCAAGGAGTGGTACCGTCAAGTTCATAATGATTAACGCTAGCAAGGAGCCGCCAAAGAAGTTCATATAGGTTTGTATGAGAATCGTTAGTAAGCCTAAGCCAACGCCGAAGATAATTTGCCCTAAGCCAGTTAAAGGTGTTGTTGCAGGGTCGGTTGCCATAAAGAAGCCTAAGAAAATTGAGCTGCCTATGAACACTTCAAAGAGCAACCTTATCATCAGATCTGTATCTGCATAAACAAATGCAAATACCAGAGACATTACAGCAATAGAAACGAAGTAAGCAACTGTGATTTTCCATTTGATGTATTTGCGAGCAATGACAAACAATGCGATGCCAACGACGATTACGGCAAGGCTGCAAGCGCCGCCTGTCCAACCGTGGAACTTCTCCAGTATCATAAGCTGGTTAATGTCAGTTGTGCCTGCACTCAGTGGGTTAGCAGTAACAGCTTTGTAGATAGGTAAGGAATGAGCCTAAACCATTGTTTCCAACTGGTGCGGTTCCTCCACCAAGAGGACCCGCTAGGACAGGTACTCCTAAACCTGTTCCTGTTGCTGCGTCATATGGGGCGAAGTGGCTTTTGACTAATAATATGCTGCCTATGAATGGTAGCAGAACTAAGAGTTTTGCAGCTGCTGCAGGATTGACGAATTTTCTTCCGCCTAAGCTTTGCATTTTTTTGAAGAGAACAAGGCCTATCAGTGAAATAAATGCGACATAAAGAAATGCGTTAGGTGCAGTTAATGAATCGATGGGCATTACATCAGATCCTTGAGCCATAGAGGGGACACCAAGCGAGAATGAGAGTGTAACGATTAAGCCGAAGACTGCTGCAGACCAAATGTTTAATTCACTGTCAAAGGCGACCTTATGTAGTAAAGCATCCATTCCGACGGCTACTCCGATTGCTATGAGAGCATTTATGAGTACTAGCGAACCAAGCGGCAGTTGCCAGACGTTTTTGAGAGCTAAGCTTTCAATTTGTCCGTCAGTGGGGCTAGGAACGGGCCACCATATGATTGCGGTGATGATGGTGATAATTAACAGAGCGATAAAGGTGTATTGCATTAGACGTTTCTTTGACATTGCACCGGTTATGTGTGGAGCAGATTTGACGACTAATTCATTAGTGGATTCGTTACTCATTTTTTATTAACCTTCTTAAATGAAGATTTTATCTAAGGTCTTGGTTATTAAGCTTTTTCAGAAATTATAATTTCCGTCAGAAATCCAAGTATTCAATTCTTGCTTGTTTTTTTTGTGACCATATGGGCGAAAAATTGGTTTGATTAGTTTACTGGAATGTCTTTAACACCGGTTTTTAGTAAAGCTAATACCTGTAAGCTTTAAACATATATTTTATAGGGCTCAGCTTGACCGACAACGATAATAAAGAACTTGAAGGAATAACACTTTACGTCTACTTATACTGTGTCAAAAAAGGTAAGCCAGTGGGTCCCCGAGATGTTATGAAGGGTGCCAATCTAAGTAGCCCCAGCGTGGCTTATAGGCACCTGCAAAAACTCGAAGATTTGGGTTATTTGCAGAAAAACAAGTACGGCGAATACACACTCAAGAGCAGAGGGCATGTTAGGGGTTACACATGGCTTGGTCGACGTTTAGTTGGGAAAATGTATCTCTACGCTCTTCTTTTTTCAGGTATTTTAGGTGTTGAACTCTTCGTTTTCTTTATGCATTTTTCGGTTGAAAACTATGAATTCAAAGTCTTTTTCTCCTTATTAATGCTAATAACTGGGTTGGCACTAGCTGTTTTCACTGCGGAAGGGCTACGGCAGAACAAACGAAAGTTCATCGCCTCAATAGAATAGGCAATCCTGACAACTAACAACGGTTGTTTTCTGCAACTTTCTTAAAAAAAATGATACTCTATTTCTTAGAGGAAGTTTTATATCGCCTAGGTAAATCTATCTTCAACAGTGAATTAAATGAATCCAATTACAGCCCCATTGTTTATGGTTGTTTGGCGGTGTACACGCAACTGTGTGGGCAGTTGCACTTATTGCAGTTACACTAAAGAATACGCTAAAGATCAAGAGTTAAACACCGCACAAGCCAAACATATGGTTGATGAAATGGCAGAGTTTGGCTCACAGTGGCTTGGAATCAGCGGCGGAGAACCCTTGGTTCGACCAGACGTTTGGGAAGTTATAGAATACGCCGAACAGAAGCATAACATGAAAGTCAGCTTAATCACAAGCGGCTTCGCATGGGATGAAGAACGCTTTGATAAATTACGCAAGTATGAAGTTCACACTGCAATAAGCATCGATGGAAACAAAGAAACAAACGATATGATACGCCGAAAAGGCGGCTACGACAAAGCCGTACATGCTATGAAGAAACTTGGCGAAGTCGGATTGCTTGACTGCCTAGTAACAACCATGACTAAGCACAACATCCATCAGATGGCTCACCCTGCAGCGTTGGCAGAGGAACACGGCGCCCGCATGCTCGTCTACCACAACCTCGTGCCTGTAGGTAGAGCAAGCGACAACATGCCAGAGTTAGCGCCAACCCCCGATCAGTACGAAGTAGCATTCAACGAAATCTACGACATCCAACGCAAGCTATACGGTAAAGTCAAAGTAAACGTTTATGCACCATTTTACGCACGTATCGTACGCCAGAAAAACCCAGTGGACTTCTGGCAATGGTACAACGAAGGCTACCTCGGAAAATGCACCATCGGCGGCAACTACATCGGTATAACCGAAAACGGTGACTACCGAAGCTGCGGCTTCCACGAAGGCTACCGCATCGGCAACGTCAAAGACAAAAAGCTAAGCACCGCATGGGAAGAACTACAAAAAAGCGAACTTCACCTCAAATTACGAGATAAAAACAACCTCAAAGGCAGATGCGGAATCTGCGAATACCGAGAAATCTGCGGCGGATGCAGAACACGCGCAGAATACTACACAGGCGACCTCTTCGAATCAGACCCAGCATGCAACTACATACCCAAAATCCTACAAGAAGACCCCAAAGCACTCGAAGCACTACGCAAAAACCCAATGGACAAAGTGCAATAAACCAAGTTTTCTATTGTTAATATTTTCCACAAAAACAACTATTTCCAGCTAAATTTACCAAGCCAAAATCACTTTGGCGTTCAGTCAACAACCTCTTGCAGTCAACAACAAGCAACATCGAAAAGACTCCGTCACGTCAACAACAACCAAACAAACCCCAAACAAAAAACACAAACCACAACACAACCCCCCAAAAAATTGCGCACAAAACTCTCACAACAACAACCAAACAAAGAAAACAGTATAATCCTGCAAATTCGATTGTCTTTAACATTTGAAAGACTTCTTCTAAATCAGCACAGCCTAGTTAGCTTATGGTTAAACGCATCTTTTCAATTGGCGTTTTTAACTTGGCTAACATGAGATGTTAAAGGCTAAGTAAATCTATATTTTGTAGCTCTCTAGGGACTTAGACTGATTGTAGAAAAGTTATTATTCCAACCCAGTTCACACCTACAGGGGAGATTATGACTATGCCTTTATCGTTTATCATAGGAACCGCTGGTTCAGGCAAATCACTTTTCACAGCTGCTTTTGCAGAGTGGCTAAAAATGAGCAAACAGGATGTTGCAGTAGTCAATTTGGATCCTGGAGCATTAAAACTGCCCTATCAACCAGACGTTGATGTGCGCAATTATGTAGAGGTCGGGGACATTATGGAGAAGTACGGTTTAGGTCCAAATGGCGCTTTGGTTATGGCTGCTGACTTAATTGCAGACGAGATTGAACACTTGACCCGTGACATTGAAGAAGCCCACGCTGACATTGTTTTGGTCGATACTCCTGGACAAATGGAGTTGTTTGCTTTCCGGGCAAGTGGACCTTACATAGTTAACGAATTAACAAAGGAACCAAAAGCCCTAATCTACCTATTCGATGCCGTTTTCTCAATTAACCCATTAAACTATGTTTCAAACATGTTCTTGGCTGCAGCAGTTTACAACAGGTTTTTCCAGCCACAGGTACATTTACTTTCAAAAAGCGATTTAATTCCCCAAAAAGAGGTGCAGGCAATCGCCAATTGGTCTGCAAACACCAATGCCTTGGAAGATGCAATTGAACAGAAACTTGAGGGAACCAAACGCCTCTTCAGCCGCAATATGATGCAAGCTATCAACAAGTTAGGCTTACAATTCCACTTAATGCCTGTTTCCTCTAAAACAAACGAAGGTATGGTAAACGTTAACACTTTGCTAGAACGTATTTTAAATGAAGGCGAAAAATACACAACCTAAACGCTAATCAAAGACCAGCTTGCAGCAAATGCCCCACGCTTAGCCTTCAAAGCCGAATCTGCCCCAGCAACAATGATAACGTCATTGTCTCTTGGTTTCAGATCCTTAAGAATCAGTTCTGCAGCCACAGGATACTGCTTTTCGATGCAATCGCTCACGGATTCGATCCGCAAATGTCCATTCTTGAAAATAATAACTAGAGCTTTGCGGGCACCTGCAATGATAGCTGCATCCCGCTGGTCAATTCCTGAACCAACCTTCAAAGTACAATTCTTCACCAAGAAAGCAAAGTTAAACTCAGATGCACTCAACTCAGACCTTGGAAGCTCGACACGTCGGGGAAAAATCTCTTCAAATTGACCCCAGACTTCTGAGCCTTTACTTGTCAACTTGCAGCCGTCTTTAGAAGTTTCAATCAAACCAGCATCCCTAAGCCTACTAATTATCGTACGAACTGCACCATCGCCAACCTGAAGTTTCTCCGCCAGCTTATTCCTTCCCAAAGGTGTCTGCGCCAATAACTCTAACGCATAGAAAACGTGGAATATCGTGAAGGTCGTTGATGGCCCAGGAGCTTTTTTTCCAGCAATTTTCTGCATAAACTTCTTGAGAGATTCCACCATATTTTGCACTATTATAGTTAAGCGAGGGCTGGTTTTTATAACTTATTAAACAAGTGTTGATTAACCCTTGCACGCTACCACAGAAACCTCAACCAACGCTCCCGACTTGAGTTCCACACCAACCGTTGCTCTGGCTGGGAAATCGTTTTCGAAGTATTTTGCGTATTCAAGGTTAAACTCTTCAAACAACGACATCGAGGAAAGGTACACGGTGGATTGAACTACATCTTTTAGGCTGTAGCCTGCAGCATCTAAAATGGCTTTTATATTCTCCATTACTTGGCGGGTTTGTAACCTGACGTTTTCAACAATAAGTCTGCCTTTCTCTGGGTCAATAGCAAGCTGACCAGAAACAAACAGAAAATTACCCGCTTGCATCGCTTGATTGTATGGACCTATCGGTTTTGGTGCGTTCTGGCTAAACACAGCTTTTTTCATGCAATCCCTTGTTGATTGTGTTGTTTGCAGGTTAAAATGGTTTCTCCAAACCATCCTCACCAGCATTTAGTTGATGATTAGTTGCGTGCATTGTCGAAAGCCTTTTAAGAAAAACGGCGAGTTACTATGCCTATTACACGATTGAACGGAAGAGAAACTCCAATGAAAAAAAACGGAAAATATTTGTTCACATCCGAATCAGTCGGAGAAGGTCACCCGGACAAAGTTGCAGACCAGATTTCCGACAGCGTTTTAGATGCAATATTCACCCATGATCCTAAAGCACGCGTAGACTGTGAAACCCTCGTCATGCAAGGAACCGTGGTTATTACGGGTCAAATAACCACCTGCTCCTACGTTAACATCCCAAAAATTGTCCGCCAAACACTCAAAGAAATTGGTTTTGACAATGCAAAGGATGGCTTGGACTGGGAAACATGCGGCGTTTTGGTTTCTTTAACTGAGCAATCCCCAGACATTTCTATGGGGGTAACCGAATCTAAAGGTCATGAGCAAGGTGCTGGAGACCAAGGAATGGTTTTCGGCTACGCAACTAACGAAACAAAAGAACTCATGCCACTACCCATCATGCTAGCACAAAAACTAGTTAAACGCTTGGCTGAATGCAGAAAAACAAAAATTATGCCCTATCTACGCCCTGACTGCAAGTCTCAAGTAACCATCGAATACGAAAATGGCAAACCAAAATGCGTCAAAACTGTCGTTATCGCAGCGCAGAACAACGGAACTGTCGACGAGTCCACATTAAAGAAGGATATTGTTGAGAAAGTTATCAAACAAGTCATCCCAGCAAACATGCTAGCTGAATGACATAAAATATGTCATAAACGGTACAGGCAGATTCGTTATCGGTGGAACATTAGCAGATTCAGGCTTAACTGGAAGAAAAATTATCGTTGACACATACGGTGGAGTTGGAAGCCACGGGGGCGGATGCTTCAGCGGTAAAGACCCTTCAAAGGTTGACCGTTCAGGTTGCTACATGGCAAGATACATTGCCAAAAACATTGTTGCATCAGGCTTAGCTGACCAATGTGAAATTCAAATTTCCTATGCCATCGGCGTTGCGCAGCCAATCTCAGTGCTGGTCAACACTTACGAAACAGGCAAACTGTCAGACGAAAAAATCATGGACTTGTATTGAAGTACTTTGACATGAGACCTAAAGCAATTATCGACCAATTAGATCTGCTAAGACCCATATACAAGAAAACAGCAGTCTTTGGCCACTTTGGACGAGAAGACGCAGATTTCCCCTGGGAAAAAACTGACAAAGCTGAACAACTCAAAAAAGAGCTGGAAAAAACCAAAAAAGCATAAATTTTCTTTTTTTAAATTTTTTCATTTTTCTCTAAAAACTTTATCGCGAAGAAAGTTATAGTCCTTACATCAATAGATCAAAATCAACATTTCAAGAAGAAAAGATCTTTCCGACCCCCTTCAAACACCCCGCATCAAACTTTTAGTGTTAATCGAGAATCTAAGTAGCTACCTTCCCCAAAAATCGACATGAAAACAGAAATTAATAAAGAAATCAACCCCTCACCTCAAAAAACCCTAATCCAAACAACCTATACCGAAAAAGTCGAAGCGGTGACTAACCTTAAAATAAAATCCTTCAACAAACAGAGTCAAGGCTAACGAAAAAGGTTCGTTACACCTTTTCGGTGGCAAATTTATTTCTTGCTAAGATACCATTTAAGGTATTCTTTTCGGCGGTTCTGCCTGACTTCTTCGTCGGTTTCATCAGCCGGACGGTTCTTGTCATGCAAATCATTGAGTTCCTGCCCCGTACAGGATAGGCCACAGCTTTTGCAGACATAATGTTTGGTCAACGAAATGTATTGTATTTCTCCGCCGCATTCTGGACAGTAATTTACCATTTTTTCGTTTCTCTTTTGATGGTTTTGTAAGTAATTCGTTTCTTGGGAGATATTAGTCTTCGCATAGGTTTCTAAGCTTTTAACCTAAAAAAAGTCAGACGTGAGTGTACATCTTGTCGCTCGAGTAGTTTCCGGTGGCCATTTCTTGTTCAATTTCCCGCAACATCAATATGCGTTTGAAAGTCGGTGGATGAGTGGCAAACAGACTGTTCATTTGAACCCATGTGCTTTTGGACTCTTTCTCCATTGCTAAATGCAACTCGCGCTCGTCCAAAACACCGTCTTGGTCCAAGTCGTATTCATCTTTTTTCTCCATGATTCGCCCGACTTCCTGTTTTGCCATCCCCGGGTCTTCAATGTAAAATGCTCTGGCGCCTTCTGGCGGCTTAGGTGAGATTGATAATCCGTATGTGATTTTTGCCAATGCACTCTCAAGTTCTCTGGGTGAACCAGTAACGTAGGCGGAATAGGCGTCGGCGTAGTGTTCTCGAAGTCTACTAAGTCTCATGACGATTAGGAATGTGATTATGTAGATAGCAAACGAGATAACGCCGATGATGATTAAGGCAGCACCCGAATTATCCTTGCTATTTCTTCGTCCACCACTAAAAGCGCCCGCACGCAAGGCCACCTGGGCAATTATGTAGGCAATTAACGGCAACGCAGAAAGCACCGTCATGACAATGTAGTCTTTATGCTTGATGTGACCCAACTCGTGGGCTATGACGCTTTTTATTTCCCCTTGATTTAATTGCTGCAAGAGCCCCTCGTGTACGGCTAAGGTGGCGCTGCTCGTGGTTCTGCCAAAAGTGAACGCGTTGGGTGTGTTACTTGGAACGGTAGCTATCTTAGGAATGGGTACTACCTGTTTTATCCGCTAACTCTTTAACGGTTGATTCAAGCCATAGGTTTTCGCCGAGTTGAAGATAGTGCAGGCGAGTTGTCGCAGCCACAATCACTGGACCAACTGCGTACTGGAACAAAATGAAGAGAGCTGAGCCGCCTAAAGCAATGAGTAACCCAGTAAAAACATCCAATTGCAGGAAATAAACGATTAAAAACATAAAGAGAGCGAATATGAAAGCGGATAAGAAAATAGACAATGCCATTGCAACCTTGAGTTGGGATAGGCTAGCCAAGCACTTTGCCTCTCGTTGTTTTTCAGAAAGTACTATACAAAGGAATTAAGTCTTTCCCAAAAAGGCTAACAAAATAAAATAAAAAATAAAAATAAAAAGAAAATTTAGATGGGGTAAGCTCCACAGGTCTTGCAGAACTGTATTTTGGTTTTGATGTAGCTGTGGCACTTGGGACACTGAACAGCTTCTTCGATCTTGGGGAACACATCTTTGGGTTTGCCGAATTTCTCGCGGAAGACCTCGTAGTAAAGAAGCTGTTCTTTGTCCTGAATTTCCACATCATCGGCTGCTTTGATTGCAGCTTTTTTCTCGTTGAACTCTTTATCAGTTATCATGTCGTTGAAGTATGTACGTAGCGTTTCTGTTCCTGTGCCAGCTTCCAAAGGCGCTTTAGGTCTCCAGATGATGTCTTTAGGTATGACATCTTCGTAGGCTTTGCGTAAAATCCATTTGCCGTATTTTACTCCGTTGCGCATGTTAATCTTGTATTTGATTGGTAACTCCATTGCCCACTTCATGAATTCGGGGTCTCGGTATGGTGCTTTGATTTGCATTCCAAGAGATTCAGCCATCGGGAACGAGGAGAAACCCATTTCAGCCCACATTTCCTGTTGCTTCACTGCAAACTGTTCCTCAGAGAGGTGGAATTGCCAGGGGTAGCCGAAAAGCTCGTCTAATGCGTCTCCTGTGAAAACGGTCTTTATTCCCTTAGGTTTTAGCAGAGTTAAGCCGATGTAGACGGGGAGGCTGTTTCTAATCTCCATAGGGTCATATTTTTTGAGCGCTTCCACAACTTTTGGGAAGAATTTCATTACGTCTTCTTTGCCGAATTGATAAGTTTCATGTTTTAGGTGCAAAAGTTCAACCATTTTTTTGACGTATTCGGTGTCTTTGGGTTGTCCATGTTTGAAGGCTAGGGTAAGGCAGGGGATGTCGGGTTTGTATTTCACTGCTTCATAGGCTATTATTTGAGTGTCTGTTCCGGCGGAAAAAAGGAAGCCGTCTGCCATGTTTTTCTTGACAACTTTGTTTACTAATGTTTTAATATCTGGCAAAAGTTTGTTAACTTCTAATTCGTTAAATGCCATTTCTGTCACTCGCATTACAGTGTTTGTCGTTTATGCACTATTTAAGTTTACCGTATGCATATAAAAGGGGGCAAAATATAAACATCTGTGCTGAAACTGAAAACAATGTTGAACAAACGGCAATTTGCCAAACAAAAAGGTTTTCACCAACTAAGTTTAAATGTCAAAAACAAAACTCATAATACCAAGCCGAGGCTCAACCAAATGAAAATCAGCATACTCCACATGAAAATACGCAACACCATAGAAGACAACCTAACAGCCACGAAAAACGCAGTCCTAAAAGCCGCCAAACAAAACCCAATCCTAATTGCCCTCCCCGAATACTTCACTGTTCCAAACTGCATGGCAGATTTCACCGATGCCAAAAAAATATCCCAAGAAACTTGTGCCAAAACGCTGAATTTTTTACAGGAAATTTCCCAAAAAATCGGTTGGGTATACCTGCTAGGCGGAACTGTCTTGGAAGAAGACGGAGGTAAATACTACAACACCAGCACGCTCTGGAGAAACGGTAAACTTCTAGCAAAATATAAGAAAATCAGTCCCATTAAAGCTGAGCTTGAGGCAGGTGTCGCTAAAGGATCTACTCCCATTGTGATAGACACAGAATTAGGCAAGCTTGGAATGATTGTGTGCGCCGACACCTTTAACCCCGAAGTCGTCGAGGGTATCGCCGCCTTGGGGGCAGAAATTGTCTCGTTGCCCGTGGCTGCGATGGGAACCCATCCAACAGTTCAAGGTCACCCCCTAACAGTTGGGATTGCCCGAAACTTCGGTTTCTACATCCTTAAAGTTGGCAATGTATGTTCAAACATGAGGGGAGGCCGAAGCGCCATAATTGCGCCCTGGGGAATTCTCGGAGAAGTTACTGACTCACCAGAAGACTCTATTTTGAGCGCAGATTTAGATATGCAGATGCTAAGAGACTACCGAGCACAACTCAGTAAATCTTAGCCCAAGATTCTACGATTCGATTCATTTCCTCAAACTCATATTGTGCAAGCCATTCTCTGAAGTCACTGTTCTGGACAGCAAACTTTGCAATTTGTTTTGCGTTCTCTGAATTATGTACGAGTAACAGTACTGCATCAATTTTGTGACGTGAAATGTAAGCCACTGTTTTGAGAAGCGCATCGATTTTCTCGTCTGTTGGCATTTCAGCGCTGAGTTCTACAACAACGGGCTTCTTTAGTGTAGCAACGAAGTCGCGAACAAACGTATCAACCCAGTAATTAGTCAAGTAATCCCTTGATGAGAGAGGCACATGGAAATAGTCAACCAGCTCAGCTATTGCGTTAAAATCTATCCCAAACCGCTCTTTAGCTAGGACAGGGTCAGGGAACATTTCAACCGCAAACACGCCTTTTGTGTGGGTTTTGGCCTCTTTGAGAAACTCGGTTATCGTTTGGGCGCGCCATTTCGTCCAGTTTAAGCCACTTCTTTTTCTTTGCTCAGTACATCGGGGACATATGCAGTAATCTTCATCGGGAAAGTGGTAGAGGTTGAGTGTAACACCAGTGATGTCTTGTTTTGATATATTGTCAAGATAATTGAAGACTTTAGCTCGGTAGTCTGGGTGGGTGGGACAAACAAAGTCGAATGCTAAATTAGATTTCCTGTTCCTTCGCAGCGCAGGTCCACCTTTTGAGAGGGCAACGATGCTTGGGTCTTCGCGAATAGCTCTGGCATCACAAAAAACTGTAACATCATTCTGCATTTCTTTTGCAGCTGGAAAAACTTGTCCGTCAACCCATTTTGAGAAAAAAACGTGTGGATCAAAGCCCTCAACTTTTTCAGGGGTGTATGTGACTAAGCCTATTTTCATGCCCTATTCCTTCGCTCGCAACAAATATATTATTGGCGCTTATTTAATTGTTGATTCAAATGGACAAACATAAAACCCCAATTACCATTGATGCTACTAAATGTCCACCTTGCGCAGGGCAGGTTTGTATCGGTGTTTGTCCACAAGGCGCCCTTGAAGAGGGCAAAAACAGAAAGCCCCAAGTCATCTCAGTTGTCCAATGTACAAAATGTGGCGTATGTGTAAACCTGTGTCCAAATAAAGCCATCACTATAAATGTTAGCAACCCCAAAAAATAATGATGGGGACTGGCGGGTTTGGAACAAATCGACCTTTCAGACAATGTTAAACTGATTGTAAAAGAGAATGTACTAGCCATTTTTTGTGATAGTGCTTTAAAGACAGTTAGCTCAGCAATATACAATGGCGGGACCAATCAGGTTAAAGCTGTCCTCAATGTAGGGGTGCCGGAAGGTTATAGCGACCTTTCCTTGCACCTTGACCCGCTAGAACTAATCACTTCATCGGCGGCAAAGCTTGGATTAACCAAAGAATACCTTGCAATGGTTACAGCTGCAAAGGTCAAAAATTATAGTTTAGTCTCCAAAAAAAGCGACAAATTCTCAGTTCATGTAGCGGCTACCGCAGGTTGCTCACACGGCGAATCTTCAGGCGAAGAGATGGATGTTCAAGAAATCGTAGGCACCATCAACATTATTGTCTTAATCGATGGGAACCCGTCGGAGAGTTGCATGATTGCTGCGTTAATCACTGCCACTGAAGCGAAGTCTGCGGTGATGAGGGATTTTGATGTTCGAAGCCACTATACGGGGGACTCCGCGACGGGCTCGATAACTGACAGTGTCACAGTTGCATCGACATGTAGTGGTAAAACTTTGAGTTTGGCTGGTCCGGCTTCGAATCTTGGTAAGCTGGTAGGACAATGTGCGAGGCGGGCGGTTACGGAGGCATTGCTTAAACAGGAACCAATTTGGGCTTGCCGAACAGTATTGGACAGACTTAAGGAGAGGCATATTGGACTTGAAAAAATGGCATCAGAAATATCCAAAGTTGAAGGTTTAACAGTCGGTGTCGAAGAGTTGACCAAGATTTTGAGGAACAATAAGCTTGCTGGTTTTTACTTGCTTGCTGCCGCGAAGATGGATGACGATTACAAGAAGAATTTGTTACCAAAAGACTTTACAAATTGGACAGAGGTAAGCAAATGCTTTGGTACTTATACCCGACTCATGCGCAATTGTTCTAAGATGCCAAACTACGACTTTGTCGATTTGCCCCCGTTCCTAAAGCATACATTAATCAAAATTGTCAAGAGTTCTCAATCTGAGCATTAACTGAAAAGACTTAAATAACTTGAAATTTATTCCCGTAAATAAAAACAACAAAAATAATGGTGATTAAACTTGAAATTTGGCGTATTTCTCTATCAACCAGAGCCTGTTGAAGGTGTCGATTACAACTTCTACCGTCAAAAATCAGAATCTGGAATCGTTGGAAAACCAAATCCAAAAATGTACACTAACATCGCTGTCTTTGGCGATAATAACATGGCCGCGAAACGCCCAGATTGGGTATCCGTAAGCTCATACGGTCCAGCGCTCCGAACAAACAAACGCTTCAACCTCCGCTGGGACGTTGTATGTATGACTAACCCAGAAGCTAGAGAATACAACTTAAAAATCATCGCTGAAACTGCTAAAGTAACTCCGGGCATCAGTATCAGCAGCCAACACTTTGCAGATCAGCATTTCTGTACTTGCCCAAGATGTATAGAGCAGCAACGTAAAAGCGGCTTAAAGTGGGTTGACTGGCGGGCGAAAGTTGTCACTGACTTCCTTGCTGAAGTTAAAGAAATAGTCTCCGGCAAACCACTCTTTGTCAACTGCCTCCCTGACCCATTAATGGGCAAGGAACGCTTCGGCTATGACTTTGAAGCCATGGCACAGTACGCTGACTACTTTGTAATCCCAATGTTCAGCAAAGCATACCCAACCCCATGGTACTGGGAAACCATCGCAAGAGGCTATAAGAGCTTCCTAAAGAAGCCCGTCTTTGTAAACTTCTACGTCCGCGGACCAAACGAAACCTGGGACACCGTTGCACCAACAAAACAAATCATGACAGTCGCAACACGTGTTGCACGCCAAGGCGTCGATGGCATCATCTTTCTGGCAGAAAAAGCCGAATACATACAAAAGTTCCAGAAAGAAGCAGCTGCAGACAAAGAAACCCGTGAGTTCCTCAAAGACCACGGCGGCGACGACGTCTTAGAACTCTTCAACCGCTGGGAAAAACTCTACAAATAGTTCCCATTCTTATTTTTAATTTTATTTTTTTTCCTGATAGCTTTAAGTTACCTGTATCATATTCTATTGATGTTGCCTTGGCAATTTTCAAAATCTGAAATACAGAAAGATAGTGAATATAAAAAAATGAAAATTATAAGAGGTTGGAAGATGTTGAGCCATGAATGTGGCTACTTAAACGATAATTCAGGGCAAACCTTGGTCGTTTTGAAAAAGGAATACAGTAATAACTTTCATGTGCGGCTGTTTGAGTGCGGACAAACCAAGAAAGACGATGGCAAAACAATCTCTCCTGACTATGCGACAAAGGCTAAAGCCGACGCGTTCGCGACCGATTGGATGCAGAAACATCCAACGGGCATGGCGTAATCAAATATTTTGTTTTAGCCAGACACCAATAAAGGAATAATAAAGAAAAGCTTTTGTTAGGGTGGAATTTGAGTGAAAATTAGGCTGTTGTTGCCTTAATTTGTGCATCTATTTTTCTTTGGCGTTTTTGCAGAAGTTTTCGTTTGTTTGCCTTAGGGTTTGGTTTCACTCTGTAGACTTTGCCGTGGGTATTCGTGTAGTACTTTTTTCCTTTAGCCTTTAGTTTTGTCTTTTTCTTCAAGCGTATAGTCCCTCCTTGGCTCTCCAACAGGGAATTGTGCTATACAATACACCGTAACTATTTGAGTATGCCTATAAAAAATAAAATGTACAAAGCGTGACTTCCTAGTTTTTAACCATTATTTGATATGTAAGTCGCCATTCATTTATAAGTCCGCAGCAAGTATATTTAATGATCTTGTAAAACACTAAATTTTTTTGCAAGAACCTCAATGGAGAAGGCAACTATATGTACACTTACGAAAAACTCATTCAAGAAAAATTTAAATGCAGAATATGTTCATCAAGTTTCCAAACTCCCGACGAGCTACGTGCCCACAGAATGGTTGCCCACAAAGGACACATGCTTGCATTTAGGCGTTAAGTCCATTTTGTTTTTTTATTGTGTTAACCGAATACAATTTGTTTGCAATTAGCTAAAAGAAACCCATAAATCTACACAAGCAGCTACCCTTTATAGCGCATTAGAATAGTCATACAAAAACCTAACATGGACACCCTGCAGAAAATGAGAATATAGAAAAGGGTTTATTTTTTTCCGAGCAATAAAGTGAGTAACAGTTGATTAGAATCGTTAAATACCTAATTTTTCTCCATCATCCATGATTTTTTAAGTCTTTTACTTTGTTTAGAAAACTATATAATGCATCTTCGCGTACAACCACTCACTCAAAAGGCGAACTACATTGAAGGTTACTCTAGTCAATCCACCTTATCCATCAAATGCACATTCACATCCACCATTCATACCGTTGGGACTAGCATACCTTGGAGCAGTCGCCGAAAAAGCAGGCCATCAAGTTAGCATAATCGATTGCCAAGCAGAAAAACTATCCTACGACACTTTCCGACAAAGAATCGCAAAGGTTCCATCCGACATTGTCGGCGTAACTTCCACCACACTTCTTTATAATTCAGCCAAAAAAATAATGGAAACCGCCAAGGAAGAACACCCAAAAGCCGTCAACATGATTGGCGGAAGCCATGTAAGCTTTTGGGACGAGAATGCCCTCAACGAATGCCCAAGCATAGATATTGTTGTGAGACGTGAAGGCGAATTTACATTTCTTGAGTTGCTGCAACGTATAGAAGCAGAAAAGAACTTTAATGGAGTCTTAGGTACAACATTCCGAGCAAGCGATAAGAAAATCCTTCGCAACGAAGACAGACCATTCCTACAAGACTTGGATTCTCTTCCTTCCCCAGCGTACCATTTGCTTCCTCTAAACGCATTCCGCCGTATGGGCAAAACCATCTTTCCCTTAGTTACTAGCCGTGGATGCGTTCAATGGTGTGACTTCTGCAGCACAGTACGCATGTTCGGCAGAGGCTACCGTGTACGAAACCCCAAATACGTGATAGACGAAATGGAAATGCTCCACAACAAGTACGGCGAAAGCCAATTCACATTCTACGACGACGCATTTACGGTAAATCGCCAGCACGTACTGAAAATGTGCGAGGACATCAAAACCCGCAAACTCAAAGTCACTTGGGACTGCGAAACACGGGTCGATATGGTTGACAAAGAACTGTTATCGGCAATGTATGATGCAGGATGCATAACTGTATGGTTCGGCGTAGAATCTGGCTCAGAGAAAATGCTCTGCCAAATGAATAAAAAAATAAAGCTAGAGGAAACACGCTCAGCTTTCAAGATAGCCCAGAAAGTGGGTTTGATGACTATTGCCAGTGCAGTCATAGGCTTCCCCGGCGAAACTGAAGAAACCGCTTGGGAAACGATCAACTTCATAAACTCCCTGAACCCCGACGACATAGGCTTCTATGTAGCAACACCCTACCCTGGAACGCCAATGTATGAGGAAGTAATCAAAAACGGCTGGTTGCGAATAACCGACTTCAACAAATACGACACAGCAACCCCAACTTTCGAGACACCATACCTGAGCATGGAAAGAATCCGTGAAATCAAGTACAAAGCTCACCAGAAGTTTTACCTACGCCCAAGCTACGTGTTCAAGATGATGCGAAAAGGCGGAACCTACGGCCGGTCTGGATTGAAAACGTCTGCGGCCTATGCACTCAGAGCCATGCACATAAAACTCTCCTAAACCTTCTTTTTCTAATATTTTGATTAATAATTGATAATTTAAGAAAGCAATATATTTAATCAACATAAGAATGTCCCCCTAGAAAGGCGCCAGCTGAAATGAAAATTACACTAGTTAATCCCCCTTATCCACCAAGCGTACATTCACATCCACCCTTTATCCCATTGGGCTTGGCATATTTGGGAGCAGTTGCAGAGAAAGCAGGCTACCAAGTCAAAGTTATTGATTGCCAGGCAGAAAAACTGACCTGCGAAACCTTCGGAGACCGCATCGCCCAAACGCCGTCTGACTTTATCGGGGTAACAGCGACAACGCTACTCTACAAGTCCGCCATGAAGCTAATCACGATAGCTAAAAAGGCTCATCCACAAGCTGTCACGGTGCTCGGTGGATCACATGGAACTTTCTGGGACGAAAACGCCCTCAAAGAATATCCAAGCCTAGATATTGTCGTGCGAAGAGAAGGCGAATTAACTTTCATTGAACTCCTCGAAAAACTTCAGAATAAAGGCAGCCTCAGCAACTTACTAGGCATCACCTACCGAAACGGCGACAAAACCATCCGAAATCCAGACAGACCCTTTATAGAAAACTTGGACCAACTGCCTTTTCCTGCGCATCATCTGCTGCCTCTTGAAAATTTAAAGCACAATGGTAAAATCCTGTTCCCCTTAGTCAGCAGTCGCGGATGTGTCTATTGGTGTGATTTCTGCAGCACAGTACGCATGTTCGGCAGAGGCTACCGAATGCGGAGTCCTAAAAACGTTGTAGACGAAATGCAGCTTGTACACGACAAATACGGCGTTGAACAAGTTACATTTTACGATGACGCATTTACTGTTGACCGCACTCGAGTGATGAAAATCTGCGAGGAGTTGCAATATAGAAAACTGCATATGATCTGGGATTGCGGTACCCGCGTGGATATGGTGGATCGTGAACTGATGAAAACTATGCATGCAGCGGGTTGCTTTGCGGTTTGGTTAGGTGTGGAGTCTGGTTCTGAAGCCATCCTTGGAGCGATGAACAAAAGTATCAAGCTGGATCAGACAAGAAAGGCATATAAAACGGCCCATGATGTAGGGTTGATGACGATTGCGAACGTCGTTTTAGGTTTTCCCGGGGAAACAGAAAAGACAGCTCGTGAAACCATCCGTTTCGTTAAAGAGTTGAACCCTGACGATGTGGGATTCTACATAGCTACGCCTTATCCGGGCACACCAATGTACGAGGAAGTAAAGAAAAACGGTTGGCTAAAGACCACAGACTTTGATAAATATGATACTGCTGGTCCAACTTTTGAGACACCCTCTTTGAGCATGGAGAAACTTACTAAACTCCGGTACAAAGCATATCAAGACTTTTACCTGAGGCCAAGCTATGTCCTAAGAATGATGCGTAGAGGAGGAACCTACGGCAGGGCAGCGGTTAAAACTTCAGGCGCTTATCTGCTCAGGTCGTTGCACGTTAAACTTTCGTAGCTCCCGGCTTTTCCTAACCAAAGCAATTACTGCAAGAACCAGCACTAGCGCGCTAATCGAAATTGTAATTGAAGAAAAAGTAAAGCCGATGGATGATAATCCTAAGAACAAACCTACCAACCCGATTAAGCCAAAGCTTAACGCTACGGATAATACTATTTGTTCAACGAAATCTATTTTGTTTTTGCCCAAGAACAGTATGTTTACTAGACAGTATCCTGGAATAAACGCTATAAAAACTGTACTTAATACATACCGAGGAACCAAAATAATCGAAATCTCTGGACTGCTTGGGATAAAATAAGTAACTAGTAATGTTAAAACAGTGAATCCAACAATAATTTCAAACCATCTTAGCGGCTTCAGATTTTAGCCTTCAAAAATTTAAACAAATAAAAAATAAAGGAAGAAAATTTTACATAAAAGCCTTGTAGATCGGGTGAGTTTCTTCTAGTGGTCTAGTTCCAAGGTCGCCTGCTGCAGATGCGATGTATGTGTCGGTTACTGCGACGGCTGGGAATACCCATTCAGCTTGTTCGGCTGGTCCAATCATAAGCCAGTTTGCGCCTGCGACTTGCATGATTGCGTTGGTTGCGGTTCTACATCCTGGGCGGAATTCTTTTGCAACGTTTGCTTTTACCCAACCCATGGTTGTGACAACGTTTCCGCTGCCTAATCCTGTAGGGTGACCATACTTTTCTTTCATTATGGGTATGGTTCTAACTGCAGTTCCCATGTCTGGGGCAAACGCAGGGATAGCTGTGTCGACTAGGGGCTTTGTGATTCCACCTTTTTCAGCTAACGCTAAGGCTTCAACAATGACCTTCATTTTGCCTTCAAGGGTGGTATCTTTTGGGTCGTCAGCAAGCACAATTGACATTTTAATGCCACTGTCTTTTAGGACGGCTAATTCAGCATCGGTTACGCCTTTGTAAACTGAGTTGTAGAAGCATCGGTCTGAAAGACCCATCTTTTTTGCCATGGTTGCTGCTGCCATGCGCGTCTTTGGGCTCATAGCGTCAAGCATTAGTGGTGCGTCACTGTGTTTTGAGACAAAGTCAATGTACTTCTCGAATGCCAGTTCAGTAGTTCCTACAATGTCAAAACCGAACGGGACACCTGTAATATCGCTTTGAGTGTGCATTGTGTTAATGATTTGTTCTGCAACGGCAGCATCAAAAATTCCTTTATTTGCATCCGAAACCATTTTTTGGCCTAGCCAAAAGATTGAGCCAATCAAGAATGTAGGTAATTCTCCCGGTTGACCGCCTACTTTGACTTTTGCTATTTCGTAAACTTTTTGATTCGTGTTGAATTTAAAGGACATTGTTCCACTTCAGAATTGATTATTTCTTCAATGCTTTCTTTGCAAGCTCTGGAGCTTCTTCTTTGTTCTTGCCGAAGAGTGCGCCGATTGCATCAGCGTCTTCTTTCTTAACTGCTGCGCCACCCATAATTATGCCGACTTTGTCTTTTAATCCTGCTGCTTTGAGTAATTCGTCGAGTTTTGCAATGTTGTTCTTTGCTGGAACTGTATTGACTGAAATTGCAATCAAGTTTGCATTGTTTTCTTTTGCTTTGTCAACGAAGACTTGTGGTGCAACACTCTTTCCGACGTCAATGGTTTTGAATCCTGCTCGTTTTAGTGACCTGCGGACTGCTTCTTTTGCAGTGTCATGCATGTCTGGTTCGATGTTTCCGATAACAACTATGCCGATTGGATTCTCTGGTTCTGGAGGCTCTTTTTCCATCATAGATTTAAGCCAAGACATTTAAACACCTTTGTTTTCCTTTTTGATACTCTGGGCTTTTTATACTCGAATTTGATATTTAACCTTTTACCAACAATTCCAATGTAAGCATATTAAGCGGGAAAGTAAATGCTCAAAGCAAACAAAACATACCTCTTATTACTGTTAATTTTTACTTTCTCATTCGTATACCGCTTGGTCTTGATGCTTTGGGACATTTTTCCCTCGGGCGCTGACATTGGCTTGCATAATAGCGTAATATACTCGATTACTGGGTCTGGAAAGGTAGATTTGTTTTATAATTTTTATCATATGGGTGGTGGTTTGTCTCTTACTTTTCCAGGTTACCACTTTTTTGCTTCAACGATAATGCTAATGGCTGGTCTGCCAGAATATGTAGCGCACGCAGCCGTTGTCTCTTTGTTTTCAGCGTTGATTGTTTTAGCTGCTTTTTTGATAACTAGGCGTGTATGGTCAGAGCCAGCTGCATTCATCGTAGCTTTTTTAGCTGCGATTTCACGCTTTGACATCGAAATGCTACTCTGGGGAGGCTACCCCAATGTCATAACATTGATGTTAATTCCTGTGATTTTCTATCTGTATTTGCAGAAAGACCGGTTTTCCATAACTCCCTTTTCTAGTTTCGACATCTATTCTTGCAGGATCAATATTTTTAACGCATTCTTTAAGCGCTGCAGTCTATGTAGGCATAACTGTTGTTACAGTGCTCTTTGTGCTAATTAGACCTAAACTGTTGGGCACAACGCGAAAAACTGGCCTTTACTGGTTGCTACCGATTGTTCTTGGCGCTATCTTATTTTCCCCATTTTTAATTCAGGCTGTGCCCGCTTACCTGAATAGTAACTCGTCATTATCTTCTGACCCTATAAGTTCAAATGCCATCAAATTGGCAACTGTTGCCTCCCGAGTTCTGCCGCTTGATTTAGTTTTACCACTTTTTGGTGTTATTGTTGGATTCATTGTTCTCTCAAAAAAATATGTTGGACGATTTCTTTGCTTGCCAACGTTTCTTTTATCCATGTGGCTTTTTGTGCCCCTCTTATTAACTCAAAGCTATTTGGTTGGATTCTCTGTTGATTACAACCGTTTTCTATATTTCTTAATTTTCCCATTAATTATTTTCGTAGCAGTAGTTATCGAGCATGGCTCAAGCTTCTTTGCCCATATAATAGTTACTTACAGAAGTTTAACAAGCCAAACCCAAAAAACTCTCAAGAAAGCCACTAGCAAGAAAATAGAGCTGCATTTACCAGATTTAACACACAGAAGTATCTATGCGGGGTTTACCCTATTTTTCATACTTTTCTCGTTCCTTGCACTTCCAATCTTCATGGGTCCTGTGTACAATACAGGTCAAACAATTCAAAAGTTCTATCAAACTATGGATAATCAGGGTTGGGAGGCAATTCAATGGGCAAAAACTAACACTCCTAAAGATTCAGTATTTGTTTCGGACGCGTTATATGGTTGGTGGTTTGGTGGGTTTGCCCAGCGACGGACCTATAGTGCTGTTGATCCACAGTATTTATCGATTAATGAGGAATACAATAAAACCCTGTTTGCCAGAAACCTCCTCGATACTGATTATTTGATTGATAACGGGTATTTCCAAGTAAGAGAAGACGGCGGATACCTTTCAAGGCATAATCCAGAGTTTCTGGCGCACATAAGGAATGATTATTTCCCCTATCCATTCTTCAACTTTGATAATGACGCTATTGTAGTTACGCTGCTTAACGAAGGAAAAAGTGAACGCATTAGTTTATCAAACGTTCCAGTTAAGGACATGCATTTGGAAGGCACTGCAAACTCGGAGTCAATTGTTGTTACCCATGGCAATAGCCTCTTCAATTTCACTCAGACAATCACCATTTTCACAGGTTCAAACTCGACGGAAGAAACAAAGTTAGCTTCCTGTTTTGCTACTATGACTGAAAGCATCCGAACGGACAACCCTGATGTTACTTTAGTTATGTTAGAGTTTGATTTACAAACAAAAGGAACAAATCCACCAGTAAAAGGTGAAGACAACTCCTATATTGGGCTAATAGATATGGGCATGAAAACAATTGGAGAGTTGATTTTTTCAAACCAGTCACGTCCAGACCAAATTGTTACTCCTTCAGATAAAAATGCGCAAGATAACAATATGTTTACACCGATAGAACTGTCTTATAGCCTTGATTCGAAAAAAAACATAGAGTTTAGCTATCACATAGGGGTCTACCAATACACCGATAACCAATTAGATAGCATTCAAAAGGGAACATTGTCATTTGAGAAACTTATTAGAATCAATACCCAAGCGGTCCTTGCACAATTCTCAAATGTGCCGCCGCCAAAAGATTCTGGCTTTTATGTCTTTGATTATAAGCAACAAATGTCAACGTGGAACGTAACCTACATTGCAGTTCGCGATTTTGGTCACTTTCCCCGCTTTGCAAATGACCCAACGTTTAGCCTTGTATTTATTAACAGATTTGACAAAGCTATTGACAATGGAGTAGCCATCTTTAAGGCTAAAGGGGAACTTTAGTCAAAAAGGGTGAACATTATCGCCTTAATGGATAAGTTTACAAGAGAGAAAAAAATCGAAATCGCATTCATCACTATTTTCTCAGTACTGATTATAGCCATTTTCTATTTTGTCATATCAATGAACGGGGTAGTATTAGGGAATGATCCAGCCGTTCACTTAGAAAAAGCCAAGATCTTTCTAGAAACAGGAAAAATACCTTTAGTCAATTTAGGTTGGACACCACCACTCTATGAGATTGTGCTTGCAATGTTTATTTCTCTAAGCGGCGCAAGCGACATTGGTCAACTGATTTTTATGGTTAAGGTGTTAACTGTGATTGTCAATTGGCTTATGTTCATGGCTGTTTATTTAATTGGCAGCAGATTTTTTAGCAAAAAAATTGGGGCTGTAGCGGCAGTTTTGTTGTTAATGTGTTTTCCCATATACGAACTTAATCAGTGGGGTGGACAAACAACCGTTTTGGGAATAGCTTTCTTGATGTTACTTCTTCTTTACTTGCCTTTGTCAATTGAGAAATTCGGGTATTTACTAGTTACTTTTTTTGTTGCTTTTTCCGTGGTGTTGTCTCATCAACTTGCCACTTTCCTTGCGGTTCTAATTCTTCCACCTATTCTGATTTATTTGTTGATAAAATCCAGAGGAGCTTACCTCAAAGTCTTAATAGCATTAATCGTTGGAGGTGGCATAGCGTTTTTCCTCTATTACTTCCAAGCCATGATAGGTTATGTCGACATAATCATTGAGCACCTATTTTTCAGTCAAAAAACCTATGCTTACCAGATTGGAGCTGCAAGCCTTAATTCGTTCATAGTTAATTTCGGCTTCATCTTAATTCTCTGTTTAGGCGGATTTTTCCTCGCTTTTAAAACGTTAAGAGCATCCAAAAAAACGGCTTTCTATATAGTATTATTTTTCAGTTTCTTAGTACCATTTGTTCTATCAGAATCAAATGTTTTTGGGTTGTACCTACCCTTCCAATGGTTTATTTATTATTTGACTCCACCAATGGCGGTTTTAGCAGCGGTTTCAGTGGATTTCTTGGCCGAAAAAGTACCAGTTTTTTATGCAAAGCACAGGACAAGTTACCGCAAGAATTGGGTAAAAGCAGTCACAATTTTTCTGATTGTTTTGGTCTCGTTGGTAATTGTTGTTCGCGCGGGTACTGTATATGGTAAAATCATGGAAGCCAGCGTTTTCTACTCAACCACCGACATTAAAGCATATGACGCAGGCATTTGGTTAAGAGACAATTATGCTGACAATACCAAAATTGTGGCAACTGAAGTTCCCGGCTTTTGGTTTCAAGAGTTTTCAGATAAGAACGTGATTGCCCAAACCAACCCCATAATAGAAAGAAACACAATCGCCGAATCTGTTTTGACTTTATCTTATGAATTTGAGCATCCGAAAACTTTGGTTAAGGCATACGAAGCTAAAGGTGACATTTCCGATGAAAACTATGTTTCATTAAACAATGTTTGGGAGCGTATCTCATACTCATCTGCGAGTGGCAACAAATTGTCATTTACCCAAGATGGAATAGACTATAAAATTTGGCTCTCAACTTTAAGTAAACAGATAATTTTTAATGACCAAAACCCTTCAAAAAAGATAGAGCTTGTTTATTCCAATGAAAACATATCTTTAACAGAGACAGTGCTTGTCCAAAATATCACTTACCCACTCATTGTTTCATGGACGTTAACGCCCCTAAAGAGTGAAGTTACCAATGCCTCATTGTACCTGAGTACTTTTTTTGATCTCCAATTCAGATTCGACAAAGCCCAAATTCTACAGTTACTGGATTGGGTAAATCCATGGAGTGCACCTGAATCCATACGAACCGTTGGACCAGACTGGGCAGTGGCTAACTTCTCAGCTACAGACTTGAAAGATAATTATCTTGGTCTATACGACGACACAAACAACTTAGCTTTCGCGTTTAAGTTTAATGACTTACCTGATTGGGGAAACATCGGCGCATTGGAGAACAGACAGATTGATGCGGTAAGGTTCCAGTACCAATTCAAGGACCTAAACGTAAATCAAACTGATTCGCGTTCGTATCAGGTTCTTACTTTGTCAAAAAACAGCTTTTCACAATTGCAGCCGGAATCATTGATAGAATTATTTGACTTCAAATCTAGTGAATTTACAGTGGTTTCTCGCGATTTTAGAGACTATATCAAGGAAAATGAAATTGGATTTATTGTTTACGATCGAAACCAGCTAGACATTCAAATGGTCCACAGCAAACTCCTGCAGCTAATCTACTCAAATGATCGATATGCAATATTCAAAATTATAAAATAATCAGCTTTTTCCCAAAAATATGGTGCTGGGAAATAAGATAGCCTCCTAATATATAGCCCCATTTTTGAAAACAGTTTTTTAGAAATTATTTTTGGTTTTTTGGAACAACTCAATTATGTATTGGTTGACGGTTTTCTGGTGGTCTTTCGCGATCCTTTGTATGGCGTTGTTTATTCCTGTTGAGTACTGCACAGCTTTCTTGGGTTTTTCTATGATGAAGTTTGGCAATCCGACATTGAAAGCGACTTTTCTCAACACAAGCTTACGGAGAGTGTTGGTTTTGTTTTCGATTTTTAGTTCAATAGGCAAACCAAGCGCAAACTCTGCCAAATCAAAAGAGCCAAAAGGCACCCGCAATTCGACATCATGAAAACTGGTAATTTTCAAGTCGCGTTCAAGGTTGCTCTCATGAATCCTGACTACATCGTTAAACATGGTTTTTCTTACTTTTTCGGTTCCATCTTTACAACATTCGTTCACGTAGCGCTGGTAGCCTCCAAACAACTCATCGGCGCCCTGACCAGCCAACATCACCTTGAAATCTGACTCAGCCGCTTTTTCTGCAACCCAATAAAATGATACACCGATGCTTGCCTTCACTGGATCTGCTTCCTCGATTAACTCGACCACTTTAGGCAACGTTTTCTCGACGTCAGAGTCTTTAAATAAATCCACCTGCAAAGGCAAATTCAACGCTTCCGCGGCTTTGATGGCAACTTCGGTTTCCGCTTGATTCTCCAAACTCACGTGCAACAAGTTAACTTTGACGCCGCATTTGTTTATCAAAAAAGCTACCAAGCTACTGTCTAAGCCCCCCGAAAACGCTACGGCAACCTCCTTTAAGCCGTTTATCCTCCGCTGGATGGACTGTTCAAGAAGGGCTTGAAGCGTTTTGGCGGCGTCATCCATTTTTATTGGTTTAGGTTCTGTGTAAGTTAGTGTTTTGACAGGTTTGAACTTGAAGCCTTCTTTGTTGACAAGCGCCAAATTTCCCGGTGGAAAAGACAGGGGAGTTTCTATTCCGAGTTTCCAGAGGGCTTTTCTGTTTGTGGCAAAAGCTGCGATATCTCTGTTTTCGCCAAAATAGAGTGGTTGAACTCCTATTGGATCTCTTCCGGCTGCAATCCAGCCCTCCTTGAGCATTAGGATGGCATAGTCTCCATCTGCTTGCTCTATTAATGTCTGCAGGCTTGCCTCGCAGTAAAGTGGCGCTTTCGCAACCTGCTCCATGAATGCTGTTTTTGGAGTGGGCGAATAAACTCTACCCTCTAAGAGAACAGCGGCATCATCCAATTGCAATTGTTCATAGTCGCTGTTCGATTTGGGTTTAGAGGTAACATAGCCTACTGCAGTTGACGATTTTACGCCCTGTTTTTTGATGATTTCAACGTTCTTTTCAAACAGGCTTTTCTTTGGGGTAATTAACCCAAAACGCGGCGGCGCGAAAACTTCAAACGAGTTTAACAAGTTAAGAACCCTTTCAACTGCGCTATCGCCGTTTTTATTTAAAACCGCAACTGTAACTTTCATGCTTCAAACACCAAGATTCTATTTGCATTGTGTTAGTGCATTGGTAAAACATTAATCTTTAATCTGCGTAACAATTCGTTGAGGTTACACATACTTGCCTATCCTTCCAATCGATACTGGCCGTTATGGAACGCCAGACATGCTTAAGATTTTTGAAGAAGAGACCCGCGTCCAGAAGCTGCTGGATGTTGAAGCGGCTTTGGCTTTGGCGCATGCTGAAGTCGGTAACATTTCACGAAAGGATGCTGAAAAAATCGCCGAGATGGCATCCACCAAATATGTGAAAGTTGAACGCGTGAAAGCAATTGAGAAAGAGATTAAGCACGACATTGCCTCGCTGGTTCGAGCTCTCTCTGAGCAGTGTGGTACCAGTGGTGCATATGTGCATCTTGGAGCGACAAGTTACGACATCGTAGACACAGCCAATGCCCTGCAACTTAAAGATGCCTTGGCCGTAATCGAGAGAAAACTTAACGATTTCAAAGCCATCCTACAAAAACAAGCGTTCCTGCACAAAAGTACGGTTATGATTGGCAGAACCCATGGACAGCACGCTTTGCCAATTACGTTGGGCTTCAAATTCGCCGTTTGGGGATACGAAGTCAACAGACACCTTGAACGGATTGATGAATGCAAGAAACGGGTATTAGCGGGCAAAGTCAGCGGCGCCGTCGGCACACAAGCAGGTTTAGGAGATCACGCCGAGCAAATCCAGGAGCTTGTAATGACACGTTTGGGCTTGCAGGCTGCAGAGATATCCACGCAGATTGTCCAACGTGACCGCTACGCCGAATTGATTTCCATTTACGCAATGGTGGCTTCTTCGCTGGAGAACTTTGCAACCGAAATCCGCGAGCTTCAACGCCCCGAAATCGCCGAAGTCTTCGAATCCTTCGAAGCTAAAAAGCAGGTGGGAAGCTCTACGATGCCTCACAAGCAGAACCCTGAGACATGCGAGCGCGTCTGCGGTTTAGCAAGAATTGTCCGAAGTCTCAGCACACCAGCCATGGAGGATATGGTTACATGGCACGAACGCGACTTAACCCAGTCTTCAGCCGAACGCTTTATCCTGCCCGAATCAAACATACTGCTCGATTACCTGCTTAACCTCATGTGCAACATCGTGACCAACTTGAGGGTTGACAGCGAACGTATGCTAGCGAATCTATCGATTACTCAGGGACGCGCAATGTCGGAAGCCGTCATGATGACACTGGCAAAGAAGGGCGTAAACAGGCAAGAAGCCCATGAACTTTTGCGGCAGCTAACTATCCAAAGCGCAGTCGAGAAGAAACCGTTTAAGCATATTCTACAAGAAGACAAACTCATAAGCAAAACGCTAAGTGTAAAAGAAATCGACAAGGCTCTGGATCCAAAAAACTATTTGGGAACCGCGGTTAAACAGGCGGAAAAATTCGCTAAAAGCGCTTAGAAATCAAACAAGCCCTTCTGCTCGGCTTCATCTGGCGCTTTTGCCAGGTTTTCCCATGTTTCCTTCTTGACAAAACCACCGACTTGCTCCTTGATTTTCTTCGCTAATCTCGGACCCACAGAAGGCAGATTGGTTAGGTCTTCGACTTGGGCGTGTTTAAGGTCTTCTATGGTTTTGTATCCGGCATTGAATATTATACGTCCTCGGACTCTGCCCACACCCTCCAGCGCCACTATGGGTAGCAGCTCACGTTTTATGCCTTTGGAAACCCTTTCCACAAGCTCATGGCACAGCGAGGAAACTTCCTTGTTTTTGGCGACGACAGGCGAGAGTTCGTCTATGGCGTGCAATAGCCACTTGGCAGTTTCGATGGTGCGGTAGAGATCTCCGGGTTGCACACTGAAGCGTTCTATGATTTTTTCTTCCGGCAACTCCTCTATCCAGTTGTTCATAACCATGCCGGTTTTGACCTCGCCTAGAAAATCTGCGTAGCCGATATGGTCGCTCCATTGATCGGGGATTTCTATGAAGAGTTCCTGTTTGTGGTCTTCAGTTTGCACTGCGAGCGCATCCATTTCCCGCTGGTATGGGCGCATGATTGGACCCATGTCGGGCGTGTGGGAAACCAGGTGGAGTAGGCTAAACTCGGTCAAGATAGGTGGGTTGATCTGTAGTGCGTCGCGAATTATTACGCCTGAGAGTGGGTCGATGTAGAGTTCGCTTATACGTTTGCCAAATTTAGTGGGAAGGATGTGGTCTCCGGCAACAAGAATCATTTCTTCGTCGTGGAGAAAACGAAGGATTTTGTCGATGATGCTTTTAATTGCCTTTACGTCGAATTGATAGGCGTAGAAGGTTTTGCCGAAAAACTCATAGATGCCACGTTCCGTGTCAGCGTAACCTGAGGCAATCGTTGAAAGCACGTGTGTTCGGATGATTCTCTCCACAGCTAGGCGGGACCAGATTTTCTCTGTTTTTGCCAAAACATAGTTTTCCATGAGGAAGTCGGCTTCGTCTGCGGTTTTAGCGATTAAGACTGATTCGCCAAATTTGTCGTATTTTGGTCTGCCCGCCCGTCCAGCCATCTGCTTGTAATCCAAGACGCTAATAGGGTAGTTGCCCAATCCAGCTTCAAAGCGCCGATAGTCTTGGATTATGACTGTTCTTGCGGGAAGATTGACGCCCCAAGCTAAGGTGGGCGTAGCAGTTAAGACTTTGATTTTTCGTTCTTTAAAGGCATCTTCGACGACTTTGCGGTGTGCCCCTGAAAGTCCAGCGTGATGATAAGCCGTGGCACAGCGAACCAACTCGGAAAGCTCCTCGCTCATCCCAGTACGTTCGCCCGCGTCAAGGATTTTTTTTGCTTCTTCGTCAAGAACCTTCCTTATATACTCCTCGTGGGAGCGTTTAACCAATTTTGAGCCTGATTTCTGGTAAAGCGCCTTATCCATGTGGCTGGCGACGGTTTTAGCCGCGGAAACCGCGTTGCGCCGTGTGGAAGCAAAAATCAGGGCTTGTCCCCCGTTCTTAAGTGTGTCTAAAACCATATTTATGACGGTTAAGCGGGTTTCCTGCTCCACCTTCCTTGAGGAGCCATCCTTGTACTGCACTTCAGCTTGAAGCATGACGCCTTCTTTTAGGTTAATGGGGCGCCACTCGGTAACGATGTATTTGGCGTTAAGCCACCCTGCGATTTCATCCACGTTGTTTATGGTGGCGCTTAGAGCTAAGATTTGGATGTGAGGGTTAACCTGCATCAGACGCGCCAACACAATCTCCAATGTTGGACCCCGCCCACCATCGTTTAAGAGGTGAACTTCGTCGGCAACCACCAATGAAATGTTATCCATCCATTTAGCACGGTGACGTAACAGTGAATCTGCTTTCTCGTTGGTGGTAACAATGATGTCATAACGTTCAAGCCAGTTGTCGGCGCTGTCAAAATCCCCAGTGCTGATACCCACAGAAACCCTTCCACCATCCAGGTTTCATGATGGAAGTGTACTTCTTGAAATCCTCAAACTTCTCACTTGCCAGGGCGCGGAGCGGAGAAAGGTAAATGACTTTGCCGCCCCTCTCGAGCACATGTTTGAGAGCACAGAGTTCAGCAATCAAGGTTTTACCCGAGGCGGTTGGGCTAGCAAGAACCATGTTTCTTCCCTCTAAGACTCCTGCTAGTACGCAATCTTCTTGCGGTGGAAACAACTCTGCAATTCCTAAGCTAAGCAGGACTTCTTTTACGGATTCTGGCACAACCAACTCTGCAATCTTCAAATTTTTCTCGCCAACACTAATTATTTTATCAATATTGAACATGCTAATTAATAGTATTAGCTGTAAAGGAAACGATTTTCAGCTACGTTTTTCTATTTGAACTTGATATTAGCAAAGTAACGAGTTTATCTGTCCCAAAAATTTTAGGTAGGATACTGTATGGTTGAAAACGTGAAAGAACTCCTCAAGCTGCATGAGGGCATTAGGCATGAAGTCTACTTAGACAATGAAAACAGCTGCATTGTTCCCAAAGAAGTGATAGACGCAATGCTGCCGTACTTTAACAAGATCGCCTATGGCAACCCAACCCTTACGCATAAACCCGGCTGGGAAGCCTTCGAAGTCATAATGAACAGCTTCCAAAAAATCTCAAGGTACATAGGCGCAAAGAATCTTGAAGACATAACGTTTACCCCAAGCGAAACCGAAGCCAACAACCTAGCCATCATGGGCTCATGCTTCTCGCAGAAGGGCAAAGGCAAAAAAATTGTAATCTCAGAAATAGAACCTATCAATGTATTACAAGTGGCAGAGATGATGGAAAAATTCGGTTTTTCAACCACCAAAATCCCAGTCAATAATGAAGGATTAATCAATCTAGAAAAACTCAAAGAAGCAGTCGATAACGAAACCGTGTTAGTCAGCATCTCAGCAGTAAATAACGAACTGGGTACCATCCAACCCATTAAAGAAGCTGTAGACATCGTTAAATCCAAAACGCCCCAAGCACTCTTTCATACTGACGCATCTGACGCCTACGGTAGAATTCCATTTAACGTACAGGACCTGAATGTGGATTTGGCCACTGTAAGTAGCTATAAGATTCAGGGTCCACGCGGTATGGGGGCATTTTACCTCAGGGATGGTGTAAACATGGAAAGAATCCTTGAAGGGCAAATCGGAACCCAAAAACTCTGGCCAGGCATCGAAAACACACCCTTAATCGTCGGCTTCACCAAAGCGTCCGAGCTGGCTTTTGAGAATTTTGAGGCAAACACTACCAAAATGAGAAACCTCCGAGACAAGTTGGTAGATGGAATATTCAATGAACTCGGTGACCTAAGATTCAACGGTCCAAAGGGCACCAAACGCTCTCCCGACAACGCTAACATAAGCATACTTCGAGCAGAAGGTGAAGCATTAACCATTGAACTCAGCCTCAAAGGTATATACGTTTCAAGTGGAAGCGCTTGTAGCAGAAGATTATTGCAGCCCAGCCACGTTCTCATCGCTATCGGACGCATATTTGAGGAAGCACATGGCAGTATACTTATGAAAGTAACCCGCAGCCACACAGAAGAGGATATAGCCTACGTTCTCAGTGTTTTACCTACAGCTGTCAACCGTATTAGGGGGATAGTTGGCTCAACAGGAGTTCATTAAGTATGTCACGTATACCTTTACCCTACAATACAAAAGTTATGGATTTATTCCAACATCCAAAGAATCTTGGAAAAATGGAAGATGCGACAGTCGTAGCCGTCGCAGGAAATCCTGCATGCGGGGATATGATTACCTTCTACCTGAAAATCGACGAAGCAAAACAAGTCATCGAGAAAGCAAGTTTTGAAAGCTATGGCTGCGCAGCCAACATCGCTACCTCCAGCATTGTTACCGAAATGATAAAATGCTTGACACTCGAAAACGCATGGAACAACATAACCTGGAAAAAAGTCACCGAAGAAATCGGCGGCTTACCAGCTGTCAAGTTCCACTGCGGAGTCCTCGCCGTCGGAGCCCTCAAACGCGCAATAAGACAATACTTCATTCAGAAGAAAGTTGAAGCACCTATCTGGTTACCAAGTGAACACACTTTTGAGGAAAAGCAGGCGTTAGAGGAAGAGGAACTGGCAAAGACACTCTCTAAGAGGCTAAAACCTGAGGCAGAAAAACAATCATAGATTCTCAAGCAATCAGGCAAGACTTCCCCATTTTACAAAGGCAAGTCAACGGCAACCCATTAATCTACTTTGACAACGCGGCGACAACCCAGAAACCCCGCCAAGTCATCGACGCCATGATAGATTTCTACCTGAACCACAACGGAAACGTCCACCGAGCCGTCCACACCCTGTCTTTGGAGGCAACTGACCTCTACGAGAAGTCTCGGGAATCAATCGTAGAATTCATCAACGCCAAATCCGCATCTGAAGTAGTTTTTGTTAAGGGCACAACTGAAGCAATCAACTTGGTTGCTTATTCTTTGGGCTGCAGCAGTCTGGGTAGAGGCGACGAAGTTCTGGTTTCGCTTATGGAGCACCACAGCAACATTGTGCCCTGGGAAATCATATCTAAATGCAGAGGCTTCTCAATCAAATACGCTAACGTCCACGACGACGGAACATTGGACTACGATGATTTTGAGAGCAAAATAAGCGGCAAAACCAGAATCGCCTGTCTAAGCCACGTTTCAAACGTCACAGGCGTCATCAACGACGTAAAACGAATCGCAAAGGCTGCGCACGACAACGGCGCCTTGATGCTTGTGGATGGTGCCCAATCGGTGCCGCATATGAAGGTTGATGTTCAAGATTTAGGCATGGATTTCCTAGCTTTTTCAGGACACAAAATGCTTGGACCAACAGGCATCGGAGTTCTATATGGAAAGAAGGACGTGCTGGAAAAGATGCCTCCGTTTATGGGCGGCGGCGAAATGATAAAAGAAGTTTCCTACAGTCAAACTCAGGGACAATGCAACGTCTCTTGGAATGAGTTGCCTTGGAAGTTTGAGGCGGGCACCCCAAACACTGGTGGAGCAATCGGATTAGGCGCTGCAGTGAATTACCTTGAAGGTTTAGGCATGGATAACGTTTTGAGCCACGAGAAAGCTTTAACTGAATACGCGACCAAACGCATGAAGGAATGCAGTAAAATTTCAATGTTATGGACCAACCAATCTTTCTCAATAAGCTTGGAATCATACCGTTTGGTGTTGACGGCTTATCGTCTCATGACGTCGCATTATTCTTGGATAATTACGGTGTGATGATGCGTAGCGGTTTCCATTGTGCGCAACCCTTGCATGAGACGGTTCTTAAACTGCAATCTTCGGCGAGGGCAAGCTTTTACGTCTACAACACGGAAGAAGAAGTTGATCGCTTCATCGAAGTCCTGAAGGAGCTTGAGCAACTCTAATGGCAACCATCGACGACTACGTGTCACGTGTCGAAGGAACCTGCGGAGCAGAAAAAGACGTCATTGTAGTATTCAAATACGAAAAAAAAGACGAAGCAATCGCCAATATCCTCAAAAAAGCCTACACTCAAGAACAAGATTGCCGGGATAATTTTTGAGTTAACTTTTAAAGACACATCTTTTAGGCTTTACTCAAGCGGCAAAGCGATTTTCCGCAGCATCAAAAGTAAACGTGAACTCACGGATTACTTGGCTAAACTTTTACTGTAGATCACTTAAACAGAAAAAATTTGGAAGTGCCTATCGCTATTACCAACTCCAGAATGCTTAAATCATCTGGAGAGGAACAATTAACAATCCATTCAAGGATTAAGAGAAATGCGTAAGCCCTTTGCAAGAACCTTAATAGTCGCCAAACAAAAAGGCATTCGATCTGCACTAACCGTCAGCGCGGGCGAAATCAAGCGGCAGTTAAAATTATCTCGGAGCCTGTGGCGTTTCCGAATAATCAAGTCATGGAAGTCATTCATATTCGACAACTGCAAATACCGATACTTCTATCATAAATACAACGTTACCTGGCAAAATGAGCGAACCGTAGAAGTTCCTATCGTTTGGGAAATCGTCAAGAAGCATCCTAACGCGCGGGTGCTTGAATTCGGAAATGTTCTACAACATTACCACAGGTTCCCCCATGACATCGTAGACAAATATGAGAAAGCCAAGGGAGTCATAAACAAAGATATAATCAATCTTGACCTTGAAAAAAAATACGATTTGATCATAAGCATTTCAACGTTGGAGCATGTGGGGTGGGATGAGAATCCCGATAGAAAGGACAAACTTAATGCTCCAGAGAAAACTCTGCAGGCTATAGGCAACTTAAAGCGGCACCTCAACTCTGGAGGCACTCTGGTTTTCACTTTTCCAGTCGGCGCCAACCCAAACCTTGACGCTCTAATGAAAAACCGCAGGGTAGGTTTCACTCAGATGTTCTATATGAAACGAATTTCAGCGGATAACCGTTGGAGACAAACAGATTGGGAGGACATCGAAAACAGCAAGTATGATGCGCCTTTTCCAGCCGCCAACGGCTTAGTCATCGGTATAATCAAAGTATAACAAAGTCCACTGCAAATCCAGCTTATGTAGCTAAGCAAATGATGACTGCAAGTTTTGGGTTCATTATAATTATTTAACTTGGTGATACTAAACATTAAAAAATAGAGTAATACAGTCAATTCTTGATTTGAAGAGGGCTTGATTGATGTGAGAATCGCTATGCTGCATCCATCTCTAACCTGGAGAGGAGGCGCCGAAAGACAAATCCTCATCTTGGCAACGGAACTGCAACGGAAAGGGCATCAAATAGAGATTTTCACATGTGCCCTCAACAACAGTTGCTTCCCTGAACTCGCAGACAAACTAAAAATAAACGTGGTAAAAACCCCATTCATCCAAGCAACCCCTAGCAGCACTCAAAAACGCACATTGAGCACTCGTCTAGCAGGTAGATTCCGAGGCTACACCTCAGAACTGCCTTATATGATCTACATGGCTCAAAAAATCAGTAAGGACTTCGATTTGATCAACAATCACAATTCCCCAACAGAGTGGGCAGCATACTTCGCAAAAAGAAAACTCGACGCTCCCATCGTGTGGAACTGCAACGAGCCGCCCTTATGGTACTCTGATCCTAAACAGAGGCGGGGGCTGGGTAAAATCAACCTACCGCTATATAGAGGATTCGACAAAATCGCAGTCAGCTACATCGACAACATAGTCGCCAATTCTGTTGCGGATAGCCAACGCATAGAGCGAGCTTATGGCAGAGCATCAATGATTGTTCGACCCGGCATCACCACCGACTTTTTCCATAGAGCTCAAGGCAAAAAGGCGCGCAGCCGATATGGATTGGAAAACAATTTTGTCCTCCTCCAAGTAGGCAACATCGCCCGAGACAAAGGGCAAAGTGACTCAATAACCGCCCTCCACTACCTCTCCAAAAATCACCGCAACGTCAAGTTGGTTTTGGTTGGTCAAGGCCCAAGAGACAAGCTGATTACGTTGAGCCGAAGATTGGGTGTAGAAGAAAAGGTTCTGTTTCTGCAGGATTGCTCTGATGAAGAGTTAGCTGACGTTTATGGCGCATGCGACGTGTTTGTTTTCCCTGCCCAGATAACGTGGGGGCTGGTTGTTATAGAGGCGATGGCAACGTCTAAACCAGTTGTTGTGTCAATAAAAGCTGGGGTTTCCGAAATCATCCAGAATGGCATGAATGGTTTTGTTTTCGATGAACCAAACGCTGCAAACATGGCTGCCTTGGTTGAAAAATTGATAGCTGACCCTGAGCTAAGCCGTAGAATAGGCGCTAACGCTTATGCGTATACCAAGGAAAACCTATCTTGGAAAAAATACGCTAAAAACATGGAGAGGGTTTTCGAAAAAGCCGTAGACAGTTTTAAAAGCAATCGTAAAACGACGATTTATGTCGATCGCTAAAGGTCACGGATTGAATCCAAAACTTCTTCCCTGACACGGTAACTTGTAAATGAAGTATCCGCAATCAAATCTCTCACAACTTTTGGATGCTCCTCTAACTTAACCATGCCTAAAGCGTCCGGGTAGTGAAAATTCAGTTCTTTTCTGCGTATCTCAGCCGCCGCCCTCCAGAAGGCGGAGGGGTCATCTAAATGGTTTTTTAGGAGTTGGATGTCTTCTCTGAGGTTTTCAAGCCCAAACATTTCTATGTGCTTCTGGCATTTTTCAAGGTAATCGATTGGAAACAGCGACCAGTACCTGTAGAGGGGTTTTGCAAGGTAGATAGCTTTAGAGTGGGGTGATGAGATAGTGTTGGCATACGTCCATTCTATGCCTTTGTTAATGTATTGTCGCAGTCGACGCGGATGGGTTAGGGCTTTGCGGCATTCTTGGTTGGTGAACGATTCGCTTGGGCCAAGTGTCCATGCATCGCAGACGGCCACGACGACGCCGATGTTTTTGGAGAAACGCAGACGAAAATCTTCATAGAACTTGTAATCCTTTACTATATGAACAAAGGGTAAGCTGAAAGTGTTAATCTCTGGACGCATTTCAGGCAAGGCTTTGATGAATTCAACGCTATCTTCATGCACAACCTCATTTGCTTGAACAGAGAAAATATAGTCACCACTGCATTTAGCTCTTACAAGATTGGTTACTTCTGCTATGACACTGTATTTTTTTGCGCTGGGCCACTGTTGCCTGAAAACTTTTATTTTCGGGTTTAGTTTAGCGATTTTTTCTAACACTTCAAACGTGCCGTCGGTAGAGTACCCTTCAGAAATCAGAAACTCATCGCAAATCTGCAAACTGGCGGCTATTGATTCCACAAAGGGATAACCAGTTTTCAGCACGTTTTTTAGCACCATAAATCCCGAGATCAGTGCAACCACAGTAAAGAGGTTTCAAGTGGGTGCTTATTAATTTACTTACAAAACGCTTGCAAAGCAAACCCCAAAATCAATGACCTTTAAACTCTGGTTTGCGTCTGCATCAGTGTGGCTGTGTTACTCCAAATATTCTGCTCAAAGTTTGCAGGCTTCAAGACAGCTATCTTATCCTGCAACTCCTTTTTCTTAAAGTTCCAACGCGCAAAAAAGGGCGGTTTTAGCAACTGAGCTATTTTTCCGCGTAAGTCGTCTATGGTAGTCCAGCGGAACTCGGGAGGGATGAATTCTCCGCTTCCCCCGCTGTTATGAACAAGCGTTACGCATCCGCTTGCCAGTGCTTCCATGGGGGCAATACCGAAGTGCTCGCCCTCCATAAGGTGGCAATAGACTGTTGAGTTCTGTAGTATCTTTATTTTTTCGGTTTCAGGCAGGTTGGGTTTTAAGGTGAAGTTTGGGGGCAAGTCTTTTGAGAATGCATCAAACCATGCCTGTTCAGTATCCCTAAGCAAGCCAATGCTGACAAACTGCAGCTGCGGAAAATCGGTTGCCAGTTGCTTTAGGATTTCATGTCTTTTCTGAGGAATAAAACGTGCAGTGTAAACCACGCGGTTAAATCTGTTCTCTAAGGGTTCATCTGACCAGAAGGGCGCTTCTACCGGAGGATAAGCAACAACTGACTCTTTGACTCCGAGTTTGCTCCAGTACTTCTGCGTCATATCCTTAGTGTAGCTGCTATTGCAGAACAGCAATCCAAACTCGGTTATGTGCCCCTCCAGCAGCCTCTTATAGAGCCAAAGGTACACTCGTCTGCTCCGTTTGGAGTGTTCATAGTCATAGTGGATTTCTGGGAAATGTACGTAGGCAATATTGTGTTGGCGTGTCTTCAGAAGTGTGGTTTCGAATGCTGAGATCATTTGGGTGCTGAACATGTAGTCATATTTTGCGGTGGCTTTGTAGGTTTTCAGCAGCTTGATAATGTTTCTCCGGCGCTTGTACACCGAGAACGGCGGGTCTGCCTCAACAATTTCACGGTTGCCCAGCATATGCAGCGTTACTTCGGCAGGCAGTTTTTCACCTATGATTTCTGCATAGCGGTTTTGATTAAAATCAAACGATAGCAGCTCTACCTGCTGGCCATGCGCAATGAGGGCTTTGATTATGTGGTGGCAGACGCGTTCGCCGCCGCCATAAATGTCAACGTTAGGGTGTACTGTAAGGAATTTTGCCACTGACGCCATCTCTTTTATGAATTAGGTTTATGTTCTAATCAAGATTTCGCTGGATACAAAAATGGGCGTCACTATTTGGGGGCATAAGGCATATTACATTAACAACCAAACGGGTACTATGCCTTAAACTAAGATGGTAATATGCACATTAACTTTAACAGTCTTGGGTTGAATCTCTCGGCTGGAACCCGATTCATTTTTGAATTAAAAAACATTTTGGTGGACTCAAGCCACCATGTAACGATTTACTCATCTTGGCGACAAAAATGTTTACTCTTGGTAACCAGATGTGAAAGCCGAAGTCATTAACGTACCCAATGTACCTTTTAGTGTACCAGAACGGTTTATGCGGAAATTTTTTGGGCGCTTATTTTGCTGGGTGTGTCTATGGTAATCTGTTTGATAGAGAACGGCGGATAATGATGGAAATCCCCGACTGCAACGTCAACGTGGCAACCTTTAGTTTCACCGCTTATCCCATGTACTATAGCCATAAAGGCAGAGGAGTTTATCTATTTCAACATTATGAAACATGGTTTTTCACAGATAAGCCTAGTCAGGAGAGGAAAAAGTTGACTTATTCACTTCCTCTAAATAAGCTGTGTGTTTCTCAATGGTTGACCGAAAAAGTCGGCGGAGTAAACATCGGCAATGGCGTCAACCTCAAAAAATTCAAGATGACTACTGAACCGAAGGTTTACGACGTCATGGTGATTAAACGGCGAAGCAATTGGAAAGGTGACTGTGACCCCGTAATCGACGTTCTCTCCAATGGCGGTTTAAAGGTTTTTGTTGTCAACGAGAAGCTCTCCGAAGAAGAGTTAATCAAGTCCTATAATGCGTCGCAACTTTTCCTATTTCTTAGCAAACATGAAGGCGTCGGCTATCCCCATCTAGAGGCGATGGCTTGTGGAGTTCCCGTTGTCACCAGGTAATGCCTTGAATATGCAACCCATCTGCAGAACGCATACGTACTAAACAGGCAATACACCAAAGAAGAGGTCTAAGCTACAGATCTTCAACTCCTAAAGGATGATAAACTATATGTCAAGCTAAGGAACGGTGGGCTTCAAACAGCCCGAAATATGATTCCCAAAAAGTAGTCCATAACTTCCTTGGGGAAATTTCAAGGCTATAAATTAACTCCGTATTGCAAGCTTTACTCGTGCTTTGGTTCGGCTAACCCAGTTCACCGCGGGCAGCAGTGAGTATTTTATGGAATCGGGAAGGGCGTCTTTGAGTTCTCGGTGCAGCCCTAGCTCAATCGCCCACCGCCCTTTTGCAGTGAGGGGGATGTAGTAGCGGGTTACGGAATATTTGACAAAGCCGTTGTTCTCTTTAAACCTGTCAAGGGACGGGTGATTTCCTATTCTTCCGTACATGAGCCATCGGTTGCCATTTGTTGTGCAGACTTCAAGCGCTTTTGCAAGCATCGCGTTGTTCACCGATTTATCAAGATGCCTTTGCATAGTCAGTATGTTTGAAATTATGGCTATTTTGTCGCCATAAAGAATTTGGATGAACCCGACAAGTTCATCTCCGATATACGCCCCTATGAACGTGGATTTTTTGGCTGCATACATGTTGCTAGCTACAGTTTCAAGCGGTTCACCGTAGTGTGGAAAAGCACGTTCCTGCCGTATAGGTGTTTCATTGTAGATTTTCCATATGCCTTCAGCCAATTCGTCGCTGGCTTCAACAACCGAAACGGTCACGTAGTTTTTCTCGGCTTTACGAACCATGTTTCGTGTTTTCTTTCCTATGGAGCTCCACCAGTTCTGGTAATCCTTTATCTCTAGCAAAGCAATGTTATCATTGGTCCTTGTCCAAGATGGCGATGGATTAGAAATGGGGCAACACCAGCGTCGTTCAATAAAGGTAAAAATGTCTATACCTCTTCCGTCTAGCTTAAAAAATAAATCGTTGGTGGGAGTGACGCTTTTCTCGTATTCTCGATAGTCACGCGCAATCTTGAAACCGAACTTCTTGCGTACGCTAATCGTATCGAGATCCGCGTCTGCTTCCAGGATGCTTTTTAGTGGTTCATAGTAAGGTCCTCTTCGGCTTCTGCCCGCTTGAAAAAGCCACTCAGGATGAACAGATACAACATAGCCTTTGCTGATCCACAATTCACCTTCCTTTTTAACTACTTCCATGTCTGCCTGAGCGCACAATGCATCCAAACTGTAAGTTTCAAATTCATGAAATGATTTTAGCAGAAAGTCACTTGGGATTTCAACTTGGCTCCCTCGGAGTTTACGATGCCAAAGTAACCTTGCAGCAACGCTTTTAGTGCCATGGACAGTGTAGTATTTTATTGTCCTTTGAGTTTGGTTTTCTAAAATTTTCCATTCTTTAAGAGCGTCGTTGGCTACGTGTAGACCTACTTCATGCTTTTCTGGATTTAACAACCAAAGCAGCCTCTTATCTGGAATTGTATAGGGAGTAAAAAACCAGTAAGCCTTCACGTCTTTAGATGATTCATTAACCATTTTGGCGATAATACGTGCGTTCCTGAGATAATCTTTGGCGCTTTTGCTTTTGATTCCTAAAGCTACATAAAGAAAACTTTTAGTTCTTGACCTGTAAGGGTAGTCAACATCGAATCTTAGCTTAATCATCGCTGTTCAATTGTCAACTAAGGGAGGCTATTTTAGTTATAAACCCTCTGCCATAAGTAATTGTTGTAAAATGTCTGTGAATTGGGGATTGGACAACACAGACGAAAAACCTGGTTTCACAACAAGGTTAATATAGAATTTTTTATTTATCGCCTTACTCTTTAAGCGGGTGGCTAATAGTCTGTTAAGAAAGGTGTTGAAGAATCCTCATCATCTTCCTCACTTCATATACTGGAAATCAAAGCATTTTTTTATTCAAAGTTATTTTGCACTAAAACGTGGAACTAAAGCCTTCATTTTCAAGGGCGTGTTAACCATTATTACTGCAATAACCTCAAAATACCATGTGGAATAACTGAAGAATGATTGAATGTCTATTGTAGTTGAGATTATCAAGAACTGCAACGGAAAAATCTTAGAGGTCGGAAACCTTCTGTCTCATTATTATCGTTTTACCTAGGATGGCTTGGATAAGTACGAAAAAGGGAGGCATGATTAATGAAGGCATGGTTGATTTCCACCCTTCTAAACGTTATGACGTTAGTGTGAGCATATCAACTTTAGAGCATATTGGTTGGGATGAAAAACCGAAAGACCTTAAAAAAGTCCTGAAGGCTATAGAAAATCAGAAAACGAATTTTTTAGCATATGGAGGCATCATGGTTATTACCTCGCCTTTAGGTCTTAACCCAGAACTTGACGAGTTACTAAAGCAAGGTTGCTCTGATTTAGGAAAGCAATATTTCTTAAAAAGACTAACAAAGGAAAATTTATGGAAGGAAACAGAGCTAAAAGATGTTCAGGACGTAAAGTATAACACCCCATTCCCAAGAGGTAATGACAATAGTTGTATCAATCAAAAGATAACTCAAAATCAAAAAGTTTTGGAAAAATTATCTAATGAAAAAACAAGCTTGAGAAGTGGATTCGTCGTCACATTCGTTTGAAGCAAAGTATTGAGATTTGTCGATCCTTTTCTTGCTCACCTTTTGCAATAATAAATCCTGAGTCTTTGAATTTCTGAATAAGTGCCTGTCTGATTTGTGGTGAATGTACTTCGACTATTATATATTCTAAGCGTAGGAGGATTTCTTTTGGCACATTAACCAAGGATATTTCGGCGCCTTCGCAATCAATTTTTGCAATCTCTGCCTGGCTTTCCGTGATAACTTTGGAAATATCCTTAATCTTGATTATCATCTTATTTGTCAATCCTTCCCTTTCCAAGCCGAAACAGTTGTCTTTAGAATCATAAGCAATTTCTAATTCTCCATCTCTATCGCCTATGCCTTCTCCGTGAATTTCAGCTTCCATTCCATTTAGCGAAACATTTTCTTCTATGAGCTTTAGATGTTCCAAAACTGGTTCGTATATTATGACTTTCCGTGCGCCTTTTGACCAAAAAAACACAGCGGACTCGCCCTCAAAACCACCGACATCTAAAACTACTTTTCCATTGCAATTATAATTGTAAATGCCAGATTCAATTTCATCAAAGATGCAGATCATGACCAGTGATCCGACTAATTGAAATCGGTCAGTTTGTATTTTGAATGTTTCGTTATTTACCTGTTTCAGATTATATTTTTTGACCAGAGCATAATTATCTCTCAGAAAACGAAACTGAGGCCAGGTTATCTTAAATTCGGTGCCGTTTGTGAAAGTCATTTTTTGTCTTTTTTTTGTGAATTTAGAAAAAAGGGCGCCTGACGGATTTTTGACAACTTTGAAAGTATCAATAATTCCTTTTAGGGTCACCATTGTATTTCTTAACCGTAGAGGACATTAGAGATGGTAATAAAATTTTTCTAGGAAAACAATAATTTGCCGATCCCAAACTTTTTAACTTATTTGTATTTTGTGGCATAGACTGCAGCAGCCAGGATAAAGCCATTGGTAAGGCTACCAGTTATAGATAGTGCGCGTCCCCTTTCATCGATACCTTCGCCGTAGCCACGTTCAGGGTATGGGAGAGCCTGTTCTAAATACGTGCACATGTTAATAGCAAATGTGGTGTTGCGCAATGCCATTAAGCCGTAGGCAATCTTTGTATAAATAATTGGGGTTGTGGTGACATTTTGATAAAATGTATTCAGGGTAATCCATGTTCGTCCATCGGAGAATACCACCCATTCCCATTGCCAATCTGTATCAAGTTCAGGACCTTCACCAAAAGCTCTGAAATTACCAGTAGTATTATAATAGGCTTCATGAGCTAGAAACACCTGATTTGCTAAAGCCATTAACCGTGAATCATTGTTATTAAGATCAAAAAGCGAGCCAAGCAACGGGTCACCAGTTAGCGAGGAAAGGGGCAAAGATACACCGTAAGTTGTAACGTTTGCAGATGAAAGTATATTGTTCAAAACCATTCTGGGATAACCACCCAATTCATTTGGCCAAAAAAATGCAAACCCACTGGCAACATAGTATGTATAGATGCTATTCGAAGTTAAGCAGTCGTCTTTTACATAAGGCACTAATACAGAATAGTTTGATCGGCCGTTGAAAACGAAATTATTTACTCGCGCTGCCAGGTTGGGAGCATAAACTCTGAGGTTGTTAAGCGCAACAAATAATCGACCAGTATCAACACTATCAACGGGTACCGTGGCTTTATCCGAGTTTTGACGCCAGTTTTTACCGTCCGTTGCTTGGTAGAACCAGTATGGATAGTTAGTTGTAGAATTGATTTCCCGATTTTCCAAAAATGATAAAACCTTATCCATCCGGTCATTAAACCCCCAACTGCCATTGATGGCAACCAAACCTAACTTTGCCGCATCTACCACAGCTTGAATATAAACACCTACATCCCAATCCGTAATGTATGGGGAACTTTCAGTCGTCCAAGGAATTCCTGTATTGACGTCTACACCCACACCTGGCTTATAATAATTCCAAGCATTTGATGCGATAGCCAACCAAATAGTGCTGTTAACTTCTTGAGCGTTTTTTAAGGGACCTGGCGGTGTAGGAGTAGGTGAAGGTTGCATAATCTCTGTTATGCCAATAATTATGTTAGTAAATTGACTAAGTGTATTTGTTGGACTGTTTGTAGGTTTAGGTGTCTGATTAACCGTCTGATTATGGTGATTAGTTGGCGTTGAAGTAGGATCGTCAGTGGGTTGTGGAGCTGCCGATAATGTTTGGTCTCCTTTCGGCAAGAAAGCAAAAATCGAAACCAAAACAAAACAAATAATTACGGCTGTCCCTACGATTTTCACCTTCTTATTAAGTCGCAAGGGGTGATTAAAACGGATTTTTCTACCATCAGGTATCACGGATGCATTTCGCAAAATGGAATTCAACACATTAGAGAACTGAGTTTTTTTACATGCTGAAATTTGCCGCATCCCAATCCCCCATTCTTGAACTTTGATTTTTAATTTTTGGATCTATTTGTATTTTAACAACGGCTGATTGATTTAAAGCTATGGTGAAAAATGCATTCTTACTTTCTGCAGAACGATGATCTATTCAGAAAATTAGAAACCTGAAGCGTCATGTTAAACTTACTTTTTTTATTGAGCATTCATTAGGTTATGAATGTGTGTCCAAATTGTATTTTGAAAAGTCTGAGGAGTCAAAACAAAGATTTTGCGCAATAGCTCTTGCCGTATCTCTCCCCACTTTATATCAGCCATCGCTTCCATTTCCTTAACGACCTTAGTTTTCAAATCCTTATAATTCTCCCAACGGAACTCGTCAGGAATAAACTCCACCATTCCGCCGCTGTTATGGACTAACGTGATGCATCCACTGGCTATCCCTTCAATTGGGGCAATACCGAAATGTTCCCCTTCCATCAGATGAACATAGATACGTGAGTTCTGCAAGATACCTAAAAGTTCAGGTCCAGGTAAATTAGCTTTTGTTATATAGTTTTGGGGCAGGTCTTGGATGAAATGGTTAAACCAGCCTTTGTCTGCGTCGATTAAGCCGCCAATACTAACAAACTCGTATGAGGGCAAATCTTTAGCTAGCTGTTTCAAAATTGCGTGTCTTTTAACTGGTATAAATCGGGCGACGTAGACAACCCTTTTTCGCCTTTCTGATAAAGGCTTGTCACACAAGAACTTTTGCACATTCACAGCGGGGTACACAACAATCGGCATTTGTACATGGTATCTTTTCCAATACCGTTCTATGGCTTGTTTTGTGTAGTTGCTGTTGCAGAAGACCATGTCCAACTTGTCTATGCCTTGTTCAACCCATCGTTTAAACAGCCAAAGGTAAATTTTCCTCTTCAGATGCGAGCGAGCATAATCGAAATGGATTTCTGGGAAGTGAACGTAGGCAATGTTCTTCTTGGCTTTGTTAAGAAAAACGGGTTCAAATGGAGAGGAGGACTGGGTTGAGAACAAGTAATCGTATTCTAAGGTTTCACGGTATTTTTTTAGCAGTTTCACGAATGCGCGGTGTCTTTTGTAGATGGTGAAGGGCGGCTTGACCTCTATCCGTTTCCCCAGCGAATGAATTGCTACTTCTCTTGGGAAATCTTCCCCCACAATATCTCGGTATCTGCCTGCATCAAAATTAAAAGTCAACAACTCCACCTTTTGCCCATGAGCGACCAAAGTTCTAATTACATTGTGGCAGACGCGTTCGCCGCCACCGTAAATATCAAGGTATGGGTGAACTACCAGAAAAGTTGCCAACTCAATCTTTCCTCAGGTCAGTGTTGCGTAACATTCTACTTTGTGGGAGTTTATGAAGTTACCTGCAACGCTATCATAAATGCCTAACGTAGCAAAAATATATACGGCTGATTGGAAAGTGAGTAGTGGATAGCGGTTTCGGTGACACAACGATATGACACCCATAGAAAAAAAGTTCAAAGTCGTTTTGGCTGACCCGCCTTTTGGTCGTGAATGTAAAGGGGAAGCCGTGACTGAGTCACCAAACCTTGGAATCCTCTACATCATAGGCTACGCAAGAGAACGTTTGCCGCAAGTGGAGTTCCATTATTTAGAACCCTTCATCTCCATGCAGGAACACCTCCAGAAAGTGAAGGAAATCAAGCCCGACGTTTACGCCTTGTCTTTCACCACACCCAGAAGAGACCTCTCCTTTGAAACAATAGTTCAAGGTAAAAGAGTTGGGTTTGAATATGCTTATGGCTGCGGGTGGTGCCCATCCAACTATAGACCCTCAAGACGTCCTAAAGAACACCCCTATTGATGTATGCATCATCGGTGAGGGTGAAGAAACTACAACTGAATTAATCAGACAAGTCCAAGGCAATAAATCCATCGCAGATGTTGTTGGAACAGTCAATAGGCAAAAAAACAACGGCATAAGACCACTATTAAAAGACATCGATTTCTTCCCAGCATGGGACATAATAGACTTTGAAAACTATGACGTTGCGGTGAGTAGAAAGAAGCGTATGGCATATCTGCTTCCAATCCGCGGGTGCCCCAATTACTGCACTTACTGCTCAAACCCTGTTTGGAAACTTGAAAAACCTTGGATACGTCAGCGTTCACCCAAGAACATAGCAGAAGAAATCCGCTACCTCTATGACAGAGGCATTAGAGAAATCTATCTCCGCTCCGACACATTTAATGTCGATGTTAAGTGGTGTCTTGAAGTTTGCAATGAAATTGAAAAATTACACCTTAAAGGTATGACGTTTCAGTGTAATCTGCGGGCAGACAAATTAACCGATGAATTAGCCCAAAGATTTCATGACATGCACGTTTGGCTCGTCCACATCGGACTTGAATCCGCCAATGATCGTGTGCTCAGAGGAATAGGCAAAAACGCGACCCAAGCCGACAACGTCCGCACACTTGAGCTACTTAAAGAAGCACCACATCAAAGTCTACGGGTTCCTAATGCTCTACAACGCATGGGAAACAAAAGGCAAACTTGAATACGAAACTCCTGAAGAAGTAAACAACACTTTAGAGTTTGCAAAGACCTGTCTAAGAGACAACCTGATTGAATATATTTCGTGGTCCATTACTAACCCAATAATTGGCTCAAAACTCTTTGACATAGCTAAAAAGTTTGATATTGCGAGCCTACAACGTTAAAATCGGCAATTGTATGCGTCTGCCAGGCATCAGCGAGCAACAAATGGTTGAGCATGTGAAACAAGGAATGATTCTGCAGCTCCTCAACGGCATCCAGAAGGGTATGATAACCAAAAAAAGCTACAAGCGAGCTGCCCAGAAAGCGGTTAAAATCTTGAATATGTAATTTTTTTATATACCCAGAATCGCGTTTGTCTGTTGCGATAAACTATTTAACTTAAGCAAGAACATTATGCCATATGCCATCTTGCTCCGACGAAAATATCAAAGTCGATTTTGTGGTACCCTCAAGAGACGAGGCTAATCCAACACTGATTCGGCAACTTAAGCAATATGCCATGCGCGGGGGAAATCTTCAATACTCATGAGAAACCGCTTAGCATAGCACGAAAAAACGGGGTTTTACTAGGCTAAACACTGAGTGGGTGGCGATGGTTGATGACGACATGCTTTTGCCTGATAATTGGCTGCAACTGGTTACCAAAGCAATGAACCTAAAGTGGGCGCAATTGGAACTGTGGCAGTTCACAAGAACAGACATGTAGCAGCATACGAACGTGTCGTCGGCTCGGTATATAATTTAAGCAAGTTAGATACGAACCCACACATCAACAACATAATTGTACGTCGCAAACTTATGGAAAACTACAACCCGCCAAAGCTGTTCTTCGGAGAAGACCAATACTTCAAACGTTACGTACAAAAAACAGGCTATAAATGGAAAGTTTTACCATTTCTTAGGTGCAACACACTTAGGAACCTCAAAAAACTACGTCACCATCGGCATGTCTTATAGGCGTTATGGACATTTTGGACTTATACAAGTTGGCACGCCGCATGCTTGCAAGGTTTATTTTTACGCCGTTTGCAGCAATGAGCAATTTGAGTGTAAAAACATTTTTGTATCTAACAAAATTAAACGTTGAATTCATTGCAGGTTTTGCAAAAGAACTGGTTGTAGAAAAACTCTGATAAATGATCTTGGCTATCTTATATCATATAAAATAGAAGGAATTAGATCGCAAGACCATTCAGTTTTCAGAAGGTTAACTGCATTAACATGCGAATTCTGTCTAATATTACGTTTTTTGGTCCTGCAAGCTGTTTCTCCAGTGCAATTGCCCTCACTCGCAACCTTTTCTGCTTCGGCTTTAACAGTTGCATTCTTTGATTTCTTCTTTACGTTTTTCGTTCGATTTCAAGATTAATCTTAGCAAATCTGAGTCGTAGCTTTTCAGCAGTAGTTCCGTGTTCGGAATGAGGCAGTGTCCGCCGATAACTCCCGGAAACATAACTGGCCTGTCAAAACGCTCTTTATGTGTGTCCTCGATGAAGTCGACTGTTTCGTCGAAGTCTGCGTCGAAAGCCCGTGAGATTCGATGCATTTCCTGGAAACATGTAATCATCCAAGCACGGTAGGTTGTTTCAAAGAGCTTAGCAAGTTCAGTTTCGACGGCAGCTTTTGAGAGATCTTAACTTTTAAGACCATAGCTTTTCAAAATGGTCCTTAGCTGCGTTGGATGCTGCTGTGTCTGCACCGCCAACGTACTTGGTCCAGCGCTTCATCTCCCAAATCATGTGTTCAGCGTTTATGTGGACGCCTCGCGCGGGGGAATGGGCAACAAGACAGCTGCAGTTTGCCGCGACTTTAAGCGTGGTTCCTGGTGGAACAGTGCTGTTGATGATGGCGAGTTTGGGCTTGTATTGTTCCACATAGCCCTTAATTATGTCGACGAATTTTTCAGGGCTGCCGCATGGAAGACAAACCTGTAGGGTATCAACTTTGGCTGGAACCTGATCCTTGCTTTGGTCAAGCGACTCCATTTTCTTTTGGTCTAAGTCTAAACCATAAACGGTAAATTTCATCTTTAGCTTCACTGTACAAAGCGAAAAGAGTGTGTCCAATTTCGCCTAAACCAATAATTAGAACGATTTCCTTAGCCAAACCTCTGCCTCCATCAATGGAGAAGTCAAGTTAATGTCAAACTATTTAAAGTTGGAGCCCGAAAAGAAATGCATGCAGAATCCAAAGAAAGGCACCGGCATAGTCACAGGCGCCAATGTCGAAATAGGCAAAGACGTCTCCATCTGGAACTACGTCGTCATCGGTGACGGCACAAAAATCGGCGACGGCACACTCATCGGCAGCTTTGTTGACTTAGGCAAAAACGTTACATTAGGCAAAAACTGCAACATCCAAGCACACGTAACCATCTCAAACGGCTGCGTCCTTGGCGACAACGTCTTTATCGCCCCAAACAGCAGCCTACTAAACGACAAGTACCCAAAAAGTAGCTTCATGACTCCGCCAATCATAAAAGACAACGCAGCAATCGGTGGAGGAGTCACCATTCTGCCAGGAGTGACTGTTGGCGAAAAAGCGGTGGTTGGTGGAGGAAGCGTGGTTGCTAAAAATGTAGCACCAAGAATGGTAGTTGCTGGGTGCCCAGCCAAAGTAGTTATGACTCTTGAGCAGTTTGAAGCTAAACGTGAAGCTTTCCTTACCCAGCATAAGGTGAAGTGATGAGGATTTGGTATGATGCATGCACGGGCAAACAAGCCCGCTACGCAACTGCAATAGCCCAGCGCCTAAGAAAATCTGGGCACGAATTTGTTTTCACAACACGGGAACACCCTGATACTATACCGCTCGCACGAATTTTAGGCGAAAACCCCATTGTTGTTGGCAAATATAACCCATCCACGCTTACTTCAAGGCTTGAAGAAAGCGCAGAACGCATTCTAGAATTCGCAAAACTTTTCAGAGAAAAATTGCCAGACATCGCCATTGCACACCAATCAGTTGAGCTTTGCCGTACAGCTTTCGGTTTGGGAATTCCGATAATTTTGACTGCTGATACACCTTACGCTTATGCTGTAAACAGATTAACCATACCCTTCGCACACACCATAGTGGTTTCGGAGGCATTACCGAAGAGTTTCACAAGAAATTACTGCGCCAAAAACGTTGTACCTTTCAAGGGTGTAGACGAGGTTGCGTGGATTAAAGATTTCAAGCCAACAAAAATCGTTGGTCTAAAGAAACCCCTAATTGTTGTGAGACAGATAGAATCTAAAGCAGCATACGCCCAAGGCAAAAGAGACCTCGCAAAAATCATTGCCGAGAAACTTGGAAAAATAGGAAACGTACATCTTATTCAACGATACAATGAAGAAGGCAAAGCGTTTGGTGTAAAGGAAGGGTTTGTGGATTCAGCAAACCTAGTTGCAAACGCAGAGTTAGTGGTAAGTTATGGAGGCACGATTGCCCGTGAAGCTGCATTGCAGGGTGTTCCAAGCATCGCAATATCTGACATGGCAAAAACCTATGTGAACAGATATATAGCGCAGAAAGGTTTTCCACTGTTTATCACAACCGAACAGGGAATCCTTGGGTACGCCAAGAAGTACCTAGGCAAACGGTTTGATGTGAAAGATAAACTCGCTGAATTAGAAAACCCTGTTAGTGTCATCGAGAGAGTTGTAGAAAACTTAAAGCTTAAATGAAGTTAAGCGGGTGTTACTTGTATTTTGTCTCCTGCAGTCACATGGAACTTTTCGGCTACATTATCTTGATTTAAGGCTATTTCCAAAAAACCGTGGCTCCCAAAGAGCGCAATAGGTTCTTGAAATTTGGCTTCCGAATAAGTTTTCTTTAAAGCTAATGCAAGCGAAAAGTTTGGGAATTTTACCTTAACTGATTTAGCGTCTGCGACTTCTTTTTGGGTTATATTTGTGATAATGTTGCCGAAGCCGTCTATATACAATACCTCCCCGGTAAAGGAGCCATTTATCTTCTCCACTTTGACAAATTCGGGGTTGATGGCATCGCTTATTTCTGGACCAAACTCCGAAGGCTTCGTACCCATATCCAAGTATGTTGCTGCAGGTGCAAAAACATCTCTACCATGGAATGTACTGGAGATTTTAGGCAACATGAACTTGGGATTATTAAGCTCGAATGTGTGTTCACTTCCCAGTTTTTGGGCAGCTAACATCAAAACGCCATTATCTGGTCCCACAAAAAAACCCTGCTTACTCTCCACAAGAATCGATCGTCTATTAGTGCCGACGCCTGGGTCCACCACAACTATATGCACGGTGCCTTTGGGAAAGTAAGGCACAACGGAAGCCAATATGAATGCACCCGTACGGATATCAAATTTTTCTATGCCATGCGTTATGTCAACTATAGTAGTTTTTGAGTTGATGCTGAGGATAACGCCTTTCATCTCTGCAACATATGGGTCTTTTAGGCCAAAATCACTGGTCAAAGTAATCATAAGTTATCCACCGTGAACTACTGGGACAAAAACGATTTCGTCTCCATCGCTTAATTTAGTTTCAAATCCTTTTAGCACACTGATTTCTCTGCCGTTAACAAGTATCAGCGAATTTGACCTTGAATCGTTAAGTTCTTGGTCGCTAAAAGTGTGTTTTAACTCTGGCATTTCTTGACAGATTTTACCAACCAAATCTTTTATGGAAATGCCATCTTGAAAGGTGACGACGAATTGGGTTTTTCCTGAAAGGTGGCGTAGCGCACCGATGAATTTGACTGTTAAAGGCACCTGTTCTCACTTACGTTCTATAGAACAATTAAGGTTATTAAAAAATTTTAACTGAAGCTTTCAAGTTTTTCCTGCGTTAGAGTTTCGACAATGTCGGTTGCGATGTCAACGATTGAATTTGCCTGTTTCATCATTGCGTCGCCATTAACTTCTTCTAACTGAGATATTTGTTGTACGATGGTTTCGATTTCGATTAGAAAACGCAGAACAGAGTCGTTGGTGACTGGGTTTTTGGTTACTTCTTCACGGATAAGTATTTCTATAAAAGCAGGTTCACCAAGGCTGTAGTAAATAGCGTTTCGGGCTTTCCTGATTGCTTCTACAACTAAACCTGGTGCCATATAAGGAATTTTTCGTGCTGCTTCCAATTCAGCTTTTGCTTCACGAAGGTACCGGAGCGCCCAACCTTTCCTATAATCATCCATCATGAAGCTTTTCTTTCCAAAAGTCATTCTGCGATTTCTTCTTGATCGTCCATTTCAGATTCAGTTGCTGAGTTGGCTTGAGCTAATGCGAGTGTGCGTGTTATGTATCCTGCAGTTTGGTTTCTAACCCTGGTCGTTGAACCTTTGGTCAACTCATCAACTGCACCTTTATTATCATCAAAGCTAGTGTTGAATTTGCTTGGAAACCTAGCCATTAGTTCTTTGCCCAGCTTTTTGATCTGATCAGTCTTTACTTTTCCCAGATAGTATTCCTCCGAATTTAACGATTTTAGTTTTCTCCGACGTTTAAAAGCGTAAGAGCAACTCTCAATAGATGATAGGCTTAATTTAAGTTTACGGCTTAAAGCAGCGAATTAGGCAACCGATAAGTTCTGAGATGAAGTTTGAAGAAAAAAACGAACTAATTAGTTTACTTTAATGTCAAAGAACATCTCAAAGTTCTTGATTATTTGCTCAGCGACATCGTCCACCTGCATTTTCTTGATTTCAGCCACTGCACCAACAACATTGCGTATGTATGAGGGCTTAGTTAATTGCCCGTTGAAGGGTTGTTTCCAATATGTTACTGGACCATCGGTTTCTGTTAACAGATTAGTTATTGGGGTTTTGTCAACGACTTCGCGTATGCCGTTAGAGTAGGTTACTGGTGGACCTTCAGTTATGAAGTAGCCGTTGTCCAAGGCTTTGGATAGTACGCTCATGGGGTGGCTAAACCAATGCAGCAATACATGGTTGAGACGGTATGATGGGAGCATTTCAACTATTTTGTCGGTTGTACCACGGCTATGAATTATGACGGGCAACTCAAGGAACTCAGCCAGCCTAAGCATCTTGTCGAAGACCATCATTTGCTTTTCCCAGATGGTCTCGTACTTGTAGTCTAAGCCTATTTCGCCGATTGCCTTAACGATGCTTCTTTGTTCTTGGATAAAGTCAATGGTTTCCTGAATTTCCTCATCTTTAAGAACATTTACGTTCCAGGGGTGAATCCCGAGTGCAGGATAAACAAGGTCTGGGTAGGTTTGGGCAAGCTTAATGTCATTTTGACATGTTTTTAGATCCATTGAATTAGTGATTAAAGCGGTCACACTTGCGTTTTTTGCATCCGCTATCAATTCATCAATATGTCCGAAGTATTCTGCGTCGGAGAGGTGAACATGGGCGTCTATTAACTTCATTTTTGCTCAGCGCTATATTCATGTTTGAAGGTTTTATAATTTTTCTTTCCTTAAACGGATGCTTTTTGGTTAACGGTGATTTAGGGAAAAAAGAAATAACAAAGGTTAAATATTGCCTTAAAGAGAAAAAGAAGCTACGGAGATGTCGATATGACTGAATTAGAAATAGCTGTAGCTCCCATGCATAGATTATGTAAGAAAGCTGGCGCTGACAGGGTAAGTGAAGCAGCAGCAAAAGAACTCGCAAAGGCACTAGAAGATATTGGCGTAAAAATCGCCAAAGAAGCACTCGATTTTGCGATGCATGCTGGAAGAAAAACCATCAAAGCGGAAGATATAGAAATCGCCGCTAGAAAAATCATGGGAAAATAAAGTAAGCTCACAACTTAACCATTTCTCCCTTTCTTCTTTTTTGTTTAATTCTGCACTAATCGCGATGCTTTTTGAGTTTTCTATTTGGTTGTTGTCGGAGTGTTTTGGGTGCTCAGCTTTGCTGGGCGGCTGTGTTTTGGGTTTGTTTGTTGTGGTGGTTGTGGAAGCGTTTTTTCAACAAGGTTGTAGCACTTTGAACGATTAATTACAGCAATAAAAGCTAAAAAGCCACTAAAAAAACTCAAGTGACTAATTTCTAGCTTCTATTTTGCCAATCACATATGTTTTTGACTTAGCATTATTGAACTTTAGGCGGTCTCCGAGGAATCCCAAAGGAACTGGAAGTATTCTCGTGCGAACCCAACTAAGCCGACGTGGTTACTCCAAATGACAAGGGTTGGTTTGTCTTCCCCGAGGAACAGCATGGCTTCTTTGCCGTCCGCAATTACTCCGCCGCCGAACATGTGGTCACGGATACGCAGCTCGCTCAAGCCAGAGTATTTCTTTAAGAAAAGCCAATCTTCCTTTTTCCCAGCCGCCATAAGTTTAATGCGTACTGTCTTCTTTAAGCCGCTACCAAGCAAAGGTTCAGCAAGGGCAATAACTGGTTTAGCGAACTCAGGGGCAGCAATCACTATTTCCATAGAAGCTTTTTTGAGGACTTCTTCAAGCTTTGTTAAAACTGCCTGTTGCCCCCGCAGAATCAGCATATCTGGTCGTTCAACGAGTTCCCGTTTTTCGTAGAGAGGTTGGAGGTTTTCAGCAACGGTGTTTTCCCAATTGAGGTATTTGTCTTCTAGCTGCAGTTTAGTGAACCTTGTTGCTTCCAAGGGTGGAACAGGGTAGTATTTGAAGGGTCGACTTTCAGTGTTTTTTATCCAGCCTTTCTCCTTGAGTGAGTTTAGGACTTCGTACATTTTGCTGTATGGCACCGTGGCTTGTTGGCTTATCTCCATAGCGGTCATTTGCCCGCCTTCTAGCAGCACTATATAAGCGTCGATTTCATAGGCGTTTAAACCCATTTCACGTAGAGCAGCCCGAGTGTCTTCATTTATTGACATACTTTCCCCTCAATCACCTTAGGAAACGTTTGGAAACCTTATTATCATCACATCTGCACTTAAGCACTTCGAAATTAACGCTTACATGCAAGAAGGCAAAATTATATGAAAGATATCAAACCTACAAGAAGCATCTGTCCAGAATGCCTAAAGGCAATAGACGCAACCATCTACGAAGACGATGGCAAAGTCTTCATCAAGAAAGCCTGCCCTGACCATGGAGCTTTCCAAGAACTCTACTGGTCAGACTACGATCAATATATGCGTGCAGAAAAATTCCGCTTTGACGGCGACGGCATAGAAAACCCAAGGACCGAGAAAAAGAAAGGTTGCCCATATGACTGCGGCATCTGTCCTGAACATAAATCCCACACGGCCCTCGCCATCATAGACGTTACGAACCGCTGTAACTTGAAGTGCCCCGTCTGTTTTGCTAATGCATCGGCAGCTGGGTATGTGTATGAGCCAACAGCCGAGCAAATCACCGGCATGCTGGAGAACCTACACAATAACAAGCCGGTAGCTGCGACTGCGCTACAGTTTTCCGGCGGCGAACCCACCATACGTAACGAACTGTTCGATTTTATTCGAAAAGCAAAAGAAATAGGCTTCAAACATGTGGAGGTTAATACGAACGGCGTTCGACTTGCCTCAGACCCAGAATATGCCAAGAAATTAAAAGCTGCGGGCGTCAGCACGATTTATCTACAGTTTGATGGTTTAACGCCTGATGTTTACAAGTTCATTCGTGGCTTAGATCTTCTGGATACCAAAATGAAAGCTATTGAAAACCTTCGTCAAGCAGGATATGACAGCGTCGTCTTGGTAGTCACATTGGTTAAGGGCGTTAATGACCAACAGCTAGGCGACATTATTCACTTCGCGGCCAAAAACTTTGATGTCATCCGATGCGTCAATGTCCAGCCCGTTTCCCTCTGCGGCAGACTTCCTCAGCAAGAGCGAGAAAAAATGCGGATCACAATCCCAGATTTCATGAGCTTGGTTGAAGATCAAACAAAAGGAGAAATCAAAGTCTCTGACTTCTATCCTGTCCCAGTTGTTGTTCCTGTCTCCAAAGCAGTTGGAGCATTAAAAGACAAACGATACGTCGAATTTACTGCGCATCCACATTGTGGCATGGCAACCTTCTTGATTGTTGAAAACGGTAAAATGACACCAGTCACTCGCTATGGCAACATTGACAAGTTCGCTGGCTCACTAAAGCAGGTTTACGCTGATGCAATAAAAGGGAACAAAAGTAAAGCAAAACTTCGACTCGTCGGCTCGGCACGTCACATAAAGTTCTCTTTCCTACGCAAATACTTACTCAAGGTTCTCATGGAAGGCGATTACCATTCCCTGGGAGACTTTGCAAGGAATATGCTGATGGTTTCATCAATGCATTTCATGGACCCCTACAACTTTGATCTTGAACGAGTGCAGCGCTGTGTCATCCATTACGCTGTGCCAGACGGCCGCATAATACCGTTCTGCACTATGAACTCCATCCATCGAACGGAAGTAGAAAAGAAACTTGGCATTCCAATCAAAGAATGGAAAGAGAAACATAAAGTTGAAATAAGCCAGGCAATCTAGATGTTGAGAATAAAAAGTTTCGGCAAGTGAAAATATGGGTGGAAAAAAGAAGCTCGGCATAAAGCAGATGGAAAAACAGCAAGTTAAAACTGACGACGATAAAGCGAAAGAAGCAAAGAAGAAAGAGAAGGCGGGACCTCCAAAAGAGCGAAAAACCATTGGCATAATGGTTCCAGACGCAAAAGACCAAAAGAACATCGCCGAAATTAAAAAAATGGGTGTCTTAACACCATACTCAGTTTCTACACGATACGGCATACGTATAAGTGCAGCCAAAGATTACCTCGAACAACTCGAAGCAAACGGTTCAATACAACTAGTCTCTGGCAGCCATAACATCAAAATCTACAAACCTGCAGCATAACTGCAAAAATTTACTTTATTTAAAATAATGTTCTTTATATTGGAGTTTGTTTTTCGTGAGTTTTCCAGACAGGGTTTATACGACAGAAGAAGTAAAAAATGCTAAAACATTAGTTGACCAAGGACATAAACACAATCTGATAGTTGAGGGCACACCTGAGTTTAGAAAGCAAGTCAACAACGCCCTTGAACTAATCAAAACCGCAGAATACTACGACTTCTTACAATCCTACATACGGAAAATAATGGAAATCGACGGCATTACCCAACTTCGTGAAACAGAAGTCGCAATCTGGGCAAACAAGTTCGCCGTGGAAAACCCTGTAGACGCCGCAAGCTTATTCATCCAAAAAGCCTACCACATGAAAGAGTACCTAGAAGGCGAACTCTATTATGGCGGCAACGCAGAAAAACGTTCTGTGGCAAAACGCATCGAGTTCTTGCAAAATCTCAAAACTAAAACCGAAGATAAAGAAATAAAAGAAGAGTGTGAGAGGTTGCTTGAAATGTGGAAAGACAGCTCTCTTGCTTTTTGAGATTAAGCCGTTAACAACTGGACTTTTATTGTTAATCCACTTTTAATCTGCTTAAAAAGTTCGAGGTTACTCGTTATTTTTCCTAGGATGCTCACTGGACTGTAGGGCTGAGATTTACCATAAAACACGCATATTGCGCTGCCCATAGGCCAGAAAGCAATTGTACCTTGCTCTACGGTTGGCTTGGCTTTTTCCTCACCCATTTTTAGGGGGACTTCAAAGTAGACCTCTTCCTTCCAAAGGGCGGCTCTGCCTTCCAGGGGAAGTTTACGAACGATATAATCAATTGTTCTTGGTGCAAGGAACCTAACGAGTTCCCCCTCAGCTTCACCTAAGCCTTCGATGATAAACTTAATCTTTATGCGGGAAACCCCTTCTTCGTTGCTCAATTGTTTATCTCCTTGAATAAAACCCAATAATTACTGCGAATCAGAGGTTATAGTATGTGAAGTGTAATTTAACTCTTACACTCCATAGAACGCAAAGGAGACTAAAGGAGACTTTGGACGGTATCGCCTATGAACTGTACTTGTTCTTCAGTTACTCCTGGGTGAATGGGCAAGGAGAACACTTGCTTTGAAGCTTTTTCGGTTTCTGGGAGTTTGGGGGTTCCAAAGTTTTCTCGATAAAACGGCATCTGATGAACCGGGTTAACGTAATATGCTTCGGCGCCGATTCCTTTGTTTTTCAGTTCTTGCAGAAGAGAGTTGCGTTGGGTTTCTGTTGCATCTTTTAGTCTTGCAGTGTAGAGATACCAGCTGTGCAGCCTATCTTTGGATTCATAGGGTAAAATGAGTTTACGATTTTTTCCAAGTATTTTTGTGAGTTGCTGCGCATTTTGTCGTCGTTTAGCTAGGAAACCGGCTAACCTTTCAAGTTGCACGTTGCCTATAGCGGCTTGCATCTCAGACATGCGATAATTTGTTCCAAGAATCAGTGAGGCATATTTGGCTTTTTCGCCGTGCGTCCTTATCATCCGCAAGGTCTCAGCTATTTGGTCATTATTTGTTGTTATGACACCGCCTTCGCCAGTCATTATGTTCTTGGCAGCATACATGCTCCAGCAAGCAGCGTCTGCAATGGCGCCCACAGATTTCCCTTCATAGGTTGTTCCGTGAGCTTGAGCGGCGTCCTCCACCAAAGCCAAACCATTTTTGTCCGCAATCTCTCTAAGCGGCTTCATGTCGGCAGAAAAACCATACAAATCCACAGGCAATATTGCTTTGGTTTTTTTGGTTAACGCTTTCTCCACCGCTGAAGGTGCCAAATTGTAGGTTTCGGGGTCGATGTCGGCAAAAACTGGATTTGCGCCCGCCAACGCGACGGCTTCGGCGGTTGCTACAAAAGTGAAACTGGGCAAAATAACCTCATCACCATGCTTTACGCCAATAGCCATTACAGCTGCATGTAAAGCGGCGGTGCCCGTGTTAACGGCAACCGCGTGTTTGGCACAAGCCATTTTAGCGAAGCCTTTCTCGAACTCTGTCACAGCAGGACCCATACCGAGTCCACTGGTTAACATGCCGCTTCTCATAACTTTAATGACTGCTTCGATTTCTTCTTCGCCGATTTTTGGAAGGTTAATGTATATCAAGGTAAATACCCTCATTCTTTAGCATACGCACTTTTGCATATTTTAACGTTAATCAGAAAAAAATGCCGTTTACAGTGACTTCACCATAAAAGTCACATAGACTAATTAGGACTCGCTAGTTTAGACTTTTAGAGGAAAAATAAATGATTGGTGAATTAATCGGCGAATTCAAGGGTAAAAACATAGGGTGGCGAGTGCTCCCTGATGGAAAGATGGAAGTAACGACGCAGGGAACCGAGAAGCTGATGGGAATAGACGCTTTCTTACTTTCTACCAGTGTAGGAACTATGGCAAACCGGCGTTTTCATGGGAGAAGGAAATGGGGTAATTACGACGATGGAGGGCGACAATGTTTTGATGAAGGGTATTGCAGTCGGTTGGCCTTCTGGAAACGGAGGAGCCACAAGAACAGCAACAATCCATACTACCCAGTCACAGAAGCTTACGGCGCTAAACAAAATTGTTGGCATGCATGAGTACGAAACTGATATGCAAGATAACTGGATTGGCAAAATCCGGGAATTGGAAATAGCTTACTCGATTTTCATTTCCAGCGAAGTCTTGTAGTCATTAGTAACCATAATCCCACGAGTGCGAAAATCACTGATCTAATTCAGGATCACCAGTATCCACCCTCAAACTCTGCAACCTATCCAGTTTGCTCTTAGTTGCAATAACAACTATTTTGTCTAAGCCAACTTTGCGTATTACTTTTTGGCTTATCTGTTGGTTGCCTCTGCCGAAAATGAAGCCCTGCCCTCCAATAGGCGTAACAATAATTTGAGCATTTTTTCCGCTAATAGCTTCAAGGATTTGTTTTTCGTTTACATCGCGTCCAATTATTTTCTTATTCATGAAAAGGTCGACCCCGAGTAGCGTTTTTTTCTGGTCCAAGCAGGTCTGCGATGGTTCTTGTGGTTGTTCCAGGACCTACAATGTAGAGTACGTTTGGCTTCATTTCTTCGATTACAAAGATAGCTATGGCTGCTTGGTTTTCCACCTCGTTCTCTGTCATGGGGCTTGCCATCTTGTTGCCCTGAATCAGATGCGGCTCAAAGGGGCTTAACAGGATACCCGTAAAGCTTCGCGGACAGATGCCCCATCCGAAACTCTTTCTCATCTACATCCATAACTTCTGCTTCCCTAAGCGGCAACCCACCCCACAAAAAACCAACAGCTACTCTGGCAGCCGCTTGAGCGCTAATGGCAAATATGGCGCTGTGCATTTTAACGCCTGTGGGAACACCAAGCACTGGAACCTTCATGTCGATAGCTTTTAGAATATCCCTTGTGGTTCCGTCTCCACCGCAAAAAACAAGCAAATCAACTCCCACATCAACTATGCACTTAGCGATGAATTGGGTATCCTCGGGGGTAGTTTCCGTTTTTTTCTCGCCCACTACTTTGAAAGTAAAGCCACATTTTTCTACTTGGTTTTGTCCCATGTTGCCTGCACCGACAATTAATTTTATGTTGTCTTTGGCTGGGCTTAGCTGGGTCAGGAAGGTTTCTGCTCTTTTGGTGGCTATGGGTTGGGCGCCTAGAGCTATGGCTTCTTTAAGAATTTCTTTGCCGTCTGTACCTTTTAATCCGACTGCACCGCCCATACCTGCCACAGGATTAACGATAAATCCGACAGTCTTCGTCGGACCAGCCTTTTCTTTAGCATTCAAGGGAATACCCAAATTAGTAATAATTGATTCATAAATAAAAAGAAAAATAAAATTAATTGTGGGAAGCTGCGGTTTTTAGTATGTTTCGCAGCCGATATACTTCTTGTTGACGTCGTGTAGCCACGGATAAAGTTTGTGCAGTTTATCCATGGATTCTGCGACTTTTTCGGTTGGGTACTCGTATGGCAAGAGTTTGCCGCTGAAGTACTCATCGTATGCTGCCATGTCAAAGAAGCCGTGACCGCAGAGAACAAACAGGATAGTTTTTGCTTCACCGGTTTGTTTGCATCTGAGTGCTTCGTCGATGGCGCCTTTGATTGCGTGTGAGGGTTCGGGTGCTGGAATTATACCCTCAGTTTGTAGGAAAAGCTTTGCGGCGTCAAATACTTCTATTTGGCTGTAGGCTTCTGTCGTCATCTTCTTCTCCTGTACCAGTACGCTGATGGTTGGAGCAATGCCGTGGTAGCGAAGTCCTCCTGCATGGATTGGAGCCGGTATGAAGTCGTGCCCTAGTGTGTGCATTGGGACGAGCGGGGTAATTTTTGCAGTATCGCCATGGTCATACTGATATATCCCTTTTGTAACTTTGGGGCACGCGGTGGCTTCTGTTGCAACGAACTTTGTTTCTTTAGGAGCTTTCTTGGAGACTTGGTCGTAGTAGAAAGGCCACATGATTCCTGAATAACTGCTGCCTCCGCCGATGCAGCCATAAACAACGTCGGGGTACTCATCCACCATTTCGAGTTGTTTCTTAGCTTCTAAGCCTTCAACGGTCTGATGTAGACACACGTGGTTGAAGACGCTACCGATCGCATAGTTGGTTTCAGCTTCGTTGACTAATGCATCTTCTACAGCTTCGCTTATGGCTATGCCAAGGCTACCCTTGTTGTCTGGGTCTTCAGCGAGAATTTTTTTTCCTGCCTCAGTCCTGTTGCTTGGGCTGGCGATGCATTCTGCGCCGAAAGCGTTCATCATCATTCGGCGGTACGGTTTTTGGTCGTAGCTTGCCCGAACCATGTAAACGGTAGCTTTTAGACCGAACATGCCTGCTGCAAACGATAGAGCGGAGCCCCATTGCCCTGCGCCAGTTTCTGTTGAGAGGCGTTTGGTACCTTCTTTCATGTTGTAGAATGCTTGGGGCACGGCGGTGTTGGGTTTGTGGCTTCCCGCTGGGCTTGTGCCTTCGTATTTGTAGTAGATTTTGGCTGGTGTTTTGAGGGCTTTTTCTAAACCGAGTGCTCGGAAGAGCGGGGTTGGTCTCCAGATTTTGTAGACTTCTCGGACTTCATCGGGGATATTTATCCAGCGTTCTTGGCTGATTTCTTGACCGATGATTTCTTTGGGGAATATTCTAGGAACGATGCCGACACCTGGCTGTTTTGTTTCCACATCTATGAATGGCGGAAGGGGATGTGGCAGGTCGGGCACGATGTTGTACCATTGTTTGGGTATATCGTTTTCTTTTAATAGGATTTTTCTGTCTGGCATTTTTTCGCCTTCTTGAGTTATAAAGCGTACTTTAAAGTTTTATTTAAGGCTTTTGCGTACAGTTATGTGCATATACAAACAACACATTTATACCCAAATGAGCAGAAATAAACACAAGCGACCCAAAATGTGGAACCAAATCAAAACCCAACTGCAAGAATATCCTGAACGCCTCAAAGTAGCGCGAGTATTAATAGAAAACGGCTTAAGCGCCAAAAACAACAAAATATACCTAAACCAAATCGAAATCCCACCAGTCCGCATAGCACGAGTGGCAGGAGTCGACAGACGAACAGTCAATGAAACTCTCAACACCATCAAAGAAAACCCTGAGCTAAGAATGATTTTTGAAGAAATCCGCCCAGCAGGACACTCCTTAAAAGAAATCGCAAAACACCTTAACTTAGGAGTTTTAGAGATTACACCGATAAACGCAAAGTCGCCAGGAATCCTCTCCAACGCCGCCATGCTACTCAATAGGGCAGGCTTAAGCATACGACAAGCAATCGTCGATGACCCTGAACTCTCACCAGAACCAAAATTATCCCTGATTGTTGAAAAGAAAATTCCCGGAGAATTAATCCCTGAATTGCTAAAGATTTCAGGCGTAGCTAAAGTTTCAGTATACTAACTTGCGGAAATGAAATCTCAACATACTTCAAAATTAGCTAATGATGCAAAAACTGCTCACCTAGGCTTTGTTCGACATGTCTTGACTAGAAAAACTTATATGGTTAGTAATGTCTTGTTGTTGTTCGCATTATTGGAGGTTACTTGATTTGTCATCATCACAAACTGGGGTACCTGTTCTGGTTATGAAAGAAGGGTCAAAGAGGTCCCGTGGAAGAGAAGCCCAACACAGCAACATAATGGCTGCAAAAGTTGTAGCTGAAAGCGTCCGAAGTGCACTTGGTCCAAGAGGCATGGATAAGATGCTTGTTGACAGCTTCGGCGACGTTACCATAACAAGTGACGGACGAACGATTCTTGATGAGATGGATGTTCAGCATCCAGCAGCAAAAATGCTCGTTGAAGTCGCTAAAACACAAGACAAAGAAGCTGGCGATGGAACAACTTCTGCAGTCATTATTGCAGGCGAGCTGTTGAACAGAGCAGAGGAATTAATCGATAAAGACATCCACCCTACGGTTATAATTGACGGTTATAGGAAAGCCGCTGATAAAGCCCTGGAAACTCTTGAAAAAATCGCCGTTCCAATTGACCTAAAATCTCACGACTACCTCAAGAAGGCTGCAGCAACAGCTATGGGCAGCAAACTCGTAGCTGAATACAAAGATTACCTTGCTGACTTAGCCGTCAAAGCAATGTTGGCAGTCGCCGAAAAACAAAGCGACGGCACCTACAGAGCAGATGTTGACGATGTGAAAGTTGAGAAGAAAACAGGCGAATCTTTGGCAGCTACAAGCCTAATCAACGGCGTAGTTTTGGACAAAGAAATCGTTCACTCAGGTATGCCCAAACGATTGGAAAAAGCAAAGATAGCCTTGCTTGAAAGTTCACTGGAGAATGAAAAACCAGAGATGGATGCGAAAATTAGCATTGAAACTCCAGAACAAATAGAGGCGTTCTTAAATCAAGAAGAAACCATGCTAAAAGACATGGTTGAGAAAGTCGTGGCTTCAGGCGCCAACATGGTCGTTTGCCAGAAAGGAATCGACGATATGGCTCAACATTTTCTTTCCCGAAAAGGCGTCATCGCCATTAGAAGAGCCAAGAAATCCGACATGGAAAAACTCGCCAGAGCCACAGGTGGCAAAATCATCAGCAACTTGGATGCACTTACATCTTCAGACCTAGGTTGTGCCGCTTTAGTTGAGGAACGCCGAACGGGTGATGACAAGATGACCTATGTTGAAGGCTGCAAGAACCCAAAGTCAGTAACGCTTCTAATTAGGGGTGGAACTCAACGGATGACTGCAGAAGCCGAACGCTCCATACATGATGCCCTCTGCGTTGTCAGGGACTTAATTGAGGAGCCAAAAATCGTCGCTGGAGGAAGCGCTCCAGAAATGGAAATGGCAAGCGTTCTTAAAAAATATGCTCAAACCGTTCAGGGAAGGGAGCAACTGGCAATCACAATATTCGCAGAATCCCTCGAAGCAATAGCAAATACGCTTGCGGAAAACGCTGGCTTAGATCCAGTTGACATACTATCAGAATTACGAATTAGACATGAAAAAGGCGAAACGTGGGCAGGCATCGATGTTCTCGCAGGCAAAGTCGAAGACATGACAAAAATAAACGTCTACGAACCTCTTGCAGTCAAGAAACAAATCATTAAGTCAGCAACTGAAGCCGCAACAATGATTCTTAAAATCGACGACGTCATATCCTCAGGAAAAATGAAGACACCTCCTATGCCACCAGGAGGAGGAATGGGCGGTATGGGTGGAATGCCAGGCGGAATGATGTAAAATGTCAGAGCAAAAAATTATTGTAGGACCCCCAAAAATTACTCGCTTCGAGAAAGCAAGAATAGTTGGCGCACGTGCGCTTCAAATCTCGATGGGAGCACCAATCTTGGTAGATGCAGCTGAAAACACAAACCCAATTGACATAGCATTAAGCGAGCTTGACGCGGGAATCTTGCCAATCACAATCAGAAGAACCCTGCCAGATGGGACTTTTCAAGATATTCCATTAAAATGGCTATCTTGAGCCTAAATTTTTCTTAATTTTTTTTGTTTTAGATAGCTATGCTTTTTTGTTGATGTTGCTAGTTGACTCTGTTCTTAGAGGTTACAACTGATACCCCTCTGATGACGCCTCAAAAGCCATGCAAAGCACATTCAAAAACCCAACTCAAATCAACGACTTTGAAGAGAAGTTGTTGCTGTTGTTGTTGCTGCAACCCATTCCCACCAGTCAGTTGCAACAATCAAACCTTACAAAATAGCCCTAAAACAGAACAGAAAAAAACGCGGACCTAAAGGCAAAGCCTTAGTTGTCTTGCTTGTGTTAGCGTGTTGTTGATTTGTTTCCAGTGGGCTCCCTTCCAATAGATTTGTCTGCAGTTTGGGCATTTCCAGAATTTATCGTAGTAAGTGAAGGTGTTTTTCTCCAGTTCGCCTTGAAGCTTCTCTTTGGGGGTTGCTGTAAGTTTAGTGTTGCATATTGGGCAATGCGACTTATCCATATCAATCGTTAGTAGCAGGCTATATCGTTTGGCGACTTCTGCAAGATGCTCCGACTCCGACTTGCCTTCAACATAATAAGCATCTAGGCCTCTGATAATGGCGCGTTTATAGAGCTCAAAATCCTTAGTCAATAAAACCCGCTCTTCCTTTTTTGCTAACTCTAAAAGCTCAGAATCGTTAAATTTAACCGAATAAATGACATCTTGCCCTAACATACGCAACCAGCGTGCCAATTTTCCCATCATACCATCTGCAAGAAACTTCACACGCTGCTTCTCCGAATAATCAAGCCGCTTCCACCTTTCGCAACAATTTCGCCTTCATCAAAGATCAAGATCCCGTTCACAATGGTTTTTACCACTTTACCTTGAACATCCCAGCTATCATAGGGTGAAAACTTAGCTTTGGACTTAAATTTAGAAGCTTGAATTTTGAATTTGCTGTTAAAGTCCACAACTGTTATGTCAGCATTTTTGCCTTTTTCAAGTCGCCCGCGGTCATTTAAGCCGTAGATTTCTGCAGGTTTCTCAGCAAGCAACCAAATCGCTTGGGAAAAGGTTAACCTATTCTTCTTTACAAGCGTCAACAAAAGGGGCAGAGAGGTCTCCAATCCTGGCACGCCCACTTTTACGTCCCAAACGTTGCTGGCTGACTTCTCACTTTGCGCATGCGGCGCATGGTCTGAACCTATCGCATCAACCCAACCATCTTCTATGCCCTTCCATAGGGCGTCAACATGAGATTTGCTGCGAAGCGGAGGGGCCATAATAACCATCGGTCCATAAGCTTTCAAGTCTTCACTTGACAACAAGAGGTGGTTTGGGGTCACTTCACACGTTACTTTTCTGCCAGATTTTTTAGCCTCAACAATCGCGCTTAAACCTTCTTGTGTTGAAACATGGCAGAAATGCAATTGCACATCGGTTTGCACACTTAGTTTTAGGAGCCGATGGATAGCTTCTATCTCAACCGTTTCTGTGTGTGCCCTCAGAAAGTCGTCAACACCGCTTTTCTTGGCGTCTTTAAGTTTTTTCTCGTTAGCTGTGAGTATTGCCTTATCCTCGGCGTGCACAGCTATAGGCACACCTAACTTTGCAACCACTTTGAACCCATCCAGCAAAGCTTGGTCGTCGTCTACGTTCAATCCACCTATTTGGCAGCCCATAAAAAGCTTGAAACCTACCGCCCCTTGAGCAACAATGTCAGTTACTTCAGGAAGTTTTGTTGGGAATTCGGAGTAGAAACCGACGTTTACAAGGAGTTTTTTTTTGGCAACTTTCATGCGGTTTTGCAGGCTTTGGGCACTCATCGTAACTGGTTCGTTGTTTGGCATGTCTAAGACGGTGGTGAATCCTCCTGCAGCTGCGGCAGCGGTTCCCGAAGCGAAATCTTCCTTGTATGCTTTACCTTCATCCCGCAAATGAACGTGTTCATCAATCAAGCCAGGCAACACCAGCAGGTTGTGGAGGTCGGTTTTTTGATCGGCAATGGGCATTTGGGTTTCTTTGCCGATTTTGTGTATTTTACCTTCTTCGATGGCGATGCTGCAGTCGACGATTTGCCCGTTGAGATAGGCTTTGGCGTTTGTGAGTATAGAGTCAACAATCAACTGTAGTCACGGTCTATTGAATAGCGCGTGATTTGGTTAATTAAAGTTTATTTTATGGTACAACAAAGTTATTGTGAGGATTTTAGGAGTGGTTCTTATTGCCCAGAAATGTTTTAGTTAGCAATGGCAGATTCGCAGTAGCTCTCGATGATAAAGCTCGCATAAGAGATGTATATTTTCCCTATGTTGGGCTTGAAAACCATGCAGTTGGTCACCAGTTCAGGTTCGGAGTCTGGGTTAACAGCAAATTCGAGTGGCTAGAAGAAGACTGGGACATAGTGATGACTTATTTGCCTGAAACCCTCACGAGCCGCTACAAAATAAGAAAGCAATCGTACGGTATTGAGTTGGAAGTCAATGATTCTATCCACAACTCCAAAGACGTTTTTCTACGCAAAATAAAAGTCTCAAACAACCTTAATCGCGATCAAGAAGTGCGCCTGTTCTTCACACAGGATTTTCATATATACGGTTACGAGGCTGGAGACACCGCATTCTTTGAACCAAACACTAACGGAATCGTCCATTACAAGGGTAAACGCTACTTCCTGGTCGGCGGAGCCACAAGCGGCAAAGGCTTCTACCAGTACGCGGTTGGACACAAGGAGGGTGAAGGCAAAGAAGGCACTTGGCGGGATTGCGAGGATGGGCAATTAAGCAGCAACCCCGTTGCTCAAGGCTCAGTTGACTCAGCCGTCTCTTTCCAATTGGAGATTCCCCCTCATGGATACGGAATTGTTCACTATTGGATTACTTGCGGAACCCATCTTAACGAAGTCACAGCCTTAGATGCACAGGTCAAAGAAACAGGAGTTGAGCAAATGCTTTTGGAGGTAGAAAATTACTGGAGCGCCTGGCTAAACCGATTAAAACTGGACCTAAACACTCTGCCCCGAGAAGTCGCTCGTCTCTTTAAACGGTCACTACTCATAATGCGCACCCACGTTGACAATCACGGCGGCTTTTTGGCATCATTGGATTCTGACATAATGGAGATTCACAAAGATACCTACGCTTATGTTTGGCCAAGAGACGGTTCGATGGCGGCTTTAGCTTTTACAAGCGCTGGCTTCACGGACGTGGCAGCCATGTTTTTTGGATTTTGCAACAAAGTAATTGGCGAAGACGGCTTTTTCCGCCACAAATACCTGCCAGATGGTTCAATTGGAAGCACTTGGCATGCGCTTATAGATTCGACGGGCCACTTGCAGTTGCCTATTCAGGAGGATGAAACCGCAAGCGTACTTTATGCACTTTGGAAGTATTATGAAAAGAACGGGAATTTAGAGTTCATCACCAAAGTTTACGACCGTCTTGTGGTGAAAGCGGCAGATTTCATGATGAACTACCGCGACCCAGACACTCTGCTGCCTAAACCGACGTTTGATGAATGGGAAGAAAAAGTCGGCGTATTCACCTCAACGGTGGCATCGGTCTGTGCTGCATTGGATGCAGCTGCCAAATTCGCCAAAGTGTTCTATGATAGCAACAGGCAAGAAATCCTCTCAGAAGCGTCTGCCCAAACTAAAGTAGCGATGATTAAGCACTTGTACAGCCCGCAGTTGAAACGGTTCATAAAGGGTATCTACCCAAACGGCGAAAAAGACACAACACTTGACAGTAGCGTTTCAACGATTTTTTCCTATGAAGTCCTTGATGCCAAAGACATCAAAGTCAAGAACACAATGGAGGCTTTATCAAGCAATCTGCGAGTTAACATTGGCGTCGGCGGCTTGGCAAGGTACCAAAACGACCGTTATCGAAGAGTGTCGCCCGAAATTCCCGGAAATCCCTGGTTTATTTCCACACTCAGGCTCGCAAGGTGGCATATTGCCACAGCCTCATCCGTAGAAGATTTAGCAAATGCAATGGATCTTCTGAAATGGGCAACAAAAAACGCATTGTCCACAGGAGCATTAGCCGAGCAACTTAACCCATATTCGGGCAAACCAATATCTGCGACGCCTCTGCTCTGGAGTCACGCCGAATTCGTCCTTGCAGTCACCGAGTACATAAGCAAACATGAAGAAATAACTGCATTAAATCGACCACAAGGTTAGGGAGGGTGATTGTTTGTTTGTTAAATTATGCGACAAGAGCGTTCTTCCCCTTGGAGAATTGAAGGCTTTCAAAATTAAAGGGCACGAAGTCTTAGCTGCGAATGTTGACGGCAAAATCTTTTGTCTAGATGCAAGATGCACACATGCTGGAGCGCCGCTTGCTGAAGGCTCATTAAACGGTGAGGTGCTCACTTGCCCATGGCACTACTCCCAATTCAACATAACAAACGGCACCGTGCTTGGTGGACCTGCGTATAAACCGCTTAGAAATTACCTTGTTGAGGAAAGAGAAGATTCTGTGTTTATCGATTTGTAAAGCGAAAGAGGATTATTTTTCTTGTTCGAGTTCTACGCGGCATTCATCGCAGATGTTCTGCCCGTTGCTTTCTTTTAGGCTTTCCGAGTAAATGTTGCAGCGGTCGCAGTATCCTGAAAGTGGAACCTCATCAGGTTCTTCTGTTATAGCAGCGCCCTCGATGCGTGAACGCTCCTGCATAATTTCTATTAACTCTGGCATGACACCTAAGATATCTTTGCTTGAGATTATTCCAAGCAGGTTGCCCTTGTAAATTACCCCGAGCCGTCTAATATCAAGTCGCGTCATTCTTCTAGCCGCATCGCTTATCGTGGCTTCAGGCTCAATGGTAACAAGTGGAGTTGTCATAATTTCCTTAGCTTTGACAGTGTCTGGTTTGAGGTTCTTTGCCAAAACCCTGATGACAAGGTCGCGTTCGGTTATGATGCCGATTGATTTTCCAGCTTTGTTGGTGACGATTACGGCGCCTACATCATTCATATCCATTTTGGCGGCAGCCTTGTTCGAAGCTTCATCCTCATCCATAGTTATGACGGGGTTACTCATTACGTCTCTTACTAACATCTTTGTTCTTAAACCAATTTCAGACATGTTTTTTCACTTCCAACAATTTAGATAAGCTTAGCTTCTACTTCAACAATAAAGAGACGAATAATTTAAGAGTTGCTTAACCCCGAGACAGCACTTCTGTGAAGTTTTTATTAGACTCAACGCAATAGACCACAATGCCCCAAGGAACAATTTATGCTTAAAACAAACGCTGAAAAACTAATAAAAATCTCAGTTATGGGCGAAATTGCCAGCCCAACCATCCGCTCGGTATACAATGTTTCAGCCACAGGAAAACCACTAGTATTGCGGGAGTTGGTGGCATAACTCATAACCTGCGTGTGGGTGACCCAGCGTGCGGTTGGGAAGCAGACCATGTAGAACCCTGTGTGAGTGTGGAAAATAAGGAAAACGATGGGCGCTCAGGACAAGCTGCAAACACTGCTTTCAACGTACTATCATGCATTGGAAACCAGCGTCAAGGCGCTGTATCAGTGGCGTGGTTGTTCACACAAACTGCGTAACTGCTGGTCATGGACCCGGTGTCACAACTTTAATGACTTCGTCCGAAGGAAAAATTTTTCCCAAAATAAGTGAGACAGCAAACATTGCTTCCCTTCTTAGATTACGGTCAGATATATAAGATAGTTAAGTCAATAAATGGAACAATAGAAGAGAAAGAGGACAAAATAATGCCCGTTAAACGAAAAAGCCGAGGAAGATCAAAAGGAAACAAAGGAAGCAGTACTCTTGTTCAATGCGCAAATTGCGGGGCTTCGGTGCCACGTGACAAAGCAAAACGCTCCACCCGTCGAGTATCCTTTGTTGAGCCGCAACTTGCTAAAGAGCTTAGGCAAAGCGGCACGTACTTAGCCTCGTGGGTTGACACAAAATTCTACTGTATCTCTTGCGCAGTTCACCGCGGCATCGTTAAAGTCCGCGCTGAAAATGAACGTCATTCAAAAGCCTATAGACGAAGATACTAATCAGCTATACTGCTGCTTTTTTCTTTAATGTTTTGTAAACGTGTAGTGTTCTTTGTAAAACTGTCAGGTTTGAGAGCACCGCCAGCAAGGCTATACCGTAACTTAAAGCAGGCAACCAGAAGAACCCAACTATAGACACGGCAGCTAAAATGAGCATACGCTCTGCACGTTCAGCAAGTCCTACTGACTCCATTTTTATCCCTGCTGCTTCTGCTCTTGCACGGGTATAACTTACCATCATGGAACCTGTTAGAGCCGCCAAGCCCCAAGCTGAACCCCAAATGGGTCCCCAGACTGGGTTGACTAATCCAGCAACGATTATAGCGGCGTAGACCGCAGCGTCAGCGTATCGGTCAAGGACTGAATCAAAGAAACCGCCAAAAACGGTTTCTTGCTGAAATGTTCGAGCCACTATTCCGTCGAGGGTGTCGCAGAATCCTGAAGCTAAAAGGAAAACAACAGCCAAAACAAGTAGCCAAAGGGTCTGGGGTGTGATTATGACGTAAGAGACTGCCGAGGCTAATACAAGTATGAAGCCGATTAGGCTGATTTGGTTAGGGGTTAAACCTATTTTATGTGCTGCGTTTGCTTGTGAAGTGAGCATTTGCTGGATTTGTTTTTTCAGTTTGGTTAGCAAGTTAACTCTCAACTAGGCAAGTGTTATTCCACATTACTGGGCAGCTGTAGAAAAGCCTTTCTTAAGTAAATTGTTGAACAATTTTTATGAAAAGGTGTTTTTCAATGGACTTATAAGGAGTAATCAATAGTTTGGAAGTGACGTTCTGACGCGCAACAGTGCGCATAACAGAACGTTACACAAAGCAACATCAAAAGGAGTAAAAAAGAAATGAGCCAAAATGCGCATGTTATCTTCGTCGGAAACAAACCTCCAATGAGCTATGTTCTGGCAATCATCACAAGCGTCTCAGCTGGGAACCTGAATGAATTAGCATTGAAAAAACTGCAATTTTGTTAGAGCGTCTTACATCACAAGGTTAAATAACTGATTTTGTTAGTAGAGATTTATTCCGTGTGAGAACATGTTAGATATCAAGCTTATCCGTGAGAATCCTGAATTTGTGAAGGCTAATCTGGCTAAGCGTGGCAACCCCGAAGTTCTACAGATGCTTGAAGAACTATTGACCCTTGACAGAGGTTGGCGGCTAAATCTCACCAAACTTAACGAGTTGCGCCACGACCGAAAACTAGTCACTATAGAAATTGCTAAACTCAAAAAAGCAGGTAAAGAGGCCACAGACGAATTCATAAGGGCTCAGGACATTGATCAGAAAATAAAGCTAATTGAGAAAAATGTAACTGAACAAGAACAGAAAATACGCGATTACCTTTTGCGATTGCCAAACCTGCTGGAAGATTCGGTTCCGCAAGGAGAAGACTCAAACGATAACGTGCAGGTGAAAACTTGGGGAACAATCCCGCAGTTTTCTTTTCCGATAAAAAATCACATTGACCTTGCTCTCAACCTTGATTTAATCGACATGGAAAGAGCAGGAAAGGTTTCAGGTTCAAGGTTCTTTTATCTTAAAAATGAAATTGCTTTGTTAGACATGGCGCTGATGAGTTTTGCAATCGAAGAGCTCTCTAAAAAAGGCTACACAGCAGTTGTTCCGCCATTGTTGATGAAGCGTGAAGCCTACGAAGGAGTAACAGCCCTTGGCGACTTTGAAGAAGTCCTCTACAAAGTCGAAAACGAGGACCTTTACTTAATTGCCACTTCCGAGCACCCCATGGCAGCAATGCTCATGAACGAAACCCTAAAAGAACAAGATATGCCCATAAAACTTGCAGGCATGAGCACTTGTTTCCGCAAAGAAGCCGGGGCACACGGAAAGGACACACGCGGCATCTTCCGCACCCACCAATTCAACAAGATAGAACAATTTATTTTCTGCAAACCTGAAGATTCAGCAAAACTTCATGAAGAACTCCTGCAGAACGCCGAGGATATATTACAAAAAATCGGTTTAGCCTACAGAGTTGTAAACGTTTGCACAGGTGACATAGGCACGGTAGCAGCTAAAAAATATGATATTGAGGCTTGGATGCCAGCGCAGAACGGTTACCGTGAAGTGGTTTCTTGCAGCAACTGCACCGATTATCAAGGCAGACGTTTAGGAATTAAGTACCGTGAAAAAGAAGGCGCACCACCAAAAGGCATAGTGCACACATTGAACTCGACAGCCATCGCTACAGGCAGAACCATCGTCGCAATACTTGAAAACAATCAGCAATCAGATGGAACGATAATCATACCAGAAGCATTAAGAAAATATATGGGTGACAGAGAAAAAATAGACAGAAAACGCTAAACCTTTTAATATTCCCTTGAGAATGTTTGCGCACGTTTGGAGAAATAAATTTGTCTTCCAAAACAAAACACGTACGCGATAAGTGGCGAGGCAAATCCTGGTATATGGTAGTTGCGCCACCGTTCTTTGGTAACATAGAGTTAGGTTCGATACCTGCACAAGAAGAAAAACAAATGATCGGCAGAGTTGTCGAAGCAACCTTATATGACATTACAGGTGACTTTTCTCATCATTACCTCAAAATGTTCTTCCAGATAAACCAGATTGACGGAAAATCTGCCAAAACTCTCTTCAAGGGACATGAATACTCAAGAGATTACCTTCGCAGCTTGGTCAGGAGAAGAACCACTAAAGTTGACGGATTATTCAACTTAACCACAAAAGACGGCTACAAGCTCCGAATCTCAGTCTCTGCTCTGACGCTTTCAAGAATAAAGACTTCACAGGAAAAAATCATCCGCGTCATGATGACAAAGACAATCAAGGAAAAAGCCGCTGCTTTAACACTTGATCAGTTTGTTCAAGAAATGGTCCTTGGAAAAATCGCTTCAGACATCTACAACCAAGCCAAACTCGTTGCGCCACTAAGACACGTTGGCATAAGAAAATCCAAGCTTATTTCGGCACCAGCCAATCTGCCGGAAGCACCAGTAGAAGAAGCGCTAGCCACGGCATAAACACAATTTCTTTATATTTTTGTTTCATTTTACCGTAAACAGTTTTAGATACGACTCTCAGTATTTTTTTATCAGGAGAATGTAATTTTGACCAATTCGGGGGTACATGAAAAAGGAACCTTCAACGCACAGGATGCCATAGATAACATTAAGAAAGATCCAAACTATTCAAAAGCAGGTGCTATCGGGCTTTTCATTGGTGTGGTACGCGGGGAAACGCTGGAGTTGGAAAAAGAAACCGTTGAAGGGCTCACAATTGAAGCTTATGAGGAAAAAGCTGACCAAGTACTCACAAAAATTAGCGAGGAATTGTCCCAGAAGTCTGGAATAGTTAATGTTCAAATCCACCATCTCCTTGGTGAATTCAAAGTCGGCGACGACTTGGTCTACGTTGCAGTCGCAGGAGCACACCGAACAGACATTTTTCCCGTTTTGCGGGAAGCTGTTGAAAGGTACAAAAGTGAAGTGCCCGTTTTTAAAAAAGAACAAATAATCACAAAAAAAGGCAAAATATCCGAATACTGGGTTTCAGAAAAAAAGAGCCATAATCCCTAGATTGGATGTGAAAAATTGATTACTGCTTTAGCAGGCGGGGTTGGTGCAGCCAGATTCCTAACAGGTTTAACTCGACTTGTCAAAGAAGAAGACTTGACAGTTATCGCAAACACAGGCGATGACATCGAGTTGTTCGGCTTGCACATTTCACCTGACATTGACATTGTTGCTTACACGTTAGCAGGCATTGTGGATGAGGAGAGGGGCTGGGGAATCAGGGGCGACACGTTTCAATGTCTTGAAACACTAAAGAAACGTGGCTTAGATACATGGTTTAGCTTAGGCGATAGGGACTTGGCAACGCATATTTACCGAACGAACCGCTTAAAGCAAGGCTTCACACTCGCACAAATTACTTCCGAAGTCTGCCAAAGTTTAGGACTCAAAATCAAGATTTTACCCATGACCAATGATAAATTTGAAACCAGAATAACAACTGGCATTGGCTCAATGCATTTTGAGGAATACTTTGTCAGAAGAAAATGCAAAGACGAAATCTTAAGCGTGGAATTTGTCGGTGCCGTTACGGCGAAGCCTTCACCAGGGGTTTTGGATGCGATTTTAGATGCGGAATTGATTGTTGTTTGTCCAAGCAATCCAATAGTTAGCATTGGCACTATTTTGGCGGTTGAAGGTGTTAGGGATGCGTTGAGGCGGACAATCGCGAGAGTTATTGGAGTTAGTCCTATTGTTGCGGGTTTTCCTATTAAAGGTCCGGCAGATAAGATTTTGCGGGGTTTGGGCTTGGAAGTTTCTGCTTTTGGTGTAGCGCAGCTTTACGCGGATTTCCTTGACACCTTTGTTATAGACAGCAAAGATTCTGCTGCAAAAAGCAAGATTGAACAGCTTGGAGTCAACGTGAAAGTTACCAACACAATTATGAAGAGTTTAGATGATAAAGTCTCGTTGGCGAGAGTCGTTTTAGAGAACTAAGAATACAATATAGAATACGTTGTTCTCTATAGATTATTTGGGGATTCTAAATAGGGCAGCTATAAGATATTCAATGCAGGGAAAGTCGTGCAAACAAAGAAGCAAAAAAAGCAGAAGGAAAAACCTGAGACTGCATGTTACTTCAATCACGTGTAGATGAGAGTCTATTGAGGGCAAAATAATGAAGGAAAAGATGAGGAATAAAAAGCAGGCATTAGCCAAGAGGGCTGATCTTATAGATTGGCTTTTGGCTATAGATGCTAATGTGCGGTGAAAACAAAATTAAGAGAAGGGTTATATTTGCAAACTAGAATTATTGTCTATTAAACGGAGATGCTGTTGGTGGAGAAAAAAAGTTACGATTGGTTTGAGCAACGTCGCAAAACAAGAGGCTTAGAACTCGCTCACGAACAAATAACAAAGGCTTTTGATACAGTAACTTGGCTGAATAAAGCAACCAAAAGCTTTGCTGAGAAGAATTTTAAGGAATCCCAAAAGTACATTGACAACCTATACAAAGCTGAAGAAGAAGTTGACACTCTTCGAACAGACGTTTTCATGGAGCTATCGAAGGGAGCAGCTCTTGTTGCTGATTACCGCGAAGACCTTCTGCACCTTGTAAAGAGGCTTGATACATTAGCAGATCACACTAAAGATGCAGCTAGATGCCTTGAAATGCTTGGTGAAGCTGAGATTCCACAGGAACTGTCTCAGAAGACGGTTTATATGACTACCAAGTTAGTGGAGACAGCTCAAACCTTAAGAGGCGCCATTGAGAAAATCTCATCCAACCCCAATGAAGCTATAAAAGAAGCAAAAGCCGTCGGAGATATCGAACACGCAATCGACGTTGAATATCTCAAAGCTAAAAGCCTATTCGTCAAGTACGGTGTAAACATAAACTGTGGAGCCATGGTAATCTTTGATGACTTAATTGAGTTCATTGAGCAAGCCGCAGACATGTGCGCTGACACTGCAGACTATATCATAGTGCTTTCAAGCAGAGAATAAATGTACCATTCTTTTCCATTTTATTATTTTTTTAAATATAGAGCAAAGAAAAAATTCTAGCTTACTTATTTAAGGAAAAGTTGATTTGAACGCTTACTCTTTGCAGATAGTGTATGTTAGAATACTTGGTATTGGTTGCCGCCGTTGCGTCATTGCTTGCTGCCTTTATTTACATACGTTCCATGTTCAAGGGTCAAACCAAGCCAAACAGGGTTACCTGGTTTATGTGGTCGGTTGCTCCTTTCATAGCGACTTCCGCAGCGCTATCCAATGGTATAGGCTGGGCAGTCATACCCGTTTTCATGTCTGGGGTCTCCCCGTTTCTGATATTTACAGCTTCATTTTTCAACAAGAGAGCATACTGGAAAACATCAGTAGTTGATTACCTCTGTGGAGTACTATCAGGTCTAGCCGTTGCCCTTTGGTTTGTAACCAATAATCCCAATTTAGCAATCACCTTTGCGATAGTGAGCGACGCACTCGCCGCAATACCAACTTTAACTAAGGTATGGCATAATCCAGAGACCGAATCTGCTTGGCCCTTCATTGTAGGTGTATTTAGTCCATTGACGAGTTTTTTGGTAGCCACAACTTGGGGCTTTTCCGAGTTGGCTTTTCCCATCTACCTGATAGTAATAAATACCGTGCTTGTTTTTTCAGTGTTAAAGAGAAATTTAGCGAACATTGAAGGAAACGGAAGATTAGCGGTCCGCGGGCATTCGACAACCCTGAGGCGATTTTTATGAAGCTCACTGGATTGGGCTTGGCGATTCCTGAAAAGTCTTCTGTGGAAAATGCAGCTAATAAAGTTACTGAACAGCCCACAACAACAACGCAGATGCCAAGGCTGAAAGATGCAGAAGTTGAAGATTTGCCGACCGGTAATGATGCGATTGGGTTCTTATGGGCTGCTCTTCGAATTCTCAAAGAGCCAGAAGTCTGCAAAGACGAAGCAAAGAAGTTGTGTTGAAAATTGCGCTTGGCAGACTAATAGGTACAGGATCCTTGCGCGAGAATTTTTTTCGATCTACAGTCACAGGTTTAGTCTAAGGTAATTTCATTATCAATAATTAGAAGAAAATTGAAAAGTTTAACAGTGCACTTGTGCTTTAACTGTTAAAAGGCATGAGTTATCTTGCAATATGAAAATGTCATATTTCCTGATTCAGCAGGTTTTCAATGTAAGAACTGCGGTGTTTGTTGCAGAAACCAGCCGCCAGACATCAACTTGAAAGAACAACATAGGATAGAAGCCAAAGGATTCATGAATTTTTTGGAGGACTCCAATGATCCAAATAACAGAAACATCCGCAGAAACAAAGATGGAAGCTGCTTTTTCTTAACCGACGAAAACAAATGCAAGATTCACGCTGTCAAACCAGTAATATGCATTTTAGAACCATTCATTATAACAGACTTTGATTACAGGACAAATAGGATTTTTCTCAGCTTAAATCCGCTTGCAACAATAAATTGCAAAGGCATTTCTGGCGGAGACATTATCGCTCTGAAAGAAACAGTAAACGCGGCACAAACCATCGTTAAAGAGTTTTCAGAAATAATTGCAAAGAAAATAGGTCTTCCAGTTACTGACAAGAAAGTTGACTCTATAACAAAGAGACTATTTAGAGATTTCAATTTCTGACAAGGTAGCGGCAACAAAGTTTTTTAGAAAAAGAAGGCCGCTTTAGCTAAAAGGGGAAACCAAACCGATAGCTTTTCTGTTTAATAAAAGAATACAAAAATTTCATTTATCAATTCCAAGTTCTAGCATCTATATGAGTTTTGATGAACCATTTGAAATGCTGAGCAAACATCGCGAAAAAGTCAGTTTCAAAAAATCATATGCCTCTTGATATGTCGGACTGCTCTTACATCAGATAGGTGGCGGGTGTCTAAGTCTAGGAACTTACTAATATGTTATTTTTTTTTATAAGTTTATGCACAGGTTTGAAGCTTAGAAGGCAACACGGATAAGGAGCGCAGGATAGTCTAATAGTAAAGGAGGGCAATCAAAATAAAAACAAAAGCGAAAAACAAACCGAAAGATCAGAAAAAAATAAATCAAACAAAAAACAAAGGAAAAAAGGAATGGAAACAGAGATAAAAAGCAGATAAAATCAAAAACAAGCTTTAACCATTTGCTTATGAACATTTCTTGCTCTATTGTCTAGCAGATATTTCATTAAGAAATACTTAATGTCGTTAACGCGTTTATTTTTATTTTCGTTTTTTAGTTTTTTTCTTTGTGTGGGTGTGGCGTCCTAAAATTGCACACCACACTCGAGGCTTTAGAAACGTTTGCTTTCCCGGTTAGGTTGCTTCCATTTGTATTTTGAGTTTACAAAGAGGATTTGTTCAACACATTCAACATGGAATTTATGTTGAACAGTGTGAATGTGAGTGTGCAAGCATGTTAACAACTCCATTCCTATGTCTTAAATGGGAATTGTTCCTAAAAAATCCGAAAATATTAGTCCCAACTTATGGCAGTGTCATCCGCTGCAGGGTTAAAGCAAAAAGCACTAAATGAGCGAATCGGTGTTGCTGCTCTTAAAAGGTTGGCGGGCCCGCTGGGATTTGAACCCAGGACCTCCGGCTCCGCAGGCCGGTGTCATAATCCGTACTAGACGACGAGCCCCCAGCACTGGATTATGCTACAAATACGAAACAGAGATAATAAAAACGTTGCTTACGATGCGGAGCAACGGATTGAAAGAAGGCACACTTAGAGCAGTCAACTATCAGCTAAAATACTTAGACAGAAATGCAGACCTAAAGAACCGTGATGAAGTGAAAGTGTTTATAGCATCGATGAAGCAAGCAAACAGCTACAAGCAATGTGTGGTTAAAGCATACAATTATTTTGCAGACACAAATGGAATTAATCGCATAGAAACTCATTTCAAATACCAAAGAAAAATTCCATTGATACCTTCTAGCGAGAATGTAAATAAAATAATTTCAGCATCAAGCAAAAAATACGAAACCATATTTAGAATATTAGACGAAACCGGTTTAGAAGAACAAGAACTAAGAAACGTCACACGAAACGACATAGACACCGAAAAAGGGATAATAAACGCTCAAGGATGCAAAAACCACAAATCACGCTCATTCAAACTAAAACCAGAAACTGCAGAAATGCTAAGACCTTACCTGTTCAAGTATTCAGATTTTCGACCATTTCCAGAAACGCACTACATGAGCGAAATATGGGCGAGAACAAGAAACAAGTTAGCAGATAAACTGCAACAACCAGAACTCAAGAAAATACCGCTGAGAAATCTTAGACACAAATTCGCAACACTTACCTACGATAAAACTAAAGATTAGCCTACAGTATCAAACCAGGAGAAGAAGGACGTATAGTATGGATTCAAAATCGAACATCTATGTTTGACGTAGCACAGGGACCACAAATATACAAAGACGGAATCTATTGGAAAGGCGACCAAGCAACATTAAAATGGTCATACTACGATGCTACAACAGGCAATTACTTGGGTGATACTGAACCAATCGATAATGGCTTAGCCATCTATTCAATGTCAGGACGATCCGTTCTAGCCTACAACAACCTCTACAGCACAGGCTACGACGGGTATGTACGTGCGTGGAATCAAACAGGAGACAACATATGGCAATGGTACGCTGGAAGCGCTGGATACGATACACCATATGGTTCATGGCCACTGCAGGGATCATACACTGGCCCAAAGGCAGCTGATGGAAAGATTTTCGTTGCAAACGGCGAACACACCCCAATGAACGAGTTATGACGAGGCGGCAGACTTTACGCAATAAATGCAACAACAGGAGAAGAAGTCTGGAGCATATCAGGAACACAGGCTGAAGCTTCTCCAATGGGAGTAGCTTGGGGCACTCTAGTTTACCTCAACGGATACGATGGAAAAGTGTATTGTTTTGGAAAAGGACAAAGCAGCACTACAGTTTCAGCGCCTCAAACAGCCGTAACACTCGGGCAGCAAATAGTGATAACTGGAACAGTTATGGATCAATCGCCAAATCAAGAAAACACTCCAGCCATATCAGATGAGAGCATGAGTGCTTGGATGGAATACCTACACATTTAACAACCGATTCCCACTAATGCCACAGGAGTTGAAGTAACACTAGATGTGATCGATTCCAACGGAAACTTCAGAAACATTGGAAAAGTTACATCCGACATTACAGGTTCTTATGGCTATACATGGCAGCCTGATATTGCGGGGCAGTATCAGCTCATCGCTACGTTCGCTGGATCAGAATCTTACGGTAGTTCGCGTGCACAGACCTATTTCTCTGCAGTCGATGTCCCGCAGGCGACACCTACTTCTCAGCCAGTGCAAGTTGATATGGCTACTCAAGCTGACCTAATGCTCTATGTCGGCGCTTCTACAATCGCTATAGTTTTAGCAATAGCTGTGACCGGAATGCTAATGATCAGAAAAAGAACTAATTAGCAATTAACCGTTCCCTCCTTTTTTTATTTAAACTTACAACATATTCGATAGGCGTTGACATTTCCATTATCGCCAAATCGGGTATTTTGCTCAAGCACTTATTCACGAAAGTCCGATCAAAAGTAATCAATCGAATTTTCCTCCACACATGGGGCATTGTTTCTTTATTGTGTTTGAAGGTGTTGGAAGTTGGAAATTAATAATCCTGCTAAGTAAGAAGCGCCTAATTAGTGAATTAGAATAGGGCTTTTATAATCATTAAATAAATTATATTGAGAACTGAATTTGCCAATTTACTACACTTGCAGAAAATGCAGAAAAGACTATTCAAAAGAAGAATATTCGCATGACAAATTCTGCAAGGAATGCGGTTCATTCCTTCTGTTGTACATTCAAGAAAGAGCAGAAGCAAGCAGCAGTTCAAACTAACTCAAACTGCTCCTCCTGAAAGGTTTGCGCTACAAAGAGCGGCTGAAAGCCTTCGAAGTAGGGTAGGGCGCTCAAGAGATTATGAGGTAGTGCCTGATGCAGAAAAGGAGCAGTCAAAGGGACCTTCGTTTGAGAGTTGGATGTGGAACTCCGAATTTGATGAAGCATTAAAACTCAAAAGGGTTGTCATGAAAAAATACAAGGGCAAAGACTTGGAAGATGTCATTCCGGGTAAAGTGGTTTCAAACGAGCAGGGGGAATGCTATGCTGTTTCTGCTTCCTGCACTTCAAACTTCAAGAAAGCCACCTATGAAGATAGTAGACGGATAATAATTTCTGACCTCAAAGTTCTTTCTGGAATAGGACCTGTTCGAGAGTTGGCACTTCGGGAGCAGGGTTATAACACGATTGAAGACCTTTTGAATCATCCGATTTGGCAAGATGAAGCTCGCAAATTCATGAAAATCGTGGACAAGAAAGATGTTGATTTAACCCAGAGGTGGCTTTGGCAACGACTGCCTAAATCCCATCCTTTTCTTCACTATTTGGCTGGGTTTTGTCAGGATCAAGATTTTGCGATAATAGACATTGAGACTTTGGGGCTTTCTGAAAGACCCATAATTCTGTTGGGTATTGCTAAAATAGATGGAGATAGAATCTGCACAAGCCAGTTTCTTCTCAGGGATATTCCCGATGAGCCTGGAGCTATCTGGGCGCTCGTCTCACAACTTGAACCTAAATCGTCACTGATAAGTTACAATGGTAGAAGCTTCGATATTCCATACATAAAACAGAGGCTTGCATACTACGGTTTAGATTCAGCTCTGGACAATACCCATTTTGACCTCCTTCATTTCGCCAGAAGAGCACTGCGACCCAAGCTTTCGGATTGCAGGCTTGACACGGTTGAAAAATACATCGGCATAAGAAGAGACATCAACATTCCAGGCGCGTTAGTTCCCCAATTCTACGAAACCTACCTAAAAACCAAAAACGTCGGACCACTGGTTCCCATAGTTGAACACAACAAACAAGACTTGCTAACACTCGGTAGCTTATTCTCCAAACTCTATGAGGAATGGAACCTTTGATCGACGACTTCATCAAGAACATTAAGCAGATGCAGTCCTACAAGAAACAAATCGTCCATGTCCAAAAAATTGCTGCTCAAAAAGCAAGCTTTGGCGAATTGGAAAAACCGCTCCCAGAAAACATCCATAACTGCCTACTTAATCGCGAAATCTCTTTCTACTCGCATCAAGCTGAGGCAATAAACAAAGCACGGCAAGGCAAGAACGTAGTCATAGTTACACCAACTGCATCAGGGAAAACCTTAGCCTTCAACATCCCAGTCCTTGAAGCTCTAACAGAAGACCCGAAAGCAACTGCACTATACCTCTACCCCACAAAAGCGCTAACAAACGACCAGCTAAAAGTGCTAAAAGAATTGGAGAAAGAAATAGGAATCAAAGTATCCCCAAACATCTACGACGGGGACACTCCGCAAAGTCAAAGAGCAAGCATCCGCGAAAACTCAAAAATCATTCTAACCAATCCTTATGGTCTGCATCAGTATTTGCCTTGGCATTATAAATGGCGGACTTTTCTGCAAAACCTAAAATTCATAGTAATAGATGAAGCACACGTTTACCGAGGAGTCTTCGGCTCCAACGTAGCCATGCTCCTCAGACGGCTAATGAGAATATGCAGCTATTACCATGCAGAACCCCAAATCATACTCTCATCAGCAACTATTGCCAATCCAGAGGAACATGCCAAGAAATTAACTGGAAAAGACTTTGAAATTATCTCCAAAGACGGTGCACCGAAAGGAAAAAAGACATTCATGTTTTGGAACCCACCATTCATCGATGACAACAATACAATTCGCCGATCCACCCACCAAGAAACCAAAGACCTCTTAACTCTTAGCATTCTGAAAAACCTTCAAACTCTATGCTTCACCACATCAAGGCAAATGGCTGAACTCATAACAAGATGGACCAAAGAAGAACTTAGAAAGAGGTCACCAAAACTTCAAAACGCAATTACTGCATATAGGGCAGGCTATCTCCCACAAGAGAGAAGACAAATTGAAAACCGACTAAAATACAAAGAATTAATCGGAGTTGTCTCAACCAATGCTCTTGAACTTGGAATCGACATAGGCTCCTTGGATTCAGTGATAATCTCTGGCTATCCAGGAACAGTCATATCCACTTGGCAACAAGCTGGACGTGCAGGCAGAACCGAAGCAGATTCACTGGTTACTCTTGTTGCTTTTCAAAACCCACTTGACCAATACTTCATGAAACATCCAGAAGACTTCTTCGGACGACCGCATGAACAAGCTATAATCGATCTGCATAACCAGTACATCTCTCTTGGGCACATAATGTGCGCTGCCAGCGAACTCCCAATAACTGAAGATGACAAAAGATTCTTCCCAGAACTCTTTTCAGAAAGCATCCAAGCATTGGAAGAGCAGCATCTTGTCAGAAAAACACCCAGAGGATATGTCTACTCAGGAACCGCAAGACCCGTTGAAGTTGTCAGCCTTGAGAGCATATCCGACAAAACTGTAACTGTCCTTGCCAATGGTAGCGTACTTGAAACGTTAACGCTAAACAAGGCCTATGAAGAAGTGCATGCGGGCGCAGTTTTGCTGCATCAGGGAGAAACCTTCATTTCCGAAGAACTCAACCTCGAAGATTTAACAGCAAAGGTCAGGCAGGAAGACGTTAACTACTACACAGAAGCACTGAAAACAGTCGATGTAGCCATAAAGAAGACCTTCGAAGAAAAACAAGACAAGGTCAAGATCGGTCTGGGAGAATTAACCATAACCGAAAACTACCACCAATATATCACAAAAACCTACGATGAAATAATCAAGCGACAACCACTCGATTTGCCCCCGTTAACGTTCACAACGGTCGGCATGTGGTTCTTGATTCCAGACAAACTCAGAGAAGAACTCGACGCCCAAAACCTCGATTTCGACGGCGGACTTCATGCGGTTGAACATGCGATGATAGCTATGTCGCCGATATTTGCCATGTGCGACAGATGGGACATAGGCGGATTATCAACGCCCCTTCACCCAGACACCGGAGAACCAACAATCTTTATCTATGATGGGTTTGAAGGAGGAATCGGAATATCAGAGAACCTCTACTCAAACATTAAACCACTCTGGGAAAAGACTTTGAAATTGATTGAAAATTGCGAATGCAAAGACGGATGCCCCTCATGCATTTACTCACCAAAATGCGGCAACGAAAACGAACCACTAGATAAAAAAGCTGCAACTATCATCCTAAGACACTTAACAAGCTGACTTTCATTTACGCTAAAGCAACAAAAAAGAGGGCTATCTCAACCTGAAACGATTTTTCCACTTAGCATAAGAGGTGTCAAAGAGGTTTTTCCAGGGTTTGCGTTGAGTGATTTTGCAGTTCTGCAGGGTTCGTCTGTTTTGCCTTTGGCATCGTTGTTGTGTGTGAAAGCGCAGCTTCCTCCTCAACTCGGCGGATTGCAGAGCAGTATTATTTTTATCGATTGGGGATAAAATAAAATCTCGAATTTAAAGTCGCTTTTGGGCGAGCCTTCCAGAAGCATTATTGCTTCACTTTTAACGCTCTTCTACTGTAATTCAAAATCTCTGACTAGTTCATTAGTTCGTCTTACTTAATACAATCCCCGAAGCGGAAGAACAGATATGAGCACAGCTGACACTGAGAAAGACTCTGGGAAAGAGGTTTGTTGTGAATATGCTACAGCTGTGACTGGTTTAGGCGAATTTGAATTATGTATTCGCGAGTGCGGCAATCAAACTTGTCCTCAATCTATTTTTTCTAATCCGGCAATCTACGAAAGATGCCCACAGCGGTTGAAGTACAAAAAAGACGGCTTGATTTTGAATCAAAGTGAACCGAAAAAGGTTTTTGTTCACGTTCACTCAAAACAAGAGTCTGTACCGAAATTCACCGGTATGAACTGCAACGGCTGCCAATACAAGGCTGGTTCTTATTGTTGGGGCTAATGCACAATGAACATTTGGAAAAGAAAACCTGATTGGTGAGGGTTAATGAGTAAGGAAAAAAGCGTATCTTTGCAGTGGATGATGTGAATATTTTGAGAATTTTTAGGAGTATTTTGAAAAAGAAGGATACGTAATTGATACGGTTGAGACCGGTAAAGATGCCCTTAAGAAAATCGAAAGGAGAAGTTCAACGTGTGCTTAGTTGACGTTAGGCTCCCTGACATGGAAGGAACTGAGCTTCTCCTCGATATGGCAGAGTTCTTTTACTTCGGCAATCCAACAAGTATGCGGCACAAAGCCTAAAGACGAATCAACCATAAAACTCACATGGCTATTTCTCTAATGACTTTAAGAAGCAAGGCGTTGAAACGACTAACACCCGTAATTGAGAGATAGTTAAAAGTGGAAGGCTGAGGAGCTGACGTTTCTTAGAAATACGTGTTAGCTAACAAGATGACTAATCTAAAAGAAAGCACCATAACGAACAATTTGAGTTATTGCTCAAATCCTACATGCCTCAATGGGAACAAAGCAAACAAGAACTCAACAACGGCATTCTTAGTTATTCTGAATGGGCAGAGTAGACTTAGACTCTTGCTCCACAATGGGGACACTTATCTGCCGTCTCTTTGTAAATATTCTTGCAGTAGGCTCAGCTATTTTTAGTTAAATATTGGCAGTTATTAAATAAAGCAAAACTCAAAATTACACGTTTCGGGCACTCAATGTAAGACAAATTAAGAACCAAGTGCTATATTATTTAGGTGAATATTTTTGCGTAAACAACACAGACCAGAAGGATCGACAACCTCCTCTCCAAACAGGAGCAGTATAGCAAGAAAAGCAAATGCCGCCAATAGTTCGAGACAGAAGCAAGCCAACGATAATCGTTCGAGACAGACTCAAGCCGATAATTCAAAGAAGTAAAACAGTATTTTATACTTCTAAATTAAATTTTAATGCGTGGATTGAATATACTGTAATGAAACGGTTATGCGTTTTCGGCTTAGGCTGTCTACGGTTACTTCAATTCATTTTTTGTGATAGGAAGACTTAAAAAAGCAAGTCAACATAAAACTAAAGGAGAGAAAGTTTTTGGAAAAAACAGCGACGATTTATTCACTCTTGACTTTTTCGGCGTAGCTTTTTTGATTTTGGTGAAAACATATGAAAGATTTTAAGTGCCCAATATGTAGTGGGTCAACTGAAAAGATTTGGGAAAATGCAACCAGAACAAGATACGGAATGAGATGTACGAAAGGCCACAATAAAACAGGTGGCAAATCAGAGGGTTCAAAAGAGTACCCCACATTTCTTGTTCCAAGTGAAGAACTTGGTAAGTAAAGAAACTTAGATTCTTTCTTTTTTGTTATGGGTACTAAAATTTAATTTGAACCACACCTAAAACTTTTTGAAGGCTAAAGTTGTTTATTTGACAAGGATAAATCTTGATGGATAAAGCTAAAATTAAAGATGAAATGTGCACGTGTGGGCATCTGAAAAGTGAGCATTCGTATTTTTTAGATAGAGTATGTACTAAACCTAAATGTGAATGTTACAAGTTCGTTTTGAAGGACGAAGAACAAAAGCCTAATTTTTTAGATTCTGTGTGCTAAAGCATGAAGATAGATAAACTAATAATCGCTTTGAATGATACTGCTAAGAGGTTCAATAAATGGTAAAAATCAATCTGTTGACCTATTTGACTTTCAATTTGAACATGCTCGTTGACAAAGGAAAAGGTATGACGATAAAAGAGACCAGGCAGTTATGCGAAAAAAGAACAATACTTCGAGAGTTGCAAGAGCGATTTCCTTTTGCAGAAACACACCTTGACTTATCATTACTGAAACTGCAGCCAGATGCTGAAGAAGAAATTGAGAATATTTTTTACGATATGGCTACTTCATTAAAAGACAGCGAAATGCTTGTGGGAAACAACGGTTTATGTCTGTTGATTGCATACGCTCAAGAACAGATTCAAAGAGAAGCAAGAAAACTTGAAGAGAAAAGAGACGACGAAAAAGTCTGATAGCCTAAATCTTTTTCTTCTATAAATCCTATCTTTGGACGATACTAAAATGAACCAAAAATGCCCCCGATGCGGAACCACAACAACACAAGGCTTGATTTATGATAAGGTACACAAGAACTTACTATGCCAAAAATGCGTGAAAAAACAAAACCCAAATTTTAAGGTGCCCCCTCGCAGGTAACGTTTGCCGGGTGTTTGTCTGGAGTCAAGAGAGAACTTATTAGCTCACTCACAGAGATAGTGGTTACAACCTCAATTGAAAGAGGCTTGTCTATGGCTAAACAAATGGGTTTGAACATGAAAGAAACAAAGAACGGCAACGGTGCTAATCTTGGTTTTGAGGCGAAACTCTGGACAGCAGCCGATAAAATGCGCAATAATATGGATGCTCCAGAATGATGCCTTGAGTGCAAGCAACGTTTTGGAAAAGTAAAAGTCGGCGAAAAAGTATTCTGTCCGGATGGGACAGCTCATTTAGTCGATATTTAAGATCGTTTTATCTAATCTTAAATGGTTTCAGATTTTCATTTCATTTTTTTTACTCCCAAAACATTTGCCCTTGCCTTCTATTTGGTCTACGGTGCATTCGCTTGGTTCTTTATCGAAAATAGCGGCTTATTAGTTAAATGAACTCATTTTCTTTAAAAAACTTGGCACTTACTTGCTTTAAGATGAATGCGAGCAGTGGCGTCGAATCTAATTGTCTAAACCGCAAAATTATGTATAATAGGTACACCTTTCTTATAGTTAGAGTGCGAGGATCGCATTATCACTTTTCTAAGCCGCTAAAGCGGGATTTAATGATTCAGTGACGATTCTGGGCAAGTAAATTTTGAGGTGGAAAAATGAGTATAACCCAAGTGAGTAGAACAAAAGAAGCCCCAAAAACGCATCATCACTTAGCTGATAAGTGCCCAGAATGCGCAAGCAATAATCTTGTTCACGATTACGACACGGGCGAAACCATCTGCGGTGACTGCGGTCTTGTTTTGTATGAGCAGATGTTAGATAAGGGACCTGAATGGCGCGCTTTTACTCAGGAAGAGAAAGCATCAAGAAGCCGCGTTGGAGTTCCCACTTCATATTCAGTTCATGACAAAGGCTTATCTACAACCATCAGCCAAGTGGACCGCGATGCATTCGGAAGAAAACTTCCCCTGTCCACTAGATTGCAAATGTGGCGTCTTAGGAAATGGCAAATACGCAGCCGAGTCCACTCATCCAGCGACCGAAACCTTGCACAAGCAATGGCTGAACTTGACCGTTTATCAGGCAAAGTTTCCATCTCACCACCAATCAAAGAAAAAGCCGCTGTTATTTACCGCAAAGCATTAGACAAACACTTAGTCCGAGGAAGATCAATCAACTCCATCGCTGCTGCCGCGCTGTATGCTGCTTGTCGTAAGAGCGGAGCACCAAGAACCCTTCGCGAAATCGCTAAAGCCAGTCTAGTGGATAAGAAAGATGTTGCACGCTGCTATAGGCTGCTGCTGCAAGAGCTCGATTTTCACATGCCAACTACTGACCCGTTGACGTACATTTCAAAAATTGCAGAAGAAAATGGAGTATCTGGCAAAACACAGGGGGCTGCCATAGCTATACTTGGGGAGGCTAGACGAAAACGAGTTGTAGCGGGAAAAGATCCTATGGGCATGGCTGCAGCTGCACTCTACATAGCTTGTGTCCAGAATAACGAAAAAATAACACAAAAAGAAATCGCAGAAGCCTCTGGAGTCACTGAAGTTACGGTTAGAAACAGATACAAGGCACTAAAGAGGCAGCTAAACCTCGAAATACCCGATCAAAGAGAGATGACAGCAAGATGAGTAAGAAAGGAGAAACAGGTGAGCAGGATCGGGGAAAGCCTCAGCCTCGAAAAAAGAAGGACAGGGAAGATGCTCGCAAGAAGAAGAAACTCGACAGAGTTGAAAGACAAAAATCAAGATTGGCTTAAATAAATTTAGAGTTAGACATGGAGATTTATTATTGTCTGACGCTGCTCTGTCATTTCTTCGGTTGATTGACTGTTTGTGTGTGGCTAATACTTTTCGGGGTGTGATGATTAAACTAAAAACATATGATATATTTAGAAACCTATGTAGGTTCAATCCACGATATATCATGTCCACCTTGCAAGTAATTATGTCTCCAAACAATTTCTGCAATAGTAAAACTCCAGGTACAATGTCCCTCGGCATCCAAATGATGTATTAGTTGTATAGAAGTTTCATCGATTTTTACAACAGGCATTATGTGCCAACCCTGACCATTACCCAGAGCTAACGAAATCAGGCAAGGTTTTTGCTCTTCTAAGAGAGATTTGATACGGTTCACTTTGTCTATTCCCTTGGTAAAACTCTGTACTTTAATATTGATTTTAGGATACACACTTCTAATCTTCTCTGAAACAGAGTCAAAACCATTATCTTGCCCCAAGTCAAAATCCTCTTGAAAGGTCTCAAGATGCACTCCTTGAATCTTCAAATATCGAATTAGCCACTCATAGCCTGTTGGAATACAGCCAGATTCATGACGTTGAGGAACCACAGTTTTGGACCAGTTTGATAATTGTGCCATTTGTTATCAGAACGGTATAGGAAGTAATAGCAACTTAAGACTTTTTACTATCGTTCTGAATCAGATTTTTCCATTTGTTTTTTCCTTCTATCGTTATTTCACATGAGTCACGAGGGGTTTTCCATCCTGAGATTGAAGTTAAATTATTGAAAGTTATGAATCCGAGGTCTTGGAACGAACTGCATGGAAACGGTTATTCGTTTTCTGCTGAGGCTGCCCCTAGGTCATTATTTATTCTTGTGTTGCCCTTTCCTTTGCTGGCATGTCCAAATCGTGTTATTTTCCAGTTATTCATGTTTCCGCGTATAATCTGAGGGTTGCTGGTTAAGATGTAGAAGGGAACTTTGGTTTGGGAAGTGTAGAGTTCAGCTATGAAGTTGAGGAGTCGTTTGCCTACGCCGATTCCTTGATAATCAGGTAGCACGACTAATCGGCTGACTCGATAGTATTTTGCTTTCATTCTCACGCAGGCAACAGCTATGAATGCCACAGGTTTCTCTTGATAGACTGCAGTATAGCATCTGACTCCTGCACCGAGGGAGCCGTTTAGATAGTGATATTGCCGAAACATCTTCCAAAGGTTAGCGCCGCACCGATAGACTTTGGAGTTCAACGGGCGGCCGACTTCTTTTTTTCGGTCTAAACTCCATTGTGTCTGTGCAGAAGACCCAGTCTGGATCCAGCCAATCCACAACATCATAGTGGCAGGTTACAGCAATGAATTTCTTGGAGACTTCTACGAACTGCTTTGCTGATGGCAAAGGCGCTGACTTTGGCAATCTCCCTATCCACGACAGAGGTAAACTCATCGAAAACCACTAAAGGCTTATCTAAGCATAGCGCACGGGCGATGTCAACCCGCATCTTCTCTCCTTGGCTCAAACAATCATACGCTTTCAGCCAGTCCGGCGGAGAAGCGAAGCCGACACTACAGAGCATTTTTGTAATCGCATTCGTTTCAAGTTCTTGGGGAAAGTCATCTAAGACGCATTTGCTTTTGTATTCAAAACCACGTATGTAAGCTTCTGGAAAAAGTTGTTTGGCTATGCTTGTTTTGCCTGAGCCGCTTCGCCCAACTATTACGCCTATTTGCCAATCAAAATCCTCCAGAGGCAAAGAGCCTTTAAAACGCTTCTCCAATTTGACATCTGAAAGGGTATAGCTGCCGACCACGCTCTGTGATCTAAAACTATCAGATTCTTCCCATCGCTTTACAATGTCAAAATCCGTAGCTTATATCCCCCTCCAATCTTAGCTTCTCATACTTGGCTTTCTGATCGGCTTCGTCTCTGCACTCTACAATTATCTCGTAGGTTCCAGGAATCGAAAAAGAGATGTCACGGTCATCCACCTCGATCGGGAGCCTTCTCACCTACGGATTCGAGGAGCGCCTTCAAATCTTCCTTTTCGCCTAGCTCAACTATGCGCAAGTATTCGGCACTGTCCAGCTCTTTGTTGTGTTTTCCTCTTAGCTTGTTTAGCACCTGCCTTAGCAATCGGCGGTCAACGTCTTTAATGGGCAAGCGGATGACGCTGCACTCGGTCATGCCAAGCTCTTTCATAGCGGTAACACGCTGCTGTCCATCTGCCACCAAAAGCTCACTGTTAGTGACGACGGGAACGATGTCTCCCCATCTTCTAATTGAAGCTTTCAATCGGTCAAGTTGCGCAAGGCTCATTCTGTTGGGATTGTCTTGGTCAAACTTGAGGTCGCTGATTTTCACGCGTTCCGACATAGGAATCGGAATTTCTTTTTCAAGATCACTCATTCCGCTTTTTCTCCTCCATTTTCTTGTTTTAAACCCATTAATGAGCGCCTCCCGCTCCTCCGGATGCGCTTCATAGTACTCCTTAATTTTACGTGAAATAAACTCGTCATGGAACCCTTCAAAAATCTCAAAACTCTTCTCAGTAAATACTCCTTCAGGATAGATTGCTTTTATTTTGGCGTCTACTGCGTCCCACCAGGCATAATCATCAAACGCGGGGTCATCCTCGTTTCGGTTATTGTTGTATTCATAATCTTCTATCAGGCAATCGTGGTTGAATTTCTGCATCTCATGGAAGAACCACAGAACCCTGAGCATAACTCGTGGGTCTTCGCCTTTGGGGTATGCGGCAGCGAACCATTTATAGACTATTCGTTCTAAGCGGTAGCTTAAAAATTCGTGTGATTGTTCAAGAATGGCGTTTTCCTGGTCTGTTAGTTGGCTTAGAAGCTGTTTGGCTGCCTCGTTTTGCTGTTCCGGACTTGTTGCCGCTGTTTATTATGGCTTGTGCGTCGTCTTTGAAAGTTGCTCTTATTTTTTGTGCGTGGTCATGCAGGAGTTGTTCGTCTAAGTCGCCTATATGGAGCATTATGTCGTCGTCTTCTGGGGGAAAGTCTAAAATGTTGTCCTCTAATTGGTGGAGTTTACGGCTTAACACATTCATCAGAAACCCTCTCCTATCCCTTTCCGTTTTTGTTTTTTCGCCATCAGGTTGCGGTTTGGGAATCAGTATGCTGTTTTTTAGCTTCTCCTCTAAGGCTATCACTCTGAACTCTAACTCCTCGTCTTTGAGTAGGCTGCCGTAGGTTGAGACGGCTGAAACCATAACCCTTGCCCAGCCTTGTTTTGCTTTGTCGCTGTTTCCAGCGCATGAATTTTTTTGTGGGAGAGGCTTAAAACGCCGTCTAAAACGCGAAACAACGTATTTCTGCGGTCTTTAGCTGAACGGTTTGATGACGGTTTCTTATCGGTTTTAGCTTCAACTTCACCCAAGCTTTATTTGCCTTCCTAAGTTTGGCTCCAACACCAATGGAGAAAAGACACCGCAAAGCGAGTTAGCTCTCAAGACAACACAAAACAAGACAACGATTTCCATATTGTTAATTTGAAGATAAAAGACTTGCGTTTAAGATCCAAGAGATAATTTTATAGAGTAAGATCAGCTAAAGAGGTATTGGACTGCAGTGTGGAAGATAGAACCTTATCTTTATTATGCAACTCGTGTGGTACTTTGATTCAAAAAGATTATTGGGAGTGCCCTCATTGCAAAGCTCACTATTGCTATGGTTGCGGAAAGGACTTTCAGGTTCTCCTAAGAAATCTCATCCCCTGCTGTCCTGCATGTAACTTAGAATTATTTCACCAAACAACCGCTGAACCCTACAAAATAGCAGAATCCCCATCTTCTATGCCACTGTTAAAAAACAAAAGTTCTACGGTATCAATTGCAGAGACCAAGGTCGAAACAGTACTGCAACTGGGTATTAGAAAAGAATCAAAAAAGCATGCCGAGGCTGAGATAGAAGTTCAGTTCTACCGTCCAATCCCTGATACTCAAAAAGTTCTTAATTACCTTAAAACGGCTAAGATAAGAAATATCAGGAATAAACAACATCTATTTCAAACGCTATCAAATATCTTTAAAAAAGACCCAGAGCGCATAGAAGAACTGTGGTATGAACTAGAAAGAACTAATCCGATTTTAATCCGCCTAATTATCTCAAAATTTAAGGATGAAGTTCTAAAGCAGCAATATAAAAGAGCTAACTATGAGGCTCTTCATCCTAAGCATAGGAATGCCTTGAATGATTCTGAAGTCATCTCTCCGCCGCACAGAGAAGAAGTCAACTTGGATTTAAAGAATGTAAAACCGATAGATGGCGTCGAAATTGAATGGAAACAAGGGAAGATGTCAGCTGTCGATCAAAAGAACTACAGAAGCAAATTTGATGAACAATAAAACTCTTATGTGTTTTTCGTCTGTAAGTTCTATATGCCTTTTACACTCAATGCAGTTGATTAGTTTCAACAATATCTCTTGAATTAGATGAACCCTCAACGAAATCCATTAAGCACGAAAAGTTTAATCTATTTAGCAACAAACTGTCGCGCGATTCTTTTTCTTGGACACAATTTGGTATCAGGGCGTTCTTCTTTTGCCAATACACTATAATCTTCTCGATTGGAGCAAAAAAGGGGAAGTGAAGTGCTATGAGGTTTTTGTTAATGGATTATGGTCGTTTTCGGAGCATCAGAATTATTACTATTCCGATTACTAAGATTGCGATTATCGCTGCTGCGCCCAAGCCTAAAACGTATGAGTCGGTCATTGATTCCGGTGCTGATGTTGGTGCGGGAGTGGACGAAGGAGCTTCTTCTACGTATATGGCGGTTTCCGCATTGGAAGACCAGTAAGACTTAGAACCAGCAAAAGTAGCAATGATAGTGTATTTGCCTGGAACCTCCGGAGTAAAGGCATAGCTGTATGTGCCACTTGCGTCACTAGTAGTGTTGCCAACCTCGTAGTAATTGTTGTTCGGGTCAAGCACACTTAAAACAACCTCAACTCCTTTCACGTCAGTGGGTTTCGACTGTTGCATGTAAACATACTCCATCCACGCACTCATATCTACGTCAGATACAGCAGGAACTCCATTTGGAAAACGTAGGTCTTGTTCAAGTTGCGTCGTGCCAGGAGAAATATCAGTTACTCTGCCTTCAATCAGTACTTTGTTGCCATGCGTTGACACCTTGGGAGATGCTGTTACGATAGTGGCGCTTGGTCCCTTGCCGAATGAATATATCTGCGCGTCAAAGAAGTTGAGTCCTAAGATGAAGCCGTCTGCGATAACTGCGGTAGTCGATGTGAGATGCCCTCCGCCAACTCCGGCTCCGTAGAATAATGTTTTAAATATTTCCTTTCCTGTTTCCGCGTCTATGCAACGAAGGTTTTGACCGCGAAATAGAGGTTGCGTTGGTGAGTGTTCACCAGTAACTGTGTATATTTTTCCGTCTGCAACGCAGAATGCGTAGATTGGATAGTCGCCGTAAGGAGATTCATAGCCAACGCCTGTTGCGGTGTAATTCCACAAGACTTCTCCGGTCTTTATATCGTAGGCAAACATTACTCCGGAGTAGCCAAAGGTTAAGATTTTGCCTTGGTAGACATAGTTATAGATGCCATAGTATTGAAAATCGGGTTCAGGGTTAGTTGGACCCCACAGTCTATTACCCGTTTCTAAGTCGAAGCCCCAGAGTTCCTTCGTCAGTGAATTTGTATAGTAGAAAACACCATCTTCTGGTGCTACAAATGGCCCAAAAACCGCTCCTCTATACATCGATACGTAGGTTTCTATTGGTGCTACATCAAATGGTGGCGTAAAGGTATAGTTCCAAATCAATTGTCCCTCTTGCCCTGGTTTCAGGCTTAATTTCCACATGTTGCCTAAAACAAGCGGCTGACCTTCTTTGTTTACTCCTGAAGTTCCACCGATTATATACTCGTCCTCAAGAACCGCGCGGATGCTGCCCTGTACTGCCTTTGTTATCGTCACGTTCAATGAGAATGCCGTGTCCCCGTTATGAACAGGTAGCCTTTCGGGTCTCCATTGCCATAAATCAGTTCCTCCTGTTCCTAATAGCATAGTAGGTATTGCAGATGAGTTCCAAACTTGTAAATATTGTATCCCACCTGATGTGACTAGGTTGTATCGCAATATGCTTCCGTCTTTACCATAGACAGCTGTACCGCCAGCAGATACGTTAGCTATTAAGGTTACCGTGTTTCCTGTGAATCCGTCAAGCATTTCCCAAGTTTGAGTACCTGACCTGACTTGTATAACCAGATGGTAAGGTGACGCCGGAGGTTCTCCATAGGTATGAGAAGCCTCCGTGCTGGTTTGGTGACTCATAGTTGTATATCGAACCAAATGCCGGCATGGTTTTGTTGTCTAAAGATAGCGTTTCGCCTGTGTAGAGATCAACGGCATAGTAGCCCTGTATTGTTTGTGCTGTGTTACGTGCTTCGTAGTAAAGTTTTCCTTGGATAATTATAGGGGTGAAACTAAGACCTGCGTAGTGCCCTGTCATGTAGCCTGTATCATTAAAACGAGCGTCCATGATTCCTCCGGCAAAATATGGTTTTGTCCAAATTATGTGAGCGCTTTCTGGAGCTTGACCGAAGCTGAAACGAGTAGTTTGACCAGCCAGTGGAATAGCTCCAGTCCAAGTTTGAGCGGAGCCCCCCAGCCAGTTTCCTGTAATTTGCCACCAAGCTCTGTTGGCACTGTTTATTGGGCGAGTCCAGTATTCGGTTGGAAGAGGTGTCTCTTTCCATCCTTCTATGGGGTCAGTTTGTACAGTAATTGTTGTTGGATCGCTTGTGCTGCCAACATAAGTATCGTTGATGTATGCAACGCCAGGTTGGGTCACTATATAGGGGTTTAGAGGAAGACCTGTTATTGTGTCATTAACCATTCTTGCCACGAAAGTGTATGTGCCGACTTGATCAGGTACGTACGTGGTGTACCCAGCGCCCACTGGATCAGATGTGATAGGTCCGAGTGTTTGTGTTGTTTCGTCAGGTTTTGTAACATCTACATAGAAGGTGAACCTGTCACCGTAAGCGCCCCCAGCTGTGGGGGGAACGGTGTTACTAAACATGACAACCAATAGCTGCTGGCCGATGCCTACAGTGTGTGGACTAACAGCAATGTAAGTCCAGGTAGGAATCACCCACGGAGGACTATGAGCTGAAACTACCGGCAAATTAAGAAGTGGAAAAGCAATAGTCATAATCAGAAACAACGTAGTCATGAAGGCAATTGTTTTTTTCTTTGAAAATTTCATGTTTTTCTTTTCCTATAATTATAATTGACAAAAGCAAGCTTTTGAGAGGTTGCCTTGCCAACAGAAACAGATATTTTTGCTAGATGTATATTAAATTAACCATTCTTGAAAAGACGCCATGGGAAAATATGTAATTTTGATATTTAAATGGTTGTCATAGTGTGGAATATCGTGTAATGCTTAGGGTTTTGAGTTTTTTCTTTCGGTTGCCGTTAAATAAAATAAAAAAATAGAAAGGCGGGAGATTTTGCCACTTTAATCTTATAGAAGCCAAATAAGACTAATATGCGAGAAGACCAGGGCCTACTTTGTTCACATAAGAAGGCGGGTGTTGCTCACCAAAATTAACAATTTTTCATAGCAGTGTTCTAAAGGTAAGACTAAACGACCTTCAAAGGTTGAGACCCGCGGTGATAAACTTCATTAACCAAACCTGTTATTGATCCTGTGATCTGTCCTAGACAATAAATCCGACGGGTAAATTCAGTTAAACCGATAGTTTTCTAAAATCTTGGCAATCACATCTTCAATTCCTTTAGGAAAAGGGACTCCGTGTACTTTTTCATCACCCAAATAAACTAGGGAATGTTTCGGATTACCAGGAATCCACTCTTCGTATTTTGCTAACCATAAACTGAGATGGAGATCAAGTTTTTCTAGATACATTTCCAGATCATCTTTTTCTTTTTGGTTCGTTTTTAATAAATTAACGTCGATTTTTTGAGCAAGTTTTTGAATCTTCTTGTTCAAAGGGAGAAGAGCTCCTTTTGTTTGGCTGCGAATTATCAAGTGTGTTTCTTTATGTCTCGGTTTCATTTTGTCATAAAGACTTTCAAATGTTTCTTCAAACCCGACAAATTTTCGGATTTCTTCAGGAAATTGATCTTTTAAATTCTTGGCAAGTTCGTCCCTATGCTCACATTGAAGATCGAAAACACGTTTTTGAACAGTAATAAGTCTGTGCAGAGATTTCAAATTTGAAATATTATCTGCGACAATCGCCTGGTTTACTTTTCTGCGCTCAATTAACTCTCTAACAAAATAAGCGACTGTTGCAAAAACAGCACCAATTATTGCTGCACCCAGCCAATCTGGAAATTCTGTAAACAAAGACATTTCCATAATCCATCCTGTCTCGATAATGAGACGAGAACTATCTCTTAGTATTCTACTGGGAATGAGATCTATTTAGAATTATTGATCCATTCACAGCTAAATGTAATTTTATAAAACATTTCGGGTGTGGAAAGAAGTTGAATGCGATTCGTTTATTTGACTATTTAAGGAAGCCTATAAGAAAAATAAAAAGGGAGGTTGCGGGTGATGTCTCCAGAAAATGATAGGTCCGTACTAGACGACGAGCCCAACGCTTGTTTATGCCCAGAAATTTAAAGGGCAGAATAGTAAATACTTTGCTTAAACTTAAAAATAGTGGTCTTGAAAGCAACTGTTATTTAGGAAAAAGTCGATTTGAACTGGGTTCTTTAGGTGTTTAGCTCTCAAACATTATCGCAGCGCAATGCTCTATCATAAATGGGTGAAGAAAAATGCGCACTGTTAACTTTTACTCAATACTCTTTGCAACGCAGCGATGACGTTTTGTTTTCCCATAGCAAGTACGTATGGGCCAAGACGTGGACCCTGTGGTGCACCCATCAAAACCTGATAGAGCACTTTGAAGAATGCGCCTGGTTTTATGTCGTTATCTTTGGCAGTGTTGAAGATGGCGTTTTGGATTTTGTCTGGTTCGTCCTCGATCTGCAGTTTGGTGACAAGTTCGGTGAGGGCTTTCTTTTCTTCGACCGTTAGTTCTACGGCGGTTTCTTTGATTTCCTCAAAGTCGCGTGTCCAGTTAAAAGCGTATTCTATTCGCTGCTTTAATCCATCGTCTAAAGTCTGGTTTTTTTGCAGGTAACCGTAGCTTTGCAGTTTCTCAGTGACATAGTCAAATAGGCATTCTTTGGGAGCCATTTTTACTAGGAACGCCATGAGGTTGTAGGGTACGTGAATGCTGGATTTGGTCGGGGGTTTCATGACATAGCAGTACAGGTATAAACCCCTGAGTTTGGCGGCTTCTTTTTCGCCGACCTGCTTTTTGCCAAAATACACATCCTCTAAAGAGTCAAGTTCGTTCATGTACGTTGGAATATCGGAGACATCCAAGGCGCGTGTGCCTACGAAACGTTTCAGCATAAGCAAAAGCAGCGATTGGGATGAACCATATTTGAACCATACTTGAGGTGTAAACACATTGCCTGCTGACTTTGAAATTTTTTTTCCGCCCTTGTCAAGGAACATTTCGTATTTTGCATGTGATGGAGGCTCGAAACAGAGAACTTCGCGGCAAATACGGTCGTTAATTCGTACTGAGTCAGCGATATCTTTGCCGTAAGCTTCAAACCTAATGTCAAGAGCCTTCCAGCGAGCAGCGAACTCGCTTTTCCAAGTCAGTTTACCTTCGCCGCTTTTTATATCTACCTCGCCTTCATGGCCGCAGCCGGCAATCAGTTTGCCTCGGATTTCGAGCCCTTCACATTTGTAGGAGACCTTATCGGTCTTGGGGTCATACTTGTAGGCTCTCGTCGTGTAGAGATGCCCACATTTCTCGCAAACAGCAAAATAAGGCAAAAACTCGGTGTAGGTTTCTTGGCCAACTTCTTCTTTAACGATTTCTCCGATTTTTTTGGCGTTGGTGAGTATGGTTCGAATCTCGTTTAGAAGCAGGCCTTTCTCGTAAACTTGCTTAGCAGAAAAATACGTGTATTCTATGCCGCATTTATCTAAGGCATCCAGAAGCAGTGAACTCATGTGTTTGCCGTAGCTTTCGTGGCACCCATACGGGTCAGGTATACTGGAGACAGAATACCCAAGATACTTTTCCATCTCCTTTGGGAGCCCTGCGGGAACCTTGCGCAAACCATCTTTATCGTCGCAGAAGGCAACAAGTTCAGAATTATATTTCATGTTCTTGAGTGCCAATGTAACTGCATAGCTGCGTGATGCATCGCCTAAGCTACCGATGTGGGGAAAACCTGAAGCGCCCAATCCCATTTCGGTGCGGATTCGGCTCATGTCTCGGTTTAGAGTTTGCTCTCGTTCGATGACTTTCTTTGCCATCATGTCGTACCATGTGCCATGACCAATAGTCTCTTCACTCATACTGCCGCCTTCTGCATCATGACTGTAAGACGGAATAGAAAAATGTTTAGAGCCAAAAAAAGGCTCAGGCGATATTATTTGCGTTTTAGTGCAGCTACGATTGAGAGAGCTGCCATAGCCAGCAGGATTACAATTAGCGAGTATAGCCAGTTAAACCCGAATAGATACCACGCAGCTCCGATGACTATTAGACCTAATCCTGCAGCCATTGTGCTGAAGCTTCCGCGTTCATATTTCTGCAGTTTGTCTGCACGCAAGCTACCTAACGCAATTGCCCATAAACCGCAAAGCACCAGTACCACTGGAACAAACAAACCCCAGCCGATGACTCCTGCAACCGCCAGCAGTATTCCTACCACAATGATAATTAGGAATACTCCAAAGCTTAGCAGTTGACGGTCGCTATTGCTCACAGGGTTTCTCCTAACCGATTTTAAATCCGCATTCAGGGCAGAACTTGCTGTTGGCTGGGATTGATTTGCCGCAGTTTGGGCATGCCATAGCTTGTTGGGTTGGTGGTGTTAGGTTGGTTCCACAGTTGGGGCAGAATTTGCTGGTCGCCGGGACTTTTTCTCCGCATTTAGGGCAGATAACTAAAGCTGCAGCGGGGGCTGCTTGTGGTGCTCCTTGCTGATTCATGATTTGTGGGATAAGTACCATTCCTGCTCCAAGTGCTCCTGCTCCTCCTCCTTGACCAAGACTTGCTGCTGCGCTCTTGACGGTTTCCATTCGCAGCACGTCTCCTGGCGCTGTTTGTCCAGTTTTAAGCCAGAAGAGGCGTTCGCGGTATTCGGGTGTGGTATCGATACCTTCGAAGCGAAGGTCAGTTAATTCGATGCCGACGCGTTTGAAGTAGTCGATGAGTGTGTTTTTGACGATAACTGAGGTTTCATCGAGGCGTGTGAAGACTGTGATGAGGTCGTAGTGGCTGAGTTCATCGATTATTTTTTCGTTCAGAAAGCCTCGTAGGAAGCTGTTGACTTCGTCAGTTGTATAGGCGTTTTGTCCCCCGATGACTTCGTTGACAAACAACGATGCGTCTGCGACTTTAAACCAGAATTGTCCGTAGGTTTGAAGTGGTGCGAGTTCGGTTGTTTGTGCTTTTGTACCCCATTTGCCAGCGAAAACTTTGGTGCTTATGAATAGGACTGTCGCTTTGAAGGGCTTGTTGCCGCCAAAGCCTACAAGACGAGTTAGCAGACTTGTCAGAATGGGCAGATTAAGAGTAGTTAGGGTGTGTCTACCGGCACCAAACACGTCGTAGGCTTTGCCATCACGGAAAAACACTGCCATCTCGTATTCATGTACGATTAACTGGGCACCCCAGGTTATGTCTTCGTTTGGGTAACGCCATACGATAGCGTCTGGACCAGCGTTTGTCCACTCTATTATTTGCGGCATTACTGTGTCACTCCCATGATTACTTCTTCTCTTTTATCAAACGTGTCTTCGAGCAACTCAAACTTGTCAGTTATGGCTTGTATTTTGTCTTTGAGATTTGAGAAGTTATTGCTCAACAACTGCAGCTTTAACTCTTCAATACTGGTTGTTAACGCGTTTACTTCGTCGAGAAGTTGGTTGTCGAAGTTTATCATCTTGTCAAGGTTGTCTTCCTTGATTTTCACTATGTCATAGAAGCCTGAGTAACCGTATGAGGCATGGTTTACTTTTTCGGTTATGCGATCCATTTTAGCGGTCAACCTATCGATGTCGGGCAAAACGTCTAGGTAACGTTTATCGGCTATTTTTTGAGCAATGCTTCTGACGTTATCTTTTCCTTTGGAGAGTTTGAGGGTTAGATTGTTCCTAATCAGTTTGTCTGATTCGCGGCGGAGTTCCTTCTCTTTGTATCCGCGGAACCCTGGAAGCGCCGCAGCTATGCGTTCTGAAAGCCTCATTTGGCTTTTTGCTTGGGCATATACATCTTTATTTTCGGTCATTTCCTAAATCCTCCAATATTTGTATTCCGTTATAAAAAAGAGCTTGCTTTTAAAGTTTATTAAAACAAATTAGAACTTGGAAGAGGGGATATCGCCCTTTAAAACTGTACCCGTTGCACCATCAACTATCATCTGGTAAACGTTGCCCTTGTATTCGTACTTTATGAACCAAATAGGCGCATGTAAGTAAACCATCTGTTCCAAATCAATGGTAGTGGTGGCTTCTACGATTTTATCGATGTCCTGCTGAAGCAGAAACCGATGCAGCGCTTCAATTTGCTGCTTAGCAATCTCTAAGGCTTCATCGCGGGTCATTTCACTGTTTAGCAATTTGGCGAAGCCTTCGATTTTCCTGAAATCGTACGGGATTTTTCCTGTTAAGGGAACATTGTATTCTCGGGTGGGGAAGCCAGAAGCTTCTCGAGCTAAAACCAGCCAGTTGTATTCTTTCTGGATTTGTCCTTCTTTCACAATCGCGGGGGATATTCGCTCGAAAATTCCTTTGTACTTGGTTGCAGCTTGGGCGGAAACAATCCAAAAGGGCAAATAAACCAGTTTTTTTTCGGTTAATTTAGCTTTTTTTGCTAAATCTCCAGGTTTCATGAAACCCGAGCGCATCCAATCGCGCACTACTCCCTCCACTTGCTCTTCCGAATAGCTGTTTAGCATTAAGGAATGCTCAAAAGTAAAGGCTTGCCCAGTCTCAATTACTGTTGTGAAGCCGCAGTATTTGCAGGTAGCCACCAGCTCACCTGGCTTAAACTCGACTGGGGCACCGCAATGTGAACACTTTATGTTCTGAGCTATTGCCATGCTGATTAAGCCTTCAGTAGTTTTTCTCGTTTAAGGATTTCTCTTGCAACGATAACTCCTGAAGCTGATGCCTGGATTAGCCCTCGTGTGACTCCTGCGCCATCGCCGATAGTGAACATGTTCTTGATTTTTGATTCTAAAGCGTTGTTTAGTTGCAGGTGTGAGGAGTAGAATTTGACTTCGACGCCATAGAGTAGTGTTTCAGGTGAAGCAACGCCTGGCGCGATTTTGTCTAATGCTTGAAGCATTTCCCGTATGTCAGTGAGGTAGCGGTAAGGTAGCACGAAGCTTAAGTCGCCTGGAGTGGCGTTTTTGAGGGTCGGCGTAACCACGCTATGGGATAATCGTTCAGGTGTGGAACGACGACCATGATTCAAATCGCCAAGCCGCTGAACCATTACACCACCGCTTAGTAGGTTGGAGAGTCTTGCCACGTATTTGCCGTAGGCGATTGGTTCTTTGAAAGGTTCAGTAAAAGAGGTACTCACGAGGATAGCGAAGTTGGTGTTGTTTGTTCTTGTTTCCGCATGGCTACCCCCGTTGACCGTTAAGACACCATCGTAGGATTCTGTGGTAACCTCTCCGTAGGGTGAAACACAGAAAGTGCGCACCATATCATCAAAATCCCGTGAATAATAAACCAGTTTTGGCTCGTAGAGTGCTTTAGTTAGTTTCTCCATAACAGAAGCCAAAAGCTCAACCCGCACACCGATGTCCACTGGGTTATTTACTGTTTTTAACCCGCGGATTTGAGCTTCAGTCTGAAGCCATTCTGCTCCGCTTCTTCCAGGAGCAATTATCACGTATTTGCCGTAGAATTTCTCGCCGTTTACGGTTTCGACACCTTGAATAGTATGATTTTCTGCGATTAACCCTTTCACGTCGGTTTTTGGTTGGAAAGTGATTTTGCCGTTGAGTGCTCTGCGCATTCGTTGCAGGGTTTCGAGACATTTGTCGGTGCCCATATGGCGGACTTCTTGCTTGATAAGTTTTAATCCCGCAAGTGACGCTTGGCGTTCGATTTCATCTATTTCCGAGTTTTCTCCGCCAAAAACTTGTTCACTGGCGCCGAATTTGATGTAGATGCTGTCACAGTACTTTACAAGTTCAGCTAATTCTTTAGTTGAAACATACTGGTTTAGCCATCCGCCAACCTCTGTTGATAAGGTAAGTTTGCCGTCACTGTAGGCACCTGCGCCTCCCCATCCCGAGAGAACGGAGCAAGGTTCACAATGGACACATTCGAAGCCTCGGCTTGAGGGGCACTTACGTTTATCAATGTCGAGTCCTCGGTCAAGTATTAAGACGTTGAGGTTTGTTTTCTCTGTTAGTTCTAGCGCTGAGAAGATGCCTGCTGGACCTGCGCCCACGATTATTACATCATATTTCAAGGACCTTTACCCCCTTGGAACCCAAAGTTAGATGCAACAACTAGCATATATTTTTAGCTGCAGCGCTTCAAACAGCAAGCAAGTTATTCTTCGGCGTGATGTGTTAAGCACAAGGACTTTAGTTTTTTTTGCAAGTGTTTTTGAATTGATGGTGCAGCATTCGGCTTTTTCTGTTTGACCGTTTTTTGATTGAATATTTTCACTGTGTCCATATTCTTCTCTAAAGTAATCATGTGTATTTTTAAGATATATCTAATAAACATTTAATACAGAATACTTCCCATAAACTAAAGCGAACACCAATGCCCAAAGAACCCCAATCCGAAAACATTGATGATTTAATCAGCGACTTCTCACGTTTCTACATACTCATAATACTCTACGAAAAACCAGTCCACGGCTACAGCATAATCAGCCAATTCAAAAAACGGATCAAAAAAGAAATCAGTCCAAGCCTAGTCTACCCCTTCCTACAACTACTCGAAGAAAAAGGCTTAGTCACGCACACCAAAAAGTCCATTGGCAAGAAAGAAAGAAAAATCTTCCAACTCACAGAAGAAGGCAGAGAGTTATGTAAAGGGCTCTTCAAGCGTTTCGCTGAGTTGGTAGCAATTGCCATTGAACCAAGTCTCTATGTCTGCGCCCATTGCGGCTGTAAAGTCTACGAGGGCGGCTACCGAGAAGTCATCGAGAGCAAAGAAATGGCGTTTTGCTGCATGCACTGCGCCCGCTCGTATAAAGAAGTTAAGAAGTTAGTTAGACAATCGAAGTAAGTCGGTAAAGTGCAGTAAAATCACTATCAACCCTTTTCGCCAATCAAAATTTATTTACAATTTTCAGCCAATTTATCTACGCAATAATTTAATATACTTCTAGCGAAGATACCGCTTTGGTCAGGCAGGGCAATCACTCAATAGTTATGCCTTGCCTAAAGAATCAGGAGAAAGGAAAAATGCAAAATGTAAAAAAATTTTTGACTTCTTTGATTGCTTTAATACTGATGTTATCAATGACGATTCCGCTCGTTGAACTACCGGCTGCTACTGCACATGACCCTCCATGGGTTTATCCCACATGGTGTTATTGCGTTGTAGTAAATAATGTCATAGGCGTAGGACAAACCGAGAAGATAATTCTTTGGGTTAACAGTATCCCACCTACAGCTAACGGTCAATACGGTGACAGATGGAAATTTACAATCGATATAATGAAACCAGATGGAACAAACGATACCATAGGACCTATCGAATCGGATCCAGTAGGAAGTGTATACACTATGTATGTACCTGCTGAACCAGGCAATTACTCAGTTGTAGTAAAGTTTCCTACAACTACATTAACTGGCCTGCCTAAGAAACCCGGTGTACCCGATACTCAACAATCTGGTTACGCAAATATCAACGACACATATCTGGCAAGCAAAAGCGACCCCGTTTCTTTCTATGTACAGGAAGAACCCATAACACTTTGGCCGGAAACCCCTCTTCCGACAGAGTATTGGGCACGTCCTATCAATACTGCAAACATATACTGGTACACGCTCGCAGGTAACTGGTTAGGAGGAGCAGCTCAAAACGTTGGACCAACAACCAATTTCGGTTACGGCAATGCGCCAGAAAGTCCACACGTAATGTGGACTACACCTGCATTTACAGGTGGTCTAATGGACGCCCGGTTCGGAGACTATACTTACGTAACATCCCACTATGAAGGTCTTGGTTTCTCGCCATACATACTAGACGGAAAGATTTTCTTCAACTCACCTAACCCTCAGATGAGGGAAGGATGGTACTGCCTTGATTTATACACTGGCAATCAACTATATTTCCATAATAACACTGGTCCCGTTTCAGGCTCAGGCGGCGGATTCGATGCACATGGAAGTATTAGTCAAGGATCGCTGGCGTTTGCACAAATATATGACCCCGAGTTAGCAAACCAAATGGGAGGCTACCCGTACCTATGGAGTACCACTGCACCAACCTCAAACACTTGGCTAATGTATGATGCTTATACTGGCAACTACATCTGCAGCATAGCTAATGTATCAGCGAGTGGCACCGCGGTTTATGCAAAAGATGGAAGTATTTTGCGCTATAACATTGCAGGCACAGGTGCCAATACACGTTTAACGGTGTGGAATACAACACAAGCAATCTGGTGGAAAGGAACACAACAAATGTACCAAAACGGCGATTACTCTGGCTTCTCAGGCAACAATTATGCAAGTTGGCGACCTTACCTCAACTACACTTTTGATGGGAGCCATGGATTTTCATTAAACGTAAGCATACCTGCTATACAAGGTTCAATTCGCGCGGTACGGGAAGATCAATTCGTAATCGGTGGAACAACAGGAAGTAACAATGAAAACGGCATAACAAAGGGGCACTTATGGGCACTGAATTTGGATCCAACAAAAGGCGCAATGGGTTCATTACTTTGGAACGTATCTTTCACCCCGCCCTCTTCGGCTGGCAACAAAACCATAAGCATGGGAACCGTTGACCCAGAAGATAACGTGTTCCTGTTTGCGTGTACACAGACTAGAACAAGGTGGGGCTTCAGCCTAGAAACTGGAGAACAACTATGGGAAAGTGAGCCAGAAGAACAAATGAAGTACTACGGCATGGGCAACACCAACATTTACCAAGGCAAACTAATTTCAGGCACGTATCTCAATGGTGGAATATTGATTTGCTATGACATAAAAACTGGCGAAATCCTCTGGAAATACGAACCAGTCAACATAGGAACAGAGTCTCCTTTCGGAGATTATCCTGCACAGTTGGCATGCATTGCAGACGGCAAAATTTTCATCTATTCAAGTCCTCTTTGGCGCACTCAGCCGTTATGGCGTGGCTCATATCTACGTTGCATCAACGCATCAAATGGTGCAGAGCTTTGGAAAGTTTTGCATTATGGGTCTGTCGTCATAGCCGATGGTTTACTTGTAGGCCTCAATTTTTATGACAACCGAATATACTGCTACGGCAAAGGTCCAAGCGCATTAACTGTCACAGCACCAGATGTTGGAATAGAACTAGGAAAATCATTGGTAATTCGCGGCACAGTTAAGGATGTTTCAGTGGGCACCAAGCAACATGAGCAGATCTCTCGATTCCCCAACGGCGTTCCAGCGGTTTCAGACGAAAGCCAACAACCATGGATGGAGTACATATATGAACAGCAATCCCGACCCGCAAACGCGACAGGCGTTCCAGTAACGGTAGACGTTATAGATTCCAACGGAAACTACAGAAACATAGGACAAACAAACAGCGATGCAAATGGAATGTTTACTCTAACATGGACGCCGGACATAGAAGGCTCATACACCGTCTATGCAACTTTCGCTGGCTCAAAATCCTATTGGCCATCATCTGCCGAAACCAGTTTCTCAGTCGACACTGCACCACCAACGCCATCTCCTTACCCCGTAACTACATTGCCCCCAACTGAAACGTACATCTTAGGCATAGGAATTGCAATAATCTTAGCCATAGCCATAGCTACCCTAGTAATTATCAGAAGTGTAAAAAAGTAGTAGCCAAAAAACTACAATCAACATTCCCTTTTTTTAAGGTCCCACAATCAACAGATGAGCACTAAGCGGTTTTGGGGGTTCAATTCTTTGCTAAAAGAAGTGGTTTTTTCATCCGCATTCTAGTTTTTGATTGCTACTGTATAGTTAAATGGCAAATCGCCGTAAATCTTTTTAATTCACGCTATGTTACCTGATAATATTCATTTCACCGAAAAATCAAATGGTTAATAAAACAGCTTCTCTTTTTTAAATCCAGAATCAAGAATTATAAGAGACCCTTTTAAAAGCATCCGAAAACTCAATTAAAAAAGTAGTCTTAAAACACTCTAAATTAGTCTTTTATGGCTTCGATGAAGCTCATTACGTTCCATAGTTTAACCCTTGTGTAGGGCGGCATGTTTGGGTCTTGCAAAATCTCATCTAGCATTGACACGGCGTTTGAAGCTCTAACTGCAGGAGTATATTCGGCGCTTTGCAGGGCGCTCATTGCGTCTTTTGCGGAACGGCGAATGTTTCGTGGAGTCGTACTATCTTCTGAGACCTCGCCAAGAACAACTAATGCTTGCTTAATCTTTGCTTCATACTCTTCAGTTTTTTTCTTGCGCACCATAAATAGTTCCCCTTTAATGCACCTTGGCAGTGACCAAGTTATATAAGCATTGAGACGTATTTACTTTGGGGTTCTACATGCAACCAAGACCAGATAACACACTTGTTAAGCGAGGGGCAAACCTGCTGCTGCAAGGCGCCGCTTTAACTGACCTCGCATGTCCAGTCTGCTCATCCCCGCTGTTTAGGCTAAAAGATGGCACCCTCTGGTGCGCGAAGGATGAAAAGAAAGTAATTGTCGTTAGAGAAGGGCAAGAACCACCCAAACAAACCACGACACCAAACACAGCCTACGACAAACTAGAAGCAACGTTGATGGCGAAGATACAGGACATTCAAGGAAAGATTGAAAAAACCCAAGACATGGATGAATTACAAAAACTCACCCAATCGCTCGACCAATTGCTAAATAGCGTTGAAAAGATTAAAAAAATGAAAGCTTGAGCACGAGCAAATTTGACTTTGGGTTTTTACGAAAATTTCCCCACAACTGTTCACAGGATCGACAGTTTCAATTCTACAATTTCAAGCAAGCAACTTCAGCTGAAGTTGATTCAAGTTTTTTTTGAGTCAAACCGAAAGGAATTCAGTTTTGAAGAAGTCACTAACCCAACCGTTCCGCATGGTAAGGTGATTTTTGAGTTTGGACTGGCCGAATCTGAATGCTTCAACTATATCGATGAAGAGGAACTCAAAAAAACACTAAAGTTTCTAGCAAAAGAACGGTTGCAGTCGATGGATTTTTTCTGTTCAATACGCTATTACAAGGGTATTGGTGAAAAGAAAACGTCGTTAAAGTTCGACTATTATGTGTTAAGAACCATCTTTAGCAGGGATAATTTTGAAGTTCATGTGTTTCATGAACGTGGACCCAGATACATTTCGCCAGAAGAGGTAACCGAGTTTATTTTTAACGAAATCAATGAATCATCGAATAAACGTAAAAAAATTCTCAAGAAAACAGACATTTAACATCCGTACAATTGAAAAGTTTTTACCGAATTTCAGCCGAAAATTATATTTCAATCAGCATATAGTTAAAAAAAGCAGTATTTGCAAGAGCAAAATAGGAGCAAATCAAATGCCATCGATTGAAGTTACATCCCTAAAAAAACACTACGGAGAACTAAAAGCCGTCGACGATATCTCCTTCACAGTTAAAGAAGGTGAAGTCTTCGGTCTACTCGGTCCAAACGGCGCAGGTAAAACCACCACTATTGAAATCATGGAAGGTCTGCGTGAGAGAGATGGAGGCGACGTGAAAGTTTTGGGTCTTGACCCGTGGAAAAACGGATACGATCTCCATAAGAAAATTGGGGTAATCCCCCAGGAATTCACGTTCTTTGAAAAAACAACTCCGCGAGAAGCCATCATATATTACTCTGACCTCTTCAACATAAAAGTCGACCCAGACGAGATTCTAAGAGAAGTTCTGCTAGAAGAATCTGCCAAAGTCAATTTCGACAGTCTTTCAGGCGGGCAGAAGCAGAAGACAGGCCTTGCCCTTTCACTGGTTAACTCGCCAGAATTACTCTTCTTAGACGAACCAACAACTGGTTTGGATCCTAACGCAAGGCGGGCAATTTGGGAAGTTATTCGTGGATTAAAATTCAAAGGAAAAACTATCATCTTAACAACCCATTACCTAGACGAGGCACAGCAACTCGCTGACAGAGTTGCTATTATGGATCATGGAAAAATCGTTGCCATGGGAACCACTGAAGAAATAATTCAACAACATGGCTCAGGTGAAAAGTTGGAGATTCATGGAAGCGAAAAACTCGCCGAATACATCAAAGCCAACACTGAATTGAAAGTTGACTACGATAAAGTCAAAGGCGAAATTATTATACCATTGAAAAAGAAAATCGATGCCCTCGCAGCGCTTGCTGCGGCTGAGCAGTCAGGAATGGATTGGGGCGAGATTCAGACACGCCAAGATAGTTTGGATGACGTGTTTGTTAAACTCGTCAACGAACCATTTACCATGCAAGCAGAAGTCTCAGAGGGAAAAACCGATAAAAAGCGGAGGCGCTAAGTTTGGTGAGTGTTAAACGTATCTACTCAGACTTCAAAGTTTTCAGCCGCGGATACCTCAGAAACAAGTTCGGATTATTCTTCGGCTTAATTTTCCCAGTAATCTTGATCCTGATTTTTGGCGCAATCTTCTCAGGAGGAAACACCGGAAAAGTAAACGTCTACGCTCAAAACCTAGACTCAGGACCGTTCCCCACAGGACAAAACCTCGGTGCAGGCTTCCTTGAAGCATTAAACGAATCCAGCACAATTACAGTAATAACGGTGGATTCTTCAGAGGACTTTCCAAAGTATCTGGCAGATCATTCTGCGTCAGAGGGTATATTGATTCCTCAAAACTTCACCTTAGACTATGCCATGAGTCAGCAAGTTAACGTAACTGTTTATGGTAACCCTACCTCAAGCACAAGTGGAATAGTAAGTGGCACCGTTAGTGGATATGCCAATTACTTTAACCTACAACGCTTCAATGGTACGATGGTTATTGGAATATCTTCTGCAACTGTGAATGCTCAACAATCAAAGTACATTGACTTCTTGATTCCAGGCTTAATCGGCTTCTCAATACTTACCAGCCCAATGTTCTCGCTAGTCAACATTTCCTCAGAATACAAGAAGACAAAGCTGTTCAAACAACTTTCACTTACACCGCTGACAAAGATGGAGTGGCTAATGTCTAAAATGATTTGGTACATTGTCTTGACTTTCGCTGGCTTTTTACTAATGGTTGGTGTGGGGATCTTCGCTTTCGGTGCACATGTTATGTTAACGCCTTGGCTAATACCCTTCCTAGTTTTGGGTCCGATGCTGTTTGCAGCCCTCGGTATGCTGGTTGGCACAGTAACAAAGAACCCTGAAACCGCAGGCGTCATAGGCAACATCGTGACGTTCCCCATGATGTTCCTCGCAGGCACCTTCTTCCCCATCAGCAGCATGCCAACCTACCTGCAAACCTTCGCTCATGTACTACCATTATTCTACGTTATAGAAGGTTTAAACAACGCCATGGTCTACGGAAACATAGACGGCGCAATAATCGACATTGCTGTCCTCGGGATAATAACAGTGGTTATCTTTGCCTTGGCAGTAAAATTATTCAAGTGGAGAGAAGACTAAACTTTGTTTTCTTCTTATTTTTTCTTCAGTAATGTTACCTAAGAACTTCATTTTGTACACAAGAGCCTTATTTTGCCTTTTACAGATGTGCTATGACTTTCTATGATGCAACCTGCAACCATAGCAAACTCAGAATTAAAAAAAGAACCGAAAATAGGTTAATAATTTTCTGAAAAAGCACTTGTTTTCAATCAGTTAACTACTTTGCAAGTTTTAAGCAAACCCAAAACAACAGCATACAGCTCATCACCTACTGCTTTTTTGGGCTTGTCACCGTCGACCCTAATCAATTCGCCCTTTTCAACAAACTTGAGGTAGACTTCGCGGACTTTCCTTTGTGTTTCCAGAGTTTCCATCACAGATTTTTTCCTTTGCAAACGCTCCAGAACGCGTTCAGGATCCACATCTATGAATATGCTAAAATCTGGCTGCAACGCGCGGGCATTGATTGTTTCTATCCAATCTAAACTAAGTCTAGCGCTACCCTGATAGGCAAGTGAAGAGTAGATATAGCGGTCGCAAATGACCAGTTTTCCTTCATCCAACGCTGGTTTTACCTCTTTTTGCATATGTTCGATGCGGTCTGCGGCGAAGAGGAGAGCTTCGGCTTCAGTTGGGAGTCGTTTTTCTTCGTAGAGGCATCCTTGGCGGATAAACGTGCCGATTTTACCTCGGCTTGGCTCAGCTGTAAGCAAAACGTTGTATTTTTGGGAGAGCTTTTTTGCTAAAAGGCCCGCTTGGGTGGTTTTTCCACTTCCATCTAAACCTTCGATAACTATAAAGATGCCTTTTTTACCCATACGTATCAGCTCTGCGATTTAGCGTTACACATTAATGGAAGTTACCTAAATATAGCTTACAACTGTGAGGTTGCGCTTGTGCCTAAGGCTTACTGGGGAGAAATCAAGGATCCTGTACACGGGTACGTGTACATTACGGAACCAGAAAAAAACGTAATCGACTCCTATCCCATGCAGCGGCTGCGCAGATTGCGGCAGTTGGCAGGTTCAGAATACGTTTACCCAGGCGCCAACCATACCCGCTTTGAACATTGTCTAGGCGTTATGTACCTTGCAGGAAAAGTCTTGGAGAACCCAAACATTTCTCGGGGCGTAAGCGACGAGGAAGTGGATGTCACCCGAATATCCGCGTTGCTTCATGACGCTGGGCACGGTCCATTCTCTCATGTCTTTGAGCATTTACTAATCAACGACCTTGAGAAAACGCACGAGGACATCACCTCTTGGATTATCGAGAAAAGCGAAGTCGGCGATAAACTATCCAAGATGGGCTTCAACCCAAAAGAAGTTGGGGCGCTTGCAGTTGGGAAGCTTCACAAGAAAGACCACGCTTTCCTTGACCAAATCATAAGCAGCGCTGTAGACGTTGACAAACAAGACTTCATCGTCCGAGACACATACCACACAGGCGCAGAGTACGGTTTTATCGACATCTTCCGTCTTATTCATGCACTCGACGTTTTAGGAGAAAACTTGGCAGTTGAACTTGGCGCACTATCGGCGTTAGAGGCGTTCATGATTGCCCGAATTGAATCGTTCAAAAGCATCTATTTCCACCGCGTCGGTAGAGCTGCTCAGATTATGTTAGCGACCGCTATGGAAAAAGCAAACAGCGAGTTGGGGTTAACCGCATTTAAAACGCCTGAAGAGTATTTGGCGCTGGATGATTATACGGTTTGGTCGGCGCTCAAAAAATGTCAAGCCTCAAAAGGCATAATCGCTGATTTGGAGCATCGACGCATGCTTAAATGCGCTTACGAGCGGACCTTCTACGAGAAAGATACGATGATTTCAAACTTGTTTGGCAGAGAATCCTACCGTAGCCAGGTGCAGAATGAGATTGCCAGGGAAGCTGGAGTTAGCTTAGAATCTGTAATTATCGACGTACCTACAGTGCCGTCTGTCCCTTACCATCACGCCGTACTCATGGAGTCTATGGAAATTCCAGCCTTCACCCGAAACCCAGCAGGGAACAAAATACCACAGCGGCTAAGCGAGATTTCACGGATATTTGAAACACTTAAAGGCTTCATGAACATCCTTCGCGTATACACTGACGAAGCCGACCGTGCCAAAGTGGAAAGGGCAACCGCTAAGATTTTGGGCAAAATTCCTTCAGCCGCAAAGATCTCTTTCTAATGGAGAAACACTTTTTCTTAAATACTAGGTTATGCTTAACAAAATGATCATAGAAACGCTAGACCGCGTATGAAGGGAACCACATGTCAAATAATGCTGAGGATAAGAAAATTATCAGTGTTAGAATTAAAAGAAAACCTGATCCAAAACCAGAGCCTTCTTTGCTTTACTCGGAAAAAGACATTCGCCGCTTCGTTTCGGAGTTTGTTTCTTCATGGATAAGAGGAGACATAATCATTCGTTTCCCAACAGCCGCTGAGCTGGCTAAGAAGACGCCGCTTAGTATAGCGTTCCCGACTGACCCCTCCGTTAACGCTGAACTAAAAATAAAAGAGCATTATGTTGACCTCCTATCTGTAATCGCTGGCACAAAACCCTCATCCGCTGAGGAACAGAAGAAGGCAATTGATGAAGTGTTCAAGATGCTGCTCATGTTCCGCTCAGCGAATCGCATTGAAGGAAAAATCATCTCAAACGATCTAGAAAAAAGGATTCAAGAACTGGAAAAAAATGCAATAAACCAAGCCAAACTTGTAGAGCAAATAACTGGCTTTTTGTTTACCCCAAAAAAACCTAAACCCATTAAGCCTGTTAGCTAATATAGGGTTCCGGAAGGGTAAGGTTTATTCGAAGGAAACTGTATTTTGCTTGATGCTTCTAGCAAAAAGCGCTCCGGTAGTATAGTCCGGTCAAGTATACTGGCCTTTCGAGTCGGCGACCCGGGTCCAAATCCCGGCCGGAGCACCAACCATCCCTTTAAAACCATTCTTTGCAGGCACCTTATTCAGTTATTGAATGAGTACCAACTGAGGTTCTTGTAGAGTCAAAGCTACTCATGTCAATCTTATGCTCCTTAATAGAGCGAATTTACTAGGGGAAGATAAAAGACTCTGGTGTAAGCCAGGATGCCAGCTTGAGTGCTTCTGGGAGGTTATTTTAACATCCATTTCACGGCAAAACCAAGGAGTGTCTCTCCAACAAACAGTAAATAAAGCCCTAAACCAATGAAAACCCTAGGTAGTATCATCTTGACCAACAACATAGATATTGCTTACAAGAAACTTTTATCGAAAACTAAAGATGCAATGGTGCTTTCGACGACTGAAAGCATAATCCATTGGGATATGGAAATCTACATGCCTCCTAAGGCTGTGGAGCAACGCAGCCAACAACTGGCACTTTTAAGTCGCATTCACCATAAACTCGGAACAGACCCCGAAATAGGAAAACTACTAAAGACTATCCAAACAAGCTCAGAGTACCAAGCGCTGGGGCAAGTGGAAAAACGCAACCTCTATCTTATCAACAAAACCTATCAAGAACAAACCGCGTTGCCCGAAAAAATCGTTGCAGACCTCGCAATGCAAGAAGCAATAACAGTCAACATGTGGAAGAAAGCAAAAGCACAGAAAAACTTTGGCATCTATAAAGCGGATCTACAAAAACTTTTAAACCTCAGCAAACAAGCAGCGGAAATTCTCATGAAAGTCAAGCAGACCAAGACGTCCTATGAAGCGTTACTCGATAATTTTGAGCCGAAAATGCCTGCAGAGACCATAACAAGAACCTTCAATCACTTATTGGCAGGTTTAAAGCCTTTAATTGCGAAGATTGAAACTTGTAAAACCAAACCATCCATCCAAAGCCTCAATCAGCCAGTTCCAGTGGAGAATCAGCGCAAAATTACCCATCTCATAACGGGATTTCTCGGTTTCGATACTGCCTCTTCGGAAGCAGGGGGAAGAGTGGATGAGACGGAACACCCATTTACCTCAGGATATTATGATGATGTTCGCATAACTACTCATTATTACCCTAATAATTTTGCAAGTTCAATCTTCTCGGTGCTCCACGAAAGCGGGCATGCACTCTACGAGCAAAACCTCAACCCAAAGTGGCAATACCAACCGGTGGGCTCTACCTGCTCTTTTGGTATACATGAATCCCAGTCGCGTTTGTTCGAAAACATAATCGGACGTTCTGAAGAGTTCTGGACAGTTTTTTTGCCTAAAATTAAAAAAGCAGCACCAAACCTCAGTATCCTTAAACTAGATCCCTTCATCCACGCTATAAACAGGGTTGAACGCTCAAAAATCCGAGTCGAAGCTGACGAAGTCACCTACAACCTCCACATCATAATCCGCTTTGAAATTGAAAGTGCCCTTTTCGCTGACAAAATCTCAGTTGATGAGCTTCCAGAAATATGGAACCAAAAATACAAGGATTATCTTGGCGTAAAAATCGGGAATGACTCAGAGGGGGTGATGCAAGATACCCATTGGGCAAGTGGACTATTCGGTTACTTCCCAAGCTATGCTTTAGGAAACATCTACAGTGGACAACTAACCGCTGCTTTCACTAAAGTCCTGCCCGAGTGGCGCAGCCTACTTGCACAAGGAAGCATAGAAGTTGTTAACGGTTGGTTGAAGACTAACATTTACGGCAAAGGCAATCTCTATGACTCCGAAGACCTAATCACACGAGCAACGGGAACAATCATAGATTCAGAACCATACCTTAAGTACCTAAACCAAAAATACAGTACCCTCTACGAGTTTTAACACGGCTTTTTCTTCGTTAATTCCTTGTAGATGTAAACGATTAGGTATGCCGCGACTGAACCAATGAACAGGTAAACGCCGCTGTAACCGACAACTGAATTATAATTGTTAGCGCCATATAGAAACAGCAAAAAACCAAGTATGAATAAACCAAGTAATGTCCAGTCAGTCCAAGACATCGAATTTCTCCGCTAAATTAGGCATTCAATATCCAGCTTCAGATATAAAGATTTAGCGAAGGACAGAAACACTTTCGCCACATTAAAACCTTTTTCAAACAGCAACTTGCAGTTAAAACTAACTCAGCCAGACTTAATCTTTTCCAGTTCTTCCGACGTTTTTATATATAAGGTAGACCTCAAAGAGCGACCGAGGTAAATTAAATGTCGGGAGTAGACATTAAAAAGCCAGAAACACGCGAAATATTCATAAAAATGCTAAGTGATGCCGCAAAAAAAGAGGTTGGTTCTAAGGGAAAGCCGACAAAACCGACAGTTGTCGGAACAGCAAAAGAAATGGACATCCACAGAGACACACTTTATTCATGGTTAAAGGAGTTCAATGTCGATTTCAAGGAGATTGTTGATCGAATGCCGACAATAGTTGACGATGTTATGGAAGATTCAGGACCTACATACTTAATCGGTGAATCGCTATTAGGAGAAGGAAACGAAGTTGCACACATTGACCTTTTGATAGGCGACAAAAACGGACCTATCGGACAAGCATTCGCAAATGGCATGTCGCAATTATCAGCCGGACACACACCAGTCCTAGCAGTAATCAGACCTAACTTGCCGCCAAAACCACACACACTAATCGTACCAAAAGTCACTATCAAAAACATGGAAGACACAGGAAAAATTTTCGGCCCCGCACAAGCAGCAGTTGCAAAAGCCATCGCTGACTCAGCTGAAGAAGGAATCATTCCTGCAAGCAAACTAGACGAATGGGTTATCATCTGTAGCGTTTTCATTCATCCAAAAGCAACTGATTACCGCAAGATATACCAGTACAACTATGGCGCAACAAAAATGGCGCTAAAACGCGCACTAAAGAAGTATCCAACACTTGAAAAGATAATCTATGACAAAGACCGCGCAAAGCACCCAATCATGGGCTTCCGCGTACCACGCCTATGGAGACCACCATACCTCCAAATTGCGCTTGATGCACCTTCACTCGAAGGGGCAAAGAAAGTCATCGAAGCGCTTCCAGGCAGCGACAGAATCATCCTTGAAGTCGGCACACCACTCATCAAACGGTATGGCACAAGAGGCATTAACGAACTACGACAAATAGCCAAAGACAAATTCATTATAGCAGACCTAAAAACGCTTGACGTTGGCAAAGTTGAAGTAGACATCGCATACGAAGACACCGCAGATGCAGTTGTTGCAGCAGGCCTAGCACCACCAGAAACATTAGATGCAACGGTACAGGAAGCCAAACGCCTAGGAATCTACGCAATCATCGACATGCTTAACGTAGAAAACGTCCTTGGCAAACTCAAATCACTCAAAGATTTCCCAGACATAGTCATCTTACACCGAGGCATCGACCAAGAAAGCGGCAGAAGCTGCGGGCTTGAACGCATAAAACTCCTTCGCCAAGCATTCCCCAACAAGAAATTCCTAATCGCAGTGGCAGGCGGAATCGTCCCAGAAACAGCCAAAGAAGCATTAGATCAAGGCGCAGATATACTCATCGTCGGCAGATACGTTACCCAATCCAAAGACATTGAAAGGTCAGTACGAGACTTCCTTGAATTGACACCAAGCATGCGCGAAGACGTAGACTTATACAGAGTTCACACAGAATAAACCAAAACCCGAGCGAAAACTCGCTCACACCTATCTTTTTTATTTTAACCTTTAATGGCAAAAATTTTCAGTATTAAGTATGCACAGAAGAATCCAACACCTGCAATTATGAAAGTCGGAAGATAATTTAGGTATTCAGCTAGGAAAGGTCCAAGGAAAGAGCCTATTGCCGCGCCCAAGCCTACTAGACCGTCAAAAAAGCCTGATTTGCCCTCAGGGATAAGTTCCATGGAAAGAGAAATCATCATAATGTAGTACATGGCGTAAGCGAAGCCTAAGAAAACAAGAAAGATACCAGTCATGATTGTTGGTGAAAAAGCGAGTTGGATAACTCCAACAAATAGAAAGATTAGAAGGCTGCGGGCGAGAACGAAACGGGGCACTTGTTTTCTAATATTCATCGTTCTTGCTCGGTTACGAATTAAGAAGTAGCCTACTGTTGCTCCAACAGAATTAAGTATGTAAGCAACATAAACCATGCTTGCTTGTCCCTGAAAAATTTCTTTTAGATATATTGGCAGAGGTGTAAAAAACAGGCTTGTTGCAAGAGAGAATATTATTATGGCAAAGGCAAACCCGGGGAAACTTTCTTTCTTAAGTGACCCCTTCCACCGTAAACCATACGATTCTATACCGCGATTAGCGAAGTCCAGCGTTCTCTCCATCCCCACCAACCGGCGCTCAAAAATCAGCATTGGGTCAGCAATCAAAAATATTGAAAGAATGAACGCAACCAAGCTTAAGACACTACACAGGAACAGAGTGTAAGTAGCCAAAACAGTTGCGCTAAGAGCAGTGGTAAATGCAAACGCCCCAATAGCTAATACTAATCCAATCGCTAACCCAATAATGAAGCCGATTTCAGTGAGACCTTCATAAAAACCGTAGGATTTTTCCCAGTCCTCCCGGCTGTAATGTTCGGCGATGAGGACGTTTTTTGGAGCTTCATGAGAGACATGGAGAACTTGCATCACAACATACAAGATAACAAAGAGGATGATGTTTTGGGCAAAGGGTAAAGCCATAAGGAAAAGAATGATTGCTGAGGAAAGAAACGACAAAAGTATAAACGCTTTGTAATGCCTCGTGGCATCACAGAGGTATCCCCATAAAAATGAGGCAGGGATGGAGCAGAATATTGCGATTGATGTCATTACCCCCAAAGCGACAAGCGGTCCACCGAGAATACTGGTGTCTTTGAAGGCGACTAGGTAGAGCGGTATGAAAACACTTAGTAGTCCAAATGCTATCTCGTGAAAGAAGAACCCTAGCCGCCACATAGCCACAAAACGAACTCGATGTCGAATTAAAACTTTTACCCGAAATAATCTTAACTCGCCTAAAAATAGCCTTTGAACCGATAAATTTTCATAAATCCTTAATAGAGAGAGCAGCCAACTTCATACTCCGCTGGAGAGAAAATCAATGGCAAAGTTTAAGGTAATAGTTTCCGACCCCGAAGCTGGAACATCCAAAGTAGTTGAGCTTGAAGAAGCACGCGCAGCCCCCTTTATTGGGAGAAGAGTGGGCGAAACATTAGACGGCTCAGCAGTAGACTTACCAGCACACACAGTGCAAATCTTAGGCGGCTCTGACAAAGATGGAGTACCCATGAGAGGAAACGTCCATGGCGGTGTACGACGAAGAGTAGTATTAAGCGGAGGAGCGGGTTTTAGCCCAAAGAAAAAGGGAGAGCGAAGACGAAAAACAGTTCGCGGAAACATAATTACCGATGAAATAGCTCAAATCAACATGAAAATTATTGAGAGACCAGCATCAGCGGTAAAAGCGCCCGAAGCCAAAGCCGAGCAAGCACCTAAACAGTAATTTTGCTTTTGTTCATGCTTAAACCTTATAAACTTCTATAATTAATTCATCCTTTATTCGTCAGTATTTATTGAAAAGAAGAAGAACTATATGAGTAACACTAGTAAAGCCTTGCCTAAGCAGCCAGAAGTAAACATTGGCACTATTGGACATGTAGACCATGGAAAAACCACTTTGGTTCAATCTTTAACTGGCACTTGGGCATCACGTCACAGTGAAGAACTCAAAAGGGGCATCACCATAAAGCTGGGTTATGCCGACATGCCGATATACAAGTGCCCCAAATGTGAGCCCCCCAAAAACTTTACCATTAAACCTTATTGTGAAAGCTGCGACTCCGAGGCAGAATTTGTCCGCGCCATAAGCTTTGTCGACGCACCTGGACATGAAGCCTTAATGGCTACGATGCTTTCAGGCGCAGCAATAATGGACGGCGCCATTTTAGTCATTGCAGCTGATGAGCCGTGCCCTCAACCGCAGACACGAGAGCACCTTGCAGCCGCAGAAGTCAGCGGCATAAAGAACCTAATTGTTGTTCAGAACAAAATCGACATCGTGGACGAGAAAAGAGCCGTAGAAAGTTACAAAGAAATAAAAGCCTTCATCAAAGGTACCGTTGCAGAAAACGCTCCCATTATCCCCATTTCAGCACAACGCGGAATAAACATCGATATACTGCTCACCGCGATTCAAACACTTATTCCAACTCCAAAGAGGGATCAAACTAAGCCTCCAATGATGTTCATCATACGTTCCTTTGATGTTAACAAGCCTGGAACAACTATAGAAGGGTTAGAGGGCGGAATCATCGGAGGAACCATAGCACAAGGCAAATTTATCGTCGGAGAAGAAATAGAAATCCGCCCAGGCGTTATGGCTGAACGAGAAGGAAAAACCGTCTACGACCCATTAATAAGCGAAATAGTAAGCCTACAAGCTGGCAATCAAGATGTACAAGAAGCCACATGCGGCGGTCTAGTCGGCGTAGGAACCTGCCTTGACCCATCCTATTCAAAAGCAGACGGCTTAACAGGCAGCATCGCGGGAAAAACCGGCCAACTTCCACCCACACTAACAGAGTTAACATTGGAAACACATGTTTTGGAACGCGCTGTTGGAACCAAGGAGCTTTTGAAAGTTGAAAAAATCAACCCAGACGAAACCCTGCTACTCCATGTTGGTTCCGCTGTGAACGTAGGCAAAGTAATTTCGATAAAGCAAAACGTAATTAAGGTAAAGTTGACAAGGCCAATTTGTGCGTTACCAGGTTCAAGAGTTGCCATAAGCAGAAAGATTACTGCCCGTTGGAGACTTATCGGATACGGACTAGTAAAATAGCTGAGATTTAGTCTGTTATTATTTTTTGTTTCTTTAAGAAATCATGTGCTCTCTGCAGCACGTCTTTAGCATTTTTGAAGTTTAATTTTTCCATGGCATGCTTATAATCCAGCCAAATATAGCCAACGTGCTCGAAAGATAACTCGACTTTCTCTGTATGGGTCTCAATTATGAAGAATACGACTTCCTTATGAACCGTTAAACCTTGTCTTCGATAGAAGTAAGCTATTGTTTCTTTGAAATTCTCGATGAAAGTAGCGTCCGTTATGGCTGTTTCTTCTTTGAGTTCGCGAAGAACCGTTTCTTTTTCTGTCTCATTGATTTCAACGTTGCCTTTGACGAAATCCCAGTGTCCAGCTGCATAGTTAAGGAGAAGATATTTTGTCTGCTCTTCTTTTTTAATGAATACGACGGCGCCGCATGATTTCTCGCGAATCACTACATTCACCAGATTGAGTTCAAATCATTTTGTTCGGTTATTTAAACTAATAGCAACTTTGGGCTAAGATTTGCAAAACAAAATGTTTTAAGCCTGCAAAAAAATTAACCTTACAAACCAGGAGCCATGTCAAGTGTCGGCTTCAACGCCTAAAAAAAAGGATTCATTAAAGGTTATTTTGGATTCCAACGCCTTGTTTGTTCCGTTGGAGTTTAAGATTGATATTTTTGAGGAGTTGAAGCGATTGTTGAATCGGAATTTAGAGTTTATTTTACTCTCGCCAGTTAAACGTGAGCTTGAAATGCTTGCGACTAAGGATTTCCCCAAGATTAGAAAGGAAGCACTTTTCGCTTTGAAGCTTGCTGAAAAATGCAAGTATGTGCCTTTGGAAGATGATGAAAAATTGACCACTGACGACGCCATTGTTAAGGTGGCTAAGAACTGGAATTCACCAGTGTTTACGAACGACAGACAGTTAAAGTTGAGGCTAAGAGATATAAGTGTGCCAGTGATTTATGTGAGACAAAAATCGCGTCTAGACATTGACGGGATGATATCGTAGATGTTCAAACTAATTACTCTTCAAGATACTATTCGCATTCCGCCCGAAACCTTCGGCAAGCCACTTGAGAAAGTTGGCCGTGAACAGGTAAAGCAAAAGTACGAGGGGATTGTGGACGAAGAATTGGGATATGTTATTGCCGTTACAGGTATAGAAGTTAGCCCGATAGGCAAAATAATTCCAGGCGACGGGGCAACATTTCATAAAGTAACATTTTCCCTATTGGCATTCTACCCGATAATTCAAGAGGTAGTGGAAGGAGACGTGGTCGAAATCGCAGATTTCGGGGCTTTCGTACGTATCGGACCCGTCGACGCACTACTTCACGTCTCACAACTTATGGACGACTACATCTCTTATGATGAAAAACAAGGTGTCCTTTTGGGAAAAGAAAGTAAACGTAAACTAACCACAGGCGACCAAGTTCGCGTCAGAATAACAGCAGTATCTTTGGGCAGAATTGGAAGCTCAGGAAAAATCGGCGTTACAGCAAGGCAACCATTCCTTGGAAAACTAGACTGGCTAAAGATGGATCAAAGCAAAAGTGCCGAAAAGAAAACGGTCGAAAGCCCGGAGAAGGCAGCATAAAGAGGATTGAGTTAAATGAGTGAAAAAGCATGCACAAACTGCCACTATATGACCAAAGACAATGTTTGCTCAAGATGCAAAGCGACTAATTTTAGTGAAGACTTCAGCGGCTTAGTCGTAATGTTTGACCCTGAAAACTCAGCAATTGCAAAAGCAATGAACATTAAAGAGAAAGGCCGATACGCTTTAAAAGTCCGTTAAACATTTTTGTGAACCACGGTATCTTCATAACCTACCGAGCATTTTCTATTTTGTAAGGTTCAAGAGATGACAATAGCGTACACTTTAACGCCTGAGCTTCGCATTAAATTAAAAGAACCTTTCGGCAGCCTAATCCAAGGTACACCAGAAGAAACCATGGGCAAACTGAAAAAAATTGTTAAAGAAGAAAAGCCGCCCAAAATAGTCTCTGTCGGAGACATCGTCTCCCGCAACCTACACAAACATAACATCCATCCACAACTAACAATTGTTGATAACATTTCCCTAAGAGACCAACCAATGCCCAAAGAAGAAACTGCAGAAAAAACGGTTCATGCGATTAATCCGCAAGGAACAATAACCCAGGAAGCAATGTTGGCCGTCAAAGAAGCATTAGAAGGAAATGAGCACATACACATTGTTGTAAAGGGCGAAGAAGACTTGCTAACGCTTATTGCAGTTTTGTATGCGCCAGAAAACGCTTTTGTGGTCTATGGGCAGCCGTATTCAGGGATTGTTGTCATAAAGGTAACCTCTGAGAAGAAAGCTTTGGTTCAGGAGTTCCTAAAAACAATGAAATCTTCGAAAAGCTAAATAAGAAGAGTATTGTATGAATTTACGCCTTAAGTGAACATTAATGCAAGTCAAAATAGATTCAATCAAGGATAACCCGCTTCTGAAACGGAAAGAAGTAGGCTTCACTATTGTTTCGGGTCCAAAAGAGAAAACCCCCCAAAGGCTAGAGGTAAAGAAAGCCGTAGCCGTTGCAATGCAGACAGGCGATGATGTAGTTTTCATTAAACGTATGCGAACTAAAACAGGAACCAGCATAACCGTTGGAGTTGCAAACATTTACCAGTCCGTTAATCAAGCAAAAATCGTTGAACCTGAATACATCAGAAAACGTAACAGCCCACCTGAAAAAGCCAAAGAGGCGACAGCATAATGCCAGTTAAACCAGCACCCAAGAAAGAAGAACCAACAAAGAAAGAAGAGGCAAAGCCAGCAGCTGCGGCAGATGCAGCGTCAACAGCAGCACCGAAAGTTCAGAAGGCTGAGAAGAAACGCGAGAAAAAACATAAGGAAGAAAAAGGCGTCCGTGCAATGTACAAAGTTGAAGGCGAAAAAGTTTCTAGGGCACGTCCAACTTGCGAGCGTTGTGGACCAGGATATTTCACTGCAGACCACCATGATAGGTATACATGTGGGCATTGTGGCTTTACACGCTACAAGCCGAAATAAACAGTAAGCAGTTTTAAATCTCCCTACAGCAATTATTCTTTTTTGACCTATTATGCTTAAAGTTAACGTAGTAATAACAAGCATTTCTGCCGAACGCTTCTGGGATATTAGAAAGCCAATCCCGCCGATACAGATTAACACTAACATTAACGTTGTGGGAATGGAAAAAAAACAAGACGAATCCCTAGAAGTGCCATTTGTTTTATCGATCGTCTATAATCCATCTATTGCTCAACTTAGCCTTAAGGGGAACGCCTACGTAAACGGCGAAAAAAGTGAGGTTGACAAAATCCTAAAAGATTACGACCAGAAAAAGCCGCCAGCCCAGATAATTATGCAATCAATATCAAATGTTGTCTTCATCGAGTCTATGCTCATATCAAGAACGTTAAATATTCCGCCGCCGATTCCTCTACCCCAGATTCCTGAACCTGGAAAGCCCGTAAGTACAAAGCCCGAAGGACGAGACTACAGCGCCTAAAGAAACCCCTTAAACTTTTTTGCCACAGCATCAATGATTTTTAATTCAATTGGAAAACCAAAGTTTCTGTGGCGCCAACGATATTTCTCAAGCCTATTCATTATAGCGTAAGCTGTCTTGAATGCTAAATTGCATTCTCTAATTCTTGATTCAGAATAGAATACGAGGCGTGTAACTGCAGAAATCATGTGCAGCTTTTCGATTTGTGCTTTGCTATGCCATGGCGGGTTGAAATGGAAGACATCTATGCTTCCCCATTCTTCGAGCGATTGTGGCGGCGTAAACTTTGAGGGCAAATACTGCATGACAGTGCTTGGGAATGGAGTGTAAACAAAAATGTTATAGTGCTGTGTTTTGGAGTTTACCTTCCGCAGACTGTCCATTAAATCAAAAGTTTTCGCCAAATCTTGATCAGTTTCTCCAGGCAAACCGATCATCCAAGAAACATAAGGCTCAATTTTAGGAGCCCACCGCTGCAGGTTCTCAACCGATTGCAGCATATCATCCGCCGTGACATCTTTGCAGATTAGCTGTTGGAGACTATCTGAACCTGATTCGCCGCCAAAATCCAACTCCACACAACCAGCCATCTCTAAAAGTTCAATAAGACTCTTGTCGTAGGTGGCAACGTAATCAAAGCGGCAGTTAGCCCTCCATTGAACCACAAGTTTTCTATCTATAATCCCTTGGCATATTTCCTTCATACGGTTCTCGTCAACGAATACGTTATCGTCTATTGGATCGATCATTTTGATGTGTGGATAAGTTTTGAGTATGAATTCGATTTCGTCGAGCACACGATTTGCGCTTTTTCCTCTCCATTGGTTTTTGTTGAAGATTGAGTTATAGCAGAAGCCGCATCTGTGGGGGCATCCTCTGCTGGTTTGGATGTGAAATCGTCCTGCCTTAAAGGATGGATACTTTTCCATTTGTAGAAGTTCATAGGGCAAGGCTATGGGTATGTTGTCTAACTCGATTAATTTTCCGTCTGGATTGCTTTTGATTGAGTCATTAACTCTGTAGGTTATGCCAGCAACATCATCAAGCGGTCGGTTGAGGCTAAGCGCGACTGCAAGATCCTTAACGATTAATTCGCCTTCCCCGCGAACAACTATGTCAACGAAATCATTACTTGCAGTTTGCTCTGGCAGCAGCGTCGGGTGAACTCCACCCCAAACAATCGGGCAAGAAGGATTCTGAATCCGCATAAACTGGGCAAACTCTAAGGCATACTTTATTTGCAGGCCGCTCATGCAGCTGATTCCTACAAAAACAGGATTGCCTACTTGAAGGTGATGGTAATCTTCAAGGCGCATATCAACTATGCGTACACTAAAACCTTCCTGTTTGAGGGAAGCTGCAATATACAAAAGGGGAAGCGGAACCTGTGGACCATAAGCCTTGTATTTTCCTGGAAAAACAAGCAAAACATCCCGTTGATTGACACCAACTTGTAAATTGCGAGAATCCGAATTATACGATGTAAAAGTAAGCAGAAGAGAAAACCTCACTGGAAACTATTCAAAAAGACATTATTAACGGTTTATTGAACGAATAAAACAACTCCAGCTTTTCATCTCAAACACGTTGATTGTTTTTGCCTTATAAAAACGTGGAAGTCAAAAGACAAGGTTACCCTCTGTACAGAACACAAGAAAAAGGGAAAGTTGTTGTGTTTTTTTATGGCCGTTTTCTAAAAGTTATCACTATTACAATTGTTGCTACAGCTATTGCCACTATGATTGCTGCTGTGGCTACTTCGATATACATTATTGTCGATGTTTCAGTAGTATTTGTTTTGGTAGGTTCAGTTGTGGGAGATGGTTCGGCAATTGTGAAGCTGGTTCCTGCGCTGGATGCATAGCAAATGCAACTTTCGCAGACAAAGCATCAACATAATCAAAAAATAAAGAAAGGCTCGTTTATTTTAGAGGCACGTACATTGATGAACGTGATGCGCCAATACCTGGAGTTCCATGCCTAACTGGCTTATTAGTTATAGCGAATTCCCCGAGGTAGTGACCTATCATCTCTGCCCTGATTTCCATGGCGACGAATTCTTTTCCGTTATGAACGGCGATTTTTGCGCCCACCATCTCTGGCAGAATGATTAAATCTCGGACGTGTGTTTTTAAGCTGACATCTTTGCCTTGTTTTTGCTCCTCTTTAGCTTCACGCAGCTTTTCGAGCAGTATGCGTTGTTCTGGTGTTAGTCCACGTTGTAGGCTTCTTCGTTGGCGTGAGGGAAGCATATTGATGAATTCATCCATAGACATGGATGTTAAACTGTTGAGGCTGTGTCCACGGTAGCTAAATTCTTTCGGCATTTTTCATCTTTCCTAAACTTGATTTTATCCTCTATTATAGTTTCCTTTAGCGGATTGCCCGTTTCTTCTTCTGTCCTGGACCTCGTGCAGCGATGAGTCCGACTTTCTGTCCTGGTGGCGCACCGTGCGATGTTGTTGTGCATCTGCGAGCGCTACGTTTGCTGCTTCCGAATGGGTGGCAAGCAGGAACCATTTTGCGACCGCTAGTTCTTGGGTACGTGTGACCTTTAGCTTTCATCTGGTGGAATTTTGCGCCTGCCTTCAGGAAGGGCTTCTCGATTCTTCCTGATGCAGAAATTACACCGACAGTTGATAAGCAGTAATCGTCAACATATCTTGTTCTTCCGGAGGGTAAGCGAATCATAGTACCTTGTGGAGTGTGACCGACAACGGTAGCGTATGCGCCTGATGATTTTGCCATTTTTCCTCCGTCACCTGGGCGAAGCTCAATGTCGCAAACAATGGTTCCTTCAGGAACTTTTCCCAAGGGTATAATGTTGCCTATTTCAGCTGGAGCTTTTCCGCCATAGCAGATTTGCTGCCCAGTGAAAACGCCTTCAGGAACAACTGAGTAAATGGATAAGCCATTCTCAAATTTTACGAGTGACAGAGGTGAACCGCGTCCTGGATCATGAACAAGATCTGTAATTGTGCCCATTATTGAAGCTTCAAAGGATTGTTTGGGTGCTATTGCAGGATATTTTGCTGGAGCAACCCGTTTATGAGTATTGGCACGGAAGTTTCGTCCACCGCGACCACGTCTTTGAACACGAATTCGTTTTCCCATAAGTCATGCCTTCTATAAGTTTAGAGTATTCCAAGTTTAATTGCAACGTCCGAAGCCCTAAATTCTGGTTTTAGCTTCACGTACGCTTTCTTTTCTCCTTGCGGAGTTATAAGTAGATTTACTTTGCTGACTTTAACTTCGTATAAAGTTTCTACGGCGCGTTTAACGTCGGTTTTGCCTGCTTTGAGGTTAACTATGAAGATTAGTTTGTTGTCTCGCTCAACCATTACGCTGGCAGATTCCGTCATCAACGGAAAATTGATTATGTCATTAAGGTCCATTACTTTATTCTCCATAAAGGTTGGTTAATTTTTCGATAGCGCCATTAGTCCAAACGGTTAATCGTCCAGGATGGGTCCCTGGTGCAAGTATTTCAGTGTTGAGGTTAGTTACGGTTGTTACTTCTACGCCTGGAAGGTTGTGTGCGGCATTAACTAAGCTTTTCCCGTCGACAACTACGATGAGTGGACCAACGGCTTGCTTCATTTTTCTGCCTCGACGTTTGCCTTTGCCTGCGCGGATGTTGCGGCTGTCACGTACTCGGGCTAAGTCTTCGGCTATGCCAAGGCTTGTGAATGCATCTTCGACTTCTTTTGCCTTCGTTAAACTTTCAAAGGCATCTTCAACTATCAACGGAAACTGTGGAACATTGCCAATCTTGTGTCCGCGGGAAGTCACTGTTTCTTTCTGTGCAGTTGCTGCGATGGCTGAAGTTAAAGCTAATTTTGCTTCTTTCTTTGGAATCGCACGCAGTATCTTTTTCTCTGCTCTTGGCGGATGAGGTTGTCTGCCTTTAACGGTGCTTGGAGCAAAAGCTGCTCTGCCACTGCCGCTTTTTATACGTGGAACTCTTGCGGTTGCGCTGCCTGTTCCACGTGATTCTGCAGTGGTTTTCTTTCCAGCCATGGGATCTCTGCCTTGTGGCTGTCTTCTGTTGGATTGAATGGCTAAAACGGCGCGTTTTATCACGTCTGGTCTTAGTGGTGTAGAGAAAACACTTGGAAGTGCAATTTTGCCTGTTGCTTTGCCTTGCAAGTCAAAGATTTCTGCTGTTTTTTGTGCCATGGCTTATTACACCTTATTTTCCTTGTGGGGACTCCAGTGAGATATATGTGACTTGTGGTGCTGCTTCCGGTGTTTCGGTAGGTGGACGGGCAGGAACTCTTAGGCGGATTTGGCGTTTTTCTGTTCCAGGTATGCTGCCTGAAATTAGGATGTACGGTCCGGTTACTTCGCCGTATCGGACGAAACCTCCTTTAACAGTGACGTCCTTGCCATTTTTACCGATTTTTAATATTCGTTTGTTGAATTCGATTCGTTGGTGATAACCCATCTGTCCTGCTCTCGGAATGGAGTACATTAAGTGGTGCGGATTCCATGGACCTAAAGTGGCGATGCCACGTTTTGTTTTTCTGCCTTTATGCTGCAGACATGTTACTCCCCAACGTTTAACTGGACCTTGGAAACCTTTGCCAACGGTTATGCCGCCGACGTCGATGTATTGTCCGTCTTTGAACACTTCTTCAGGGGTTACTGTTTTGCCTAAAAGTTGCTTGGCATATTCGAATTGCTGGGCGATTGTTCCGCCGCCGATTTGGATTTCGCTTGTTTCTGGTTTCTTCTTTGAGAGACTGGTTTGTGATGGTTGAGTGGCGGCGATGACTCGAACTATGTTTGTTTGTTCGAGGTTTTGAGAGAGCTTCTCGAGCATTGCTTCTGTGTTAAAGTTGTCTGGTAGAACTAGCGCTCGGTCTAGTATGGCTGGTGGGTCTTTCATCCAAGCTTCTGATATGTTTTGGAGCCCGTATGGTGTTTTAGTGTAAGTTCTAATGCCACATATTAGGATAGGTGGAGTTTCTAGTATGGTTGCTGCCCTAGCAACTTCTTTACCGTAATGAGGAGAACGTTTACGGTCCTCGATTGTGAATACATAAGTCATGCCTGCCTTGTAGGCTGCTGAAAAACCTAAGAGTTTAGGAGAGTCAGATTTGATTTCTGGCCAGTACCTTATTCGTGCTGTCGGTTTCTTTGCACGATGCCTTGGCAGATAGGCTAATGAACCATGTTTTGGAGCATGAGTTTTACGATGTCCCATAGTACTTCCGCTTCGCGCCTCTACCAAATAGTAAAAGGGGTTATAAACATTGCCATTAAAAACGCAAATGCGAGCGCAACCTCTAAAAAATAAAATAGCAACTTTTAGTTGCTTGAGTTTGTTAAAGTTTTCTTATGTTACTTATCGTTTGAAATGGATAAAGATTTCTGCTCTAATAGAATATTTTTTCTTGTTTTGCTTGGGTTGTCCTCAATCCGCTACATCTCGGGTTGTATTTTGGGATTTCAGGATAATGGGGATAAAATCGCATTTCTTTGGAGCTAACCGCTATATTTTGTGTTTGCTTCTGAAAGATAACACTGTCGTCCAAAAATGCTGCCTCATCATCATTATCATCATCATCTCTGATACCTTGCGTTAGTCTTGATCCTTTTAGTATCCTGGTTACGTAGAGGATGTTACTGCTAATTTGAAATTGAAGTGCTAGTAAATCATTTGGAGAAGTCTTGATTTCAATTTTCTATATGAGAGGTTAGGTTGGGCTAGTTGGACGTTTCATGTTAAAGAAAGTAGGTTATGGTGAACGGATGAGGTTTCGGAGATTAGCTTTTTTTCGGCGCTGTCAAGAAAACAGAACTAAATTATATTGTATCCAGTGAAAACTCTTTTAGCCACAACTGCAAATGTTTAGGCTGGAGCCGGGGTGGCGGAGTGGTTATCGCGCCAGCCTCGAGAATCATAGAAAAGAGGGCAAGAGCCGAAAGGCAAGATAGCTGGTGGGCTTCGTGCTCGCAGGGGTTCGAATCCCTTCCCCGGCGCCAATACTCTTCCATTTTTTGGATTAAGTTTGGATAATCGCTTCCTGTCTGTCGTGCTACGTCTAATGCAGAACTGTCTTGATTGGACAAAGACAGCCCCTTGTAGAATGTACCATTAGCAGCTGAGAACTAGTGCTCTCAGAGGCGATTGCAGAGTTTCGCCGGTATCACCGCCGCCACAGGCAAGAATCACGGTGTAAATTCCCCCAAGATCACTAACTCTGTTAATATAATTCACTACAGCAGTTCCAGCGGCTCCACCGTACACTGGGTATGCCAATGTCAGCAGCGTGTACTTCGAAAGATCAACTGGTGCTTTTGGACTAGCAGACATTATTTCTACACGCCAACCGCTCGAAACAAGACCATTTGCAAAGGCATAAGAAGCATCCTTAGGAAAACTACTGAACCCAGGCTGATACACAACTAACGCAGTCTTATTTCCACCGTCATTAAGTACGTCGATTTCGCTAACAATCTCTCTGCTGAGTATCCCAGACATCAGCAAACCTGCGAACGCCGCAAAAGCGACAAAAGCTACAATAATGATTAAGACAAGCAACAAAACCATTTTTTTCCATAACTTCTGTGGCCAAAACTTCAATTGAACAACCAAAATTAACTCTATTTGCTTTTGTTATAAAATTTGAGTCTGTAAAAACTGGTAACCCCAGAAACATAAGATTGGTTTGTAGACTTCGTGCTCGCAGACGACCGAATACCTTCCACCGGCGCGCAACGTACTTATGTTACACCTATCGTGGCGGTCTATTGAGTTTGAAAAATACTTTTCCGTAGTCACAAGTGCATTGAAAGCTTCCTTCTGAGTATTTTGACATATCTCAAACGCATAAAGAACTTTATCAGATGCAATCTTGGTCGGTTTTTTCTTGGTTTTTGTCTTGTTGTGCGTGATTGTTGTAACTGGCTGGGATTGATTTTGGTTTAATGATATTTAGGGAAAAGATAGTGTCTTTCCCAATAACCTTTTAAATGGTAGATGGTTTTTAGTGGACTGAGAAGGGAGGTTATCTGTTTAGCTTATAGCATGGGTAACTGGAAACTAGCAGTTATTTTCTTAACATGCGTCCTAGTCGCTGGAGTTATTCTTCCTCTTCTATCTAGTCAAGCCAATAACTCTGCTACTCTATCTGTATTGTCAGAAAGAAATTTAGAGTATAGCCCAGAGACGGACATTCCAATAAATCAAGAAAGTCTTAACTCATCAAGTAGCAATCTATCTACTGCTCTACCTACGCCAGCTCCGATACCTACCGTAACGTTTACAATAACACCAACCCCGCTGAATTTAGTAACTGCAGAGTCACCTCCGGCTAATTATAATTCAAATGAAGTTTTTGCTAGTCCCTCGCCAATCCCTATGCCGTCGGATAATAGTCGAGAACTTAAGGCATCAATTGATGCTTTGGGAAAAATGGGAGGAGAAATTGTTCTTCAATCCGACCTTTTCCTTTCAGATATTGATGTTTCAGTTCCTAGCAATATTGTTTTGCGGGGTGTAGATTCAAGTGTGACCTTGCATTTGATTTCTAAGCGGTTAAATGTTGCAGTTAATGCATCAAATGTGATTATCAAGAATTTGACCATTGATGCTTCAGATTTGGGGGATCGAAATCTTTTCGCAATTTATTCGGGATCGAGGAATGTCACGCTCACCGATATAACGTTCCAAAACCATTTTTCAAATAAGACTGCAATTGTTAGCTTAGGTTCTAATGTTACTTTGAGCAATCTAGTTTTTAGTAATTTAACTGTAGCGTATCCCATTCAAGTGGCAGGTTCTTATTCTATCATTAAGAACTGCAGTTCTAGTGATCCGTCAACTTATGGTCTTATAACAATGGGAGGGGGGATTTCTAATGTTAAAATTGAGCAATGTGTAGCTGAGAATCGGCCGTTATTTAATGGCGGTTACACTCCAGTTTCCTCTAGTGATCTTTGGATTGTTAACAATACTTTAATTAATTTTCCTAAATGGACTTATGGTATTCTTATTGAAGGCGGAGCGGGTAATTCTACTCAGGCTCCTTATGATAGAGTTTATGTTTTAGGTAATAAGATCGTGTCTGGTGTTTTGACTTATAATGCAATTGCCATTTATGGGTTATCTAGGAATGTTCTCGTAGCTAATAATACAGTTGATCAACAGTTGTCTAAGCATAATGCTATTGGGATTTCTTCAGGGGTTAATGTCACAGTTACTCAGAATACTGTTTATGGATGCATTGAGAACACAGAAGGGGGCATTGAAGTAGAAAGTAATCCTGTTCATAATCGATTGATTGGAATAAGTGAGAATGTAACAGTAACTAAGAATCTTGTTTTTAATTCTACTTGGGGTATCTACGTTAGAATTATGGTGCCTAACCATGAAAATTGGGCGGGCAATCCATTGCCTTCCAAAAATATTCTAAGTAGAGGGAAATATGGTGTACAATTGTTCAGTTGGGATCAATTTACTTCACGGCGATACCATTGTAGTCAAGGATAATGTTATCGATAATAACACCTTACCTTTTGCTGTAAATAAGTCAACTGTTTTTAATTATCGTCTAAATGGGAACATAGGTTGGAGTGATTATCCGCCTTGAATTGTATAAAAAGGGAATTATTAGGTGATTTTGGATAAACAACCAAAATGAATATTTGTAAGGGGCAAAGTAACCTTGCTAACTAAAAAAAATACGCTAAAATGTACGTTATCACCAACTGTGTTGGTAATCCTGTTCTTATCGTTCTGTGTAATTTCCTCAGCAATTCTATTAAATTCATCCTTAACGGATGTATCACGCCAACCAGACTATCAATCGAGGGCAAACAGTTTAGCACCTGCAAACGACATAGTTGATTATGTTAATAACTTAAATTTACAACCCCTTAGTTATCGCATATATACTGATCAAGCGGGCAACGTTTATGCAAGAAATGAGGCAGACTTCACTATAGAGTATAATTCAACAGACGCAGATTACGTGTTCTCTTCGGTCTGTTCAAAAGGGGGAACAGTTCTTGTTAGTAAAGGTAACTATTATGGTACGTCATTGTACCTTACTAACCCTGCTGTACGGCTCATCGGCGAAGGAGAAGGATCAGTTCTATTGTTTACTGAAGGCATAAGTGTTACCAATACATCCGAGAGCTATCATCTAGAGATTAGCAACTTGCAACTTATTGGTACAGGATACCAAAATATTGGTTTAACACTAAACGGAGCATCCCGAATAGTAAGCTTTAACCTAATTATCCAAAACTATTATGCGGGAGTTTATATTCTATCAGCACCTAATGCAGCAACAATTTTCAACAATTTCTACAGCCTAATTAGCCACAACAATAATGTCGGAGTTTATATAAGACGCAACCCCGGAGATGACGTGCTCGCCCACAACACGTTCTTTGGAGGATCAATTGTTACAAATCACCAATATGGAGTATTAATTGAAGGTTTAGTTACAAACGATGTATTTGAAGGGGTAGAAATTGAAAATAATTATCTTGCGCAAGTCAAACTTGAGACGTTAGATCCCGGAATGGTGCCAGAAGGCGAAACTTTTATTGAGTGCTACCTTGAACCACATTCTGAAAACCCAACAGCACCATTTATAGAATTTTCTTCAGAAACATCTACAAACATAATGCCATGGGGCAATATCTTTCGAGAAAATAAGTTTGCTTGTGTTGGGGACTCAACCTTGACCCTTCCCAAAGATACAATATTTATTCATAATTACATTACCGGAGGTCCAGTAACCTTCACAATAATCGCAGCTGAGCCAGGATGTAATGTTGATGGAAACATCAATCCAACTGAAGCGGTGAATGTTGTTTATGTGGGAACGGGTAATACTGGTCGTATTAAGCAAATTTCTGGAGTGACATTAACTAGTAGCAGTTCTTGGATAGATTTGGGAACTACTTTTCCAAGCGGACCAGTAATTAGTGTTTCAGTGACGGGAAACGATCAAGTTATTGATGCTTGGGCTTACCAAATAGAACCTTCAAGATTCTATTTAGTAATGATTTATAGCAATGGACAAGAGGTCACAACTCCCGTATACGTAACATGGATAGCAACATTGAACCTCCCTTAACCAGCATCTTTGCTCCCATCCCACAATTAAGGTTAATTTCAAAAAATTTAGATTCCGCACAGTAGACTAATTCAAAAATGGAAAAAACCCGTATATTACTTGGAAACAGATGAAAAAAAGTTTTTTTGAAAGATTGTAGAGGGAAAAAGTTATTCTCTATTTTTATCTTAAAGATAAGACCTTAATCGGCTAGTTTCCGCAAGTTTGTCTTCTTCGGCTACTTTTACTTCGGCTGGTCTTAGACAATTAATTCGGTAACTCTTTTTGTCAACTGTTTATAAAAGCGGTCTTAGCGGCCTCTACATTTTTGAGCGCCACCCATTTCTCTGTGTAAGTTCCTTCCCCTAGCCTTTTTCTCAAGAATCTATGGATCGAGAGGTTATTTAGGTTAATTTTATATGCAATTCAAAGGATATTTTATCATTGAGCGAATATACAATATGGAAAAGATTGCTGAAGGCATCAGTGACTTTGGTGATTTTAAAGCTATTTTGTTTAGGACAACTAATGGCCGTCATTTTGTGCAGATTGTGCCTTTTAAAAGCTCAGAAAAACCTCATGTTGAATGGCTTTCTGGGCATGACCATTTAGAATGGCTCAGACGTTTGGAGATATAGCAGATTGAACACTCAAAGTCCAGCTGTTTAAGAAAAAGTAGCGGTTAAAACCCGCACTATTTCACTGAGTGATAGTTATTCCATCATGTAAGTAATGTCGTCCCATGGGTGTCTGTAGAGACCCTGCTTAAGACGCTTCTGATCCAGAAAATGTGCCGTCATGCCGATGGTTCTGCCTACTACAAACAACCCGTTTAACGCACCCATCTTGACATATTCGTCTGCATCAGTTTTCGCCATCTCGTTTCGAAGCATGTCAACAAAGCAGATTCCGATGCAGCCGTCCACGTTCAAAATGAGGTTGTCTTTCTTGGCTGTGGTGAGCTTTTCCACTTCGAGGGCGAAGTTCAAGAGAGGGGTGGTTTTGAAGTTTCTTTTAGCATACTCCTTCATTATGGTTACCCGTTTGTCAGGATTAGTTACGCTCTTTATTAGGTGTCCAATTCCTTGAATGTTCTCACCCTTCTTCTTCATCTCTTCAATGAACTGAGTAGGGGTTAATCCTCTGTCGTAGGCGTCTGAGAACATCTGGGCTGCACCATCTATCGCTCCTCCAAACCTTGGACCGATAGTCAACATACCGCTTGCAACCGACGAAATCAGGTCTTTTCCTGCCCTTGCTGCAACTATGGCGTTATGGGCACCTGATACAGCAGGGCCATGGTCGGCAGTAACCATTATTGCCATCTCTATGAACTTTGTAGCATATGATGGAAACTGACGTTTGAACCATAAGATGCTCAGTACCCCCCCTATTCCTATATCTTGTTTGAAAACTTCGGAAATAGGCATCTTGCCGTAGAGTAGTTCTTCTCCTCGATCGTCTGATATTGTACAGATAAAGTTAGATGGTTTTCGGATGAGTCCTTCTTTGAGCGCCTTTGCAAAATCTATTGGGATCTTCGGCACTGGAGGTTCTGGCTTTGGTTTAATGACGCCTTTCTTAACCAAGCCCTCGTAGGTCTCTCTTATCTTTTTATCATAGTCATCATACGAGTTGGGAACTATGGCGCCAGCATTTCTGAGAGCAGCGTTCTTTGCGTCAGCGGTTTCCACTTCGCAGCCGGCTTTTGCACCAGCGTGACCAAATTGAACTTCTGTTTTGAATGCCTTAGAGCATGTTCCAGTAACCCAAATTATCAACGGCTTGGTTATCTTGTTGTTTTTAAGTGCTTCAGCAATTTCATATTCGGCATTTCCGCCTACTTCGCCCAAGCACACAAGCATCTTGATTTCGGAAATTTGTTCAAACCTTAGAAGGTGGTCAAGCAATGTGGAGCCTGGGTAGGTGTCTCCGCCAATAGCTATGCCCTCGTATAAGCCGTCAGTGTTTCGAGCGATGATGTTGTATGCTTCGTTGCTTAAGCCTCCAGATTTAGATACAAATCCCACGGAACCCGGTCTGTGAAGTTTTGAGTCTATGATGTTTTCAATTGTTCCGCCTGCGTTGCCGATTTTAAAGCAGCCTGCTTTTATTCCTCCTACCGTCGCTGGTCCAATGATTATTTTTCCAAGGGTTTTAGCCTTGGCCGTGACCAATTTCATTCTCCTCTCAGGCACGCCCTCCGCGATTATTACGATAGTCCGTAACTGCGGTATGGTTAGCGCTTCCTCAGTGGAGGGTGCAGCTGATCTGAAGGATGCGAAGTTTATCATGACATCAACATTAGGATGCATCTTCGCTGCTTTCTCAATATTCTTGTAAATGGGAATCAAAATCTCACTTTTTCCAAAGAAAAACTTTGAGAAGCTGTCAGCGCCAGTAGGGTTGATTATTGCCGCAACTGACGGTGTTTTGCGACCCGACGCATAATCGAAGTCAAGCATTCGCTGTGTCGCGTTAACTTGGTTATTGTAAATGAATGACTGAGTATTGCAATTAAATAGTTCACTTGGGGAAATCATCTTGGTTGGCTGTTTCTTAACCATATTATTTTCCTCCTTTCAGAGCCATGGAAACAATCGTAGTCATGTGAGTTTCTGGTCCATAAACTTCAATCGGCAAGCCCAGCTTCTCACCTAATGCCCGCATCTGAGACAGACCTTCCCTGTAATTTGGTCCGCCTCTGCGAACGAATATCTTAACTTTGTTCTCTTGAAGCTTATTCTTGAACTCATTAAGTGCCTTGATTATACCCTTGAAAGTGTTGGCCACATCAGTGAAGTTCGCTATGCCACCGCCTATGAGCAGAAACTTGCCTTTAGGGTGCGCCTTCCGAGTCATGACGTCAAGGATCGTTTTGGCATAAAGATACGTAAACTCCTCGCTTGGATCTCCTGAATATTCGCCGTAATTAGCCAGTTCATGCATGTAACCAAGGTCAGTGATTGTATCCGCGTAAATGACTGAGGCACCGCCGCCTGCCACCATTGTCCAGACTCTTCCTTCAGGGTTAAGGATGGTGAGTTTAAGAGAAGCCCCCGTCTGAGAGTCTAATTCCTCAACGTAAGCCTCTTCTTTGGTGAGTGCTCGACCGAAAGGCGCCGGAAACTCAATGTTACCCCATTTGCTTCCACTCTCGAACTCTGCTGTGCTATCGAGCTTTGCTGCAAGATCCAAAGGAATTACTAAGTCCTTGGTTACTGCAATCGGGTTTATTTCTAGGTATGTGTAGTTTAAGTCTGCGTAGAATTTGAACAAAGCCTCGATGAAGCCGCCGAGGCGTTTCTTTCGGTCAACGGTTACTTTTCCAAGAAGTTTTTTCTCTATCTCCGTCGAAGTTGGAAAAGTACCTATTGGTACTTCCAAGCGTGTAGCTTTAGAGTCTACATCCCCGACATTTACTCCTCCTTCATGGTAAAACATGATTGTATCGCCGTCTTTGGTTGACATTATTGCAAGGTAGCATTCGTCAGAGTCTTTGTGCGCTATCATTGGTTCGATGATAAAGTGTGTTAGTTGCCCAATTGTTCCTTTATCTTCGGGTTTACCGTCAGCGTCGAATTTCCCATGGATGATTATTGGCTCGTTTGTCTTCTCTTTTATCCATTCTTTAACTTGGTCATAATTTGCGCCGACAAGGATAAGTTTGTTCTTTCCTCTGCGTTTTATCAGTTGGTCGGGTTTAACTACTAATTTTTCAGTGGTTAGCCATTTGTTTTTAACAGGTAGCTTGGTCATGTCGGTGTTTGGTCCAACGGTGACAATTTTATCTGAGATTTCATACTTTCCGTCGGAGTAGTCTTTGAATAGACGGGCAAGCATACATTTGCCGTCAGCTTCCCTAATCGCTTTATGCGCCATTTTTTTGTCCTCTAATCAAACTTTTTCTTAAGTTTTTCTGCCACTTCAGCAATGAATTCGTCCGTTGATACATTATGGTTATTTGGATTCTGCACAGCGACAACAATCAAATCACCAGTCATGATGCCATCCTCGACTGTTTCAAGAGCTGCCTCTTCGAGCTTTTTGGCGAATTCTACTACGTCTGGTGTCTGATCAAGCTCACCTCTCTTTTTAAGACAGCCTGTCCAAGCAAATATTAGAGCCATGGAGTTGCTTGAGGTTTTTTCACCCTTCATGTACTTGTAATAATGTTTCTGGACGGTGCCATGCGAAGCTTCAAACTCGTAATATCCTTGCGGACTTACAAGGACTGAAGTCATCATCGCTAGGCTACCATAAGCTGAGCCTAACATGTCGCTCATTACATCGCCATCGTAGTTTTTACATGCCCACAGCATGCCTCCCTCAGTCTTCATTATTCTAGCAACGGCGTCATCGATTAAGGTGAAGAAGTACTTGAGTCCGGATTCCTCGAATTTTGACTTCCAATTTTTCTGGTATTCTTCTTCGAATATCTTGCGGAACTGAGCATCGTAGGTTTTGGAAATCGTGTCTTTGGCACCAAACCACAAGTGGAGTTTCATATCGTAGGCATAAGTGAAGCATGCCTTAGCGAAGCTGGATATTGATTTGTCGGTGTTGTGTATGCCCTGGATAATGCCGGGACCTTTGAAATCTTGGATAGTTCCTCGCCACAACTCCTTACCTGTGCTGTTGGTGAAGACTATCTCTGCTTTTCCAGCCTCTGGGACTCTGAATTCACAGTTCTTATAGACATCCCCGTAGGCGTGTCTTCCAATGTGGATAGGTTTCTTCCAAGAACTGACAGCAGGGGGAATGTTCTTGACAAGAATAGGTGCCCTAAAGACTGTACCATCCAGCGCCGCTCTTATCGTGCCGTTTGGGCTTGCCCATTCCTGTTTCAAGCTGTATTCTTTTACTCGGTCCTTGTTAGGGGTGATAGTGGCGCATTTCACACCCACACCATATTTCTTAATAGCTTCTGCAGCCTCAAGGGTTATTTTGTCATCAGTCTCGTCTCTTTTTTTAAGTTGGAGATCGTAATATGCAACATTCATATCCAAATAGGGCAAAAGGAGTTTCTCTTTAACCATCTGCCACATTACCCGGGTCATTTCGTCTCCATCTATCTCAACAATTGTATTCTTAACTTTGATTTTGTTCAATCAAATTCCTCCGCTAGTTTCCCTTGACCGTGTAAGGAAGTAATCCGCCTTCAAAGAGAATGTCCTTTTGTCTTTGCGAGAGGCTGTAGATTAATTCTATTTTGAGGTTCTTGGTCTTATTGACCAAAATGACAGGCTCGTTGTTTTGAAGTCTCTTTTTGAGCTCTGGGATTTCAATCTCGTCGCCCTGCGATAGCTTGTCGTAGTCCGCCATGTCCTTAAAAGATAGCGAGATAATGCCAAAGTTCACTAAGTTGGCTGCATGGATTCGCTCAACAGACTTTGCTATGATTGCTTTGACACCCAGATACATCGGACAAAGCGCAGCGTGTTCTCTAGAGCTTCCCTGCCCATAAGATTCACCGGCTATAATTACTGTAGCCATGCCTCTCGATTTGGCGTCCATTGCTCTTTTTGGGAAGTCCTTGTCAAGTGGTTCAAATACATACTTGGAGTATTCGGGCACGTTGGAGCGGTATTTTAGTCTGGCTCCAGCGGGCATAATATGGTCAGTTGTGATTTTGTCACCTACTTTTATGCCGACAACACCCTTGATTTCATTTGGCATTTTATCGTTAACTGGCGGAGCACCTATGTTTGGTCCTCTTGTAATCTCAACATTTTTATCAGCGTCCTTAGGGAAGATGAACATGGAATCGTCTACAAGGAACTTGTTTGGCATATCTACTTGCGGGTACTTCATCTCTGTTGTTCGGGGGTCAGTCATCTTGCCTGCGATTGCTGACACTGCTGCAACTTCGGGACTTACAAGGTAGACCTGTGCGTCCACTGTGCCGCTTCTTCCCTCAAAATTCCTATTGCTTGTCCTAAGAGAAACGCCCATAGATTTTGGGCTTTGGCTGTTGCCGATACAGAAGCCACAGGTTGCTTCAAGCAGTCTAGCGCCGCTATCTATCAGGTCACCGATGTAACCCTCTTTTGCTGCCATCTGGAGTACTTGTCTTGAGCCTGGCGCTACTCCAAATGATACGTCTGGGTGAACTTTTTTGTCTTTCATGATTTTGGCGGCGGTGGCTATTTCTTTGTAGGATGAATTAGTGCATGAGCCCAGCATTACTTGGTCTACTTTTAAGTCTTTTAGATCGCTGACTTTGACGATGGTGCCGGGGCTGTGCGGTGCCGCTGCCAGAGGCTCCAGTTCACTGAGATCTAGTTCCACAACTTTATCGTATTCCGCATCGTCGTCCGCCTTTAGCTCAACCCAGTCTGACTCTCTGCCTTGAGCTTTGAGGAACTTTCTGGTTTCTTCATCGGAGGGGAAGAGTGAGGTTGTTACACCCATCTCTGCACCCATGTTGGTGATTGTCGCTCGTTCCGGAACAGTGAGATTCTTTACTCCTGATCCAGAATACTCCATGACGACTCCGACATTGCCCTTAACCGTGAATATCTCCAACATCTTTAGAACCACGTCTTTAGCGCTAACCCAAGGCTGGAGAGCTCCTTTCAGGTTTATCTTGTAGACTTTTGGGCAAGTGATATAGAATTCACCCCCGCCCATGGCAACAGCGACGTCTAATCCGCCAGCTCCGATTGCTATCATGCCGATGCCGCCCCCGGTGGTCGTGTGGCTGTCAGAACCAAGAAGCGTCTTGCCAGGCTTGCCAAACCGTTCCAGATGGACTTGATGGCATATTCCGTTTCCTGCCTTTGAGTAGATGATGCCGTACTTTGCGGCTACACTTTGAAGGTACTTGTGGTCATCAGCGTTCTCGAAACCCACTTGTATTGTATTGTGGTCAACGTAGCTGACAGAAAGCTCGGTCTTAACCTGTTTTAGGCCCATAGCCTCGAACTGCAGATATGCCATCGTTCCTGTCGCATCCTGAGTAAGCGTTTGGTCAATCTTAATTCCTATCTCTTTTCCTGGTAAATATTCGCCGACTGCCAAGTGTTTTTCAAGTATCTTTCGTGTAAGGGACTTACCCATAAATATCTCACCCTTGGAAAGATTTACCTTGCTTAATAGCATATAAACATTGTCAATTTAGATGGAGGCTACATGCTAGTATTTACTTAAATAATTTTTTTCAAAATTCTGTACATTTGAATAAAAAAAGGGTTTAAAAAATCTAAAATACGGCAAGCTATCGTTCCTAGTATGGAAATTGCGGTGCTTTAACCAACAAATTTTTAAGACAATGGACTTTTGCCAAAGTTTACTGTGACCTGTAAGATTTATAGGATATTTGATATTAGATATGAATATTAACAAAAAAGTGGGTTTGGGACCCTTCTCGTCGTAATCCGACATTTTCAGCGTGTCAAAGAAAGATCAAGGCCAAAGGCTTCACAAGGAGAATAGGCAAAGACGTCC
>CAVYRJ010000002.1:0-20374 GCA_963770935.1 Candidatus Bathyarchaeota archaeon
CGGAGTCCACGGGATGCATGACCCAACTGAAGGAGGCATCCTAAACGGCATCCACGAAATGGCGGATTCGGCAGACTTAGGTGTAAGGATTTTTGAGGAAAGAATTACTGTTGAGCCTGAGACTGCTAAAATTTGTAGGTTCTATGAAATTGACCCGACTACAGTTGATTAGTTCAGGTGCACTGCTAATAGCAGCTGACCCGCAAGCTGCTGATAAAATAATCGATTCCTTATGTCAAGAGCACATTTACGCTGACGTTATCGGTGAATTCAACCCAAACTCAAACAAACGGATACTCATGCGCGCCCTCAACGATTCTGCAGAGATGCTACCAAGACCTGTCTCAGACCACTTGTGGCTGGCGCTATCACGTTAAACATGCCTTAAACCGCTTAGCGGAAGTTGCAGGCTCCAGTAAAGCATGAAGATAGGGTAGAAAAATGTGTATTCAAACATGTGTGAATATAAAAGTCCGCACTTAAACTCAACGATGGCTTGCGCGATGCCGTTTTGCAATTGCCAATTTTCCGGCGGCTTGTAATGCAAACAGTAAACGTTGTTGCCGACAACTATTTTGTAGCCGTGGGCTTTAATCCAACGCATGATGTAAGCGTCTTCGTAAGCGTGCAACTGGTCAGGAATCTGTATGCCTTCAACTGCTTTGTACAGAATTAGAGTGTCATGTGTCCCTCCGCGCAGTTTAAAGCATTGGCGGGCAATCAATATTTGAAAATTTCAGGATTCGTCTGTCTCTAACGTTGGGAAGAACATCGACATTTAAACCCCATACCGCGCCTACATCATCGGTTAAGTCTCCCTGCACTTTTTGAACCAGTCTTTGCAAAGGATCACGTCGCTGTCAACAAACATAAACCACTCCGTGGAAACATGCCTTATGCCTTCAGTTCGGGCTTTAGCCCTTGAACCATCCAGTCTGAACCAACAAAATATTGCCGAATTTCCGATTGAACTTTTCCAGAATTTTAAGTGTGCGGTCAGTTGAGAAACCGTCGATTACAATTAAGGTTTTGAGGGGCACGTTTTGGTAGATGGAAGTTAAGCATTTTACCAGCAGGTGATCACTGTTTTTTGTCAGCAGTACTACGTCGACTTGCATAGGTGCCCTCAAATTAATCATTAAGCCTTATAGGTTGGCGATAACTTAAAAACCTAAACCTCAATTCACCAATCAGTACAAGGCTAAAGTCTAATAATGGTTTTTATAGTCCCAATATGTGATTAGGTAATACCAATTAAATGAATAGTGAAATCTATTTGACGTCAGGTTTCAAGAAAGCAGCATCAATAGCGGCACGTTCACTTGCTCCCGGCAGGCCTCATCATGCACAGTGGCTAGTTACAAGAAAATGCAACTATCGTTGTGTTGGCTGCAATGTCTGGAAAGAACAAGACCAAAGAGAACTCACAACTGAAGAAATTAAAAAAGGGCTACGCATTCTAAAAAAACTTGGAATATTTGAGCTCGTTTTTTCAGGTGGAGATCCGCTATTAAGAGATGACATAGGGGAAATAATAGAATATGCTTCAAGACTATTTGTCACAACTGTTTATGACAACGGAAGTATGGCTGAAAAGAAACTTGATGTGCTTCGGAAAGTGGATTTCGTTGCAATTTCAATCGACAGCCTAGATGAAGCAAAGAATGATTATATTAAATCTGTGCCGGGGGCATGGAAAAACGCGATTCAAGCCGTAGAAACCCTACATAAGGAAGGAATAAAAGTTAGTGTTACTCCAACAATTTCACAAAAGAACCTTTACGAAATTGTCGACATAACCAACTATTTTACTGGAAAAGGAATCCCAGTTTGGTATTGCCTCTACGCATATGATACTTCCGCAGATAGCAAACAGCTGTTTAGGATTGGTAAAGCAAACGATGAGTTTGTCATAACTGATAATCAAGCAATGGTTAACCTCTGCAACTCCTTGATAGAGATGAAGAAGAAAAACAAAAAAATCCTCATGACTAACATTCTGCTCGAAGCGCTTCGAGGCATCTATGAGGAAGACAGCAAAAGAACATGGAAATGCCAAGCGCTTAACCAGTTTCTAGTCGTTGATCACTTAGGCAGAGTTGCGGGCTGTCATAGTCACAACTTTGCGGGTTCAATCTTTGATTTACCTGAGAAATGGAAAAGCCCAGAATTCAAAGAGCTACGTGAAACATACCATGAATGTACTCAATGCAATTACCTCTGCTACGTGTTCTATTCCATTCACGGAAGCCCATATGGTCACTTATCACTAGCGAAAGATCAGTGGAAAAACGCAAAGCTACTTTTCAAAAAGGACTAAGAATCCTTATTCTTAATGATGCAGGGATAATTCCTATTCGTTTGATAGTATTTCAAGAGATGGCGAATTTCTTGGTTTATAGTTTTATGTTGTCTGGAACTTAGATCTAAAAGAAAGTTGTAATCGGCAAAACTAAGCATTAGAATGCGAAAGCGCCACGTTATCGATTACTTTACATAGAACCTCGAAGACTTCGTTTGCGCTTAAATTATCGGTATCTAAGATGAAGTCAAATGGCTTAAAATCTTCGCCTAGTCCGAAACCATACAGCTCTCTGTAGATGGCTTTGGTACGCGTTTCCTTCTCTTTTAACACTTTTCGCGCTTGAGATTCAGTCATTCCGTCTCTTACCGCAACCCTTGCTGCTCTCTTCTCAAATGATGCAGCCAACCAGATTTTGAAGCCTTCCTTTAAGAGCCAAGGCATGGTCCAACTGTCCAAAAGAACATTGCCTTGTTGAGCATATTCTAAGAGTTTATCGTCGACTAACTTGTCGAATTTTGGGTCATTTATTCTTTCGTTAAGAAACTTTAATCCTTCCGGACTTTCCCACCAACCCCTAATGGAAACATCATAGCCTTCGTGTTTTGCAAGGTCTTTTAAAACGTCACCGCCAGAAAAATATCTCAGATTATACCGTTCAGCGAGTTTTTTGGATAGTGTACTTTTTCCGGTTCCAGCCATTCCTGAAATGCAAATTACTGTTTTTTTGGGGGCAGCGCATGTTTTTTGTCGTTCGGCCATTTGGCGTTCACCGGGTTTCGAAATCATATTGCGCCTTGTTCTATTGGCATTATGCCTATGATGCGTGAGGACAAGAGACCGAAGAACAGCGAGCAAATGGGATACCAGTAGAATACAGGAATTGCATTTGATGTGCTACTTGCCATTGTTCCGATGCCAGGTATGTAAGCCATCGGCGTGTTTCCAAATACTGGAGTTAACACTAAAAACCAAACTATGAGGTAAACGAAAGAGATTCCAAACTGGACCATTTGGGGCTTCATCATCTTTGCTTGCATATTTTTTATCTGTGAATCTTTCCTCTTGAGTTTCTCAACCTGTTTTGTATCTTTTGCGCGCATGGCAGCCATGGTTTCTGAGCGGTATTCAGCCATTTCTCTCTGCATAACACGATATTGTTCCCAACCGATGAAGTAGTTAATCAAAACCCTATTTATTCCAGAGTTTAAGAAAGCAATTCCAGCTGCAATAGCCATAATGATTAATGTTGCCAGAGGCAACGAAGTAACAACGACAGACATCACATTTTTCCTCTTGCTGCTCTAAGTCTATGCCTACATGTTTCTTGTTAATAACTATTTTCACTTATTTACCAATTAAATTGGTCATGAAATCATTTTTTCAAATTAAGGAAACTATTTCCAGCTACCGAGGTTCTAGATATCCAGTAACAAAAATAAATAGGGTATTCCCCAGAGCATAGGGTTTTATGGGGAACCTTTAGGCTATTCGCCTAAAATTCTTCTAAACGCCGGGAACATTTCTGCAGCCCGCTCACGCATCAGCAACTCGTAATACTGATAGATGATCCCTACTGAAAGCAAGATACCTGTACCTGTACCGAAGGCGCCAAAGAAGTCTGAGAGCCCTGCTACGAGCCCAACAATTATGCCCCCTAACACTGTGACAACTGGAATGTATCGTTTGAGGATAGCTTCTATTGGTCTTCCTGACCGACGGTATCCTGGAATCTGCATACCACTGTCCATGAGTTGTTTTGCAACCTTTGCGGGTCCTAACCCACCTACCTCAAGCCAAATCAGTGAGAAGACGGCGCAGAACACTATTATGATGCCAAGGTACGCGGCAGCTTGTAAAGGGGCAGCGATGACGCCTTGCAGACTACGCGGCGCTGTAACGTAGTAGGCTAAACCGCCTACAGTTTCAACAGCACCTGAAGTAGCATTTTGGCTATAGTCACCTATTATTTGGAAAAATAAGTTGGTGCCTGGCGCAGGTCGTCCAAATTGGCTCCACAACAGTTGGCTGAAGAAATAAACGTTTGCGAACAAAGCTGAGGCGAATATGACGGGCAAGTTTGAGACGTATAATAGTTTAATTGGGTATCTGCTTCGGAAGCCTTTGTAGCCTGCGTAGCTCATTGGAAGCTCAATTCTTATGCCTTGTAAGTAAATGACAATTAGGAAGACTGCGATAGTGGCAAAGAGCCCCAGCAGTGTTGGGTAGATGCTTGATGTTGAAGAGCCAAATATGTAAGTCAATATTGGATTACCAACATTGAAGGGTTCAGCGCCACCAAAGTAAGCTGAAAGAGTGCCAACAAATAGTCCTGCGGGCGGCGAGAACATAGACCATAATATGGTTTGGGCAACGCCTGCCATGATAAATAGGCTGATTCCGCTGCCTAGCCCCCAGCCTTTCTGAACGAGTTCATCCATTAGCATGACGATTATGCCTGCGGATATTAATTGTATAAAGATGACAAGGATTACGGGTCCTGTTAGGGTTGTTCCATACATGCCGCTTAGAATGTATGCGCCGGCTTGGACACCGGTTAATACTATACTGAAGACTTTGCTTGCTGAAGTAAAGAGCCCTCTGTCTTCAGAGGTTGACATGTCGCATTTGATAATTGATGAACCTGCAAGTAACTGCAAAATTAGCCCAGCCGTGACAATGGGTCCAATGCCAAGTTCCATCAGAGTACCACGGTTGGAGGCGAAAATTACTCTTAGCGATCCAAAGTTGTCAGAAACTGCTTTTTCAATCCCGAAGAGCGGGATTTCAGTCATAACAAGGAAAACGACTAAGACAAGTGCGGTCCAGAAGATTTTTTCGTTAAAGCTGACTTTACGTTCAGGCTTTTTTATTTCAGGCAATACTCTTCCGATTGGTTTGAAGAGACTGAGGAATCTTCCGGCCATTTAGCAGCTTTACTCTCCGTTTTTTTGGGAGGTTATGATTTTTCCGCCTGCTTGGGTGACTTTTTCTTGGGCGGTTTTTGAGCAGGTTGCTACTTGTATGGTTAGTGGCTTGGTTATTTTTCCTGTGCCTAAAAGTTTAGTGTAACCAAGCTGGGTTAGATTGATTTCAGAGCCTTGGGCTAGTTGGTCGAGTTTTATCAGGTTGATTGCGTTTTCGTTGGTGTGTAAACTCTGAGGTGAGGTGAAGCCGTGTTTTCCGAAGTAGTTGGGTTCAGATGTGACAACTAAGCTCCAAAGGTGTTTGTGGCGGCCGACTTTTCTTGCGCCTTTACTGCCGCTGTCTCGGTGTTGACCTATTCTTCCGTAACCTTGTGTCCTTGAGCCTCTAGTTTTCCTGATTTTTCTTAATTTATGTGGCATTTTGATTCGCTTCTTTATCTAATGTTTGTGCTTTTTTAAGCTTGATTTCGAGCACGCCGTTCTTGAATTTGGTGTGCAATGCGTTTGGAATCACTACCGTCGGAAGATTTAAACTTTTATAGTATCTTCGATCTTTTGATTTTGCCGACAGCGTAATTTTTTGGTCTTTCACACATATCTTGAGGGTTTCCCTATTAAAGCCTACTATTTCTGCTACGATGGTAACGTAGTTGTTTTCTTGGAAGATGTCGATTAGGGGTTTTTGGTCTTCAAATTTGCGTTTGGCAAAGCTTTTGGACGGGCGAAAACTTTGGTGTGATGGCATATTTTTTAATCGTTGATTTTTCTGGGGTGTTTTAGGTTTCTTGTAATTTAACTCGTTAAAATCTAGCCATTTACGATTCTTACTGGTTCTTCTCCATTTTGCACTCATGTATCTTTCCCCCTCCGATTAACTAACGAAAATCTCTGATGACATTATAAAATGTATCGCACATAAAGGATGACAAATTACTTGAACAACACGAAGCAAAATATCCATGAAAAAGTCGATTGCACGCTAAGTTTTAGGGGTGGATCACATAACCCCTAATTTTAAGCACTGAAATTCAACATGTTAATGACCTAAGAAAACACCAAACCGACCTGCCTTCTCAGATTTCAGAAATGAGTTTTAATATACCCTAAATGTGTCCGGCGAAAACATTGGCTCAAAGTGTGGTCACTATAACATTCACCTTCTCCTGTCTTTTTCACCTTATTTGCACCGCAACCTGAAGCCATAAAAACAACGAAAACTACCCAAATTAACCGTTTCTGAAGTGCTGAAAACGTTTCCACATCCCGCCGATGAATGAGGCTTAAAAGAATACAAAAACCACCTAAACCCCTCCAGCCGGGTAGTAACCCTTGAATATTTGTATTACCTTAGGTATAATGTTCATTCTTCGCTTGAATAATTTAGCTCCCTAAAAACTGAAAGGAGGGATAACTTGAATGTCAGCAAAATTTGAAATAATGAAAAACTATTATTCAGGGCGCTTTTTTTGGCGTTTTCTAGATGCGAACGGTGATGTAGTTACGCAGGCAGAATCCTATACAAGCAAAAAAGGCTGTATTGATGCAATAAATTTAGTTAAGACAGTTGCTCCAGTAGCTCCAATTATAGATTTAGTAAAGGAATAACTATCAAAAAAACGAAAAGATTTTTCCAATAAAAAGGTAGTTTAAACCAATTAAGAGTTAATTAAAAACAAAAATTTTTGGAAAACGCTGTTTTAGACCATGCGTTGGACTAATGCGTTTATTGCTTCTCCGCGGTAGCCTGCTTCGCCACCTGCTTTGAAGCCTTTTTTGGTTTTGCCCTTGTAGCCTTTACTTGGTGGATGCAGACGGAACCGTGCTTGTATGTCTGGAAGTTTGCCGTATTGTACTTTACAGCTAACTATGGCTTCTGCGAGGTCATCGACGCTTTTGTACCCAATTTTTGTGATGTATTCATCTGTTAGTTTTTTGTCGCCAGCTAGTAGCGCCCGTTTCTGGATCATCATGGCCACGGTTTCTTTTGTGGGTTCGCCGTAGGTGACGTAGCTGTTTATGCGTTGCAGCATGCCTTTGTAGGCTGGTCGGCTGTCGATTAGGACTGCGTGGTTTGTATGGCTTAAGTGGAGCAGATTAAGGGTTTCTCTGGCTTCACGCTGAGCACTCACGGTGCCTCTGATTCTGACTACAACAAGAGGCTTGCATTCTTCAGTTTTCTGCGACATTTTACTTCACCCAGTCCACTTGAGTAATCAAATTATAAGTCTTCCGCATTCCATCGAAGATTGCGCATGCATAGGATGGAACAGTCCTTGTTGAACCGTAACTTCTCATCCAAAGGTCTTTGACGCCTGCTAAGCCTAAGATGACTTTGGCAACTTCGCTTGAAACTAAGCCTAAGCCTCTGGGACCAGGAACGATTACTACTCGGACGCCGCCACATTTGCCTTCCACTTCGAAGGGAACTGAATGTGGTTTACCGCAGCCGCATTCCCAGCTTCCACATCCACGTTTAACAGGGATAATATTTAGGCGGGCGTTAACTGCGGCTTTTTCGATGGCGTTTCTCACTTGGCTGGCTTTGCCGCTGCCTAAGCCGACATAACCGTCGCGGTTTCCGACAGCAACGATAGCTTTAAAGCGGGATTTTTCGCCTGCGTCAGTTTGTTTCTGAACTAAGTTAACGTTTATAACTTCTTCTTGCAGGTCAGGAATCAAAGAGTCAACGATTTGGGACTCAGATATTTTTATGCCACTTAGGAAAACGTCTTCAATGCTGGTTATTTTGCCTTCCTGAATCATCTTGCCCAACCTGGTTTTTGGAATCCAAGCTTCTAAGTTAGTTGTACGTTTTTCTCTTTCGTTTCGGTTTCGACTCATGCTTTCTTTCCACCTTTCTTAGTAACCTTTTCTTTGGGTGCTTTGTCTGTTGATGTTTTGGATTCAGCTTCATTTGCTGGCTTAGGAGCTTTTTCTTTGGGTGCTTTTGCCTTTGGCGCCTTCTCTTTGGCTACTGCCTTTGCTTTTGGAGCCTTCTCTTTAGGGGCTTTCTCTTCGGGTGCTTTTGGCGCAGTTTTTCTTTTAGCAGGTGTTACTTCTGCCGGTTTTTCTTCTTCAGCCTTAGCTGGAGCTTTTTCTTTGGGTGCTGCTTCGACTGCTATTTTGGGAGCCTTCTCTTTTGTGGCAGCTTTCGGTTTGGCGGCTTCTACGGGTAATTTTGCGCTTTTTGTTCCAGCCATTATGTCAGCCTTAACTTTCGTGAAGTGTTCAGTGATTTTTTCTGGAGCAACATCTTGTGCGGTGTACTGTGAGAATTTGGCGGTGTACTCTTTTGAGCCTGCGCCCAAGCTTTTCGCGTATTTGGCTATGTGTTCCCCTTTCATGCGTTCCTTAACGATTTTGTCTTCACTGTGAGGAACCTCAACGCCTGCGTCTACAACTCCACTTAAGACGGCGAAGATTTTTGAGCCTTTAGTGGGAGAACCCAAACCGATGTCAAGAATTGCTTCTTCGATGCCTGAAGCTTTCGCCTTCAAACCGCAAAGCAACCCTGTCAGGTAGGCTGCGGGGATGTTGCCTGTTGGAGCTCTCCAACCGTATGACTTAATTAGCTCACGGCTATTGGCTGATGCTAAAACCATGTCTCCGTGGGGCTTAGCGTTAATTATTTGCACTTCAACATTCTTGATGGATGCCCTTGTGACAAGTCGTGGCTTTCTGGAAGTAACCAAAGCCTTACGTGCTTGGTAATCGGTCTTTCCTTCGCGTCTGCGTCGTAGTTTTACTCGGTAACTTGCATTTTTCGCCATCTATCGTTTCCTCCATAAATCATGAGCTTTCAAATTACGCTCTAAATCAGCAATAGACTCAAATCTTCCGCTACCCGCCATCCTGTAGTATTGGGTGTAGGTGGTTTCAGCTTATGACTTTTCTTGCCTTCAAATCACGAAGCTTGCGTCTTAGAGAACGGATTTTTATCATCCAAGCTTCTTTCTGGGTAACTTTTGCGTAGCCAGCGCCTTTTAGGCTTCCTGGACCACTACGTCTGCCCTTAAGCTTTTTTGCTCGAATAACCTTTGCACGGGATCTGCTTACGCCTTGCTCGGGCAACGAAACAATGATTTTTTCGTGAATTAGCTTTCTGACTTCTTCACGCGTAATCGCGCCTTCAACATCATTCATGCGTTCAGGATTAATCCAAACACGGTTTTTCCCAATCTTCAAGATTTGAGCTGCTAAACGTCTTTGTCCAGCTAAGTCAGTCATTGTTTCTTCTCTCCCTTCTTGGTTTTAGGTTTAGTTTGTTTAGGGGCTTTCTTTTTTGTTTCTTTCTTTGGCTTCTTCTCTGTCTTTTGGAGCTTTCTGCTCTTTGACTTCTGCCTCTGGCGCTTCGCCCTCAGCTTCTTCGGTTTTTTCTCAGCAGTTTCCTTGGAAACTTTGAGGTTTAAGATTTTAATGTTGATTTTTTTGGCTTCCGCAATGATTTCGGCGCGTTTTCGTTTGCCGACTGTGTGTGCTATGCGTGCAGCTTGAGTGTTAGGATCAATAGTTGACAGACCTTCTACGTTGAAAACTATGACTTCGCGGTATCCGGATGGGTGAAGAAAACGAGCGATTTTTGGTCCTTTGTAACCCATACTGGGTCCTGGTGGCCAACCTTTGATTTTCCGGCGGATCTTGTTGTCTAATCCGCGGGGTTTTCTCCAGCTTAAACTGAAGCGGTCGTATTTCCAGCTCTCTGCCCGTACAAATTTTGGTTTCTTATTTTTGGCGCGCGCTCTAAGTTTGAGCGCTTCGCGTGATGGGGAGATTTTCTTTTCGGTCATTATGCCATTCCTTCGTTTCTTTCATACACGTATATGCCGTCAAGGAAAACACGAGGGTCCTTGTTTCGGACACGTGTAGCCTGTTCGATGTTGGCGGCGGTTTGGCTGACTTCTTCCAAGTTTGCGCCTTCAACAATTATGTCGTCAGGTTCAATTTTCACTTTGACGTTGCCGATTAATTTTATTCTGCGGGGTCTACGTTCGCCAGTAAAGTTTTCAATCAAGACCGATTTATCTTGAAGTTTTACTGAGATGGGAAAGTGCGAGAAGACTATTTTGAGTTTATATTGATAACCTTTTGTTACGCCAGTAATCATGTTTTGGATGTGTGAGTATATTGTGCCTACGAGGGCAGCTTCCTTTTTGCGTGGCCACTTTGCCCAAATGCGAACATTTTTGCCTTCGCCTTCAATTGCTATTGGAGCAAACGAGAAGTCGCGCGTTAACGTTCCTTTGTTCGCCTTTAACGCTGATTTTTTTGCCATCTAGACTTAGGTTTACTTCTTCTGGAACTTGAACAGTTTTAGATATTTCTGGAAGCCGCATAAATTACACTCCTTTAATACACGAAGGCTAAGAGCCTTCCTCCAAGGTTTTTTTCTTCAGCGTCTTTGTGGGCTATTACACCTTTGGAAGTTGAAACAACCATTATGCCAACGTCTCTGGAAGGGAGGAACTTCTTTTCCCAGTCTTCGAATTCTGTGGATTTTACTGAGAATCTTGGTTTAACTGGACCGCACTTGTTTATTCTGCCAAGTAGTTGAACTTTGAATTTCCCCGAGCGTCCATCGTCGATGAATTCGAATTCTCCGATGTAACCGTTAAGTTGCATGATGCGTAGGACGCGTCCCAAAAGTTTAGAGGCGGGGCTAATTATGCATTCACGCTTGTTGCGTGTTTCGTTGTTTTTGATGGTTATCAAACCATTTGTTAAAGTGTCCATTGTTTTTCTTTAGCTCCTACTCATATTTTTTGAACCCTAATTTTGGGGCTGCTTCTCTAAAGCATGTTCTACATAGATATAAATTGTAACGTCGGATGACTGGTCCATACGAGCCACATCTAACACATGGACGTGAACCTTTGCCGTATTTTCGTACTTTCTTAACTTGCTCTTTTCCCATATATTCACTCTCTAGTTTAGACGATTTCGACTCCTAAGGTTTGTTTAATAAATGCGATTGATTCTTCAGGTGTTAGCAAGTGCTTTGGACCTATTGACTTGTTCTGTTTTCTTCGAATTTTTATTCTTTGTCCAGGGCGATTAACTGTGACGCAGACATCCATACCGAAGATGCCGACTTCAGGGTCATATTTTACACCGGGGATTTCAATGTGCTCTTTCAGACCGAAGGCAAAGTTCCCGCGTTCATCGAATGCACGCTTTTGAACTTTGTTTTCCACCACTGGCAAGATCTTTTTGAGGAAGTCAATAGCTTTTTGCCTTCGTAAAGTTACGACGACAGCGATTGACTCGCCTTCGCGAATACCGAAATCCCGGATTGTTTTTTTGGCTTTTCGCTTTATAGGTGTTTGACCAGTGATTTCTGCGAGGACCCCATTTGCTTTTTCCAGTGGTTCGCCTGATTTGCCTACGTTTAGGTTTACAACGACCTTTTCGATGCGTGGTATACGCATTGGATGCTCTTCCCAAGATTTAACGAAGGCTTCCTCAGACATTTGCGGATACCTCCAATGTATTTACAAGTGGGGCAACTTCACCTAATGAGAAGACAAAGTCAAGAATTGTTTGGTAGCGTTTCCCTTGCGAGTCTTCAATCATTACAAGAGCTTGTCTACGTTTCTTAGCTTCAGTTTTCTCGATCTCGACGATTTTGCCTTGTCTGCCGATGTTTTTGCCGCCGGTAATGACTGCGATGTTGCCTTCTTTAGTTTTCAGGGTCTGCGTGACGGTTTTTTCTGGATATATTACTTTGAGTATGTCGAATGTTTCATAGGTTACTTCGGTGGGGTTTTTGTGGTCAGCGACTTTAACTAATATGTTTGAGCCGTCGTGTAATGCAATTTGGACACCGTTATGGACGGTTGATTTGCTTTCAACTCGAAGTAAAGATGTGTTGGATTCCTCTTTGCTGATTGGTGCTAAGTACAATCCTTTGTGTGAAGGCATGATGCGGTAGTATTGGTTACTTTCGGGCATTGCTACAATGTCCATTAAGCCGACTGGAACATCATCTTTTTTGTAGACTTTCCCGTTGACTATGACTTTACCCTGCGTGAGGATTAGTTTGCCTTCTTTACGGGTTTGTGCAACACCTAACATGTCACGTAGAACCAATGTTAGGGGTAAGCATTTTTCAAGTGAATGTGAACCCGACGAGGGCTTCACTACCCACGGCAACTCTTTTCTGTGAATTGGCCAGAACGCTGGAGCTGGCTTACGTTTCAGCCTTGCAGTTTTTCCTTTTTTACCCATTTTTATTGTCCTCCTTTTTTAGAGGTTTTTTTAGCTCGCGGTTTTGGTGCGGCTTCTTTTTCCTCTGTCTTTTTTACGCCTGGTGCCTTCTTTGCTGTTGCTGTAGGCTTTACTGCTTTTTTGGCAACTGCTTTCTCTTCTTTAGCTGGGGCATCTTGTTTTTTTGCTGTTGCTGGTGCTGCTTTCTTTGAAGCAGGTTTCTTGGCATCTGCTTTCGGTGTCATTTCTGATATTTCTTCTGCTGGCGCTTGCTCTTTTGCAACTTCAGGCGCCGCTTCTTCTTCAACTGATGTGACTTCTTCGGGTTTATCTTGTTTGACCTTTTCAACTTTAGCTGGAGCCTTTTCGACTTTCTTTGCAAGCTTAGCTTTTGGTTTTTCTTTAGCTGGCTTTTCTATAGCTTTCTTTCGGTCAAGGATTTCTTTTCGCCATTTATCGTCTAAGTTGAGGCTTCGTATCTCAACTTTGGATGGATGAATAGGAAGGAAGATGTTTGTTCCATCAACTTTTTCCCGAGTTAATCCTTCAATATAAATTCTGTATGCTTTTAGGTCAACGCGTGAAATTTTGCCTTCAAATCCTTTGTTGTCTCCACGTTTGATGAGGATTGTGTCGCCTCTTCTTACTGGAAGAGTCTTTGCGCCTTTTGAAGCAGAAAGCTCACGTGATAGTGGTGCGGACATGAGTTTGTGGCGTATGTGAGCAGGAGCGTTGAAAAGCATTTTTCTTTGTTTACCCGGGTTCTTAACTCGTTTTGTATCTTGCATTATCTTACACCTACACAATTATACTTGAGGCACTTGCGATTCTTGGCCATCTCTCAGCTGCCTCTCTTGCGACTGGACCGCGAATTTCCGAACCCTTCATTTCACCATCGGGAGTAATGATTACCGCGGCGTTATCTTCAAATTGAACCCAAACGCCGTCGACACGCCTGAAGCATTTTCTTTGGCGTACGATTACAGCTTGGAAAATCTTTTTGCGCATGTCAGGAGATCCTTGACGTACAGACACTGTGACTTTGTCACCTACTGTGGCTGATGGGTACCGTCTAAGTCGACCTTTGTAGCCCATAGCTTGAATCAAACGCAAAACTCTTGCGCCCGTGTTATCGGTACATCTTAGTTCGGAGCCTGCTAAAAGTCCACGGCTAATTTTTTGTCCGTGTGAAAGCATTCCTTTCGAAACGAGTGCTCTCTGTTTCGCCTTCGCCGCACACATTTTACTTTTCCTCTCCTAATTTTTCTACAACAACAAACGAAACAGTTTTGCTGACTGGTCGGCACTCTGCAATCTTTACGCGGTCGCCTTCCTTAACGTCGATGCATGGAGGGTTATGTGATGGGATGTGACCATGTCGTCTTTCGTAGCGTACAAATTTTGATGAGAATTGAAGGAATTCTCTGTCAACGATAACGGTTTTATCCATCTTTGATGTGTGAACGATTCCTTCCAGTACACGTCCGCGGACGGCTAGTGTTCCATGGAATGGACAATTACGGTCGTCACAGGTCTTTTTTGGTTTCTTGAAAGTCATTGACATATTACCATAACCTCTTCACTGTTTTCTTTAACCTGTCTTCAGATCTGCCGACCAAAAGCGAACCGTCAACCTCAACTGTTGTTCCGTCTCCGAAACTAAAGTCGAAAGTTGCCAAGTCTTTTATTACGCTTTTAGGCTGACCCTGATGAATTAGAGTTAAGGTGTTTTTTGTTTCAGCTACCACTGGACCAGCTAGTCCCAGATAGCCTGCGTGGACACTTTGGGCGATTTTTGCTTGAGTGCCAATTAACTCGTAGCGGATGATATCTGGAGTTACTTTCATTTGGAGGGGGTCTCCTTAGCGGGTTTTTTAGCTTTGGGTACTTTGGCTTGTTTTTCAGCTTTCTTTTCTTGTTTTTCCTCTTCAGCTGCTTGCCTGATTCCCAATTTCTTCTCGTTTTGGATGGTTAGTATTTGAGCGATAGTTCTACGCAGTTCCCTTATTTTTGTAGGGTTCTCTACAGCGCCACCTGCATTAACCATGGTTCTGAATCGCGCTAGTTCTACCCGTAAATCAGCAAGTTTTTTTGCGCTATCCTCAGCTGAAAGGGCATTGATTTCTTTTACACGCATTACTGTTTTGTCTCCTCAGGTTTTGGTTCATCAGTTACTTCTTTTGTTTGCACTTCTGGTTCTGGCTCTGCTTCAGCTTTTGGCTCAACTGGTACTGGTGGTGGTGCAGGTACTGGTTTTGGAACGGTTACTTGTTCTTCTTCTAGAGCGGGCTCTACGATTGTTACTTTGTCTGGGAAGTACGCGTCTGGAGGCATGATTTTTACTCGTACTCCGATTATGCCTGGTTTTAGTTGGATGTGTGCGTCGGCTGTTTTCATGGCTTTTAATGCTGGCTCTCCGACTATTGGGAAGTGACCTGCTTTGAATTTTTCGAAGCGTGCTCGCTCAGTTGTGAGTTTGCCGCTGATTACTATTTCAGCGCCCAATGCGCCTGCTTCCATAACTTGGTTAAGTGCCCAGAAACCTGCGCGTCTAAAGTGGACTCCTCGTTCAAGGGCTGAGGCAACGCGGTTTGCAACTACATGGGCATTGAATTCTGGAACTTCGATTTCTGAAACGGAAATTTGTGGATTGGAAACTTTGAAGTTTTGCTCAAGGGCTGAGGCGAGTTCTTTGATTGTTTCTCCGCCTCTGCCTATAACTAAGCCTGGACGCATAGCATAAACTACCACGTGTGTGCCCAGTGGTGTCTTGGACAGGTTTACTCCGCCGTATCCTGCGCGTTCAAGCTTTTTCTGTAAAAACTCATCTATTTCTGTTCTTTTCATTGATTCTGTAATAAAACGTTTAACTATGCTCATTTATTGCTCTCCTTGGGTCGGTTTCTCTTCTAGAACGATTTCGACGTGTGTTGTTTTATCGAATTTTGGTGAAGCTCTGCCATGTGCTCTTGGTGTGAAACGCTTAAGTTTGATCCCTTGATAGGCCGCTGCATGCATTATGCGAAGGCGGTCAACGTCTAAGCCTTTGTTTTCTGCGTTGGCTTGGGCTGCTTCGATAACGTGGAGGATTTGCTCGGCAGCTTTTATGGGAAATCTCCCCACGCATCTGCCATCCATTCCCCCTTTGTGTCCTAGCTTCTTAGTGTACCTTGTGTATGGAACAGGTTTTTTCTTGACCAATACGTCTCGCAGAAATTCTTTAGATTGAACAAGATTCATGCCTTTAACAGCTTTGCAAATTTCACGTGCGGCTTTATGGGATACTTTGAGTTCTCTTCCGCTTGCTTTCGCTGTTTTTTCTGGATTGAGCATTTCTTCAATTATTGAGTATCCCCATTTTGGCATTATAATTTCTCCAGTGCGCATTCAAACACGTAAAAGCAATTTATATGGCTTTCCGTATCACAACTAAGATTTTACTCTTAACAGATTAAGTGGGTGTTCCTGCGAGGGAACTATTCGAACGCGTGAGGTGTACAGTTTTTGGATTGCATTTAGGCTTTTATAGTTTACCCAAGAAACCCTCTAATAAAAAAGCAAAATAATTCCTTTAGGAAGACTTTTTGTTCGTTCTATTGCATAAAGAGTAGTGATCTTTTTCATCATTAGAGTTTTAGTCTAATTAAAAAATACTCTTAACGAGCAAAAAAAATTGAAAAGTGACCCAAAATTGCTGAACGTCTTTTCTTTTGACAAAATTTAAAAGCTGTAGACAGCAACAATTATAAAGGCGAAAAAAGTGAAATGGCTATTTTTCAGTTCAGTTGCCAGCAAAACAATCTTAGCAGTGGCACTAATCGCAGTTTTAACTGCGTCCTTATCAGTCGGCATATACTTAACCGCTTATTTACCCAGCCAAACTAGCACGCCCGATAATCCTTCTCCAACACCCACTTCAACAACTGAACCCTCAATAACTCCACAGCCAACCATGCCTTCGCCTACTGCATCTCCCAAGCCTACCAGTTCACAACCATCCTATACTCCGCAACCTACACAAACAGCCTACAATCCGCAACCTACACCCACACCTACGCCGACACCTACGCCTATTCCAACTCCTCCGCCGGTTGGTCTGCTGGATGATTTAACCGACAACCAAAAAGTAAAACTTCAAACAGCCTCACACGCTGCAAACGGCAACTGGTCAACAAGCTTTGAGATCGCTCCGCCCACGTGGACTGCTGGCACAAAGGTTAGGATTGCAGCTGCACTCAATTACTCTCAGGAGTTGTTGAGTAATTTCAAACTCACCTATCCAAAAGTTAACAGCACATGTCTTCTCTTAACTGCAGAGAGAGATTTTGATCCTTTAGGATACCAGCACACTCCATGGGATGAATCAGTCTCCACCATCCTCACACCTTCAGGGCTCCCAATCGAGGGAGGCGGCAGTGCATCAGTCTCCAGTTACACAGGATATACCCAGAAAACACCTGTAGATGTGATGGTTGAGGTGCCAATAGCCAATTTTTCGCTTGACAGCAGTGGACAACTATATTCTGGAAAGTTATTGACTAACTTTACCTTGCCCCAGAACCTGCCTCCTGGAATCTATAGATTAAAGCTGGATTTCGGCTTCAAATCTGGTAGCAGCAGGTACAACTTCAACAGCGACAGCATAGGAGGGAGACCTAAAGACTTAAACAATGTTTCATGTGTTTTCTCGCCGCCAATACCTGCAAGTGGAATTAACGCCGCTGGAAAGTGGATTGATGGTTCGCAGATTAATCGCAGAAGCTATTGGGCGCTCCTTTGGGATTACAACTCTAATGGTTATCGAGGCGTAGTAGCCAAAGAAGATGAAAGCAAAGTAGCAATTTCCCCACGCAACTTAATCCATGACGAAATCATCCTGCCCCGTTTTAGCTCAAGTGGCACAGCGTTAACTTATAATTTGGAGCCGACATTCCTTTTAGACAATGCTAACTCCCAGCGCAACATTCCATGGCGCTACGACCATGGAAACTGGTCAGTGAAGATAACTTATCCGAATGGAACAGTCAAAGATTTGGGGACAGCTATCTTTTTAGCTCGAAGAGGCAACGGAGCAACCACCAAAAACTCTAGCTTCACCGCTTGGAAACCCCCAACATACGGGAACTATACAATTGAGGCTAAAGGCTGGATTGAAGACGCATGGGGCAACCGCTATGAAGGCGGCGGAAACTACTCCTTCTGGATTGCAGAACGCTTGACTTTGGCTACGGCGACTTTTCAGGGACAACCTTACAATGTTGGAAACCGTTATGGACGGGATATGGCGTTCAACCCTCCAGTGGCAGCCAACGTAACCGTCAAAGCATCCCTCTACTTCGACTCTGACCCTAACAACATATCCACAGTCGTTTCGACTGGGCAAGCTACATCTGGTGGAATTTTCGGGGCAGCACAAGGACTAAAACCACTCCCATTAACTGCGCCAGGAGAATATTATGCAACTGTAATTGCCACTTACTGGGACACTCAAGGCACGCTTTGGGTTTCGGCAATGCGACATGCAGGAGTTGTGTACCCATTGGATTCTTCAATTGAAGCTCATGGAAAGAAGATTAGTCTTCCTGGAGGAGTTATTGCAGACCGCGGCCAAAAGCGTTGGGAAGGATATACTCTACCAAATGGCACTTCTGTGCTGGACCACATTAATTTCCCCTACAACTCCTATGATGTTCTCTTGATTGCAAGTGAGCAGCAAGGTTCTAACAAAATCGAGCCTGTGTTAACTTATATGGTGAAAGGGAGCAATGCAACCTACAACTCAACCTTGCAGACCATAGGCAGATCCAATACCATAATTAAAACAAGCAACGGTTTATCCCCAGAAATGTTCCCAGAATACATAACCGACCTACAATACTTCTACGGTTCAGCCCCAAGACCAGGATTTAACTCGAGGTTCATCGTTTCCCACGACAACATTCGTGCACCCTATTGGCCTACCAGCCCCAATACTTTCGGCGGACAAATAAGCGCCTCAAACAACGGAGACTTACCTGGAGACATCTACCGCCTATTGGGTGGGGTTGTTTTAAGAAACAACGGTCAAAAGCCGGCGTATGCAGGTTACCAAGCTAGCGCCTTCATACTGCCCAAAGGCACCAACAACAACCGCATAATAGGACCGGGAAATGAGGATTTGCCAAGCCCCGACGGGATTCCTGCTCGATTCTTCCTAACGCCCCTGCGACCTGGAATGGTTTACTCCGTTGGCGCAACCTTCGGTGCTGTGCTGCAGATTGACCCTGTGGTTCCATGCAACGTACACTTTACGCTAACCGCACCAAACGGTACAACCTTTGTTACGACAGGCATCGGTGACCAATACGGTTACTTTGTAGCTGTAGACAAGTGGCTCTTAGATAAAGCAGGGTTATGGGTTTATAACGTGACTGCAACGTGGAATAACACTCAAGGCAGAGTACCTGGCATGCCCAGTGAAGGAGGTTGGGTATTCGTGCTTGAAAATGGACCAGCTCCAGCGAGTGGAATGAAGCTCAACATGACAGCTAGACAGACTTTTTCACCTACAATTGGGCTTAACATTACGGGAAACACTACTTCTTCCAAAGTCTATTACGCAGCTATTATTCCAGGCGCAGTCTTAGAAGAAGGGATCCTACAAGTCAATAACGGCACGTTCCAATACACTTTTGACCCACAAAGGATGGCTGACAAAATAAAAACCTACGACATCGTGAACTTAGTTAATGGGAAACCGGAGATTGGACGCGTGGTGCATTTAACGTTCTTCTCTGAAGAGCAAGGAGCCAACGGAGGTTATCATTCGTTTGCGAGGGTTGTTTTGAGGGGAACCACAGCATTATACGTTAAAGAAAGATAAAGATGGAAGGCTGATTTGCAGTGAAGCGAAAAAAAATTGCAGTAATTGCAGGAATAATTTTGCTTCTACTTTCAGCTTTTTCAGCTCTTTTTGTTTTGTTTTTGGGTGGTTTGGCTGCTCCAAAAACAGATGAAACTACACCACACTACCTCACTTATAAGGGAAGCGAGAGCAAAATTTACATGATTTCCTCATCCTCAACCTTCACGCTTATCAACCAAACATATACGTCAGAAGATGGACAGCAAATAGCCAAAGGAAGCCATCTCTACACAATTGAGCTCACGCTCCGCAATGATTATTCAAGCGAGAACCCGCCGCCATCAACTGGAACACAGACAGCACCAATCGACGGCACTGCCTACATACATCTAAAGGCAACCCTGCTATACAATGATGTGAGCGTTCCCACAATAAATCTATCACAATCCGATTTTTCTGTGTCATCATCAGATGAAACAGCGTTAGTTTTAGCAAGCGGACAAACAAACACAATCCAACTGCTCCTAGCAACAAACCAAACAAAAATCACCGATTTTCTCATACACATGACTTCGTTGAGTGATAGTATACCTCGTTAACCTTTCAGATTGAAGATGACCTGCAGTGCGATTTGTTTATTTTTGACCTTCTAGAGTATGCTAGTGCAACTCAATCAGGAACCAGAACATTATGTCAGACAAAAACGAAAAAATCACTATGCTGCATGGTGCTGGCGGCTCAGTCATGCACGATTTGGTCAAGAACCACATTGTGAAGTATTTTGGCGGTCTGGGCTACGAAGCAAAAGTCCCATTAGAAGCAATGGATGATGCCAGCAGTCATCGGCGACATGGTCTTCAAAAGTGATTCCCACGCTGTTAAACCCATATTTTTCCCAGGCGGCGACATCGGGCGCTTATCGATTTCAGGTACCGTTAACGATATTTCATGTTTAGGAGCTGAGCCTTATGCGTTGGCTTGCGGCTTGATCTTGGAAGAAGGTTTAGCTATAAGTGATTTAGAGAAAATATTTGGCAAGCATGCGGCAAACGTGCATCGAAGCTGGCGTAGGCATAGTTACCGGCGATACAAAAGTAG
>CAVYRJ010000003.1:0-86222 GCA_963770935.1 Candidatus Bathyarchaeota archaeon
TTTATACGGGCACAACTTTTCCTTTCTAGCGAGGACTGTTTTTCATGGTAAGCATCAAAGTTGGAGATAAGGCACCGGATTTCACTTTACCCGACGTGGATATGAAACCCCGAAATCTCAAGGAGTTTCTAGGAAAAAAAGTAGTTTTGGCGTTTTTCCCTGGCGCTTTTACATCAACCTGCACCAAAGAGATGTGTATGTTTCGGGATTCGATGTCGAAGTTGAGTGACCTAAAAGCTCAAGTTGTCGGAGTAAGCGTTAATGATCCATTCTCAAACAAGGGGTTTTCTGAGAAAAACATGTTGCCTTTTCCGATTCTTAGCGATTTCAAGCGTGAAGTCATCAAGCAATGGGGTCTCGAGCTGCATAATTTTGCGGGTCTTAAGGATTATACGGTAGCTAAACGTTCGGTTTTCGTTCTTGATGAATCAGGCACTGTGCGTTATGTGTGGGTTTCTGATAATCCAGCTTTAGAACCTAGCTATGAGGGAATACGAAAAGCGCTAGAACAGATCATTTAGACGGGGTTTTTTTCTTCATTAGCGCTGTATAGAAGAAGCGGATGACTCCGTCGTCTTCAAGCGAAGGGTTATGCCTAATCTGCTTCAACGCAAAGCGCCCAGAGAACAAATCAATTATCTGTTGTCTGGTGAAGTGGTTCCATGCTGGTCCGTTCTTATAGCTAAAACATGTAAGCATATAAACGCCGCCTTGCATAAGGACACGGTGCACTCCCGCTATGAACTTCGCTCGCTCTTCAACATGAACGTGATGGAAGCAACCCATGTCAAAAACAAAATAAAATTTGTTGTCGCTAAAAGACAAATCGATAAAGCTCTCCATTAGAAAGTCTATGTGTACTTTGGCTTGTTGTGCTTTTTTCTTGGCGATTACGATGGCGGTTTTGGATATATCTATTCCTGAAACGTCAAACCCTTGTCGAGCGAGGTAAAGAGTATTGGTTCCTGCGCCGCAGCAAAGGTCTAAAGCGTTTCCTTTCGGCAAAAGTCCTTTTTCGACATATTCTACCAATAAAGGTCTAGGTTTCCCAAGTTCCCAGCCTAACTCATCGAGCGGATAATTACGGTAAACCTCATCCCACTCGCCATAATCAGAACCCATAAAAAACACATAGACCTAAACTAACACGGAAATTTTAACCTTTCAATAGCCCAACCAAGTAGATCTATGCTTTGTCATATTTGGACAATTTTTGCGTGACAAATTACCGAAATTGTAAAGAGGTTTTAGCATCCCGACCCGATAAATTCTCATTAATTGTATAAATAGAAAAAAATCCCTCGCTTTTCTATCCGAGCAATTGAGTCTCTCCGGAAATACTTGTTTGATTGAATAGAACAAAATTTCCGCATCTGTTTTTGGGTTGCTTTGGGGTTTGCGGCACTTGCAGGTTGCATATCAAATAGTTCTGATGATCCAAAACAGAAGAGTTTTCTTTCTGGTTGCGGTTGTGGATTTTTTCCTGTGCACAACCATGCTGGGTCGTTGTTTTTTGGGTTTTGTTTTTGGTTTGGGTTGTTGCTTGGGGTTTGTTTGGTTGTGGTTGGGGAGCTGTTGTTCATGTTGCTTATGGTTGGTTAGCGATAGGCTGTGGAAGGTAGAAAGCCGAAAACATCGACTGTTTGATAGAAAAAAGTAGTTGAATTTGCAGAAATGGAGCAGTATGTTTGGGAAGTATTGTTTTTTGGTCTTTGGATTTTTTTTCAGGTTGGGGTTAGAAAATGTCGCAGAATTTCTAGAAGGTTGAGTTCTCGTTGCCGCTAACTATGCAAGTAAATTTTACACCTTTGTTAAGGGGTATCGATTGTAAGTACCAAAAGTATGGTTGGTGAACTTCAAGCTGTAGACGTATTAAATTCCAGAAATCAACGATGTACCCAGAAATGTAGATCTAAAAGGATAGTTGATATTGACGATTTTTAGAAGTCATTAGCATGTTGAATTTTAATCGTTTAACGGGTGGATTAACTATGTTGAGAGGCTAGTTTGAGTCGCAAAAAGTTATTAGCTAAGATTAGAATAATTGACTTGTTCAGATTGGTGGATTTGTTCAGTGGCCTTTGAAATCCAGGAATTACCCGATGTTATCCGAGTTATTGTTCTGTTAAACCTGAGCAAAGGCGCTAAAATAAAAAAAACCACCCTTAAAAACCGAATTGATCGCGTCTGCGTCAACTATGCCTGCATCGAGTTAAACGAACTCGACAAAGCATTAAAAGAAATGTCGATTGAAGGACTCATCATCGAAAAAGACGGTCATGTGCAGTTAACAGCTCAGGGTCAGCATCTCGGCAAAGAGTGGGAAAGTCTCCTGTTGAAAAAAGAGCCAATTATGGAGGTTGTTGCTGGCTTAGTGGATGGCTCAATAACTAGTTTGGTCGTTATTCTCTCAGCCTTCATAGCAACATTCACTGCTACCTCAATATTCCATGATGTAAGAACCGTAATTTTCACGGCATTCCTAACACTTAGCGCAGTAGCCATCACCAATTTTTCAAGTTTTCTTTTAGGCGGAATCACTGAAGACTTAAACGACATTATGACCCTGCAGAACCTCATGAACTACAGTTTAAGCGACATACCCGACAAGAAGGAACGCGACAAATCCCTGATGCTTGTCCAGAAACTTTTCACTTTGCTAAGCAAACAGATTCACAGGTCGAACCTTTACGCAGCGATAATTTGTGGAAGCACAACCTTCCTTGCAGGAATCATTCCAATAGCCACCTACCTTGTTCTTCCACCCATCTACAACATTATTATCTCCCTCATCTTGGTAGGTGTTATCTCAGGTGTTTTCCTCGGAAGATACCGCTCAAAGAAAACCCGAGTCAACTGGAAAATAACGCTACTGGAAACGTTAGCAATTGTTGTTATCGCAACTGTGGCTTCACTATTGCTGGGCGCAGCATAACACATTAAGGCAAGTGTTGATGCTCAACCATCAAACATTTATCCATTACCACAACTAACCCAACCTTCCGTGCCGCTTCGGCAGCATGCTCATTAACAATACCCAGTTGCAACCAAACTACAAAAACTCTGCCAAACATGGCTTTAAGCGCAATGACTTGCTCAACAATCGGCGGAATATTCTCTGGTTTTCTGAAAATGTCGACTATATCGATAGTTTTCTGGATTTCAACAGGAATATCAAGAAGGCTTTTGTAGCTTTTCTCGCCCAATACTTCGTCGACGAAGGGGTTAACAGGTATGATGCGATACCCGTGTTGTTGTAGGTAAGCGCTTACTCTGCAGCTGTCTTTTTCTGGCTTTTTAGATAACCCAACTACAGCGATGGTTTTTGCTTTTCGCAAAATTTCCCTTATTTGGTCCTGACTCAAATCAAGATTCCTCTTGAAAAGTTAGTTTACGGTGCTTCGCTATCGTACGAAAGTTTTCCTCAAAACCACTTAAACAACGGTTTTAATAAATTTTAATTGCCGCTTATTCTCGGCAAAAGAAACATTTTTCTGCCCATGCTTGAGGCATTTCTTTTTGGCAACGCGTGCACATTAAACCTTTTTCTCTGATGGCTGTGCATGTTTGGCAGAAGAGTTTGAGGAGGTCTGTTTTGTTGTCGGGTTGTTTTATAAGATGAGTTACCATTTGGTCAATTAGGGCTATGACATCAGTGTCCTCGATTACTATGAGGTTGCCTCTTTCGCGTCCAACGTACCTGCTGACGGCTGATTGTGATAAGCCCAAGAGGTCTGCGGTCTTTTTTTCGTTAAAGCCGTGTTTTTCCAAGATAGATCTTGCCATTATTGCCTTTACTGCTGGCAGGACAGTTTTTACTCCGACTTCGCATGGTAGTATCAAGTTTTGCACCAATTACTCATATTTTTGGGGAAAACATATTTAAATATGCCGCCTGTCATAATTTATGACGTGTGTCAAGACGGGCAGCAGTAACAAAAAACCTCATCTAAAACACCTAATTCTACGCCCAACAGACACACTCAAAAGGAGAAAAAACAATGGGCAACGTTCAATCATCAATCCGAAATAGCGAACACAACAAAGACGTAACCCAAATGCTGAGTTCACTAAACGCAGAATGCCGAAACTGTGCACCCACATCACCACTAGAGTGCATAACTCGCTGCCAAGTATACAAATTAAAAAATGAGCTAAGAAAACTATGCGAAACCATGAACAACCCCAACTACATCAAAGAATTATTCAACGTTTTGAAGAACGAAACAAGACTTCACATCTTAAAAGCCATCGTTAACGGCAGGTACTCGGTAAGTCAGCTCCAACAAGAACTAAAGAAGACTGGGCATTCACACAGCCAAGACACTATAAACGAAGAATACCTACAGCCCTTAATGGCAGTTGGTTTAGCAACTGAATCAAGAGACGAATACTATGCAACCACATTCGGTGGGCGACTAACAAATTTACTTGGAGCTTTTCCCGAATTCGCAGAAATGCTTCCATCCCATTCGGAATGTTATGAAGAAACCCTTCTGCGCGCATTACTTGCAGGTCCTAAAACTTTTGATGAAATAGAAAGCTTAATTTCTTCAAAGATTGCATCGCGAATCCTTAAGCGCTTACGCTCAGTTGGATTAATAGAGACTCCTGAAGAGCGAGATTACATATTCTTCTTTAGATCAAAACGTGATCCAAGCAAAGAAACCTTCACAGAAATGGAGCGCAAAGTCTACGACACCCTTCCAAGCGAAGGAATCTCAGCAGGCAAAATTTCCAAAGAAACAGGACTCTCCATGAGAAGAACCTACAAGTACCTAAGGGGTTTGAAAGGCAAAAAACTTGTATTTATAAGAAGAACCCCCAAAGCCTACGGTTTAACATGTAAAGGCGAAATGTTGGCAACAGTTCTGCAGGAACTTCAGCAAATAGTCGATGAGACATGGAGCTATTCACAGCAAGTTATCAACAGCAACGATAACGCCTAAACAGCCTTTTCTTTTTTGTTTATCCCCCGCCGGGAGCGCCATGGAACGGAACATTTTCCCAAAGCATCTTCCACCAGTCAGCCTCTGTTATGGTCTCACCATGAACAATTATTTCCAGAACCATCTTTAGCATCGCGTGGTGCCTACATTCATCATTTAATATTGCCTTTAAGAGGAACACAACTTTCTCGTTCTCAATTGTCGGTATTGTTTCTTGAAGTTTCTTGATTAATTTCGCCTCTATGTCAATGTGTTTTTTTACTAAAGCACTTTGTTCATCAAGGTTGCCTTGATTTAATGCAGTGGAGGCACTTGTCAACAAAGTAATGGCAGCCGAATAAAGTTCCGCGTGCTTAACCGAATCCAATGATACACCCTTCAAGACCCCCTTAACAGCCGGATTTTTCATGTCAACAAGAGCTTTATCAAGTGAAGCCACAATTTCGTTTTCAACGGTAATTTGGTTCTTCAAAAAATCAAGGAGACTATTCGTCTTTTTTTCCATAAATTTTTCTCCTAGCGGTTAGTGTTAAGCCTGATTCATCAAGCTTTCGGAAACTTTCTTTCCAAGGTCCCTGCACGCATTAAACATATTTTGGTCAGGTCCGTACTTTACAAGCAACGGTGGTTCAACAACTTGCATCTCAAACTTGTACTTCATAATCTCCAAAATCAACTTTGGCGCTTCACCACTCCACCCGTAGGAACCAAACGCTGCGCCTGTTTTGCCTTTCAAACTTATGCCTGCCACGGCAGCTTCTTCAAAGAGATTCTTGAAATCCACGGGCATATCGTGATTGTATGTTGGTGCCCCGACAAGAATGGCGTCATATAGGCTTAAGCTTTCAGCATCTACATGATAATTTAACTCCACTTCAACGCCAGTGTTTTGGGAACCCTCAAAAACAGCTTTTGCCATTTTTTCAGTGTTTCCAGTTCGACTATAATAGAGAATAAGTACTTTCTTCATAACAAAAATTAAAGTTCCAAGTTATTTCAACATTTTGATTTTTTTCTTTAGGACAATCAACAAGAAAAATGGATTTATGAATCCAATTTCGCTCTTTTAGTTCGCAGCTGCACAGGTAACCGCCCTGCTTGAATCGATGATATGTTAGTTCCAATCCTGTTGCTTCTGCTTTCTCCGCCCTTCCGTCCAATTTCCCTGTAGAATTCTGATCCACGCTCCTCAGCAACTTTCTCTCCGCCCTTTCGACCTATCTCCCTGTAAAATTCTGAACCTCTTTCTCTTGCCACCTTCTCACCACCTCTCCTGCCCGCCTCCTGCCTTGTCATCTTTCTTCCTACCTCATTTTTCACTGCCAAAACCATTTCACCTCCCCTAACTGAAAAAACATCTTGTTAATCTAGTCCATGATAATAGCCCTTAAGCATATGTGGGCTCTAACAAGCAATCACAAACCCATCAAGCATAAGCACAGTAAACTGCTTGCTACTCAAGCGCTAAACAATAATTCGTAAAAATCAAAGAAAGCTTTTTACTTATTCTATTTTTCCTATTTCTTTAAGTAATTCTATAGGCGTAAAATTGGTTTTTTCTGGCAGTTTTAAATCAGTTTTGATGGCAATAAGAATAATTCGAAAATAGTATATGTAATTATTAAAAAGGTGTAACCTAGTTAATAGATTTGAAAACAGAAGAAGCTTAAAACTAAACGAAAATAAAAGTGATGTTTATTCTTCTTCATGTTCTCTTCCTTCCTGGACAAGTTTGCGGACTCTTTGTCCTCCTCTGGGTCCGCCTATCTTTCCTCCTTTACGGCCTATTTCACTGTAGAATTCTTCTCCATGAGTTGCAGAAGTCTTTAAGCCACCTCGACGACCTGCTTCCTCAACTGTCATTTTTCCTTTCTTTTCTTCCAACAAATCACCTCCATCAGAAAAATAAATTTAATCTTAAAGAACCGAGAAAAAATAAGCGTAAACGATAAGATTATCCAGTTAAAGATCTGCTTATTCTTCTTCGTGTTCTTTTCCTGCTTGTATTAATCGTCGAACTCTCTGTCCACCTCTGTGACCGGCTTCTTCAAGACTTGTTTTGCCTGCTGCTTCTGCTGAACCTTCGTGTTGCTTGGCTCGTTCGGAACCTCCTTTGCTGCCGATTTCACTGTAGAACTCGGGACCTCTTTCCATTGAGACTTTTTCTCCGCCTTTACGTCCTATTTCTTCGTAGAATTCGCGTCCGTGTGTTGAAGCGGTTTTTTCTCCTCCTTTCCTGCCTGCTTCAGCAACGGTCATTTTACCTCTTCGTTCTTCAGTTCTTGTACTCAAAAACTTCACCTCCTACTTAAATAGGGAAAAGTTAACATGAAATAGAGCCGAACAACCGCTCATAAACCTATGTTGTAGTGGCATAGCAGTAACATGCTAACTAACTTCAAAATCTGGTCTCAGCATGTCAATTATATGTGAATCAGCTTGCAACATGATTATTACGGGTTAGTTGCCATTATGAACTAATTTAAATGGTACAAATCAACTAATTATCACTGGGTACAACCAATGAAAGTGCTTCTAATCAATCCACCGCAGACCTTTTATAGGGGTTCAGAGCAACCCGCCGGCAACCTCCCGGTTGGTTTAATGTACATAGCCGCAGTTTTAAAGAAAGCAGGTTACATGGTTGAGATTCTGGACGCATTCATGACGGACCTCGCCTTTCAAGAGAACGGTGAAACCATGAATGTGGGTTTACCCTTTGAGCAAATCAAACAGGAAATTGAGCATCGAAAACCGGACATCGTCGGCATCGCTGGACCTTTCACATGCCAAATAGGCAATGCATTAAAAATCAGTAACCTTGCCAAACAAGTTAACCAAAATATCCTAACTGTTGTGGGCGGACCACACGTAACGTCTGGTTCCTAAAGAATTCCTGGAGGAGGCAACAGATGTTGATGTTGCAGTTGTGGGCGAGGGCGAATATGCTATGCTTGAAATCGTTGAGGTGTTTTTGGGGAAAAGACATTTCAGCCAAGTCCTTGGGATTGCCTACCGGCAAAACGGCGAAGTCACCGTTAATCCAACAAGACCCTTTATGCAGCATTTAGATGATTTGCCTTATCCCGCCTATGATTTAGTAGATATGGAGCTATACTTAAAACCCAGCAAGATTGGTTACCGTAGCTTCCAAGACCGAGCTATTTCCATGATTACAAGCCGCGGCTGCCCGTTTAATTGCTGCTTCTGCGCCGTCCACCTGCATATGGGACAAAAATTCAGGGCACATTCAGCTCAATACGTTTTAGACCATATCCAGTATGTCGTTGATAAGTTTAAAGTTAAAAACATCTTCTTTGAAGACGACAACTTAACATTAGACATTAAACGCTTCGAAGCTATATGTGACGGAATAGTTGAGCGGAAAATTAAGATCGGGTGGGAAACCCCAAATGGTGTCCGTGCTGACTGTCTGAACCTGGATTTGCTTAAGAAGATGAAGCAGTCAGGTGCTAACAGCATCTTTGTTGGAGTTGAGTCTGGCGATCAACAAATCCTTGACAACGTCATCTGTAAAAGTCTTGACCTTAACCGCGTTGTCCAATTCGCAAAAGATGCGAAACAAATAGGGTTGAAAACGGGCGCTTTCTACATTATAGGTTTTCCAGGCGAGACAAAGGAGAATATGCAGCGAACTGTGGATTTTGCTCTTGGGCTGAAGCGCGATTACGACGTTGGGATGCACCTCTTCATGGCAACACCGTCCTACGGGACTAGACTGTTTAAGGACTGCAAAGCCAACGGTTACATCCAGCAAGATTTGACTTGGAACGCTTTCGCACAGGCAAGACAACCAAAAGGCATGCCGCTGATTACAACCAATGAGTTCACGCCAGCAGAAGTCAAGGAGATAGCTGCAAAAGCCCTCGCTGAGTATAAGAAACTGTCGCTGATAAATCACATCAAGAATCCAGGTAAAGCGTTAAAGACAGCGTTCGACCAGCCGCAACTCATCGTGAAGTACCTCAAGAGCTTGTTTTAACAATGATTACTGCGGACCAGTGGTATTCGTTAGTCCTGAGAAGCAAATTTGTCCTGTTGCCGCTTGCTGGATTAACTATTTCAGCTGGTTGCTTATCCCGTTAACTGGTGCTTCAAAATCCCCTTGGTTAAGACGAGCGATTCTTTTACAGGTATCTTCCAAATGTTATTTACAGGTCTTATGGTGTCGTGTTTACCACAATAAACTATTTATGCTCAAATGAAAGAAATAAACCAAAAGTATCTGCAGAAAGTTGACAGGTTATGCGTTGGAGCGAACTTGACGAGAAACAATTGCGAGACTTAGTTGCCAAGCACAAGAGCATCGATGAGATTGCAATAGCCTTAAATCGAAGCCCAGAAGCCATTTTTATGAAGCTCACAAGGTCAGGCTTGGCGATTCCAGAAAAGTCTTCTGTGGAAAATGCAGCAAATAAAGTTACTGAACAGCCCACAACAACAACGCAGATGCCCAAGCTGGAGATTGCAAGATTTGAGGAGTTGCCGTCAGGTAATGAGGCGTTTGGGCTTCTGTGGGCTGCTCTAAGACGGCTCCAAGAGCCAGATGTCTCCAAAGATGAGGCAAAGAAGTTGAGACTAATAATTCAGGGTGCCAAAAGCTACATTCACCTAGAAGCAGATTACCTGTTGCGGATGCGGCGGATTGAGTCGGTGATGCTTTTGGAGCTGCGGCATTTTGAGGCTTCTTGGAAGCTAGAGATAAATCGAGCCCAGTCCCCTGAGGAGAAGACAAAATTTGAGCAACTGCTTAGTGACGTGGAGGGGCAAATCAAAGAATATGTCCAATTAGGTATCAAAGAACCTAAAGAAGTCAAGTAGGCGACTATGAAATGTCGATGACGAAAAAAGAAATAGATGCTCTTCGAGTTTAGTCACACCAACATGTTTTCACATAAATTCATGGAACAAATCATTAAGGCTTACAATTTCGAGAAACAATACATCCAATGGAAAAGACCAACCGTTGTCCAAAGCCTTTCTGATCCTAGATAAAACCCCACAAGGAGATTTCCAATTCTTTTCAAGGACAGAAATTCCAAGCTTCTGCAGTAGGTTGAGTTTTCTCCCCCTTGCGTTTTGAGCAGCCGTTAGGTCGAACCCTCTGTAAATGGAGAAATCACCCGCATTTCCTCTTTTTTCGGTGATTGAAACGAACTTGTTTCCACTGCTTTCAAAAAAAGTCGAGTACACGTAATTAAGCTAATAAACTAAATCAGACATACAGACGCAGAGTGACATCCTCGCATGGATAATACAGCAACTGACTATCATTGCGGTATATGCAGAGAAAGTCTATGCGAAAACATGTATGAATACTCTCTCGAATATTTTGGCAAAGCTCTCTGCAGGAAGCATCAGGACTTGGAAAAGCAGAAATGGGTCTGCCAAGAATGTAAAAGACAGATAACTAGAACGGTATATGATTATTCAATAGGTCATTTAAGTAAACCACTATGCATTGATTGCCAACAGTATCATCACAGAATGGCTGTGAAAGGCGATAATACATTTGAAGGTAAGGGTTTTTATTGCAATAAATGCAAGCTGATAATAACCTTTCCAACTTAGTATTCAAAGAACAAGTTCGGTACCCCGCTCTGTAAAGATTGCCAAGAAGACCAATAAGTTTTAACTTACCTGCTTGACTCCTTTTCGGGCAATTCTTCGGTGTGTGGGCAACCTTTTATCCCAAAATTTGAGCATCCAAGGAATATCACGCCATCTCTCCTTCTGGTTCTTTCTACAAGGTGACCTTCTTCGCAGTCAGGACAGGCTTTTTCTTGATAAGCACATTGTCTGTTTGAACACTTGAATGTTAAGCCATGCTTATACAAGAAGCCGTTTCTGCATTCAGGGCAAGTCCTTGGTCTGTAGTCGCAATAGGAAGCGTTGCTACATTCTCCCCAACCTTTGTAGAAGTCATCGGGTCGGATGATAGATTTTAGTTTCCAGAGTGTTATTCCTGTTTTGCATTTTGGACAACGAATCGGCCTAGTTCTATGCAGATTATCATTAATTTCAAAACCATTTTCCTGTATCTCGGTTACAAACTGTGAGACATTACTCGGGTCATGAACGACTAGGTACACATGTTTTCTTGCCCTTGTCAACGCAACGTAGAAGAGTCTTCTTTCTTCAGCATGTGGATAATATTCGTGACATGCATGAACCAAGTTAAGTAATTGGTCATCTTCTATCTGGCATGGAAAACCCATCAGTCCGTTCTTCAAACCGATAATTATGCCATAATCTACCGTGAGGCCTTTGGCTTTATGGACAGTCGAGTAATGTATCGAGAGGTTTGGATAGTTTTTGGCAAGAGTTTCCAAGTTTGATGGCTTGCCGATGTCTCTATAACGGTTCATTATGAGAACAGTAGTTTTCCTATCTGGTTTTTGCGGTATTTCGCTTAGTATTTTTTCGAGTGCCGTTTCAGTTCCATCAGATACTATTGTTACTGCGGGTGTGTCCTCTTTCTGCTTGCTTGTTATGTTTTTCTTTATCTGATTTTTGTTAGCAAGGATGAATTTCGTTGAAAAGATGCACAGTTTATCAGAGAAGCGGTGTGTTTCTTGTATAAGATTTCTCTCCGAGTATCCAAAGTTTTTTTCGAACTGAGTCATCACTGAAAGGTCGCCACCAGCATAGCGGTTTATGGATTGCCAATCGTCACCCACGCAGAATAGCTTTGCATTATTATTTTGTTCGAGAAGTGCTTTGAGGAATCGATATTGACTTTGGGTAGTATCTTGAAATTCGTCAACAAGTATATACTTGAATATGGACGAGTTCTGATTGTGTTTTACTGATGTTGTTGCTTTATTAATCATGTCATTAAAGTCTATCAAGTTGTTTTTGAGTAGCCGTTCTTCGTAATCTTGAAAGAGTATGGAAAATATTTCCAAGAAAGCACTTGTTCTCTTGGAATCACTTTGTTGTCTTAGAAGATCAACCTCTTTTCCAGTAGATTTGTAAAGGTTGAGAAACTTTGCAAGGAAAGCTGCGAATGAATTGACTCTTCCCCATTCGTTGAGTTTTTTGAATATGTCTTCATTGGAAATCCTGTGAAAAACAACGCCATGTTTGACAAGTTCACTTTCTAGTTTTTCTATCAAGTGACCTTCCTGTTTGTCATAGCTATAGGTTCTGATTAGCTTGTTCGGGGTGTGTTGCTTAATCTTCCAATCCATGTCAGCGAGGTATTGTTCTCGATTAACCCAGGGCGCTGTGTTATTCTGTCTATCGATTCCGAAGTGTTCTATGCAGATTCCGTAGTCTGTCAGAGTAAAGTCAGGCCTGTAAGGCATTCTCTCATTGCTTTGTTGCTGGGTTTTGAAAGGCTTCTCGTATTCGTAATTTACTCCATTAATGTAGAGAAAGTTGGCGATTTCGCATTCTTCTAAGCTTCTGACTGGGTGACCTTGCAGAGTTCTGATCTCATTGTTCTTGAGGTATTAGAAATAGTCACCTTGCTCTTTGAACTCAAAGATGTTCTTGTACTCTTGAAAGTTGAATAGGAAGTAGTTAGTAATGAGTTGCGAGAACCTGTTTTCCCTCATTCTTGAATTTATCAAGTCTAATAGTGTTCTTGAGTTTGCGACTTTATCTTCGGCTGTCTTGGAGAGAGATGGCATGTTTTCTGCTGATTCGCGTATGAGTCTTAATCCTAAGCTATGATAGGTATTGACCCCAAACTTGCTTTTCCTGTTTTGATTGACTTTGTCATCGTTTTCTTTGGCAACATCTTTTCCGAAGGAAACAATCGACACCTCTTGAGATTGCGCCAACCCCTTTGCGACCAAGTACTGCGCTTTCCCTAAGAGTGTGGTTGTTTTTCCAGTCCCAGCACCAGCCACTACAAGAGTATTGGCTTCATCGACCACTATCGCCCTTCTTTGTTCCTCTGTCAGTGTTTGACCTTCAACTGATGGAAAGAGTTCATCCTTTCGTATTTCTGCTTCAACAAAGCGATGGTTCCGTTCTGCTATCAGGGTCTCGCCATGTTCAAAAACGTGTCTAAGTTGATTAATGGCATCTTGAAATTCTAACCCCGTGATTCCTTTGTTTAGTGCAGTGTTGATTGGCTCTTCAAGTAACGAATTGGTATTATACCAATGGTGGAAATCGCTTTTGGAATAGTACAGGGGCCTCTGGAATAACTCATCATAGTTGTGTTTTGCTTTCAAGATAACGTCTTTGAGTTCAATCAATCTGCTTCTGAGTTGCGCTTTCTCTAAGTTTGAGTTGAAGCTTTGAATGAACTGTTTCCCTTTGTCTAGTTGGCCTACAATCCCAGCATCGTTTAGTGATTGCTGGTTTGGGAAGGAAAGAAGATAGTTTATGTCTGAGACAATGGAATCGATTGCTGCAGACCATTTAGCCTCTTCATCATTTGAGAGAAATTGATTGGTCTTCTCGATTGCGTGAAGCTGGTCTTTGAGGTACAGTGAGTACGCATTGGAGATAGGGTAAGTGTTCTTGAGTAACGTGTTTTTCTTTGTTTCGTTCTCAATTATTTGATTTTCAATGTCCTTGAATAACAAGAAGCCGATTCCAATGCACTTTAAAATGCTTCTGAGTCTTTTCTTACTCTTCAAATGAGAGTAGTTAAGACTGCACTTTCTTAGGTCTTCTACAAGCAAGTGAAGCTGATTCTCTTGAAAGGATGAATACTCTCTGACATTGGTCGAAACGAGTTATTCCTCTATCGTTGCCTCAGTCTATTAGGTGATTGAATATTAAAGACTAAATTCCTGCAAATGGTTAGTTATCTGGCTTCTTGGGTCTCTTTCGCATGAGAGTAGTATTGCCTAGCATTCTATTAGCACCATCTTTCATACGCTTGTTGTATTCTGCCCTTGCCGTCATTTCCTCAGAGTCGGTAAGTTCCTTTCGACCGCAGTGTAAGCACTCAAGAATGTACTTTGTATATTCTGTTGACCTCTCTACGATTCGTCCTTCCTCATCACAGCTGGGGCAAATAACTATTGTTCTCTTCTTGTATGGCTCAAACATTTTGATTTCTCAAACTCGCTAACTATTCTCTGAGTTTGAATAGAATATAACAACAATGAAGTGCAAATTCACTTTTGAAATTAGTCGATTCTATTTTACTGTCTTCGTTAAGAGTTTAGCCGTAAAAAGTACAAGACCTTTGTTTCTTTTTGAGTCAAGTATTATCGCTTTAGTGCTAATATCATAACGTCTGTTTGTTCACTAATTTAGGTGTTAGGTCAACAAAAGGATTGGGAAAGCGCCTGTTATACTCATCGTAGTCTTTTTGCCTCAAATACTTCAAAGCGAAGCCAAGCGTAAAATCGTAAACTATGTTGAAAAGCGGAATAGCTTTTTTGCGGTCAGTTTCCATTTTAAACATTGACCGTAAGGCTGGATGGGTTACATCAATCAACATTGGTGTCCTTTGCCCTGACGTTACTTCTTTGATTGCGGTTTCAAGATCAGCGCGGATAGTTCCTTCTTTGAAAGCTATTGGATGGACTTGCCCAACTAATCCGTTGACGACCTTTTTTTCATCAAAGTGTGTATAAGTGTTTCTCAAATCTCTTAATTTATCTAATATGCGGATGTCGGTTGTATCTATAAGGTTGCAACCGTCTCCAGCGCGTTCAATTTTTTGTTTTCTTCCTTTTCCAGATCGTTTGATACCCATTAATCGGTCAACGCATTTTCCGTATGCCTCTGTAAAGTCTTTGCCAGTCTTGAGTCTAATCCTTTCTTTCATTAAAGCCTCTAAGAACACACCCATAATGACTATTGAAGCGTTGTACCTGCCGATAAGTAACGTGTGATAGCAGTCCTTGAACAGTTCCTTTAGTCCTGGTTCTAATATTACGTGGTCTGGGAATTCTGGACGCAATATAGCAAATAGAAAGCTGGAGTTTTCCTTCCAAGTTTCTTGGTAGCCAACTAATGGAGAAATTGTCTCTAATGGAAAAGCGGAATTGCATTTGGAACACTGTAGGACATCATTCTTAACTTGAAGATGAAATGTTTTTCCGTTGCCGTAGCAAATTGGACAGATTGAATATCGATCCATTGTACCTACGCACACTAGTTATCCCGATTTGTTCATTAATTTTTCTTCTCGAACTATGATTAGGACTGCAACTGACAGCTCCTTGCGTTTAGGTGATACCCTATATGGAGGTAAGGTCAACGATTTTTGCTATTAGAGGTTTTAACGCCCTCAATGGAGTTGGGATTGCACTGGTTAGTAGCTCTGCAATAATACCAGAAACAAGGCTTGTAACCAAGCTTGAGGTAAGCCAAATTAGGTATCCTTGAATGACGCCATTTGAATTCAACAGTTGAAGCAATGATAACAGGAAAACGAAATCAGATAGCCAGTGAACTAATGATAGAACCTCCGCTATGTTATCAATAACCGAACCTAAAGCTGAGGCTACCTCATTTAATATGCCTGCCATAGTTGCGTTAAATGGCAGCTGCGGTAAAAAGTTATTGTTTAGGCGATAAGACTGCAGGTAAGAGTTTGACAACGGTATTACTATGGCAGGCAAAGTCTTGACAATCGTTAGTAAATTTGTTGTTACTGATTCTGCAACAACCGTTATATTGCGTTTCAGGCTAACCATAGCTTGCGTGGGCCGCAACCTACGAGTATAAACGCTCCTTTGGCATTGCGTGAGGAAGGAACGGTACCCTGAGCTTCGGCAAGACGGGAGGCGTATTTCACCCCAAGACCCGCATCTAAGACCAGATAAGGTAACGTTAGAACTCGCTTGCCTCACCCATGCACTTCCTTATCAGAAAAGGTGGAGTAATGAGACTCAGTGGATTAATTACTTTTAGCGCAAGGAAGAAAATTTGGAGTAATCTTATCAATCACAAACATAACCTCAAAGTTACGCCCTCGGCATGACGATCAGGGCAAGTAACTATTGTTCTTTTCTTGACAATCTTATATGTAACAGCCAAATGTTATCAATCAGGGGAAAAATACGATTGACACTTCCGTCTTATCGAATAGATTTTGAAATAGATGCATATTTCTCGGTAAAACAAGACATAGATGTCGCTTTGGAAACCACCCAAAAAATCGTAATCAAAGCTACCAATAGCATAACAAACGAAGGGTCTCTATTCCTTGAAACAAACACACTTAATGTCTCTACCGTAGAGACTGAGGCGAGACAAATTATCGTTAACTTTATTGACTATTTCATGGTCTTGTTGAACACCGAAAACATAGCACCTGTGAGAATTGGCAGACCCGAACTACTAAACCCTGAAATATTTGCCAGCAAGACTAAAACGAAACATATTGATCTGCTGTCGTCAGTCGCTATAACCGCGCCTATTGATACTCAAAAGATCAATATGGCAGCTAAACTAATGATTAAGCAACGAAGTTTGCCGACAAAAGATAATGAGACAATCAATAGGTCTCTCTACTGGTTACTAAAAGCAGCACAAAGTCAAGGAGAAGAGAAATTTATTTACAGATGGATATCCCTTGAAGCACTGTCGGGACTTTTTAATGCTGGTTCACCCCAAGCGATACTTAATGCTGTCGTATCTTCAAAACTCAAAATTCACTCAGCAACGAAAATAGCCAGTGACCACAAGAACACAATCGACATTCTAAGCAAAGCAAAGCTATGCGATTGGAAAGGGTTGAAGGACTTTAGTAAAGAACTCAGCGAAGCTATCGCTAAGGGGCAAGACTCAAAAGCCATTGTGACAAAATCACTATTGTGCGTTTATTGTGTGAGAAATAGTCTTTTCCACAAAGGAGACATGTTGACGCTACTGGCAGGGTCAAATGCCTTTTTACGTGACTTGGTAAACTCTTTGATAGTCGATACTCTTAATCCTTAAAATATACATCTGCTCGCTAAAAAGTACATATTCGCTCGGGGGATGGCGGGCCCGCTGGGATTTGAACCCAGGATTCTCGGCTCCGGAGGCCGATGCCTTAATCCGTGCTAGACTACGAGCCCTTTTCCATGCTTTCTAGATGGACTACCTTCATTTTTGGTTACTGTCTAATATGGGTTTTCTGGACTAATTTGATGGATTTCGTTCAACTGATCAGTAAACGTTCTTTTCTTTGCGTAAGTAATGCCTGCCTGTCGTCCGGTTATAGTTAAATTCTTGGTAGCCTTCAGCGCCATAGCGACTTATTTTCTCGCTGTAGTCGGGGTCTGTTTCAGATATTTCGATGGGTTCCCATTCTTTATCGCTACCATAGATTCGTTCTGACAACGGAGCGTAAACTTTGACGTATTTGTCAGAGTTTTCGCCCAGCAAGATAGCGACCGCGTCCGAGTTGCCTTTTAGGTATCGCTCAAGGACTGCCCGCCAATGTCGGTTGCTGTAGAAGGTGATCTTGTTAAGTTCTGATATGCCTAAGCGTTTTGATGCTCTGGTTCTGGCTCGTCTAAAACTCTGTCCTGCTACGTCGGGGTCTTTATAGGTGAATAGCAAATTTAGGTTTCTCTGGTTTCTGTTTTGACATGTTGCAATATTATGTTGTCGAGTTTTCCATTCTGCCAGCATATCCATAACTTTTACCAACCGACCTTTCAGGTGGATAGTTCTTGTTCGTCCGTGTTTAGCTGGCTTGTTTATGGCGATTGTTTTTCTTGCAAAGTCGATGTCTTCCCACTCAATTCTTAATGCCTCAATGGGTCTAGCAGCGGTTGCCATCAGTACAAAGCAGAAGACCTGCATTTGAAAGCTAAATGATGCATAGAGCATTTCCATGTGCTGAGTCTGCGGAATATTGTATTCGGGGGTCCTGTATTCAAAGTGAGGTATTTTGATGTCTTCCATATGTAAGTATTTTTTTACAAAGTTGGTGTAGGCTTTGCAGATGTTATTTTTGTTACCGTTAGATTTTATGCTTAGTTCCGGGTGAAAAGCTAGTTTCTGTTTGAAGTCTTCAGGGTCAAAGAGGTTAACGCCGATTTCAGTTGCAAGCCATTTGAGTCGGATAACGTATTGGGCTAGAGTTAAGTTGTTGATAGGTGTTCTTTCTGGATAAAGTGCTTGTAGTCTGCGATCACTAAGTCTATACCGTTTTCTTTTAGTTTTTCTCTCTGCGAAACGCTGAGTTGAGTTTCAGCGGTTTCGGTCAAATTTTTCGCTTCCTCTGCGCATATTTGGCGTTTACTAGATAAGCTGGTGCCGCTTTTTAATTCCTTCGTTTCAACGGAAAGTTCCTGTTGCAACAACTTTCTAGCCGCTTCAACCTCTGCAGGGTCACTAAAGCGAAAGTCGCATTGGCGGCAAAGCCAACGCTGAATCGGCTTCCCAAACATCGGGGTCCAGTGGCCGTCACGCCAGACATTTTTAGAGGTGCATTTTGGGCAGGTGGGGATTTGGGAGCCGGTGCCAGCGGCAACCCGCATAGGGCTAACGCCTTCTTCACTGGAGCGAATAATGCCAAATACGCACTCAGAAGCACAACCAGCATTTCCCTCCCCACCCGCTATAACTAAGGAGAACCCTCCTTCTCTTTTTGTTGGGTTTCGGGCGCTTCATACACCGCCACATAAACGCCCAACTCCGCCACAAACGCCAACGCCCTAACCGTCGGATTCACCCTAACTTGCTCACGGCGGCAAGCCTCCATACGGTGATTGATTCGCTTGTTTCAGGCGACTTTAACTGGTTAAACAGTAAAGTGCCGTTGGCAAATTTGCTTATCTCCCATAGTTCAATGGGTAAATCCCTGAAGTTGATGGCTTGCTTTTGATATTTGGTGAATTGTGGGGAGACAAAGATGACTTTTGATTGTGACCAGTCAACATCATCCCGCTTAAGGCTCGCACCCTTGCTTTCGTTGTATTCCAGGATAAACTCTGCTTTGTTGTTTAGTAGCAAACCAAGGTAGGCGTAGCCTTGGTCGATTACGCTGAAGCTTTGGTCTATCTTGTATTCGATAATAACGAATGATTTGTTTTCATTGTCGAAGGCTAATGTGTCTATTCTTAAGCTACCGAGTTGAAGCTCTGACTTGACAAATTCATAGTCGAAAACTTCTTTGAGGCTTGATTCAGTGGTATGCTGAATATCTTTGCGCTCATTCTTGAAGGGAACCTCTTTGATTTTTTCAAGCCTATCGCTCTTTACCGAAAATAGCGGCATATTAGTTAAATGAGGTCTATTTCTTTAAAAAACTTGGCACTTGCGTGCATCCAGATGGTTGCCAATACATATGAATGAGTTGTTGGACGTTTAGAACTGATTAAGAAAAGGATTTGCTTCCAGGTTCCGGTTTGTTTCACTTTTTCTAAGCGCTTCTTTAGCAAAGTTTTATCCGTTGTTACGGTCAACAATTCTACTATCACATTCATGGAGGCGAATTTATGGCAAAATGTCCAAAGTGCGGAAAGGAAGTCGCTCCTAAAAAAACTTGGAAGATGGCTGGCAGGCCTGACAAAGCAGGAAAAAGAATGGAATTAACAATCGGTCTGAGCGAGTGCTGCGGGCAAACCTTTAGGACAGTAATCAGCAAGCAGAAAATCTGATTTGCTGAAAAAATCATAAAACATTCTTTTGTTTTCTTTGGATTTAATTTTTTATCAAATATTAGTTGTGCATCTGTCAGTAGGAATTTATAAAGGAAGCAAAAAACCATTGTTTTTTGGTTCCAAAACTTTCATTATCCTGACCTTGCAAGCATAGGCTTAAAGGCAAATTAGGGTAAGTTAACTTGGTGATAGAATATGTCTTCAGAGCCAGAGGAAATCCAATATGTTCAAGCTATGTATGCTTTTGAAGAATTTGTAAAGATACTTGTTGTAGAATACCCGTTGGTATTCAAGGATGGATCAGGAGTCATAGAGATTAATCGTTCAACTAAGAAACAATTCTTCCCCTATGAAGCCTCTATAAATATACGAAAAATAATTGAAAAATAATGGGTAAATTATCTAAGAATCAGCAAAAAAGAGAATTAGTAGCTGTCGATGTTAAGCAGGCAAAGCAATCAACGTTGGAGGATCTATCTTTTCAGTTTAACATTGATAGAACCAAAGAGGCAATCAAGCCTTCAAAAGCAATAATTATTAACCGCATCGCTGATACAACCAAAGAAGACGAATTAGCACTTAAAGTTGAATTTAGCTTGCTGCCTTCAAAAGTGTCATTTTCAAAAATAAATCTCGATTTGTATTTTCAAGAGAACCTGCTCAAATCAATACCCCTTCATATCACTCCAAGTGGCTTGCTGGGCGATAATTTGGAGTATCCCTTAGCCTTAGATATGAAAGGAATTGCAGAGGGCAACTATCTAATCAGAGTTGAAATGTTTGAGCCATGGTCTTCTGGTGAAAAATTAAACTTCACTTCTAAAGAAATTGCTGTTCAATACGTACCGCAAACTAGAGCTGATAGACTGGTGAAACTACCAACTGTGAAGAGTGTTCCAGGAACCGATTTAACAGTTGTTTCATCGACCGCTAAAAACATTTATCGAGAAATAGAACAAGACCAAAAACAAGAAGCAATAAGCAAAAGAGATGAATGGTAGTACCTCAAGACGAGCGCAGGGAAGGAACTTATCAATCATTTCGTATCCAAAACCATTAAGTGCCATTCTTTAGATGGGAAGTGGTGTAGTTCCAATCTCATAATTACTTCTTGTAATATCTGTTGTAGTATTGCAACAATCACATGGTCTTTAATAGAATTAAACTCATAGAGGTAGTAACGGGATCAGGATTTTTATGAATTTTATTAATAAAGTTAAGTGGGATCTGTCTTCATTTGTGATGGCTCTTTTTGTTGGGGTTGAAAGAAGGGAAAGAGATAGGCGACTTAAAGAAAGGCTCCTACGTTTACAGTGAAAAAAATTGATTCCAAGAACTTTCTGGGAGCGAAGTAGGCAAAATCATAAGAAAGAAACCTAAAAAACTATTGACTTGTCTGTTTGAAAAAAGGAACAAATTTACAAGGGAGAATTTGTAATTTTTATCATAAGGAGATAGTGAGATGAGTAAGAAAGGAGAGACAGGAGAGCGTGATCGGGGGAAACCTCAGCCTCGAAAAAAGAAGGACAGGGATGATGCCCGCAAGAAGAAAAAACTCGACAGAGCTGGAAGACAGCAGTCAAGACCGGCTTAGATAAATTGTTCTATTGCCAACAGTCAGAGTTAATCTTTGACAAAAAGCGAAAAAAATAGCTATGACTAAACGCTACTCGAATTTTCCGCCGCACATTGGGCAGTTTTTCTTTATTGTGTTTGAAGGTGTTGGAAGTTGGAGTGTGCAGTAGAAGCAGAAGTATATCTTGCATTTTTGGCAGCAGTAGAATCCGCCGCCTATGTATTTTCCGCAGGCGTCACATGGTCTTGATAGATCAACCATAAAACTCACAGGGCTATTTTGCCTAAAGACCATAAAAAGCAAGGCGTTGAAACGACTATACCCGTAATGGAGGGATAGGTAAAAGCAAAAATAACGAATTTGCAAATCTGACTTCGCAAGCTTTAGCGAAACCTTCTCAACAGAAGAAACGAATTACTCTTCGCAAAAAACGTTATCATGCATAATAACAAGTAAACCGATTAAGTTGATTGGAAAAAAAATAAACAGCAAAAAAACAGATTAATTCATGTATTAATGAAGAAATTCATGGAAAAATGCCAGTTTACAGCTGCTCATGTGGAGTTAAAATTCTAATTCTTCCAGACTTACCTGAAATGAGTAAAGCCATAAAAAATCATGTGGCTGTACATAAAAAGTTATGTGGGCAAATCTTAACTGAAGATAATCTCACACAAGAAATCCTATCAGTCATCATAGAAGCTATATTTGAAACTCGTCACTGAATATATTAATAAAAGCACTTCAATCAACGACCTGTTGCTTTAGTTAAAAGAAGATCGCTATCAGCTTTTGCAAATTTTTTAATATGAAATTTTTTGTAAGGGAATCGTTAAGTTCAGTTTCTGATAATAATATATTGTTCTTAAATTATAACTTAGGAGGAATAAAATTTTGGCCAATACATACAATGATCCTAATATTCCAATCAAAGTGAAGACTAATCAACATTTTGAAATATCATTGGAATCAAACCCTACAACCGGTTACACATGGAATGCCGAATTTGATACGGCAATGTTAGAACAGCTCCAGCCAAAAAAATTTATTCTCAGATCAACGGCAATTGGCGGCGGTAGCGAAGAGTTATTTAAATTTAACTCCAAAAAAATAGGTGAAACCACTATATTGATGAACTATGGTAGGATGGGAGAAAATACTCCTATAAAAACACAAAAATTCAATGTTATAATTAGCTAATTCGTACACCTTGTGAAATTCTTAGACTTGGAAAATTTGTGTTGAGCAATGCCATACGTTTTGCCTCAAAAAGCTGCGCCGAATTACCTACTAGCTCAAAATTAAAGCAATAATCGCTCCAGAAATTGAATCCAAAATGTTGTTTGATTGGTCAGCGCTATGGTCTTTTTTTGATAATCAATAGAGCTGCTATTGCAATAGCTATAATTATGGCGACTCCTGTACCCAAAATGTACATTTCCACTGGAGACTGGGCAACTGCTGGCTGCGGCGTGGGTGTCAGTGGTGCTTCACCTACTGTTAAATAGGTTGTTGCAGTGGAAGGACCGTATGATTTGGAGCCTGCGAACATTGCAATTATCTGGTATGTCCCTGGTATTTCTGGGGTATATGGAAGAGCATAATTTCCGCTGATGTCGCTGGTGGTGTTACCGATGTGGACTAAGTTGCCGTTTGGATCAATAGTGTCCAAGCTAACTGGAACTCCCTTAGCGTTTGCAGGTTTCGGTTGCTGGTGGAACATATATTCCATCCAGGCTTCCATGTCTTCGTCGGATATTGCTGGTGTACCTTTGAGGATGAAGTCTTTGCTGCCTGCCGCATTGTATCTTCCTGAAGGAGATTGATCAGTTACGGTGCCTTCTATCAGTATGCGGTCTCCATTTGCTGATACTTTCGGAGATGCAGACACTGTGGTGGCGCTTGGTCCCATGCCATAGCAGTATATGGAGTTGTCAATTATGCTGTTGCCAACAAGGTAGCCGTCTGCAAGGTTCACAGATCCCCAGTGCTGTATTTGCCATAATAGTTCTCCTGTTTCTGCGTCTACGCACCATATGTGTGCGTCGCGTCTTAGAGGCATAGTGGGCGAATGCTCGGTTGTGTAGAGGTATAGTTTTCCGTCTGCAATGCAAGCCATTGAAAGCGGAGAATTTGGATAGAAAGTTTCTCCTAAGCCATAGAGCGGGGCTGACCAGTTCCAAAGGATATTTCCTGTCTTTATGTCATAGGCGATTAGTTCTCCGCTGTAGCCGTAGCTAAAGAGTTTCCCTTGATAAATGCTGGTGCTCATGCCATAGTAGTTGAATTGGTCTTCGCTTGCGGTGGGACCCCAAAGCAATTGTCCTGTGTCAAGGCTGTAAGCCCAACGTGTCCTTGTGTATCTTTCTACAAAAGTAAAGACACCATCTTCAGGGTCTACATTTTGAAGTGAAACTCCGCCTGCTTCCCCGAGGTATGTGCTGTTAAGATATTTTTCTGCTGATTTTGGCGGTGTAAAGGGGATGTCCCACAGTGTTGTGCCTTCTTGACCTGGTTTTAGACTGTATGCCCTTAGAAAACCTTGGACTGTTCCTCTGTCGTCATTTAATCCTTGAGTTCCAACAATCACGTATTCATCCTCACGAACTGCTCGAATGGTGCCTGTTTCGTTGAGAATTGCGTTACGTGGACCCAGAATACTTGAAATCGATACGTTTAATGAGAATCCTTTGTTCCCGTCGAAGGTGTAGTTTAAGATGGGTCTCCACATTAAATAGGCGTTACCGCGGGTGCCAATTATACTTGTGTCATACATAGCTGACAAGATAGCTTGACTTGTGTTCCATACTTGCAAATAGTATTTCGGATTTGCTGTGTTTCCAAGGTTGACTGTGTTGTATCGTCGAATGCTTCCGTCCTTGGCGTAAACCGCTGTACCTGCGGAGGAGACGTTAGCTATGCTGGATAGGTATTCGCCTGTTTCTGCATCAAACAACATCCAGTATTCGGGGGGTGGGTGCAGTTGTGCTCCATAAGTATGGAAAGCCTCCATGTTGGTTTCCAGACTCATAGTTGTATACCTGACCAAAAGCAAGTGATTGTATAGGATTGCTCCTGAACTGGCAAAACCACTTCCGATTCCTGAAATGGGACCGGTAGTGTTATGGAAGTAGAGCGTTTCGCCTGTATAGAGGTCAACAGCCCACCATCCATATCTGGGCGGTGTCAAATCGTTGTAGAAGATTTTTCCGTTAATGATAATGTCGGGAGAGCCATAGCTTTCGTATGACATTCCTGAATAATACCCAACGCTGCCAAAACGCTCGTCCATGATGCCTCCAGCCCAATGTGGCTTTGACCACATTATGTGAGCACTTTCAGGTGCTTTGCCAAAGCCGAAATTAGTTGTTGGGCCATTTTGCTGAGCGGCACCGCTGAGCCAGTTAGCTGCGAGCAGATACCAGTCTCTGTTAGAACCGTATATTGGGCGCGTCCAGTAATCGTTTGGAAGCGGTGTTTCTTGATATTTGGGTATTGCCTCTTGTTGTACAGTAATTATTGTTGGCTGGCTTGTGCTTGGGGCAAAAGTGTCGTTAATATATGCTAAACCCGGTTGGTTAATAGGTGCAAAGGGTTGACCAGTTAGTGTTTGTCCAGGGAATCTGGCTATGACAGTATATATGCCCGTTTGAGTTGGTGTATATAGTGTGAAAGCGCCTCCCACTGGGTCAGAACTGATAGGACCTATTGTTTCTTTGGTCTGGTCAGGCTTTGTGATGTCCAGGTAGAATTTCCATCTGTCACCATACGTGCCTGTTGATGTGGGCGGTATCCAGTCGATCCAAAAGACAATTAGAGTTTCTTGGCCCACTCCTATGGTTTCTGGTATGGCGGCAACGTAGCAGTATGTAGGAATATCAGTCCATGGAGGATAATGTGCATTGACAACTGACAAATTTATAAACGGAAAAGCGATAGCTATTACTAGAAGCAATGTTATCAAAGTAGTTATTGTTTTTCTATTTGCGAATTTCATTTTTTTTTCCTTTTCCTAAAATTTGTTTGGCAAGAAAAACCTTTTCGGTAACAGGTTGCCCTGCCAACAAAAAACAGTAGCTTAAAAGAGGTATATTAAATTATTCAGAAGTCACGATAAATAATACTTATGCAATAATATTAATCCCAATTTCATGCCTGCTCGCTTGTTCACTGAACACTAATGTATTGGAGAAAACTGTTATGCGTTTTCGACCTAAGTTGCTTCTTATTTCATTATTTATTCTTACGTCTTCTAATGCTAACTCGGACGAGTAGCACACGGTTAGAGACGGCAATTCTCCTAAACCGAAATTTTTTGCAAGCCCTTAACCGTGCCGCATGTTGCAAGCGGTATCTATCAGGATTTTATGGGATACCACCTTTAGCTTCGACTTTTATTTTTAGAAAAATCGTCGTAGACTCGTCCTAATTTTAGGATTGTTTGGTTTATGTTTTCTTTTTGAATATTTTGACTATTTGATTGTCTTTCAGAAAGAGTAATCACTATTAGTTGCAGGTAATTAGACTTAAGACTAACTGTTTAGATTCAAGAAAGCTTCATCTATTTTCCGCACATAAGCATAGAGAGTTGACAGGTTAGTTTTAAATAATCTTACTTACAGACTTGATTCTGTTGGTTGGCGACCTTTCATAGGTTTGCTTACCAAAGGCAAATTATAGGAAAGGAAAAGTAAAAATGAAAATCGCAAAGAAAATGACAATAATTTCTAACAGACCCAGGAAATATGATTAAAACCGCTATTACCGCGATTCTAATAATGACGCTCGCTATCACGTTTTTTGCGGGAGTTAAGCCAACCGATGCCTTGAAAACAGCTTACATTCAAGCCTATGCGGAACCTAACCCTACGGGCATCGGTCAAACCATGTTGATTGGAGGATGGATTACACCCCTCCCAAGTTACAGCCTACCCAACTTTGTCTACTGGGCGAACTTAACATTTCAGATCACAAAACCCAGCGGATCAGTCGGAACACTTGGCCCCTACACTGGTGGTTCAGCCGCAAATCTCGCTGTGAAATATGTTCCAGATCAACTAGGCAATTACACTATCAAGATTTCATGGGATGGAGCCAGTTCGAGCCCGTCCCAATCCTATACCTATGCACCTGTTTCGTCAACTACGACATTTACAGTGCAAGAAGAAGCCATTGTTCCCTGGCCAGGCGAAGCACTTCCAGGTCCGAACGATTACTGGGAACGCCCCATAAATGCTGAATACAGAGAATGGAACGTCCTTGCGGGATCATGGTATTATTCGCAAGGACCATCGCGAGGCGGATACGACTCATCAGCAGCTAATTATCAACCATATAGTCTAGCACCTAACACACCGCACATTAACTGGGCTAATAAAGTAACTCAAGGAGGCTTAATTGGCGGATTATCAGAAAGCGAGAAGTTCAATGAAATCGTTGACATGCCCATTCTGGGCGGAATTGGCATCTACGCTGACAATTGGTTAACTGACCCTCATACAGCCGGATATGGAGCATTAATCGGCTCCACCGAACCTGGATTTCCTAAGAGCACAGATAAGACAACGTTTACCCTTCACGGTATAGACATACGGACTGGAGAGGAACTGTATTCTCAACCAGCGTACTCATTTGGGCTTTCTCCATCCGGTGGAACAGGTAGAACCGGTTCAATGCTGCGTGGATACATAGAACCCGTTCCAGCTTTGATGAGTTCAGGCGGAGCAGGTCCCAAAGCTTACTTGTTTGCCACGGGAAGCACCTTTGTCCGATGGGATGCTTTCACAGGAACACAGATGCTTGTAATGAACAGCACATTAACTGGAGCATTTGACGGGAGATACGTGTACAGCAGAAGTGGCAGCAACCTAATCAAGTGGGACCTTACAGCGCTTGGAGGAGGCGAAACAGTTGCTGATGTAGTTGTTTATAACGTGACCGCTCCTTCACTTGTAAGAGGAAACAGCACGACATACCTGTCCGTAGGCATGTTAGAGGGAACCCTAGGCTTAAGTACGTACACAGTCTCATATGCTGATGGAACATCAGATCCGGGACTTGCTGGCATTGACTTAGAAACAGGAAAGCTACTGTGGAACAGAACTTTAGTTGGCTGGGGAAGCGTTAACCCGCAGTTCACATCATGCATTTCAAACGGAAAATACTTCCATATGTCATATGATACTAAGTGGCATTGTTTCGACATGAAAACCGGAGCAGAATTATGGGTAAGTGAACCCTCAGAATTGCCGTGGGGTCTCTTCGGAGGATATGCCTCAGCTGGTGCCTACAATCTATTCTACTCTTTCAGATACGACGGATACATCCGCGCCATTAACTGCACTACAGGGAAAACAGAATGGAACTATTACAGTGGCAACTCAGGAACAGAAACACCTTACGGTACATGGCCTTGGTTTAGCCCACCAGCCATTGCTGATGGAAAACTCTACGCAGCCACAAGCGAACACAGCCCCAGCAATCCCCCATGGAGAGGCAGCAAACTGTACTGTTTCAACGCAACCACAGGAGACGTAATATGGTCCTTCCCGTGGCTTGGAGGATACAAAGCTGTAGCAGACGGAATACTAGTAGCAGCCAACGAGTATGATGGGCGACTATATGGCTTTGGCAAAGGTCCAACTGCAACATCAGTTTCAGCATCGCCAAAAATCTCACGAACTAGAAAACAAAATACTGGTTGAAGGCTCAATCACTGACATATCCCCCGGCACAAAAAGCTCTGCACTTACAGCGCGTTATCCAAATGGAGTTCCAGCTGTTGCAGATGCAGACATGAGCACATGGATGCAATACCTTTACCTACAAAACTTCACAATAAATCCTTCTGACGTAAAAGGAGTTGAAGTCGTGGTGAAAGTACTTGACCCAAACAACAACTACTACGAGGTTGGAAGAACTACTAGCGACTCAGATGGCTTCTTCAAGACGACGTTTGAACCAGAAGTTCCAGGCGATTATAAAGTCGTCGCTGAATTTGAAGGCACTCAAGCATACTACAGTTCAAATGCGAAAACTGCGATAAGCGTAACTGAAGCGCCACAATCAACAGAAGAGCCTGCCCAGCCGGTATCCATCTCTGAGCAGTACTTGCTACCGGGAATAGTAGCAATAATCGTTTCCATCTTTGTGGTTGGAGCAGTGCTTGGCATACTGATATTTAAAAAGAAGTAAGCAAAACAAATAAAACTCCTCTTTTTTTGTTTCCGTTCTACATTGAAATTTTCTGTCTTCGTGTAACTATTTTTGTTGAGCTTGAAAGAAGGGAAAGAGGTAGGCGACTTAAAGAACGGCTTCTCCGTTTATAATAAAAAGGGGGAAATGTTGTTTGGTTGGTCGTGCTATGGTCTCTTTTTAAACAGCATTAATCCGACTACGGCTATTGCAATGATTATAGCGATGGTTGATACAGCAATGTACGTCATTATGTCGGTTGTTGTTGCTGTGATTGGTTGGGCTGTAGTGGTTGGTGTTGTTGTGGGTGTAGAGTAGACTGTAAAGGCTGAAACTGCGTTGGATGACCCGTAAGAGTTGGATCCGGCAAATGTTGAGATAACTTGGTAGGTGCCTGTTCCAGCTGCAAGCGTATCCGTATTAACTCCTAAACTGTACTGGCCGCTTTTTGCATCGCTTGTGGCATCGCCAAGGTGTACTAAGTTGCCATTAGGATCAATCGCGTCGATTGACACTGGGACTCCTTTTGCGTTTGTTGGATATGCTTGTTGCTCGTATAGGTATTGCATGAATCCTTCTTGGCTATCATCAGATACTGCTGGGGCGCCATTTGGGAATAATGCTACTTGAGATGGATTCTTTGTACCTGCAGATTCATCTTTCACGTTGCCTGTAATTGTAAAGCTAGAGCCTAGAGAGATGCCGCTTAGTGGTGCTGTAACTGTGGTGGAGCTTGGTCCCTTTCCGAAACCATAAAGTCGATTGTCATCTCCGTTTAGCGATACTAGGATTCCATCTGCGACAACACAAGGTCCCATGCCTGAACCACGACCTCCACCTGGACCATTCCACAAGCCTAGCACTTTCCATATGCCCTGCCCTGTTTCAGCATCGATGCAATGCAGTCTTTCTCCTCTAATCGGTGGACTATTTGGGCTGTGCTCGTTTGTTGCAATATAGATTTTCCCATCAGCAATTGTCATGCCACCAAAGAAGGGATATTGACCATAGGGAGTTTCAAAGCCTCCATCTCCAGACGCGTATTCCCAAAGTATTTTACCAGTTGCTAGATCATGGCAATGAACTAAACCGTCGTAACCAGCTACATATAGGTGACCGTAAGCTATCACTCCAGCTGCTGGATAAACAGCCCAACCATTCGTGTAGGGCTCAGAGGGACCCCATATTTGTTTACCAGTGAGCAAACTGTAGGCATTCCATTGCATTGTCTCTTTAATGAATCTGCAGTAGACGCCTTCACCTATGGGGGATGGGATGTTTCCTCCAGGCGAAGATAGAGATTGGTTTTCCGGGAGCGCTGCGCGGGTCTCGTTCCAAAGCATTGCGCCTGTGGTTGCGTCGTATCCTATGTCCATTGTACCGGCTGCAGCTAATAGTATGCCGTTGGAATATCCACGCATTGAAGTAATTGCCTGCGTGCCTGGTACATCGGGTACTGTAACATTCCATTGGATTCCTCTTGACCAGTTATATGTCTGTCCAGCACGAGGTCTCCATTGCCAATAGTTTGTTCCAGTTGTTCCAGCAAGTAGTTGAGTGTTATAGGAAGAGTTCCACAGGGTAAGCCGATTTTGTGTTCCGCTGAGAATATAGCATAACAGGTCACCAGCTGCCGATTGCGCGAAAAGGCCAGTGGATGCGTTTGCAAATTCGCATATCAAGTCTCCATTAAACGGGTCATACATTTGCCAGGTTGTGCCAGTCGTACTCCATAGATACGGTATTACTCCATGTTGGTTTGGTGAGTCATAGGCGTAAAGTTGCCCTCTTGAGATAGTTATGTTCTTCCACCAAATCTCCTCTCCAGTAGTTAGGTCAACACACATCGTTCCTGCAAACGAAGACGACCCTAATGGTGTGGAATAAAAGAGTCTGCCGTTAATTACTACAGGTGGTATCCATTTGCCTTCATATGACAAACCATTGTAATAGTCTATGGAGCCGAATGGACCACCGACTAATCCGCCAAAAGCTATCTCTTTTGTCCATAGAATATGGGAACTGTTCGGTGCTGAAGTGTAGTTGGCGAATGCTCCTCCGTCTCCAAAAAATCCTCCGCCTCTGAAATCATAGTTGTAACCGCTTTGCAGCCAATTATCAGTTATTGACCACCAGTCTCTGTTCTCAGCGTTTATTGGGCGAGTCCAGTAATCGGTCGGTAATGGGTTGTTGGGGTATGATGGTATTGGCTCTTCTTGAACTGTCAGTTGCGCCGTTAAACTCATGCTTGGTTTATAATAGCTATTTGTGAGGTTTTCCCCTGCGAAGAAAGCTTGGAATGTATAATTGCCTATTTGGTCAGGGGTATATTTGGTGTATCCTGCTGCAACAGTATCTGAGGGGTATGGTCCTAGTGTTTCATTTTTTCCGTCGGGTTTTTGAACTGCGATTGTGAAGCCATGCCAGACATTTCCGGATGTGGGTGGAATGCTTGAAAGAAAGAAAGCAATTTCTACTTGCTGGCCTTTTCCCACAGTATGGGGGGCAACAGAAATGAAGAGGTAAGTTGCTGTATCTGACTTAGCAAGTGGCAAGCTAACAAAGAAGGAAGCAGTTATTAATAGGAAAATACAAAGCGTGACTAAGTTTAGCTTTATTCGTATAAGTTTAGTGTTTTTCATTTTTTTCTTTTCCTTTCATTTTAAGAAGCAAACTGCTTCCACTCAATTCTTATCTTCTAAAAAGCTAATAAGAAAGTGCTAGGACACGTCGATGAAACCTTAATATTGTAAAAAATAAATAGGGAAGTGCGCACCAACATGCCTATTCAATCGAGATCCATTTTTCAGGATAAAGGCCTCCAACTTCTTACTAAACTAGGATTGAGTCCAACGCAAGCAAAACTTTACTTATCACTTCTGGAAAGGAGAAACGCAACAGCATGGGAACTCTCCAAAAGCATGGGTCTCCCAAGATCAGAAATCTACAGAGCAATAAGTGAACTGCAACTAAAAGGATTAACCCAAAAAGAAGTAAGTTATCCAAACAAGTTCAGCGCAATCCCAATAATGACCGGACTCCAAATCCTGCTAAACCATAAAGTTGAACAATGTACAGATTTAGAAAAAAATATCAAGACTTATGTTCAAAAGGCGCAGTCATTTCATGAGGATGCTCTTCAGGAGCGTGAATACAAGATTACAATTATTGAGGGAAAACATGGAATACTAAATAAAATATCTCAGCAGCACAAAAATGCTCAACGAAGCGTGAAAGTTCTTACCACTTTTCCAAGATGGCTGCAAATAATCCGTTGCTGCATTAAGGATTATGAGGCAGCGTTAGCGAGAGGTGTAGAATATCGAATAGTCTTGGAAAATGCCGAAGGTAGATTGATGCTGCCAAAAGAAGTAGAGCTTTTATTATCTAAACCAAATTTTAAACTTGCGACCCATGTGCGCCCTCTCAAGTCTAATGGTGCAATTTTTGATGATAAGGAAGCATCCATCAATTTCTTCCCAGGAAAGTCGCTATCGGAATCTCCATTTATTTACACAAACCACCCAAGTTTAATATCGATGCTAGGTGACCAGTTTGAGAAGACTTGGAAGAATAGTTTGAAATACATCTCAACAACTAGACACGAAAAATGATCTCATAGTCACATCAGAGATTGTGGTTTTGGTAGAGAGATACTTCTCATAAAACAAATATGATAGGTAGGTGTGAGTATATTTTTAGTTTTCAAGTCAGACTATTTTTGGTTCTTTATCTTTCATCCTCCTTTACTCGCTATTGAACTCAAGTTATTTTCCTGACGATTGAGTATATTGCATGGATACGGTTATTCTATTCCGGCTGAGACTATGTTTAATTTCGTTGTTTATTCTCGAATTTCCTCTACCTTTACTGGCGTGACCAAAACGAGTTATTTTCCAGTTATCGATGTTTCCTCGAATTATCTGCGGATTGCTTGTTAGTATGTAGAAGGGTATTTTTGTCTGGGAAGTGTAAAGGTCAGCAACAAAGTTTAGAAGTCGTTTTCCCACGCCGATTCCTTGATAGTCTGGAAGCACCACTAAACGGCTGACTCGATAATACTTTGCTTTCATTCTGACGCAAGCCACAGCTATGAACGCTATAGGTTTGTTTTGGAAGATGGCAACGTAGCATCGGACACCTGCACCCAAGGAGCCGCTTAGATAGTGATAGTTCCGAAACATTTTCCATAGGCTTGGGCCGCACCGATAGATTTGGAGTTCAACGGGCGGCCTACTTCTTTTTTTCGGCTAAACTCCATCGTGTCAGTGCAGAAAACCCAGTCAGGATCTAGCCAATCAACCACGTCATAGTGGCATGTAACAGCTATGAATTTCTTGGAGCTTCTGCGAACAGCCTTGCTAATAGCAAATGCGCTAACTTTAGCTATCTCTCTATCTACAACTGAAGTAAACTCATCGAACACAATAAGTGGCTTCTCTAAACAGAGCGCACGTGCTATATCCACCCGCATCTTCTCTCCCTGACTCAAACAATCGTAAGCCTTCAACCAATCCGGTGGCGAAGCAAAACCAACGCTGCCAAGCATCTTGGTAATTTCAGATGTCTCAATTTCCGTAGGAAAGTCATCTAGAACACACTTGTCTTTGTACTCAAAGTCTCGTATGTAAGCGTCTGGAAAAAGCTGCTTAGCTATACTTGTTTTGCCTGAGCCGCTGCGCCCAACGATAACGCCAACTTGCCAGTCAAAATCCTCAAGCGGCAAGGACCCTCTGAACCGCTTCTCCAATTTAACATCGCTTAGCGTGTAGCTGCCGACGACGCTTTGTGCTCGGAAGCTGTCGCTTTCTTCCCAGCGTTTTACAATGTCAAAATCCGTAGCTTATACCCCTCCGCTTTTAATTTCTCAAAATATTCTTTTTGCTGGACCTCGCTTCGGCACTCAATTATAAGCTCGTAAGTTTCAGGAACCGAAAAAGAGACCTCTCGGTCATCTACCTCTATGGGGAGCTTTTCGCCGACGGATTGAAGGAATAACTTTAATTCCTCTTTTTCTCCCTCGTCAATTATGCGCAGGTACTCGGCACTATCCATCTCCCTGTTATGCTTGCCCCGTAGCTTGTTTAGCACCTGCCGAAGCAAGCGGCGATCAACATCCTTAACTGGCAAGCGAATGACACTGCACTCGGTCATGCCAAGCTCCTTCATAGCCGTAACCCGCTGCTGACCATCAGCCACCAAAAGCTCACTGTTGGTAACGACGGGAACTATGTCTCCCCATCTTCTAATAGAAGCTTTCAAGCGGTCAAGCTGGGCAAGACTCATCCTGTTAGGATTGTCTTGGTCAAACTTGAGATCACTGATCTTCACACGTTCCGACATTGGAATCGGAATTTCTTTTTCAAGCTCACTCATTCCGCTTTCTCTTCCATTTTCTTATCTAAACCTTTAATGAGGGCTTCCCGTTCCTCTGGATGCTCTTCATAGTACTCCCTAATTTTACGTGAAATAAACTCGTCATGGAACCCCTCGAACTTCTCAAAACTCTTCTCAGTGAACACGCCCTCGGGATAGATCGCTTTTATTTTTGCGTCTACCGCGTCCCACCAAGCAAAATCGTCAAACGCGGGGTCGTCCTCGTTTCGGTTATTGTTGTATTCATAATCTTCTATCAGGCAGTCGTGGTTGAATTTCTTCATCTCATGGAAGAACCACATAACTCTGAGCATAACGCGTGAGTCTTCGCCTTTGGGATATGCGGCAGCGAACCATTTATAGAGTAAGCGTTCTAAGCGGTAGCTTAAAAATTCGTGTGATTGTTCAAGAATGGCGTTTTCCTGGTCTGTTAGTTTGCTTAGAAGCTGTTTGGCTGCCTCGTTTTGTTGTTCCGGGCTTGTGCCGCTGTTTATTATGGCTTGTGCGTCGTCTTTGAAAGATGCTCTTATTTTCTGTGCGTGGTCATGCAGGAGTTGTTCGTCTAAGTTGCCAATGTTGAGCATTATGTCGTCGTCTTCTGGGGGAAAGTCTAAAATGTTATCTTCTAATTCGTGGAGTTTACGGCTTAACAAATTCATCAGAACCCTCTCCTAGCCCTTTCTGTCTTGGTTTTTTCGCCATCAGGTTGCGGTTTGGGAATCAGTATGCTATTTTTTAGCTTCTCCTCTAAGGCTATCACTCTGAACTCTAACTCCTCGTCTTTGAGGAGGTTGCCGTAGGTTGAGACGGCTGAAACCATGACCCTTGCCCAGCCTTGTTTTGCTTTGTCGCTGTTTCCAGCACCATGAATTTTTTTGTGGGAGAGGCTTAAAACGCCGTCTAAAACGCGAAACAACGTATTTCTGCGGTCTTTAGCTGAACGGTTTAATGATGGTTTCTTATTGGTTTTAGCTTCAACTTCACCCAAGCTACACTGCGCCTTCTTGAGTTTGGCTCCAACACCAATGGAGAAAAGACAACGCAAAGAGTTAGCTCTCAAGACACCACAAAACAAGACAACAAATAGTGACTTACACAATCCAAGAAATAAATTTTCCTATAAGTTTAAAATTTAACAAAAAATAATGTTGGTTTGTAAACACTTTGAAACTTAATAAGAAAGACAAAGTACCACTTCTACGCGCTTTTTTTAGAATCATATTATTGGTAGTTGTATACTCTTGTCAATCACAAAACCTAATGAGTAAAAGAACCAAGGTATATGCAGTGGTTTCAATGAGCGTATCAAAACCTAATATAATCCAGAATGAAAAGGAGATTGCTTCTAAATCCGACGTTATGCAACAGTCCAAAAACGACATAATGTTATTTAATAATGGAAAATTCATCATGGTTCAAGACAAAGAAGATCCCAAGCTATCTATAATGAAGTTCGAGTCAAAGCTCAAACAAGTATTGATGATTCCAGAAAAATGAATAAATCATTTTATTTTTGTCAAGCTCTTATGGCTTTTTGAAACTAGTGTCTTTCCTTGCCAGATTCGATGACATGCCTAAAAAAACAGGGTTGTGCGGGAGATTTTGCCACTTTAACCTTATAGAAGCCATAAAAGACTATTGAACGCTATTTCCTTTTCCTTAATTTTCGTCGTTCAGTTCTGTAATGTGCGTAAAGACTATTTCTAAGAATAAGTAGTCACAAAAAAAGAAATGGAAGATGCGTTTACACAGAGAGGAAAAACTGTTGGCGATGTCACCACTTGAAGTCATTCCGTGCTAGACTACGAGCCCACAACGCCAAACAAAACAGGATTTATCGATTTAAAGATAACTTACTCCTGGATTAATTCTTGGTCTATCCACCAAGCCTTCTTCTTGCCCGACCTCTCGCCAGCACAATATTCAATTATTGATTTTCCAACTTGTTTTTTAGAGTTCTTCTGGATTTTTCTAAGCCTGTTTAAGATAAGCCACCGGTTTGTTTTAATGTAATCTGCTAATTCCGGAGTAGTGGCGGATTTGTAGTGCATTAGATATTCCATGATTTTATGGTCTAACTCGTCAATGCAGAAGGAATGGGGATTGATTTTTCCATGTTGGAAAGTGAGGATTTCTAGGTCAGCGAGAGATTTTCTGATTTGTCCAAATTCCTGCTCGATTTTGCCCATTCGCTCCTGGAGAGCTAAGAGTTTGTCTGCTTTGGGTGTTTTCTGCAGTTTTTCGCTTATGGCTTCGCGGATAAAGGTACTTCTGTCGCCTTCAGGGATACGTAACGCCATTTCCTGGTAGACGTCTTCAGGGATTTTCACCGAGACAATTCTGACTTCGCTCATCACAGGCTCCTCAACTCACCATAATCACGTTAAGTCTATTTCATTTTTTCCATAAAACACAAGTCTGATTGATGAAAAACTTAAATGCATTGACCCCACTCGCTTTAAGTGGGATTACGTGTGGCGAAAAGTTTCACGATCTCTCAAAAAAATTATGTTGGCTCCCTGACCACGCATCGTATTTTTTCTAAACTTTTTGCCAACGTTGAACAAATCCTAACAAAATTGGAGGTAAAAAAAGTTTGATTGATTACTCTCAAAAAGAACTATTAATTCTTGCCTTTGACCATCGCGCATCTTTCCTTGAAAAAATGTTCGGAATCAAAGGTCGTCAACCAACCGCTGAAGAAAAGAAGCAGATTGAAGATTACAAAAAAATTATTTTTGAAGGCTTCAAACTGTCTATCAAAAAGAAAGTTCCAAAAGAAATTGCTGGTTTGCTGGTTGACGAAGAATTCGGAAGCCAGGTGCTTCGAGAAGCAAAAAAAGAGGGATTAACCTTTGCCATGCCCGTGGAGAAGTCGGGTCAAGATGAATTTGACTTTGATTACGGCGACAACTTTGCCAAACATATCGAAGAATTTGACCCTGCTTTCGTGAAAGTTCTGGTACGTTACAATCCTGAAGGCGATGCGGTCATGAATAAAAGACAACTTGCCCGGCTAAAGAAGCTCAGCGATTACTTAGCGCAGAAGAAGAGAGCGTTCCTATTCGAATTAATTGTCCCCTCAACTGCGGACCAGTTGGCAAAGCTTGGTGGCTCAAAAGAGAAGTACGACCAAGAACTTCGCCCCAAACTTATGGTTGATTCAATAAAAGAGATTCAGGAAGCTGGAGTGGAACCAGCCATCTGGAAACTCGAAGGTGTGGACAAGCCAGAATCAGCCAAAGCCGTGGTTAAGCAGGCGCAGAGCAGCGGCAGAAAAGTCGGAGTCATCACCTTGGGAAGAGGCGAATCCAAAGAGAAGGTTCAGGAATGGCTTAAAGTAGGCGCAAAAATCCCAGGCATAATAGGCTTCGCGGTTGGAAGAACCATCTTCTGGGATCCGCTGGCAGAGCACAAAGCAGGGAAAACTACCAGGAAAGAAGCTGTGGAAAAAGTCGGCCAGAACTACCAAGAGTTCACCGAGCTATGGCTAAGTGAATGTAAAAGTAAAAAGGAGATAAAAAAATGACTTCGCTAAGGTCCTTATCCCCTTCGCTGACAAGAATCACCACTGCCGGAGCAGTGGGTGCAGCTCTTCACATTGGGAAGGGTGACCCAGATAAAGTTGACCAAACCGCCCTCGACTTTTCAAGAGCAGTCCTAAGCCAAACCGAAGTTGATGGAGAAGTTATCTGTTGCGAAGGCCCAAAAGATAACGCACCCGCCTTCAGTTATATGGAAAAAGTAGGCACAGGAAACGGTCCCAAAGTGGAATTCATCATCGACCAAGTGGATGGAACAACCGCCACTTCTAAAGGCAAAAAAGACGCTATCTCAGCTTTGTGTTGTGCCCCTTCGGGATGCCTAAAGGTTCTGCCGGACGACGGCTACTACTTCAAAGTTGCAACCGACGGCAAAGCCAAAGGAAAAATCAACCTTGATATGTCTGTCGAAGAGATTGTGCAAACGATAGCTAAACTCAAGAATCGTCCTTTAGCAAACTTTACTGTAATTATGCTTGAACGCGACAGACACAACGAGCTGCTTGCTAAACTACGGAAGATGGGTGTAAGAATCATTCTAATAGCCGACGGCGACATTGCCGGCTCAATCGTTACGTGCTTGCCTGAATCAGGTGTTGATTTGCTTGTTGGTGCAGGCGCAGGGGCAGAGGCAACAATTGCTGCAGTTGCAGTGAAATGCCTAGGCGGAACCATGCTGGTTAAGGTTTGGAAAGACAAAAAAGACGACGCTAAACGGATGGATAGATTAAAAGCGGCTGGAGTGGACATTAACAAAACCTATACCGAAGACGAGTTGGCAAAGGGCAACGAAATGATTTTTGCTGCGTCAGGTGTAACAAAAGGCGAAATGCTCGACGGTGTACGGTTCACTGCAGGCGGGGCAATCGTCCAATCGATTTGCACAAGACTACCCAGCGGTACTCTAGAATGGTCAACAACTAATCTGAAGTTTAGAGACCACCCAATCTATAAACAAATAACCTAAACGCCCATTTTTGGGCAAAATTTTCTTTAACCAATTAACTTTTGTTAAAAAGTTAGAAACGATTCGATTAACTGTGCGTATGTTCGTGAGTTTGTTCGGCTTCTGTCGGGATAGGTTGCCCAGATAGTTTTGTCAACCCCTGGTATCGCTGCTCAACGATGCCTCGTAGTTGAATGCGCAAATCTTCACTAGCCAAAACTCTTTTTTTCAACAATGCTGTTTTTTTGGCCAATTCTTCATCACCTATTCCTTTAAACCATGCTTCGAAGTCGCCCCGCTTCAGATGAAACTCTATTGAAACTACATCTGCTCTGTCAAGTTTGTTTGCGAAATCTCGCAGACTGTGTGCATGAAGGCTTAGCGGTTTACCCACGGTAACGTAGAAGTTGAATGCTTTATCGTGTGGTGCGTAGGCGAGTATTGCAGCAGCTTTCTCCTTTGTCATTTCAGGAATGCCAAGAAATCTCCTTCCCTTCTCTGTGATAATGAAGAGGCTTTTCTCAGGTAAACTCACGTATCCCATTTTGATAAGACCTAAAAGGTGCATGTTAACTGGCTGATAATCTTTTTTTGCTTCCTTGGCTATGTCCAATGCTTTCATTGGTTTGTCGTTTAGGAGCATGGTTTCTAGTATTTCTTGTTTAATAGGCGATAAACTCAATTTCGGGCACCTGTAATTAGAGCTATGCAAAAACCGTCTAATCAAAGTTTCCTCCAAAATCAAAAAATGTTTTGGTTTCCCAACAGTTAGCTCAGATAAGTAAGGTTTTAGTATAGAGGTTCATAATGCTAAATGATAAATGGGTGACTGCAAAGCATGAAGATAGCTGTTTTTGTCTACGAATATCCACCTAAAATCGTCGGTGGACTTGGCACTTACGCCGCGGAGATCACACGCAAGTTTGTTCTAAACGATCATGATGTTACAGTTTTCACAATGAACGATGATGCTGGTTCTTTGCCGACTCGGGAGATTTGGCGTGGAATAGAAATCCACCGTCCACTCCATATAGACGTATCAGATTCGTTGCCAGACGTAATAGCAGAGGACATACGAAAATGGGGTCGAGGGATCCACCTTTTCGGTAAGCTGATGGTTTACAATTATTTGTCAGCCGCAAAGCTGGTTAATGAACTTATAAAAAAAGAAGCCATGAAGTACGACTTGGTTGTGGCGCACGATTGGCTCTCAGCTATGGGTGGAATCACAGTTAAACGCGAAACGGGATTGCCCTTAGCTTTCCATGTTCACTCAACTGAGAAAGGCAGAACATTAGGTAATGGCTCCAGCGTGGTAAGCAACATCGAGTTGAGGGCTGGCAACATGGCTGACATGGTTGTCACAGTCTCATATGCCATGAAAGATGAATTGGTCCAGCTTGGTTTTCCCAGAGAAAAAATTCAAGTAAGCTACAACGGAGTGGACCCACAAAAATACAATCCACAAAACGTATCCCCACAGAACATTCAGAAAATCCGAGCGAAATACGGCATCAAAGATGACGAGTTAATGATTTTATTCCTCGGACGCCTCGTCATGGTTAAGGGCGTTGATAAGTTAATTATGGCAATGCCGCACATCATATCCAAGATTCCTAAAGCTAAACTGGTCGTTGTCGGAGTCGGCGACCTACAGGAATACCTCACTAATCTGACCCGAATGACAAAACTAGACGAGTATGTTAAGTTCTGCTTCGACTTCATCCCAGAAGAAGAACGTATACAACACTATGCAGCCTGCGACATAGCAGTTTTTCCAAGCTTCTATGAACCATTCGGCATAGTAGCAATCGAAGCCATGGCAATGGAGAAACCAGTCGTCGTCGGTGCTGCTGGAGTTAGCGGAATGCGGGAAATAGTGATTTGCTGCGGCGAAGAACAATGCGGTTACCATATAGATCCAAACAACCCCTCCGACATTGCATGGGGCGTAATTAGTGCATTGGAAAATCCTGAAAAACGACGTATGCTTGGCAAGAATGGCAGAAAACGTGTTTTAGCAGAGTTCACATGGAACAAGATTGCCGAGAAAACCGTGGAGCTCTACGAAACAATCGTTAAACGGTAAACCCTTTGCCCGACGACTATGATTTAAAGCATCGAGTCGCAAGGGAAGCCGCAACCCTTACTTTATTTTGGGGCAGAAAAAGAGTACAAACAAGCGAAAACAAAAGCTGCCCAAACATTCGGTGCTCATTTTTTACCCTCTAACCTTGAAATCGCCCTTGAGCTTGACAAGATAGCGGAAGAAAACGAGGGTGCAAAAAGAAAAGAGCGCTTAATTCAAATGCGCAAAGAGGCTTTGGAAGTGATGCGGCTTCTGGGAGGGTTTTGCCCAGTTTTGATTGGGAGCGTTTGGCGCGGAACCATTAAGCAAGGAAGCGACATCGACATCGCAGTTTACACCGATGAAACAGAAGAAATTCTGAGTGTTCTCAAGGCAGGAGGGGTAAGGGTTTTGAAGAAGGCTTGGACAACCGTGAACAAGCGTGGAGCAACCTTGGAGTCATTCCACATCTACGCTGAAACCACCTCTAAACATGGGCTTGAAATTGTGGCTCGAAGTCGAGAGGAAGCGGGTAAAAAAAGGAAATGCGAAACCTTCGGCGACGAACTTAAAGGCTTAAACATTAAGGAACTCGAAAAAGTCCTTGAAAGCAACCCAGCCCAACAGTTTATCCCTTCATAATTCTCGCTGGAAAACTGGTTTTTTATCAAAAAAGAAAATAAATAACGCCTTCAAATATTATTTTTGTACACTGATGCAAGATGGCAATCGACAAAAAATCCATTAAGAAAATATTTCCACATCTCTACGAGGAACTCGAAACAGGAGAAGTCAAAGTTCCAATTAATGCCGTGCGAAAAAGCCCGCTGGAAGCTGAAGAAGCTGCTGTTGGCGAAGAATGCGAAGACTGCACAGAAGAAGAGTTCACATCATGCCCAGAAACGCCTGATAAACTGAGGCATTTTAACCCTTCCGCAGTAGATTTTATTCGCCGATGTGACACCGAAGCGCAAGCCGAGGAAATTATTGCTTACTTGCAAAAGAAGGGCGAAATAACCAAAGATAACGCTGAACAGATGCGGTGCCAACTGAAGAGGGATGGCGTAAGAAGCTTCGGTACCAAAAAAGAAGAAAACCACTATTTTAGAGAAGGCGGCATCTACTAGAATGCTTGAGCTTAGTAATTATGGCAGAGCTATGGTGTTAGTCTAACTCTGTCTCTTGGGTAGAGAGTGACTTCTCGGATGTTCTTGTTTCCGGTTAGAATCATCGTTAACCTTTCGAGCCCCAGTCCCCATCCTGCGTGTGGTGGCATGCCGTAATCGTAGGCTTGCAGGTGGCATTTGAACGATTCGGGATTCAAGCCCTTCTCTTGAAGCCTTTGGATTAGTTGGTCTTTTTGGGCGATTCTTGTTCCGCCAGAAACAAGTTCGATGTAGCGCCACATCAAATCGAAGCCTTCGCAAATTTCAGGGTTATCTTCGCGTGGCTTAATGTAGAAGGCTTTTGCGTGGGTAGGCCAATCTGTGATAAAGTAGAAAAACGGGTAAAGCTTCCCTAAAACTCGAAAAGCCTCAGTTGGAATGTCTTCACCCCACGGAATCGTAACATCTTGTGCCTTGAGGTCCTCTAGGACTTGATCGTAAGTTAAACGCTTAAACGGAATTTCCGGAACCTCAAATTTGTACCCCAACACCGAAAGCTCATTGGCACACTTCTCTTTAACGACGGTGCAAGCATGGTGTATGACTTGTTCAAGAAGTCCCATGACATCCGTTGCGTTCATAAAAGCCGCTTCAATGTCAACCGATGTGAACTCACTAAGGTGCCTTCTGGTGTGAGATTCTTCAGCACGGAAGAACGGCCCAACTTCAAACACCTTCTCAAAGCCCAAGGTCAATTCTTCTTTATAGAGCTGTGGGCTCTGCGCAAGGTAGGCTTTTTGACCAAAATAATCCACACTGAACAGTTCCGCTCCACCCTCCGTCGCAGAAGCAATGATTCTCGGAGTGTGGATCTCCAAAAATTTTTTCTCGAAGAGGAAGCTGCGGATTGCTTCAAGTGCTGTGTGCTGAACTTTGAATGTTGCTAAGCTGTGTTCTTGGCAAAGATCAAGCGGTCTTGCGTCTAATCGCGATTCAATCAAAGCAGGAGTTTTGCCAGTAATGTCAATAGGCAACTGCGCAGTAGCTAAATTGAAAATTTTAATTGCCGTGGGAATTACTTCGATGCCTCTGGGAGTCATATTGGTTTTTTTAACATTTCCTTTAACGCCAAAACTAAACCTTTTCTGCAGCAGGTCAGATTTTTCTAAAACTTCCGGAGCAATTCTTTTTTTGGGGATAGTTAATTGTATTGTTCCTTCGCGGTCTTGCAGTATAATGAAGCGGATTCCACCTAGGTCGCGGATGTCTTGGACCCAACCAAAAAGTGTGACTTCTTTGCCGTCAACATCGGGTGTTACTTGGCATGAATAGTGAGTTCTAATCCAGTCACCGATAGAGTCCAAGTTCATGCTTTTTCGCCAACCTAATCTGCAATTTCAACGCGTAGGGACATTTTACGTACTTTACTGGCGATTTCCTTCAAAGCTTTAAGGTCAAAGGGCAGCTGAGCACCGCGTTTCCTCTTGAGAATTACCCGTGTTTCGGTGGTTCCGTCTGGTAGCCAGATTGTGTTGATGGTCAGGATGCTGAAGGGTACAAAGAGGTCTTCAAGGAATTTTCGGTCGTCAACACCGTGCTCAAGTACGCGGACGTTTTTACCTGTTTCGTCACCGAGAGTTTTAACGATTTTTCCGCCGTAACCTAAAAGTTTAGGAACATCTCCATGTCCGACGAGGATGGCTAAGGTTTTTTCAACCTCAACGGCCTTGTAGAAACAAACGTTTTGCAGGGATGGATACTTTTCTTCTAGGGAGAGCAGTATACGGGCGATTTTCAGGTCTATGTCGCTGATTTCGCCAGCTTTTACTTTGGCTGAACATTTTTGGCATAATATGCCACTTTTTAAGCAGAAACTGCATAGTTCTGTTTTCATTTGTGTGTCGTTTTCCTGCAAAGAAGGAGTTTAGCTTCAGCGTGATTTTATCTTGTCAGTGTTATTTCTATTGTGCTAACGTTAGTTGCGGTGTTGCCGTCTTCTTGGTCTTGTGGTAGGAATTGGTCTGTTCCGATGCTGATGCTTTTTATTTTTGCGTCTGGCAGGAATCTGTGTCTGACAACTTCGGCGACATCAATTGCTCGGCTGATGGATCTGCCGCGTGCTTTTATACTGACGTCTTTTGCTCCGCCGTGGAAGAATGTGATGCATGCGAGAACATAGTTCATTATTGGTTTTTTGCCGATTAAGACTGCGCTGGCGTTTTCTGTCACGTTCCGCTTCACTCCTAGTTTACTTTTAAGTGGCTTGACTTAAGCTTTTTTTTAAAATAAATACGTTGTGGTGTTTGGTTTGAGTTGCTTGCAGGAAGCATTGGCTCGTTTTGATTATGTGTAAAGCAATTTTCCAGCAATAGTTTTGGCTATCTGCAGACAGAAAAACAGCTACTTAGTATGTATAAGAAAATAAATTAGGATAATTCCTTTCAAATTTTCTAAAATAGAATTTATTTTACCCACCAATCACTCTGGTTACCCAGTTTTGAAACGCTTTATTGTTAGATAAAAAAATCACTCAAGCTTTTATAAGAGTCAGATTCTTAAGTGAGTATGCTACCTTATGTAAAGGTTTAACTTAACAAAACAACACAAAAGTGACCAATTTGGAGCCATTAACTAAACGTTCAATCCAACTCTTAAAAACCCTCTACGAGAAAGGCAAATCCACAAACACCTACACGCTAAGAGTAAAACAAGACGAATTATCAAGCCAGCTGGGCGTAAGTAGGCAAGCATTAAACGTGCACTTGCGTAAACTCAAAAACCGCGGTTACATTCGCACAGGAAGAGGCTTCATCGACGTCACCGAAAAAGGCTTAAGCGCCCTTGGCGTATCCACAACACCAGCCTTCATACTCCTCAAAGTTTCCCCTGTAAAACGCATCCACGTTTACGAGCAAATTCGTGAGCTTGCTGTTTCAAGAGCTTTCCGAATTGCCGGAGAAGTTGATGCGTTGATTATTGTTGAGCGCGAAAACCTTGATGAAATATTAAAGAAGCTATACAGCATCGATGGAATAGAGGATACACGTTCTTATGTCACAATTGAGGTAATCAAATAGGCGCAGTTTTTGGATTTATTTGAGTTTGAAGCAAAAAAAGAATTCGCAAAGCATCGCATCCCAATTCCAAATGGCAAATTAGTCACCAGATATAGCCAAATAACAAAAGCAATCGCCGAGCTAAAGCCGCCTTATATGGTGAAAGCACAAGTTTTATCTGGCGGTAGAGGAAAGGCAGGCGGAATCATACCTACCGAATCAGTCAAAGAAGCAGAAGATGTTGTATCAAAACTTCTTGGAGCGCAAATATTGGGTTTGCGTGTTAAGCAGGTGCTGGTAGAAGAAAAGATTTCATCGAACAGAGAAATGTACGTCGGCATCACTATTGACCGCTTCAATCGATGCTACGTTGTGCTTGCGTCCAAAACAGGTGGAGTGGACATTGAAGAAGTATCTGACAAAACTCCTCAGGCAATCTTTAGGACACAGATTGATTCAACCTTAGGTATCAGTTCTTTTGATTCCGCGGTAATCGCGAAACAGTTAGGTTACAGTGGAAACTTGCAAACAGAATTATCCGCGATTATCCAAAAACTCTATCGAATATTGAATGATAACGACGCTGAACTTGTTGAAATTAACCCCTTGGCTGAGACGCAGACAGGTTTTGTAGCATTAGATGCCCGAATGGTAATCGATGATAACGCCATGTTTAGGCATCCAGAATACGTACAAAGAGAAGCCCAAGAGCTTTCACCTCAAGAGGTTTGCGCTCTACAACATAATCTGGCTTACGTTAAACTCGATGGCGACATCGGGGTAATCGGCAATGGCGCTGGGTTAGTCATGGCTACGATTGATTTGCTGAACCTTTTTGGCGGCAAGCCAGCGGATTTTTTGGATTTAGGAGGCGGCGCTGCCATTGAAGCGATAACTGCAGCCTTACAGATTATTTTCTCCAATCCCAACATCGCTGTTGTGCTCATAAATGTGCTTGGCGGGATAACCCATTGTGACGACGTTGCAAGGGGCATCGTTGAAGCAGTGAACTTCGCTGAGGACAAAAAGCCGTTGGTTGTTAGGCTTGTAGGCACGAACCAGAAGGAAGGACGAAGAATTCTTGAGGAATCGGGAATAAGCGTCTTAGATAGCATGGAAGAAGCTGCAAGAAAAGCTGTTGAAATCGCCAAAGGAGATAGGCAAAAATGGGCATAATCGTTAACGCTGATACTAAAGTGATAGTTCAAGGTATTACTGGGAAACAGGGCAGTTACCACTCAAAACTCATGCTCGATTACGGCACAAAAATCGTGGCTGGAGTAGTTCCCGGCAAAGGCGGTGAAAGAGTGCATGGTGTGCCAGTCTATGACACGGTAAAAGAAACAATCGAAGCGTATTCGCCTGACGCTTCCGTAATCTTTGTTCCGGCACCATTCGCCAAGGCTGCGGTTTTTGAAGCCATAAATAACCATCTCCAAACTGTCGTGGTAGTCACCGAGCATCTGCCCATAAAAGACACCATAAGCATTATGGCGCAAGCCCACAGCGCGCAAGTCACTGTTATCGGTCCCAATTCGCCTGGAATAATCGTTCCTGACGAATGCAAACTGGGAATAATGCCTGCAGAAGTATTTTCACCGGGTAATATTGGCGTTGTTTCGCGAAGCGGCACTTTAACCTACGAAATCGCTGAAAACTTGACACAAATGGGCTTTGGGCAATCCGCGTGTTTGGGAATTGGCGGTGACCCAGTTGTCGGGTTGAATTTCATCGATGCTTTAGAACTGTTCAAGGAGCATTCTGGGACAGACGCGGTGGTTTTAATTGGTGAAATCGGCGGCAACATCGAGGAGTTAACAGCTGACTATATAGATAGAAAGAATTATCCTAAGCCTGTAGTGGCCTATGTAGCTGGGCGCTTTGCACCATCTGGCAAACGGATGGGGCATGCAGGAGCAATAGTGATAGGTAAGAAGGAAACTGCGGAAAGCAAGATTGAAGCCTTCAAGAATGCTGGCGTAAACGTGGCTGAGAAACCCAGCGATGTCGCTTCATTGTTGAAGAAGGCACTTCTGCATTAAATGTGCTTTTTTCAGTTAATTGGGTTGGTTTAGACAAAAGGTATATTTGATACTTAACCATCAAAGAGTTAGCCAAAACGGAAGGTTTGCAATAAAATGCCAATATTAGATCCAGTAAAAAAAGCCATAGCGCAAAAACACCGCTTGTACATGAAAATCTGCCGAGACTGTGGCTCACGCAACGCAGCAACTGCACTGAAATGCCGAAAGTGCAAGGGCAAGAACCTGCGCTGGAAGAAACGAGAAATAGTAAAGTAACCGCTTACTTTTCTTTTACTTTTGTTTTACCAAAATCGATCACTACGTAAGTGCTTTTTCTATAGCCCCTTAATTGAAGGGAAAAACGGCTGAGTGAACGTCAGGTTAGTTGAAAAATTTGGTGTGTTAATGGAAAATAGTCTTTTTTATGTAATGGCTTATGCCGCCATTACTAGAACCCATTTAACAGAACCGCAAGTTCTGCATGGTGGAAAAGTCTCAGTTTTAGACAACGGTATGCGGGCTTTTTCTGCTTTGTCTTTGCAGAAATGCTCATACAATCCTGATGCTGGGCATTTCTCGCCGGTTCTGTAAGATTTTTTAGCAGATTTCTTAGTTGCAGCTTTTTTCTCAGGCATGAATATCAGACAAGTAGTCTCTTGGTGCGGCTGGCATTATAAGCTTTGTTAACAGTTAATTCATATAAGAAAATAATTAAACAGTGCTTAGAGGACTTTCCGTAAAGTTTCCATGTTGAAAACAGTGCATGAACAGCCATTTTTTAATAAAGGAATACCTTGCCCTGTTATGTTCATGCCGCTGATGAGGGGACCCATAATTTTCATTTCTTCCCCACATGCCACTCCAACTATTCCTTCATATCGGCTGTTCTTTATAATTTTGGGTATACAGGAACCTCCAGGTAACAAATAAACGTCATAACCCTTCTTTCTGGCGTATTGGTCTGCCTTGTTTACCATGCAATCATCCGAACAATGCGCACAAGTATAACATGGAGTATCTGGGTTGAAGGTTGCTTTGCACCGGCCATCCATATATTTGCGGGAGCAGTGTGGAAGGAAAATCGCTCTCTTCTTGGTTTGCAAAAACCTGCCCCTTTCCATACTGTTAATAGCTTGTAAATCAATCAAGTCCTGAAGCAAAGAAACAGCATCTGAAAGGTTAAGTCCTGTTGCTTCTTGAATTTTAAATTTAAGGATTAAATCGTTAAGTGTCTTCAGGAAGCTTTTATGCATGCCCTTTTGGTAACTAATCATGGCAATTTCCGTGAAGAAGAAGCGAGGGACCTTTGAGATGTCGAAGGTGAATTTATAGGGCATAACTTAGCATTAGCAACGTGCGTGCTTAAAAAAATTACTTATTCTAAATCAGGTTTTGCCTGCATTAATCTTTAACAGATTTAGCCCTTATAAGGCTCTAATGGACATTAAATCTTCTCGCAACGGTTTTACCTCAGCTTCAAGGTCCTGACTCTTAATTCAATCCACCTTGAAGTTTTCAAGGTTGCTTTGCAGCCTAGACAATGAGGCAATTATCTCCCCTTCTGATGGAGATTAACAGGTTTTGATTAAGACCCCGCTGGATTTCGCGGAGTTCAAAAATTGACTCTTTTATCTTTGGCTCTTCTAAAAGCGTATCTGGATTAACCAGTGATAGAGCCCTTTACAAAAAAAGGATTGAGATGTTAGATACTTATTTGGAACATTAAGCGTTCAACGAGTTCTTTGTACCTGTTGCGAATAGTGACCTCTGTTACCTGGGCAATTTCAGCGATTTCCCTTTGAGTTTTGCGTTCACCAGTTAAAACGGATGCAACGTAGCTTGCAGCAGCTGCGATACCTGTCGGTCCTCTGCCTGATGTAAGTTTTAGTTCTTTGGCTGAGGCTAAGATTTTATGTGCAATTTCCTCGACTTTTCCCTGCATCGTTAGTTGGTTGGAGAACTTTGTTATGTATTGGCTCGGTCTTAGAGGCGGTATAGAGTAGTTTAGTTCTCTGATTAGAAAACGGTAGCTTCGCCCAACTTCCTTCTTGTTAACCATCGATGACTGAGAGATTTCGTCTAGGGTGCGAGGTAAACCGCATTGTCGACACGCTAAATAAATGGATGCGGAGGTGACTCCTTGAATTGACCTGCCTCGGATAAGGCGCTCTTTTACGGCTTTACGGTAAATAACTGAGGCGGTTTCAAGAATGTTCTTTGGAAGGTTTAGGTTATTGGAAATCTTTGTGATTTCAGAGAGGGCAAACGCTAAGTTCCGTTCTGTTGCATCTGAAACCCTAATGCGCCGTTGCCACTTTCGCAGGCGATAAACTTGCGCTTTCTGACCTGGTGAGAGACTTTTACCATAGATGTCTCGGTCATGCCAGTCGATTGTTGTTGACAGTCCTTTATCATGGATTGTGTAAGTCAGGGGTGCCCCAACACGAGTTCGCTTCGACCTTTGCTCATCATCAAAAGCTCTCCACTCAGGTCCACGATCAGCTATTTTAGCCGCTACAACGAAACCGCAGTCCATACATACGATTTCGGCACACTCATAATCGCGCATAAGGCGGGTGCTGCCACATTCGGGGCATGATTGAACTTTGGCCGGTTCTGCTTTTGGCACAGCTTGATCTTGATTTACAGGTTCATGTAACTTGCTAGCTCTACTCATTCATCTTCTGCTCCCTTTTGTTTTCGAGAGAAGCAAGTACACTGGTTTATTCACTAGTTTCTCAGGTTCCTTAACTATTGATTTAATAACTGCATAAGGAGCTGAGACAGGGCCTATAATATCAAAAACTTTACCGACAACAATTAAGTTCTCATCGACAACTTCTGAGCCCATTTTCGGTGGATTTTCTGCTTTTACCACCATGTTTCGCGATGGAGTTACATTTGAAACCTTGCCCAATCGTTGCAGACGCAATTCCCCTCTCGAAAAACATGTAGGAACCCGTAACAGTTTATATAAAGTTTTCTAAGTGCTTTATAAGCTGAAAGTACAAGTACAGCTTTTTGGAGCAGAAAGCTTCTTAAATAAGAAGTGTGGATAAGACTGTGCCTTAAAAGGGTGAGGCTAATATGTCTAAACCATTCTATGTAAAATATGAAGTCCCAAAAGAAATCGTAGATGCAGCCTATGAAGCCCTAACGATTGCTTCAAAATCAGGATCAGTTAGGAAAGGAACAAACGAGGCAACAAAAGCAGTTGAACGCTCACAAGCAAAACTAGTCGTAATCGCTGAAGATGTTGACCCACCAGAAGTCATAGCACACCTACCACTACTCTGCGACGAAAGAAAAATTCCATACGTATTTGTCCCAAGCAAAGAACAACTTGGCAAATCCATCGGTATCGACGTTCCATGCGCAGCAGCCTGCATAATCAGAGAAGGAGAAGCAGCAGGGTTACTCAAAGAAATCGTCACACGAATCGATCAGGTTAAACGAGGAACTCAGTAATGAGTAAAGAAGCAGCAGAAGAACTTATCCCATCCGAAGTCATACAAGTCATAGGTCGCACAGGCGTAACTGGAGAAATCACACAGGTCAGAGTCCGCATCATGGAAGGCAAAGACAAAGGCAGAATCATCACACGCAACGTCAAAGGACCAGTAAGAGCGCAAGATATTCTGATGCTGCGAGAAACAGAAAGAGAAGCAAAGAAAATCACACGGTAAAAATAACCTGGAGAAATTGTCATGCCAAAACCTAGAAAATGTTCGTTCTGTGGTGCTGATTTCCCAGCTGGCACAGGCATGATGTTTGTTAAAAACGACGGCTCAATCCTTTGGTTCGATTCTAGCAAATGCAAGAAAAGCAGTTTATCTTTCAAACGTGACGCACGCAAACTAAAATGGACAAAATACTTCGGCAAAGAAGAAAAGGGCAAAGGGTAAACCAGCAAGCAATCTTCTACGTTTCAACCCATTTTTTCCTATTTTGTAAATTATGTATTCACTTTTCGACTGAAACCTTATCTTCTAGCATAGGCAATCTGAGTTTTAGGTCCTAAAACTTGCCCATGTTTTTTGCAAGGAAAGAAGTGTTCGAGTGGTTAGCGCAAGGGAAAAAAATAATTGATGTTCGTAAAGGTAATCCTCGTGACGGAGATATAGCTGTTTTTCAGTCTGGTCCGCGTACTTTGAGGTTGAGGATTGTGAAGAAGGAATCTGGACGACTTGAGGAGGTTTTGCGTTTGGATAACTTTAGGGCGGTTATTCCTTCGGCTTTGGAGCTTGACAACGCTGTTGATTATTTGCAGAGGATTTACGGTATCAGGGATGGGATTTTTACTGCTTATTATGTTGAGCCTTTACTTGCTTCCGAAAAATGTTAATTGAAGATTGAATTTTAGCACCAAAAGCACATTATATTACGTTTTTAGCAAAAAATATGTGGAAAACGTAACGCTTAAATAATCTGCTTGCCAAGTGTTCCACACCTAAAGAGGAATAAAAATGGTAACATTCAGCGGTTGTTACACTGCACTAATAACCCCCATGAACCGTAATCGCCAAGTCGATTACGAAGGATTACAGCAACTAGTAGATTTCCAAATAAAAAACGGAGTCAAAGGCATACTCGCCGTCGGCACAACTGGAGAGAGCCCAACTTTGGATTGGAACGAACATAGTAAGGTCATCGAAAAAGTACACGAATTCTCAAACAAAAGGAGCCTAACCATAGCGGGAACTGGAAGCAATTCAACCCAAGAAGCCATAGACGGAACAGCACATGCCCAAGACATAGGCGTAAACTGCGTGCTACTTGTTGACCCATATTACAATGGACCAAGCTCCATGGAAATCCGCAGAGAATACATAGAACCCATCGCACACCAGTTCCCAGAAGTCCAAATAATCCCGTACATTATCCCAGGCAGGACAGGAACCCAGCTCTTTCCCCAAGACCTTGCAGTGCTCCATCAGCAGTACCCGAACGTGCGCTGCGTCAAAGAAGCCACAGGCGACCTCAAGAACATGGAATTAACTAGGCAGCTTTGCGGAGAAGACTTTGACATTCTCTCAGGAGATGATGACAAAACTTACACAATGATGATTTCGCCCGACATTGCCGCAAGCGGCGTCATATCTGTCGCTTCCAACGTTGCTCCAAGCGCCGTTGTAGATATGGTGCACTACGTTTTGGATGGCAACGATGAGGCTGCAAGCGTAATTGCACAAGCACTCCAACCGCTCTTCAACATAGTCACTGTTAAAACACAAGAACAAACACCATACGGACCAGTAGCATGCAAAGCTCGAAACCCACTTGCCTATAAAACATTAATGAACGTGTTAGGTATGCCATCGGGACCATGCAGGCAACCGTTGGGAAAAATGACTCGCAGCGGCTTAGAAGTGGTTTTGTTAAACGCCAGAAAAATCTACGAAAGCAATCCACAGATATTAAAGCCGATAGCCGATTACTTTGGCGTTGACATCAAAGAACGACTCTACAACGAAAAGTATCTTGAGGGACTATTCTATGCTTAAGCTCTGCATCGCAGGCGCAGCAGGCAGAATGGGCAACGCTATCATAAACGAAGCCGTCGCGAAAGGCCATCAAATCGTGGGCGCCATAGAAGCACCCAACACACCTGTCATCGGCAAAAGCCTAAGAGAACTAAACATCACCAACTCCGACACAGTAATCCTTAGTTCCGACAGACTAAGCGAATCCGCCAGAAATGCCGACATTTACATAAGTTTCGCAATGCCAGCCGCCGAAGTAACTAATATTCCAATAGTTGCAAACCTAGGAAAACGCATAGTACTCGGCACTACAGGCTTTAATCCAGAACAAAACCGACAAATCATAGCTCAAATGTCGGAGAAAGTTCCAGCCGTGTTCTCGCCAAACTACAGTGTAGGCGTCAACATACTCTTCAAATTAACAGAGGCACTCAAAGCGTTCCCAACTGGCTACGATTTCAGCCTAAGCGAAATTCACCATACAGGCAAAAAGGATTCGCCCAGCGGAACAGCAAAGAAGCTTGAACAAATCGTTTCAGCTACACGCAGCTACACGAAAACGGTTTACGGTAGAGAGGGCATCAGTCCAAGGCAGCCTTCGGAGTTGGAGTCTGTAGCGATGCGTGCTGGAGGGGTTCCGGGCATCCATGATGTCATAGTTGCTGGACCCTACGAAATGCTAAGAATCGAGCACATTGCTTTCTCGCGGAATGTGTTTGCTCAGGGAGCTATCTATGCGGCTGAGTGGCTAAGCAGGCAAACGGAGCCTAAAGTGTTCAGCATGGCTGACGTATTAGGTTTAAATTAAAACCATTAAGTTTTTTATCAACGAAGAAATAAAGTGAAAAGGTCAAAGGAAGAAACAATCATGTCAAATAAGCGTAAAGTCGCCATCTTAGGCGCAACCGGAGCCGTTGGACAACGGTACATTCAACTCCTGCAAGGTCACCCATGGTTCGAAATTGAGGTGCTCGCCGCTTCAGAGCGATCAGCAGGTAAAAAATACAAAGACGCATGTAACTGGCTAATGGAGACTGATCTACCCAAAGAAGTCGCTGAAATGCCAGTCGTCAACGCTGACGTTGCTTCGGTGGAGAAGGCGGGAGATGTAGACTTGGTTTTCTCTTCAATGCCGGGTGATTTGGCTGGTCCAGTCGAATCAGAATTTGCCTCCATGTACCCAGTGTTCAGCAAGGCGAGCGCTCACAGAATGGAAAAAGACGTGCCGCTTATCATTCCAGAAATCAACCCTGACCACGCTGAACTAATAAAAGTTCAACAGCAATTTCGAGGCTGGAAAGGCTTCATCTCAACTGACCCCAACTGCAGCACCATCCAAATGGCAATTACGCTAAAGCCACTTATGCAGTTCGGCTTAAGGCAAGTTGTAGTTACCACGATGCAAGCCCTCAGCGGCGCAGGCTACCCAGGCGTAGCTTCACTTGACATTATAGATAACGTCGTTCCATTCATCTCAGGCGAAGAAGACAAAATGGAGACCGAAGCCCTAAAGATTCTTGGATCCTTCGATGGTAGAATTGTACGAAATGCTGATTTCAAGCTCAGTGCAAGTTGCAACCGAGTCAACGTCAAAGACGGACACTTAGAATCCATATTCGTTAAGCTAGACCAGGACCCATCAATTGAGCAAATCGAGGCAGCGTTCGAAGACTTCAAGGGCGCTCCGCAACTGCTCAAGTTGCCCTCTGCTCCTGAAAATCCAATTGTTGTTCGCCGCGAAAAGAATCGACCTCAACCACGATATGACCGAGACACTGGCAACGGACAAAGCGTCGTAGTTGGCAGAATCCGTAAAGATCCAATCATGACCTTCAAGTACATGTGCCTAGGTCACAATACGGTTCGGGGCGCGGCTGGTGGAGGAATTCTTAGCGCAGAGTTGTATGTGGCTAACGGTTTAGCTTAAATGTAATTCCAGATGTAACTGTAGAGTCTGGTGTAGTTGATGGTTAAGAGAAAGCTTCGTGATCCCTTGGAAGACAGAAAAGGCAGCCTTTTCTTTGATGGTTTTTCAGTTAAGGAATTGGCTGAAAAATATGATACGCCGCTTTACGTTTTGAGCGAGAAACGCATCCGAGACAACTACAACCGGTTGTACAACGCCTTAATCTGCAACTACAAGCACCTGCGCGTCTACTACGCCGCCAAAGCCAACAGCAACCTAGCGGTGCTAAAGATTCTGCAGTCAGAAGGCGCCTACTTAGATACCGTTAGCCCCGGTGAAGTGTTCATGGGTTTAAGCAGCGGATTCACACCTGACCGCATGTTATTCACGGGAACCAGTGTTCGAGATGATGAATTAAGGTTCCTTGCCGGCGCAAACATCACTGTAAACGTCGATTCCCAATCAGAGCTGGATAGGCTGCTAAAGATTGCGGTGCCACAGATTTTGTCTGTGCGTGTTAATCCTGAAATCGGCGCTGGGCATCATAGCCACTGCATTACTGCGGGTCCCGATTCAAAGTTTGGGCTCTGGGAAGAAGAAACCATTCAGGCTTATGCAATTGCTAAGCGAGCGCGTGTTGAGCGTTTCGGTATTCACATGCACATTGGCTCAGGCATCTTGGATATTGAACCCTATGCGTTGGCAGTGGAAAAGCTGCTGAAGTATGGCAAAGCGGGTACACGATGAAGTAGGCATAGAGTTTGAGTTCATAGATATCGGCGGGGGAATAGGAGTTCCCTATAAGCCAGAAGACAAAGACTTAGACTTAACAGAGTTCTCAAACAAAATTGTGGCTCCGTTCAAGAGCAAAGTCAAGGAATATGGACTTGGCAAGCCGTTTTTGTGTGTTGAGCCGGGAAGATTCCTTGTTTGCGACGCCAGCATCCTCTTAACTACCGTTAACACCGTCAAGGTGACACCTTCCAAGAAATTCGTGGGCGTAGACGCAGGCTTCAACACACTGGTGCGCCCAACAATGTACGGTTCTTACCACCCAATCTTGGTCGCCAATAAGCTTGCAAGAGCCGACAAGGAAACCTACGATGTTGTAGGTCCAATCTGCGAGTCAGGCGACGCCTTAGCCAAAGATCGACGTTTACCTCTAGTGGAGGAAGGCGATTTGCTGGCAGTCCTCAACGCTGGAGCTTACGGTTTTAGCATGAGTTCACAGTACAACTCGCGACCACGCGCAGCGGAAGTCATGATTCGGCAGGGCAAAGCAGTTGTAGTTAGGCAACGCGAGCAACTGAGTGATTTAATGGCTAGTCAGCGGATGGTAGAGTGAGCAATTATGCGTTTTTGGAAGATGCATGGTTTAGGCAACGACTATATCGTGATCGATAATAGAGATCAAAAAATCAGCGATGAGAAGGCTGCAAAGTTGGCAAAGAAACTCTGCGAGCGGCGCTTCTCAGTTGGCGCTGACGGACTCCTTCTTGTTAGCAATTCAACATTTGCAGACATTAAGATGCGGATTTTCAACGCTGATGGCAGTGAAGCTGAAATGTGCGGCAACGGCATACGATGCTTCAGCAAATACTGTTACGAAAACCGTATCGTGCCCAAGCAAGAATTCACTGTAGAAACGCTATCCGGAATAAAGCAGGTCTGGCTTACTCTAAAGAACAAAGAAGTCGCCTCAGTCAAGGTAGATATGGGTGAGCCGAACTGGGAAAGAAGCAGCTTACCGATGAAGGGAAAGGGCACATGTATAGACGCTGACCTGGATGTGGAAGGCGAAAAGTTGAAGGTAACATGTCTTTCAATGGGTAACCCTCACTGCGTAATCTTCGTTGACTGCATCGACTGTTTCCCAGTTGAAGAGCTCGGTTCAAAAATTGAAAATCACAAGGCTTTCCCAAAACGGACCAACGTGGGCTTTGTCGAGGTCCTAAACGAGAAAGAGCTAAATGTTCGAGTTTGGGAACGCGGTTGCGGAGAAACCTTGGCATGTGGAACTGGAACGTGCGCTGCTGTGGCAGCTGCAAACAAGTTGGGAAAAGTCGGCAACAAAGTCACCGTTCACGTGCTCGGAGGCAACTTGCAAGTGGAATTAGGTAAAACTGTATTCCTGATTGGGGCAGCCGAAAAAGTTTACGAAGGAACACTATTCAAGGAGCCATAAAACATGACGTTTGAGTATGCAGACCGTATAAAGCGTTTGCCACCTTACCTGTTTGCGGAAATAGAAAAAATCATTAAAGAAAAGAAGGCGCAAGGCGTAGACCTGATTTCGCTAAGTATTGGTGATCCTGACCTTCCGCCACCACCGTTTGTGGTTGAAGCGCTAAAACAAGAAGTCGCAGACCTCAAGAACCATAACTATTCTTTTAGCCAGGGTGAACCAGATTTCCGACAGGCAGTGTCGGAGTGGTATAAGAAACGCTTCAACGTTGACTTAGCCCCCGACCAAGTTGTGGCGCTTTTAGGCTCCAAAGAAGGCATAGCAAACATTGCAAGGGCTTTCATAAACCCTGGCGACCAAGTTTTGGTGCCTGACCCAGCTTACCCCGTATACGCTAACGGCAGCACAATCCTATGTGACGGCGCAGCCGTGCCTATGCCGCTTTTGGAAGAGAACAATTACCAGCCAGACTTTGATGCAATTGACGCCAAAAAAGCCAAGATGATGTTCATTAACTACCCCAACAACCCCACCGCCGCAACCGTTGACAAAAAAATCCTCAAAGAGGCAGTTGAATTTGCAAAGGACAACAAAATAATCCTCTGCTACGACAACGCTTACTCGGAAATCACCTACGACGGCTACCAAGCCCCAAGCATTCTTGAAATTGATGGGGCAATGGATGTTGCCATTGAGTTTCATTCGCTCTCAAAGACTTTCAACGTGACCGGCGACCGCATCGGCTTTGCCGTCGGAAACAAACAACTCGTAAACGGCTTAACTAAAGTCAAATCACAAATCGACTCGGGGCCGCCAGTGTACACGCAGAAAGTCGCCGTCAAAGCATTAGCAACCTACACAAGCCGAGAACCACCAGAGTTCCTAAAGAAAAACAACCAAATCCTTCAGGAACGCCGCGACCTCCTCGTAGAAACCCTTTGCAAAATCGGCTACCAATGCGACAAGCCCAAAGCAACATTCTACGTTTGGGTTAACTGCAAGGGCGATTCGATGAAGTTTGCCGCTAAACTGCTTGATGCTGGCGTGGCCGTTACGCCGGGAGTTGGATTCGGCAAATACGGCGAAGGATACGTTCGCATAACTTTCACGCAGCCCAAAGAACGCATAAAGGAAGCCTGCAACAGAATCGCCAGTGCCTTTAAGTAGTAACTCTTTTCTGTTTAATACTCTAACTAAGAAGAAGAAACAAAAAGATAAGAAATGTTAGCTGCTTATTTGGCAGCTGCTTTTGCGAGTTTCTTTAGGATTTGGTCTTTTGCGATTGTGTATGCGATTGCATAGTCGAATAGTCCTGATGGCTCGGCGGTTGCGCGTTTAATCATTTCTGTTTCGGTTTTGATTTTGAGTTTGCCAATCGCTAATGCGCCTATGCCGTAAACGCCTGGTTTGAGTTCTTTGCCGTCGTCGTTTGGAGCTAAACCTTCAACACCGAGGGGTTTGATTGCGTTGATGTCTGCTACGATTTTGCATGTGGGGCTAGCGTTTAGGTCTGCTGCTGAGAGAAGTTGGATTCCGCCTGCGCCTGCTGAGAGCACAATTTCAGCGCCTTTGATTGCTTCAGCTGTCTGCTCGGGTTTTGTAACTTCAATAACCGTGACTCTTTGTGCGCCACATTCCTGATTTATTTTGTATGCGACCACTTGCCCTTTTGCGAGTGAGCGGCTGGTGATTGTTACGCTGGCTTTTTCTGCTGCATAGATTCTTGCCGCTGTCTGCCCGACTGGTCCTGTGCCGGCTAAAACTGCGACTTTTTTGCCTTCAAGTGATCCGAAGCCTTTCTCCATGGCGGCTCCGAATGTTTTTGCTACTGCGGCTGCGGCTGTTGAGTATCCGCCTCTTGGGTCAACGATGATGCTGTTTCCCCAGGGGGCTGATTTCATGGCTTTCTGTGTTGCCTCAACTACTTTTTCAACCATTTCAAAGTTGCTTCCGTTGATGAAGACCTTTGTGTGTTTTGCACCTTCGGGTCCACGCGGAAACAATAGGTCAAAAACGATTTTTGGGGCATCTTCGCTTGTGACATTTTCGTATTTGAATATCATTGAATCTGGGAATGCATCTATAGCTACGAGCATGTCGAATGGACTGCAATATTTGTCTGTGTCTAGGAAAACAAAAACTGTTTTATAATTTGGTGGTTGTTGTGTCAATTTTTTTACACCTTACCTTGTTTGTGAATACAGTTTAACGATTTAAGAATTATCCAAACATTAAAGGAGGACCTGAGTTACACGCTTGAAACTCTAAAATTTCCTACCACAACTGTTTAATAACAAATCTCTCAGAACTCTAACCATAGAAACCAAGAAGGCATCCTGATTGTCCCTAAACACAAATCTCGAAAAACTCTCCAATGCCTGTGGAGTAACAGGCAGAGAAGACCAAGTTAGAAACTTGATGATTCAGTTCATCACCCCTTATGCGGATGAGATCCAAGTAGATAAGCTGGAAAACGTAATAGCCATCAAAAAAGGCAAAGCAGGCTCGCCGAAAATCATGCTGGCAGCCCACATGGATGAAGTCGGCTTAATGGTGAAAACAATCACAAAAGACGGCTTCATACAATTCACAAAAATGGGCGGCATCGACGACCGCATTCTACCAGCCCAAAAAGTCACCATCCACACAAAAAAAGGCACATATCCAGGCATAATCGGATCCAAACCGCCCCACATCCAAAAAGAAGAAGAACGAAAAAAAATCATAACCTACGACGAACTCTTCATTGACATCGGCGCAGAAAACAAAGAAGACGCAGTCAACTTTGGCGTAGCAATCGGCGACCCAATAGCCTTCGACGTAAAATACGTCAAACTAGGCAAGGATGCAGTAATGGGAAAAGCGTTTGACAACCGTGCAGGATGTATAACAATGGTTGAAACCCTAAAACTACTAGAGCAAACTGATTGCACTGTTTGTGCAGTTGGCACTGTTCAAGAAGAAGTCGGTTTGCGCGGTGCAGCAGCAGCGGCGTTTGGAGTTGACCCAGACTTAGCCCTATCTATAGACGTAACAATAGCAGGTGATGTTCCTGGCGTAAGAGAATTCGATACAACTGTAAAAATGGGCAAAGGTCCAGCCTTAACTATTTCTGATTCTGGCTTAATTACTCATCCTAAGGTTTTGCGGTGGCTTTTGGATACGGCGGAAGAAGAAAAAATCCCATTCCAACTAGAATCGGGCTTGCTTGGCAGCACAGACGCAGCAAGAATTTCCATAACCCGTCAAGGTATCCCCTGCGGAACTGTCTCCATTCCAACACGGTACATTCACAGTCCAGTTGGCATGCTCAGTCTAAAAGACATCGAAAACTCAGCAAAACTAACCGCAGCAGCAATCCAAAGAATCACAAAACACTTCTAACCTTGAGCGGAGAAACTGTTTTTAATTCTGCTATCCCATCTATCTATCGTTGGTCAAAGCATGAGTAAACCTGACAAATTCGCCGGAAAATTCGAGTTTCTAGAGCACACAGCAGACGTCTATGTTCAGGCACATGGAAAAACAATGGAGGAGGCCTACGAAAACGCGGCGCTTTCCCTGTTTGAAACCATGACCGACACAACCAAAATCGCCCAGTCCCAAGAAGACACAGTTGAAGTGGAAGCTGAAGACCAATACGCGCTCCTCTACAACTGGCTTGAGGCGCTTCTGGTCAAGTTTGAAACCGAAAACATGCTGTACTCAAAATTCCAAATAGCTGATTGGAAAGAGACAACTGAGAGCTTTAAGTTTAAAGCAAAAGTTTGGGGAGAGAAATTTAACCCCGAAAAGCACCCGCAGAAGGTCGCTGTTAAAGCAGTAACATACCACCGCATGGTGGTTATCCGCGAGGTAGACCGGGTGATTTTGGAGTTTATCCTCGACATTTAAACGAGACTTAGCTTCTTTAGTTCCGTGAACAGTTTTTCAACCATGGGTTCAGGCGGTTGGTCTAAAGTTTTTGTTTCAAGCACTATAAAGGGAACTTTCATCTCCTTGTAGAACGTTATGAGTGGGCTGGTTTGTTCTTGGTAGACTTTGAGTCGATTCTTGATGGTTTCCGGGTTGTCGTCGGCGCGCTGGTAGAGTGGTCCGCCGCATTTGTCGCAGATGTCCTCCACTTTGGGTTTTAGGAATTTTACATTGTAGACTGTGCCGCAGTTCTTGCAGATTCTTCGGGTGGATAGGCGCTCGATGATTATCCAGTCGGGAACGTTTAGCTGCATGATGACATCAATTTTTGTTATGGTATCGAGTTTTTTTGCTTGGTCAAGTGTGCGTGGGTAACCGTCAAGTATGTAGCCTTTTCCTTTAGAAATTTTTGCTAAATGAGCCTTTAAAACTTCAACGACAACGTCGTCGGGGACTAGGGCTCCTTTTTCCATGAAACTTTTGACTTTACTGCTTAGTTCCGATTTCTCCTTAACTAGTTCACGGAAAATGTCTCCCATTGAAATAACGTCAACGCCTAGTTTGGTTTGAAGACGTGAAGCGTATGTGCCTTTTCCCGCGCCCGGCGCTCCAAAGATAATGGCTTTTAACATGAGGTTTTCTCCTGTTTTCTCTTCTCTTACAATCGTAATGGATAATTAAATTTTGTTGTTGAAGAATTTCCATGGAAACATTTATGCTACAAAATCACTAAACAAACCTGTTAAGGTGCAACAGTTGCATACTAAACAAATTGGGAAAAATCTGTTCATGGTGGATCTGGAAACTGGAGGTTTCAAAAACCTAATATGCAGCTATGTAATAAGAGGAGAAAAGCCTTTTCTTGTGGAGTCAGGTCCAACTAACTCTATCTCAAACCTGCTTTCTGGTTTAGAAGAGCTTGACGTAAAGTTTGAGGATGTTGAATATGTTGCTGTCACCCACGTCCACCTTGACCATGGCGGCGGCGCAGGCACCTTGCTAAAATCTCTGCCAAATGCCAAGGTTATTGTTCACCCAAGAGGTTTGCCGCACCTAGTTGATCCTAAACGGCTTTGGCCTTCATCTCAAGAAGTTTTGGGGTTTGTCAGCGAAATCTTTGGTAAACCAGAACCAGTCCCTAAAGAGCGAATAATCCCAGTTACTGTAGGTTCTTTTGATTTAGGTTATGGGGAAAAATTAAAAGTCACGGAAACGGTTGGTCACGCCTCGCATAACCTTAGTTTTCAGGAATCGTTTAACGGTGGAGTGTTTCCAGGAGATGCAGCTGGCACTTACCTTCCAGAATTTGACGTTGTAGTCCCCACCACGCCTCCGCCCTTCTATTTGGATGCAGCTTTAGCTTCCTTAGACAAACTAATTAGCCTAAAACCAACTGTAATTTATTTTAGTCATTTTGGGAAAGCCACTGATGCGGTGCAGCGTCTCAGAGACTACAAGCTTCAGCTTCAACTTTGGGCAGACATCGCTAAGGATGGTGTTAAGAAAAATCAGAGATTAGAGGAAATCCGTGACAGAATAATCCAAGAAGACAAAGCAATGAACCGAGTTATCGGGTATGTAAAATCGCATCCGATTTACTCAAAAACAATGCTTGAAAATTGTGTTAAAGGCTTTACAGAATACGCCAAACAAAGCAGGGTTCATAAAAGTTTATAGTCTCAATCAGCCTTTGATGTGGACGGTGAAGATTTTTGGGTGAAAATGAAAGTAGAGGCGCTCCCGAGCGGGTTCCATTAGAAAAAGTTAACGATTACATGTGGCAGATTCCCAAATACAAGCCTCAGATGCGGGTTCCAGGCATGATTTTTGCTAACCAAGCATTGTTGGAGAAAATGCAGACAGACCGAACGCTTTGGCAATGCTCAAACGTGGCTCAGTTGCCGGGCATCTACAAGCATGCAATTACGCTTCCGGATGGTCATGAGGGTTATGGCTTTCCCATTGGTGGTGTCGCAGCAACTGACTATGAAAGCGGCGTCATCAGTCCCGGCGGAGTCGGCTACGACATTAACTGCGGCGTCAGACTTCTATCGACAACTCTAACGGAAAAAGATGTTCGTCCTAAACTTGCGATTCTTGCAGAAACTATTTTCCGCAATGTTCCCTCGGGACTTGGCAGCCGCAGAAAAGATTTCACTATATCCCAACGTGACCTAGAATCTTTAGTCGTTGAAGGCGTTCAGTGGCTTATTGACCGAGGATTAGGTTGGGCAGGCGATGCAGAGCACTGCGAAGAAAATGGACACATGAAAAACGCCAACCCTGACAAAGTTTCGAACACAGCTAAAAACCGCGGCTTAACCCAAATCGGCACCCTTGGCTCAGGAAACCATTTCCTTGAAATCCAGAAAGTTGACAAAATCTTCAATCCCAAAACTGCCAAAGCCTTCGGTATCACTGAGGAAGGACAAGTTACCGTTATGATTCACTGCGGTTCAAGAGGTTATGGTCACCAGGTCTGCTCAGACTACCTTCGAGTGATGGAGCATGCTGTTCAGAAATACAAAATATCACTGCCTGACCGAGAATTAGCCTGTGCCCCTGGAAACAGCCCTGAAGCACGCGACTACATCGAGGCAATGGCTTGCGCTGTTAACTATGCGTTCTGTAATCGTCAGGCGATTATGCATTGGGTCCGGCAGAGTTTCCACCAAGTCTATGGTCAGGACCCCGAAAAATTCGGCTTAAATCTGATCTACGACGTCGCCCACAACATCGCAAAAGTAGAAACCCACAACATTGATGGCGAACAAAAGAAAGTCTGGGTTCACCGCAAAGGAGCCACACGCGCCTTCCCCGCTGGACACCCAGATGTCCCCGACGATTACCGAAGTGAAGGGCAACCTGTGCTTATACCAGGAAGTATGGGCACGAGTTCATGGGTTTTAGTTGGTTCACAGAAAGCGATGGATTTGACTTTCGGTTCAACCGCACACGGTGCAGGCAGAATGATGAGTCGCTCAGCTGCAAAGCGCCAATATTGGGGTGGCGACATAAAGGCGGGCTTGGAGAAACGTGGCATCATAGTTCGTGCAGCCAGCGCTTCGGTTCTAGCTGAAGAAGCTGACCCAGCATACAAAAACGTGGATATGGTTGCGGACGTGAGCGACAAAGTTGGGATTGCAACCAAAGTTGCTAGACTTGTTCCACTTGCAGTTGTGAAAGGTTAATATTCCAATTCCTTTTTTGTTAAAGTTTCTCTAATTAATCAGTTTATGAAAAAGTTTTAAGGTTAAATTAGAACTTTCTAAGTGAAAATTAATATCTTATAATAACCAAGTGTACAATAGGGATTTTCCTTTTCGCTTGCTGGTGCAGCGTCATGAAAGATGAATGTGGAATTTGCGGCAGAGTTATGCGGACAACATATATGCGCAAGTGTGAACGCTGCAAAAAACTGTTCTGCCGAGACTGTATGGTACCCGATGTTGCCACTGGCGACCCAAACATGATGCTGTGCCTTCACTGCGCTAGGCGCGTAGTTTCGCCGCGGACAGTATCCAAGTACTCTGGGCTTGAAGGTCACTTAAAGTTTAGAGCTGCATTCACAAGTTTGGTTAAGCTCTCCTTTGCCAGAATAGACGGGTTAATCGGCAGCAATCTACCAATGGCTGCTTACCGAGACCCTGCATGGTGGAGCAACGCATCCTCCAGTATTCATGCAAAAGCTTGGCTGAATGCAGGCTGGGATGTGCAGGAAGTCAACTTCAAAGAAGGCTACGTTACCTTCAAGAAAGTACGTACTGTGACCATTCAAAAAATCCAAACAGAAAAAACTAGAAATTACCCAGCCTTTCACACCAGTACCTGTGCATAGACCAAAATCAAAGATTCCTTCAAAAACTAAAGTTTCAAAACTGTATGCAAGAATCAAGAACCTTGAACGGCAACGTGCCATGCCGCGTCAGCCAATTCGAGGCTTCAAACCCAGATCACAATATCAAAAGCGCCTGTTCAAGTCCAACGAAAAACCGCAATAACAACCAAAACCGATGCGTTCATTATCCTATTTGTTTGCCACAATTCACACAATACACGGCAAAGGCTTTGTTGCTTGAACCGCAAAAGATGCAGAATTTGGAACCTTCTGAATTAGCAATTTCTGCTTGCTGAATGATTGGTACAGGAGCAGCGGGCGCTTCTGCTGGTTGCCGCTTTGTTTTTCTTGTTGACCAAACTGCAAGAGAAATCGAAATTATTATCGCGAATGCGATAAGAATGAAAAAGAGCGGATTGTCAGCGATTAAGTTGAATGATAATGGTAGGACTGGCTGAATGCTTGGTTCGGTGATTGTGGGTGATGTGGAACCAGTTGGGTTTGGTTGAAGAGTTGGCGTGGAGGATGTTGTAACGGGTGCACCTGTTGGTTCAGAAGTCGGCAGCGCCACCACTTGAGGAACAAATTGTTTTCTTTCGTCTATAGTGTAAATGTAGGCGCTTTGACCTTGGAATGCCTCAGGCAACTGCCCAATCTTAAAGTTGTCACCTGTGGTTTCACAGTAATAATATGTTTTGTTAGAGCCTTCAGGGTAAGTCCAGAAAGTGCCACGAAGATCATTTCCCAAAATGCCTACAGCATAATGGTTTGGAGGATTAAGGTACAAAGTATCATAACCCAAAATAAGCGTTAAGGTCGCAAAAAGTATGGATGTGTCTTCGCAGTCTCCGCCGTCATCTACCAAAGTTTCTATGGGAAACCTCGGGTATTCATCGCGCCCAGTTGTTACTGAGTCTGATGTGTAGGGTAAACTTTGAACAAACGATAACACAAAGCTAACTTGGTCAAATGAATCGTATTTGAGTCGTGTAGCAGTATCGTTTAGTTCTTTGGCCAAAGTCTGTAAATAAGCATCTTCAGTTGTGGTGCAAAAACCGTACCCGGCAGGTCCATCACGTGTACGAGTGGAAATAGGAACCGACTTATACGCATCGTATAGGTCTACTGGAATACTCAAGTTCCATGTCCAATGATTTCCATCATAATCCCAAGCAAAAGATTTGTGGTAATACCCATTGGTTTGTGCGGCTACTTGGTTCGTAAGAAATATGGGCGTGGATATCATAAGCGCCAAAGCTACAATAGTCAATAGTTTGATAGGTTGTTTCAGCAAGAGTCCGCCCATGTTGACCATTTCGACTCGTAAGAGTTCGTGTTCTACCGTTTAAAACTTCTCCCAAATCTCGATTTTTGGGGTTGCTGTTGAACTGTTAAACAATGAGGGCAAAACGTAAACTGCGACCAAATAAAATAAAGCCTGCCCCAACAGCCTTTGATATATTTAAATGATGAATGTCTGAGGTTATTTTTGTTTGATGATACCGTAACTTTGCTTTTTCCATGCGTCACGGAACTTATTGTAATAATCGATGGGTTGAAAAACAGGCGCGTAAGTTACTGGCCACTCAAGTCCACATTTACAGATTGCGAAGACTTCTTTCTTTTTTAGGTCTGCACAAATCTGAAGCAGTTCTTTTCGGCATTTTGGGCAATAGTAGGGTCCATTTACCATTTGCTTTGCGTCTTTAGTTAAGATTTTCATTCGGCTTCCGGGAATTTTCTGCCGTTCCTTTCCTGAACTCATCTTTTTCAACCTAAACTACACTATGAATAAATCGTGACTAAGATATAGGCTTCCCCTACAAGAGAGTTTTCTTACACGGTTCCCTATGAAATTCAGATTGAAAAAAATGAAAACAGAAATTTAAACACTTAAGAGATTACGCAGTTTGTCAAATAGATGTTCAAAAACACAATTCTATTTCTCTGAAGCCTTTATTTCTTCTTCAATTAACCGCATTACACTTGCAACATAAGGGTGATTTTTGTATTCTTTTGTCAAATCATCAAATTTATATCTGTTAAAAATTCTGTTAGTTGTCAAGCCACTTTTAGGATCATACCTAAAGATGATCAATAGCCAACTTCCATTAGGCAACTTAGCTTCATGCTCAAAAGTTAAGAAATCATTCATTCTAATAATGTTGTCACAAACAGGATCCCTATACATGTGACTCATCAAAACCTCTTCCACACAGTTAAGACCAGTCAAATCCTTATCTCCTTAAGAGTACCACCTTGATTTGTTGCATTCGCTTTTAAAGACTTGTTTCTTTCCACTTAAAAAACATACCAAGGACTACGCCAATATTCTCACATTGATACGTAGCCCATAAGCCCCCTTATCTCTTACTGAAAGAAAAGTCATTTTCTCATATCAAGAAACCTACGGTTGGCTGAGTGGATACTTCATAGAGATGAGCATAATGATTTGAGCTATTCTTCATATAATTTGTACTTTTTTTGAGTTGTTTATTTGTTCTAAACTATTTCATAATAATTTTTAACAAAGTTCGAAAAGTTAGTGTCATAAGTATCAGTGTTTAGTGCAATAATTAATTTTAAAAGCTGTAATTAACATAACTATTGACATATTTACCATGTTTATTATATTAGTCTTAAATAGTGTGATTAACATGTATATAGTGTGAGTTATATGGTAGATTTGAATATCTCTAAAAATAAGTTAGTAGTGAAAGCTACTCCAGTAAAGGAAGTCCCAGAGGGCAAAAAGATAGCTAGAAGACCAGAGTATGATGAAGTATTCAAAAAGATAATGGAAAACCCAGAGAAGATTTTCAAGATTGAAGTGGAGGGCAGAACAGTAAAAACATTGTATGCACCATTTGCTGCTAGAGTAAAGAGATACAATAAACAATCTGACAGAAAATTCAATGCACAGCTTAAAGTAAGAAGCAAAGAAATCTACATTGTCAAAGTAGACAAGTCAAACTAGAATATTGCAGGACACTCTTTTGTCCAACATTTTCTTTCTGCTTAATTTTCAAAAGTTTTCATAACGCTCTCTAATTTTGTTTTAATGGTCATTATATAGCTCCTCTAGCACTCCAGCGCCAAGTCTAGGGAAGCATCTATTTGAAGACTAAGTGCGTAAGGTTGGAATACCAATGCAGGAAGAAAGGTTTTAGCTCAAATATTTCTGAACAGGGAAGGCAGTATCAGGTATGCAAGGATACACTATTATTCCCAACAATGATGCAATATCTCCGAAGCCCCAATTCACTTATTGCAAGATAGAATATTTAGAATCTCTGAAAACTTTATTAAAAACTCAAGGCATCAATCTGTTTATTGAAAAGGCAGAAAGTGGTCAAATAGGTCAAAGCCAAAATAGAAAAGAGCATGACCTAATAAAACCCAAAAACAGCCTTATTCAACAAAAAATGAGCGGTTGTCGTCTAGTCTGGTTTAGGACTTTAGCCTTCCAAGCTAATGATCCCGGGTTCAAATCCCGGCGACCGCACCATTTAACTCCTTAGCGCATTTATGCATACCGTATTATGATCAACTTCTCGAGAATAGCTAACTCTGCTAGCCTTTACAAACATCGGCAACTAGATTTCATCGCCTTTTCCAGACTTTCTGTGACGTCCTGTGACTTTCCCAGACGCAACCTGCAGACGCCACAAACCCCAAATCTAAAAAGCAACCCAAAACAAGCTGAATCAAAATAGCAAAAACAACTGTTCTTCTTTCAGACAAAACAATTCAGCCTCCTATCTCCATTCTGTACTTACTTTAGCTTAGTAGGTCGTAGGCTAAGAGCAAATCCCGGCGGCAATACCAATTTTTACCACATTTTAACATTTAGGTCTTGAGTTTTTGGATTATTCTTACTTCTCTGCCCTTAAGCATGTCTAAGCCGAGAAAGACAAGTTTTCTTCCACCATAACCAAAAATCAGCAGCCAAAAAGATATTCCAGAGATTAAGCCTAATAGTTGTCCGGAGAGGAACTCTGTAGTTTGGTTTCCAACGGTCATTTGAAGACCTGTTAAACCAAAAGGCACGGAGGAATAATAGTCGCCGTTTAAAAGGACTATTAATTCAAAGATCGATACCACGATTAAAACTATGCCTGCTGCAAGTAAGATGTATCCTGTATATTTTTCGTCTCTTGACTTCTCTTTATACCCAACAAAGGTTTTTTCTTTTCTGGTACGACGAGCTATGAAAAATAATACTGTTGTTATAATAACAGCCACCATTACATCTAAAATAATCATGATGTATTCGGTGGCTGAAACATCCATAAATAATCACGTTTGTTTTGGTTTATGCATTTTGGGTTTCGGTAGGCGCTGACAATAGGCTCTCTTATTTCTACTTTGATATCCTTAATCATGCTGACGCCTAGCGAGGCGATTTTGCCACCTGCAAGCAACACGAACCCCATTAGAATAAACCAAAAGAACAAGTTGGGCAGCTGGCTAACTTGGGCGCCCGGTATGAGCGATGTTGAAGCGCCGCTGTCTCCCAGCGACAGTGAAATGTCTCCAACAGTGATGAGTTTTGGCGGAGGTGCATAACCATTGTAGACTGTGACCATTTCAAATAGAGAGAAGAGTAGTAAAATGACGCCTAGGATAAGGAGAGAGTAGCCGATGATTTTTTCTGTCTTAAACATACATACTCACTTTTATGATCTCTTGATATGTCAGATTACCGCTTAAAGGTTTTGGTGTAATTGAGGTCTTCAGACAAAAAGGAGTCGATGGGATAACATTATAAAACAACCTCTGACAATATGTCGCTGGTGACCATATGGCTAGACCCATCGTCTTGAAAGCTCTCTACTTGGTTTTAGCCTGGGTTCTAATGGTTAGCTACCAGATTTTTACTCAGTCAGCCCTAAAGACAATAGCAGCCTCTTTGGATGGCATCATCCCTCCCATAGCCTCGCTGCTAAACTCCAACTCGGCCACTGCAGTCTTCATCTGCTCCTTCGCCTGGATGTTTGTCCTATCTGCTCTTGTCTCCATAATCATGTTTGGCAGAGAACGAAGGCTCACAATCCAATTCATGGTAAGCTTAGGGTTAACCCTGACGGGTTCGGCTCTACTGGGAGTGCTGAACTTGGCGGGGCTTGACTTTTCAAACCCAAACATTCTTTCCCAGCCGTTTACACTCCTGTTTGGTAATGTGTTTTTTGCGTTTTTCTACCTTGCTCTGCCTTTCATTTTCATGGTGCTTGTAGATTTGGGTTTAATGAAAATAAGAAAATAACCTGAAACCCAAAAATAGCATCTTAAGCGATCGAAAAGGTGAAAAGCAACAGCGCCCCATTAAAAAAGTAATATAAGGTGAACTTTGAAAATGAGCGATGTAAATATGGCAACCATTCAGTTATGCAGTGATAAACAAAACTTTATCCTTGACAAGAAAGAACTTCAAAACTGGGAGCAGAGGGTACTACGGAACAGGCAAAATGGTGGCTGGCTGGGAAAAGGTATCAAATAAGCATACAAGTTGTGGAAATCGGTTCTAAGCCAAAAGAGAAAGAAGAAAAGAAAGAAAAGTAAATTGAATTTTTCTTAAATTCTTATTTTATTTAAGGTACGATTGATGCACTAATTATTGTTACGTTTGTGCGTGGTTTATCACATGAGTTGGTTGGTACTTTGGCGATTTTGTCTACGACATCCATTCCAGCGATTACTTTTCCAAAGGCAGGATGCTTGCTGTCTAAGAAATTGTTGTTTACTTGATTGAGGAAGAATTGGCTGCTTCCAGTGTTGGGACCTGCATTTGCCATGGCGATGGTGCCTCTGTCGTTGCGGTTGGTTTTTGTGAATTCGTCTTTAATGTCGGGTATTGATGGGTCGCCGTATCCTGTTCCAGTTGGGTCGCCACCTTGAATCATGAAGCCCGGTATAACTCTGTGGAAGATTGTGCCGTTGTAGGTTCCTTGTTGGACTAGTTTTTTGAAGTTGCCTGTGGTGATTGGCATGTCAGCTGCGTAGAGCGATAGTTATGTCGCCCATGCTGGTGTTGAGTAGAACTTTAGTTTCAGGTTGATTCGTTTTTTCTGACATAATTTACCCTGATATCAATTAGAATTATGTCTATTATCCCTATTGTAAGGGATGTCGGGTTCACGTCTGCTAAAAAAAGAAAAGTGAAGCTGTCTCTAATTTCTGTTAAGATACTATTGTGGCCTTGATGATGCTTACTGGGTGCGTTGGCGAGCTATTTTCTCCATAGGCGTTGGTTGTTACTTGAGCGTTTGCTATAGTGTCAACGACATTTTGGCCTGCGACTACTCTTCCAAAGACCGTGTAGGTTCCATCGAATGTAGAACCGTCTTGGTACGTGATTTGGCTATTATCATCAACGTTTATGAAGAACTCACTTGTTGCAGAGTTAGGTTGGCTAGTTTTCGCCATCGTAATGGTGTATGCTACATTGTGGTTGTCGCTACCTATCTCATCTGCGATACTTGAAACTGACTGGCTAATTGAGCCGCCTTGAATCATGAAGCCTGCGATTACTCGATGGAAGATTGTGCCGTCATACCATCCATGATTTACGATATTTATGAAATTGCTTGTCGTGATCGGTTTGTCGGTTCGCATCTCGAGCGTTATATTTCCAGCGCTTGTTTGAAGTAGAACTTTTGTTGGGTTGACGTAATGGGGATCAGAAGGTGTAGCAGATGGCGAAGTTGATGCGGTTGGTGCTGGAGTGGAAGTAGGAGTTGGCGTCGAATTAGCTGGTTGGTTTGCTGATTGTCCCAACAAAGCGTATGCACCGATACCAATTATTACGATAAATATTATGCCTATTGCTATGAATAGGGTCTTGTTGGACTTGCGTTTGGGTTGTTTGCTGTTTTTATTTGGAGCCATGTCTGTTTACTCAACGTCTTTTCATATAAAAGTTTTTACAGTATCTTTCGCAAAGACGTTGAATAGCTTGTGCAGTATGTTTAGAAGTGAGTGTTTTCTATTGTTGTTATTGTGGTTGTTGATTTTTTGTTTTTTCGGACGTAAGACTTATAGGAGTATCCTTGCCCTTTATAACGCTGTTATGTGTGTGGGATCATGAAAAACATTCAACAAAATATAACCCCAACTGCATACAAAATATTGGAAAAAATAGAACTAACTCCGCAAATAAAGCAAATAAAAATTTATGCACCTGAAATAGCTGCAAAAGCAAAAGCAGGTCAATTCATAATACTTAGAGTAGACGATGAAAGCGAGAGAATACCCCTCACTCTTGTCTCATGGGATAAAAAACAAGGGACAATCACGGTAATATACCAAGAAATCGGTCTCTCAACCAAGAAACTAAGTTGTCTACAAATACAAGATAAAATAATGAATGTAGCTGGACCCTTGGGGAACCCAAGCGACATCAAAAACTATGGGGTAGCAGCTGTCGTCTGCGGAGGCGTTGGCACAGCAGCCGCGTATCCGATAGCTAAAGCCTTGAAAGAAGCTGGAAATACGGTGATTTCAATTATGGGTGCGCGAACTGAAGGATTGCTCATATTGACTGATGAAATGAAACAAGTCTCAAACGAATTCTACATCTCCACTGACGACGGCTCAAAAGGCTCCAAGGGCTTTGTCAGCGACATCCTGAAGACGTTGATCAACCAAAACTACAAGTTCAATATTGTTTACGCAATTGGTCCACCTATAATGATGAAAACCATATCCGACGTTACCAGACCATATGGCATAAAAACGGTAGTCAGCTTAAACCCGATCATGGTTGATGGCATGGGTATGTGTGGTGCATGTCGCGTATCGGTAGGCGGAGAAACTAAATTCGCGTGCGTTGACGGCCCTGAATTCGATGCTCACAGCGTTGAATTCGATGAACTGATCAAACGCCTAAAACAATACCCGCAAGAGGAAAAGTCAGTGTTAGATTTTCATGAAAAAACAGGAGGCATATGCAAATTACTGCATCGAAGTCCCCTTCAGTGAGAAATGATGGACAAAAAGCTGTTCAGATGGAAAAGCTAGAATCTAAGAAACGTAGATGCAGCTTTGACGAAGTTGCTTTAGGCTACAATGAAGAGCAAGCCTTACGTGAAGCGCAAAGATGCCTGACATGCAAAAAACCCCAGTGCGTTGAGGGATGCCCAGTAGGAGTAGAAATCCCAGCTTTCATAAAGCTAATCAAAGAAAAAAATTACTCCGAAGCAATTCAGAAAGTTAAAGAAAAAAGCAGTCTCCCAGCCATATGTGGAAGAGTATGCCCGCAAGAAATGCAATGTGAAAAATACTGCATAAAAGGCAAAAAAGGCGAGCCCGTATCGGTTGGGAAACTTGAGCGATTCGTAGCCGACATAGAACAGGAAAAGGGAATAAGTATCCCCAAAAATAGCAAAGTCAACCGGGAAGAAAGTTGCCATAATCGGCTCCGGACCAGCCGGATTAACAGTAGCGGCTGAACTGGCAAAACTTGGTCATAAAGTAACAGTTTTCGAGGCACTTCATGCTGCTGGCGGCGTTCTCGTCTATGGAATTCCTGAGTTCCGACTACCAAAAAAGATAGTGCAGGCAGAAGTTGAGTACATCAAGAAGCTTGGTGTTGAATTTCACACTGACGCGTTGATAGGCAGGTTGTTTACAATTGAGGAGTTGTTCAAAAAAGGTTATGATGCCGTTTTCATCGGTTCAGGAGCTGGACTACCGTTGTTCCTTGGAATTCCAGGTGAAAACCTTAGCGGAATCTATTCAGCCAACGAGTTCCTCATCCGAGTTAACCTGATGAAGTCCTACAAGTTTCCTGAAGTTGATACGCCAATAAAAGTAGGCAAGAATGTAGCTGTAATCGGCGGCGGCAACGTTGCCATGGATTCAGCTAGATCCGCATTAAGACTTGGAGCCGAAAACGTTTACATAATCTACAGACGCTCAAGAGAAGAAATCCCTGCCAGAAAAGAAGAGTTGCTTAACGCTGAAGAAGAAGGCATAACTTTCAAGTTCCTAGCTGCGCCAACGCGGTTTATTGGAGATGAACAGGGCAGGGTTAAGGGAATGGAACTTATTTCCATGGAGCTAGGACAACCAGATGCATCGGGAAGAAGATGCTCAATTCCCATCAAAGGCTCAGAGACCATTATGGATGTTGATTTGATTATAGTTGCAATCGGCAGAACACCTAACCCCATCATCCAAAGCGTGACAAAGGGACTTAAAACCACACCCAAAGGCACCATGGTTGCAGACGAAAAAACAGGTAAAACCACACTGAATGCGGTTTACACAGGCGGAGACATCATGACAGGTGAAGCCACGGTAATCAGCGCCATGGGCGCGGGCAAAAGGGCAGCAAAAGCTATACATGAGTACTTAATGAATAAAAAAACAAGCTAGCATATGTGATAAGCAGTGACTTACAAGTTTGCTCCCAAAAAGACCCGCAATCGCCCAGCTGCCATTGAGACGACTAATTAGAAATAAATACGCGTTGCAATACTTTTCTTTAGGGCGCAGAGTTATGACCGATGTTGTGTTTGTCTTTGAAGTTCACCAGCCACATAGGCTAAGGCGAAACCTGTTCTGGGAAGGAAAAGCCTTCAGGCGACTATCCAAGGCGGATTTGTTCAACTATTACTTTGATACCGAGGTTGACAGAGAAATCTTCAAGCGTGCGGCACGTAAATGCTATTTTCCCTCAAATCAAATTCTTCTCGACGTAATAGACCGACACAAGCACGAGCTCAAACAAGCAAAATTCTCGTTTAGTGTTTCAGGCGTTTTCCTCGAACAATGCGAAATGTTCGACAAGGACCTGATTGAAAGCTTCAGGCAGCTAGCTGCATCGGGACGCGCAGAGTTTCTAAACCAAACCTACTACCACTCGATCTCCAGCCTCTACCCCGAAAAAGAAGAATTCATCGAGCAAGCAAAAATGCACAAACAAGCAGTTAAGGATCTGCTTGGTTATACGCCGCTTGTTTTCGAGAATACAGAGTTGCTCTACAACAACACAATCGCAAAAACTGTAGAGAGCATGGGCTACAAGGGCATCTACACTGAAGGAGTCGAAAAGATTCTTGGAGAAAAATCGTCAAATTATATTTACACTCCTAAAGGCACCAAAAAAATCCGTGTGCTGCTTCGGAATTATAAGTTGACAGATGATATTGGCTTTAGGTTTTCGGCAAGATGGTGGCCAGAGTGGCCTTTAACCGCCGACAAGTATGCGAGGTGGTTGTCTGAAACCAAGGGTGAATGCATTAACATCTTCCCCGACTACGAAACCTTCGGCGAACATCATTGGCCAGAAACAGGCATTCACAGTTTCCTTCAACATCTACCCGACGAGATTCTGAGATTTGACAATTTGCAAATGGCTACTCCATCTGAGGTGGTGGATAAGCATGCTTCAGCTGGAGAAATCGATGTTCCAGAAGCTGGAGGCACGGTTTCTTGGGCAGATATTCAACGGGATCAGTCCGGTTGGCTTGGCAACGTTATGCAGTGGGCATACTACACGACATTGCGTAGGTTGGAGCCATTGATAAAGGAAGCAGACGATGGCGAGTTTCTAAAGTTGTGGCGTGACTTCCAAACAAGCGACCACCTATACTACATGTTTACTGCAGGGGGAGGACCGGGAGAAGTTCACTCGTACTTTAGTCCATATGAGTCTCCTATGGATGCATTTGTAGCAGCACAGACGCTGCTAAACGATTTTGAAACCAGACTTAGACTATCAATTTTAACAGCAAATGAGCCATTCATGTTCTATACTGGCGTTGGAAAAGACTGTTCCACTGGCACCATGGCTTGGAGCCTAAAAGGCTTCATCAAGGCAGTCAAAGAGGTAAATATCGAAGCAATAGAGTTCCATGTTGGCAACGGCGATTTTGAAAGTTGGGCGAAAAGTTCACTTAAAGACAAAAAATTAGCATCTGAACTTAAAGAATTCAAAACTTCAAAAGAATCAGGGGAGATTCTACGAAAAGCAATAGTTGATTCTGCAACAAAGCGTTACACTACCCAAAGTAAGGCTTTACAGGATGCAACCCAACTATTCTAAAGACAAGGTCTTGTAAGCGTTTATTAAGATAAGTTGGTGTACTCTCTGGTGGCATGGTGCGTTTAAAATGAGAGATGAGCTTCCGTTTCCCGACAAGGTTTTACAGACACTGCACAATTTGTGCGCGACCGCCGCTGACTTAGCTCGGCGAGGCGAGGAAGTAGCACGACTTTTGCAGAAAGAGCCACACGAAATTGAAAATATTCTTGACCAGTACAAGTCTGAGGGGTTCGCTGAAAGTTTCTATGACAATGAAGGAAAAAAAAGGTATTACCTCAATGGACGAGGAATAATTAAAGTCTGCTCGCTCTTCACGTAGTGGAAATATGCGCGCCGTAATTTTTTCTTGGGAGTATCCTCCAAGGGTGGTAGGTCAACTCTCCTTGTACGTAAGCGCCCTAACAACTCAACTTGCCAACAGTAAAGTGGATGTTAATGTTGTAACTTACGATGACTCAGCAACTGGTCAAACGCAAGAACCCAGCGGCGTTAAAGCCTTCAGAGTAGCTAATCCCGTACGAAATCACATCGGCGTTTTAACATGGGTATTAACCTTAAATCAAGAAGTTGAACGAGCAGCAGCCAACATTTACTATGAATCACACAAACAAGTAGACCTAATAGACGTTTACGATTGGCATTTTATCCCAGCAGCAGTCACATTGAAAAATGGCCTCGGCATCCCATTTGTTTACTCTGTTGAAAGCATAGAAGACCATCGTTCACCGAATGCAATCACATCTTACAATATGGCAATAAAAAGCATCGAGTGGCTTGGACTCTACGAGGCAACAAAAATAAGCGTAAAATCCGAATGGATGAAAAATGAGCTTGTTAGGATCTACAATATACCCATAGAAAAAATAACAGTTGTCTCAACGGAACCCAGCATCTGGATAAAAGAAATCCTGAAACTGTACCAAAGCGTGGCGGAGGTAAAGAAAAATGAAAAATAAGTTAAGCGTCATGATGCTGAGTTGGGAGTATCCGCCAAGAGTAATCGGAGGCATATCACCCCACATCTACTTCTTATCCAAGCACTTAGCTAAACAAGACGTTAAAGTCTATGTGGTAACCTGTGATTTCCCAGGCGCGCCAGCCCATGAAGTAATTGACGGTGTAGAAGTCTACAGAATTGACTCCTACAAGAACCCCTCGCCCGACTTTGCCACATGGGTTTACTTGATGAACATGAACATGCAGAAAGAAACAGCTATTCTGACACGAAAAATCGGCGACAAAATCGACGTTTTCCATGCGCATGATTGGCTTGTGGCAAACGCAGGCATCGGCTTAAAGCATGTATTCAGAAAGCCCCTTTTGGTAACTATGCATTCAACTGAGATGGGACGAAGAGACGGCTTACATAACAACACTGAAAGAATGATTCATGAAACCGAAGCATGGCTTACCTACGAGGCTTGGAAGGTAATTTGTTGCAGCGACTACATGATTTCACACGTAAAATACGCATTCGGTTTGCCAAGCGACAAGCTTGTAATGGTTCCAAACGGAGTAAACATCCACTCCTATGACGGCAATGGAGATCTGAAGGATTTCCGAAGCAAGTTTGCTTTGCCTGAAGAAAAAATCGTTCTCTTCGTCGGACGCTTAGTTTACGAGAAAGGAATTCATGTCCTGATTAATGCTGTGCCAAAAATCCTCAGTAAAGTTGACGCAAAATTCATAATTGTCGGCAGCGGCTACATGAAAGAGCAGCTTCTAAACATCGTTCGAAGTATGGGCTTGGAGCATAAAGTGCTCTTTGAGGGCTTTATGGATGAGGCAACTTTGCTTAAACTGCAGAGGTGCGCGGATGTGTCAGTTGTGCCATCGCTGTTTGAACCGTTCGGCATCGTGGCGTTGGAGGCAATGGCTGCACAGAGCCCTGTAGTTGCATCCGACACTGGCGGCTTATCTGAAATCATCGAACATGACGTTTCAGGTGTTAAGGTTTACCCAAATAATCCTGATTCCTTAGCATGGGGGATAACCAAGGTTCTGCTCGACGCATCCTACGCCAAACAACTCAAAGACAACGCATACAAGCGAATCCAAGAAAAGTACGATTGGGAAAAAATCGCCCAACAAACCAAGCACATATACGAAGGCGTCTTAGGCGAATACTCCAAGAGCTTCTGGGCTTAACCGAAAGAATGGTTATTGACCAATCACCCGAACATTTTCCACTTGAAGCCAAGGAGAAATTAACTGTCCCATCTGCCGCTCGTTACTGCCGACCACGCTTATGTTTTTGACTAATTCAAAGATGTTACCTGCTAGCATCACTCCTCGGGAGCAATGAGTGATTTCTCCGTCTTTGATTTTCCATGCTGGGGTTGCAACGACTGAAAATTCGCCGCTGACAGGGTTGCTGCTGTGGGCGCCTTGCAGGTAGTAAACGATTAAGCCATCGTCCACTTCGCTTAGCATTTCCTCCTGGGTTTTGTTTCCGGGCATTATGTGGAAGTTTGTGGTATCGATGCCAGGTGTTGACAAGTATCCAGCCCTTGAAGCGTTACCTGTGCTTTCTTTGCCATCCTTCTTTGCTGAATAGTTATCGTACAGGAAATTGCGCAGTACACCCTTCTCAATGACCGATGTTTTCTGATGAGGTACGCCTTCAGCGTCAAAAATCCCCGTGCGCAATCCACCTACAAGCAAGCCATCGTCGTAAATGGTCAGGTGTTCTGAAGCCACTTTTTCTCCGATTTTTCCCTTATACGGTGACTGGCCTCTTTGAACACTATCCGCTCTAATCGCGTTGATTAGTGTGTAGGCTAAAAGTTCCTGCAGTGCGAATTGTGTAAGGATTACTTTGCCTGATTTGGTTTCTACTGGTTTGGTTTTTAGGGCTGAAACTGCCATTTTTGCGGCTTGTTTTCCAACCCATGCAGGATCAATGTCATAGTTTCTTGCGGCGTTGAACTCGAAGCATACGGGTGTAACGGTGTTGTTTTCTTTGGCTAACGTTGCCACACTGCATTCAATAATTGTTCCTTTATCGAAGCCTGTTATACCGTTTGAGTTGGCGATCGCGTCAGATATGTAACCTCTACCGACGCCGCCTTCGATGGGGAAAACACGTTTGTCCACTTGTCCAGTGGCATCCAGCATAGTCGCGGCAATTTGGACCAGGTCTTCTGAGTTTAATGCGACGATTTTTTTGTCAAATGTCTTTGCAGTCGCCCCGTAAGGTTTCTTTTGTGGAAGTCCATTCCAGTCGGGATCAGGTTTGCTTGCTCTTGCCGCACTCAACGCGCTGGCAACAGCTTTCTCAATTGCTTCTGCATCTGTCACGATGTTTGTGTAGGCAAACCCGATGGCCTTGTTGGCAACTACTCTTATGCCTAAGCCGCGGTCAATTATCCTGTTGGTTTTACTAATTTGTCCCAGTTCAATTCCAATGTTTGAGGTTTGTCCCTCGTAAACGTAGGCTTCAGCTTCTGCCGCGCCCAAGGTGAGTGCTGCCTTAACAGCGTTCTCAGCTAAACTTATCATAGTGTTTTTTTCAAGCACTGCCACCGACAACCACCTTGCTAATTCTAATGTGCGGACCCCCATCACTAATAAAAGCTGTCTGACCCTTGCCGCACCGACCAGGATCCAACAGAAAATCCTTACCTACGCCATTGACTTGGTGCAGTGTTTCAAGGGTGTTTCCGCTTATTGATGCGTTGCGAACTGGTGCGCCGACTTTGCCGTTCTCTATTTCGTAGCCTTCTTGAATGCCTACTTGGAAAGTGCCATCCAGGTTAGCTTGCCCGCCCCTAAAACTTTTAAAATAATAACCCGACTTCACATCCTCGATTAATTCTTCAAAAGTTTGGTCTCTTGGTGCCATGTAAGTGCATCTCATCCTGATGATGGGTTCCACGCGGAAATCTTCAGCTCGAGCGTTCCCTGTGAGTTGTGCGTTGAATTTCTGTGCGGTTTCACGGTTATGCATTAAGCCCGTTACGACGCCGTCTTTTATGAGCAATGTTTTGTGGGATGGAACGCCTTCGTCGTCGTACTTGAATGCTCCAAATGCGCCGTCAATTGTGCCATCATCGTAGAATGTTACTAAGTTAGAGCCAATTTTTTTCCCAAAATTGTTCGCCAACACACCTCCTGAGAGAGCCAAATCTGCCTCAGCTAAATGTCCAAACGCCTCATGCACGAAAACCCCGACAACACTTGGTCCCAAAACAACGGGGAACTTTCCGCCCTTTGGGGATTTGGCGCTTAGCTGTTCGATAGCACGTTTCGCAACTTTTTCTCCCAGTGCTTCAGGGGTTTGTTCATTGAATAACTCGTAGCCTTTTGTGGAGCCGATTTCTTCTTTGCTAAAAGTGAAGATGCCCTCGTTTTGGGCTGAAGCGGTTATTCTTGCCCAAACAACCAACTTCTCCTGTTCAATGCTTGAGCCTTCACTATTAACAAAAAAGCTAGACCCGGTTAAATCAAAATAGTCAACCGAACAACTTTTAATCCTTTTATCAAAATCCAAACTCGCTTTGTTTAATCGAAGGGTAGTTTTTATTTTTTCTTCCATCTGAATGTCGGCTGGATTCTTTTTTGGCTTCAACAAAACGCGGTCCTCAACAGCTTTTGCAGGTGCAAGTTTAATCGGAGTTTTCAGCCTTGCACTTGCCAATTTAGCCATCCTGCAAGCATCCGAAGCAGCTTCCTCCAAAATCACGTTATCCAGCGAGCCAACAGAAGCAAAACCCCATGCACCATTCACCAGCACACGGATGGCTACGCCGTTTTCGATACCTTGTTTGGCAGCTTCAACGCGTTCCTCTTTTAGGGTGAGGGCTGTTTTGTAGAGTTTTTGGGCTCGGGCTTCTGCGTATTGGGCGCCAAACTTTTGGGTGGCTATGTTGTTGATTTTGGTAAGAAGCTCTTTCAATGTAATCGGTCCTTTCAAAAATAGAATTGTTTGGGAGAAATAAACAATTTGTTTCGGAAATGGCTATCTTTTACCAAAAATCAGTCATACTCTTCTGCTTGACAATCGGCTCAAGGAGTTTGGGCTTAAGTTTAATTGGTATCGGTGAATCGATATCTAAAACAAGTTGACCATACACACCGTCGTATCCTGGCGTAACTTTGGCTGTGCCATCCCTAACCTTAAGGATAGCTTGAGCAATTGGAACATCGACAACCTTTACTAACTCATCTAAAGGTGCATCAATTAGTACACTGTATTCATCCCCGAATTTCTCGGTTAACAGATTATAGTTTTTCCAAACCGCTTGAGTTGAAGGCGAATCAGTTCCAAGCACCGTTGCAATGATTTCAGATAGTGGAAGCAACCGCAAAAACCCAGGCGCGCCCTTCCGTCTAAATCCTTCTGGTCGGTCAGCAAGTTCCTCAACGCGTTGTTCGACACCTTTAGTGAGGTTTCTTCTGCAAACTGGGCAAACGTTGCCGAATTTCTTGGCTTCTGATGATGAGAAGGAGACTTTGCAGTTTCGGTGCCCCGTCCAATGATATTTGCCGTAGGCTGGGTCAGTTTCTATTGTGAACTTGAAGTGCGAAGAATCGTTAGAGATTATTGCTTCAGTGACTTGTTCATAGCTGAATTCTTCTAATTCAAAAACGTTAGCTTCCCTGCCGATGCGCCATGGCCAAAAACTGTGGCAGTCACTGTTGGAAAGCAATGCATATCGGTCAAGTTTGCTTAGGCGCCAATTCATCGCTGGGTCAGATGACATGCCAGTTTCCAATGCATGGATATGTTTGGTCATGTCTTGGTAGCAGTCCTCTATTGTGTCAAAGCCGCTAAACGCTCCAAAGATACTAAACCAGGGTGTCCAAGCATGCGCAGGAAAAATCATGTTTTCGCTGCAAACTTCCATCACCTGCTCAACCAGTTGGGGGGCTGAGACATTGAGGATAGGTCTGCCATCTGAAGTTAAACTGCCGAAGTTTTGGAGGCGTTCATTGATTTGTTCCGCAGTTTCAAGCCACGGAGTAAGTATAACATGATGTACCTTTTTGGACTCACCCTTAAAATCGAAGATTGTGCAGACTTCAGTTTGCAGCATAAACCGTACATGAGAATCTGAGTTTGCTAACTTGTATAGACCTGAGTCCCCTTCAGGCATGAGTGTTTCGTTGATTTCTTTTAGCCATTGTGGATGGGTGAAGTCGCCTGTACCGATGAGGTTTAGACCCTTTATTTTTGCATATTTAGCAATTTCAGGTATTCTCATCTGCTCGCTTGTTGCTCGGCTATATTTACTGTGAATATGCAAGTCTGCTAGAACTCTCATGTTAATGCGCCATCTTAACGGTGGTTCTTTTCCATTTTAAGGCTTTGCTGAGTCAACTCAACAATTGTAAAAAGGGTTGACTATTATGGCTTCCAGCTGAGAGCACGAATTTTTTCAGACATTTGTTTCTCAATTTATGTGGCAACTGCAATATTCTTTTATTGTTGCGTAAAGCCTGTTATTCTATGCATGAATGGGCGTTGGCTGAAGCTATTCTCAAATCTGCAGAGCAAATTGCTGAGCAGGAAAACTTGAAGGAAGTCACAGAAGTCACTATCAAGGTTGGTGAACTCCAGCAAGTTGAACCGCCGATTCTGCGTTTTGCACTCAACCAATTAAAGCAGGACATTCTAAAGAAAGCTAAATTTCGCATTTTGAAAGCTAAGTCAACCCTAAAATGCCGGGTTTGCGGGAACGCTTGGCAATTCAACTTCAAAAAACTTGACAAAGAAACCGCCGAGGCCATTCATTTTGTTCCAGAGGTAGCTCATACCTATATTAAGTGTCCTAAATGTGGCAGTCCCGACTTTGAAATCGTCAGCGGACGTGGAGTTTGGCTTGAAAACGTAAAAGGAGTCAAATCGGCGTGACTGACCCGCGGACTAGCGTGATTAACGAGCGTTTAGCTTGGATAAGCAGAATTATAGCCGTTTCAAGCGGCAAAGGCGGCGTAGGCAAAAGCATGGTCGCAACAACGCTAGCACTTACTCTTGCTAAAAACGGCTGCAAAGTAGGTTTATTCGACTTAGACTTCACAAGCCCCTCAACCCACATAATCCTTGGAGCAAAGAACGCTCAGCCTAAAGAGGAAAAAGGCCTAATCCCGCCAGTTGTTCAAGGCTTAGAATACATGTCGCTTATCTATTTTGTCGGTGACAACCCAGCTCCCCTTCGTGGAGCTGATGTTTCAAACGCGCTTATTGAACTTTTAGCAGTTACCCAATGGGGCAAACTTGATTATCTGGTGATTGATATGCCGCCTGGAATCGGCGATGCCATTCTGGATCTAGTTCGGCTGGTTAAGCGTATAGAGTTTCTAATTGTTACAACACCTTCATTGTTGGCGTTTGAAACAGTAAAAAAACAAGTAGCCCTGCTTTGTGAGCTCAAGATGCCTCTTATCGGCGTGATTGAGAACATGAAAATGGATAAGGCCCAAGGCGTTCAAATGGAAACTGAAAAGCTGAAGCTAAAGTATCTTGGATCCATTCCTTTTGACCTGCAAGTTGAAGATTCAATCGGAAACACATCGAAACTTCTTAATTCGGCTGTTGGCAAAAAAATCCAGCAAATAACAGACACCAACATAACAAAAGAGTGACATTTAGATGACGTGCAAAGCGATAATTTTTGATTATATCGGCACCTTGGTTAATTGCAAAAACTATACGATGGATGCTTCAAAACAAAAACTCCACACCGCACTCACCGCTGAAGGCTTCGATGTTGCCAAAGACAATTTTTTGGAAGCATACAACTTGGCACATGAAAAATACCGAAAAGTACGGTACGGACAAATGAAAGAAGTAACTAACGCTGTGTGGGTTGCGGAGGCTCTTTGCAATTTGGGCTTCAAGGTAAACGTGGATGACACTCGGGTTAAGACGGCTTTGAACGTTTTTTTCCAGGACTTTATCGATAGTCTAGAGCTAAGGGAAGGGGCAAAAAAGCTGGTTAAACAAGCAAAAGGGCATGGAAAGGTGGCGTTAATCTCAAACTTTACCCATGCACCAGTTATTTACAGTAGCCTTAGAAAAGTTGGGTTAAGCGAGCTCTTTAACGTAGTCGTGGTTTCGGAGGAAGTTGGTTGGAGAAAACCTTGCGGCCTTATATTCCAAAATGTTCTAAATAGGCTACAAATTGAAGCCTGTGAGGCAGTTTACATCGGCGACAGCCCAAACGAAGACATCAAAGGCGCCAAGCAAGCTGGATTAAAAACTGTTTTTGTTCCTTCTCAATTCAGTACTTTAAAAGATCTAGAGGAAAGCAAACAAGAACCAGACCACATTGCCAAAGACCTAAAAGCCATCTGCCATGGTCTGAGTCAAATTCTTTCCTTCTAAGGCACTGATTCGTTTTCTTGTGGCATGGTCACTTGAGGTAGTAGGCGTTTGCTAATCAAGTAAGCGCTCGCAAAAGTTTTATACACCCTTAACCCAAAGAAGAGTCTATTCATTGGAAGAGAGAAAATATGTATCAACAAAACCAAGTTCAAAACAAACCCACAGCAGCATATGTACTATCCTTGCTCGGAGGAATAATCGGACTACTAATATCATTAGCGTTCATTGGTCTTGGCGCACTTGCATACTCTGCATTCAGCTCATACACAGACTATTACGGCTTCGCTGATCTAGGAGCGTTCGGTTGGGGTTGGGGAACCCTGATTGGTGTGGGCGCTTGGATGCTCATAACATCCATACTCGTCATTGTCTTTGCAGGCAAACTCAAAGCCAACCCACTAGAACACAGCAAATGGGGCGCCCTCATCCTCGTATTCTCCATCATCGGCGTCGGGGGACTGCTGGGATTCATAGGCGGCATACTCGCACTTGTCTACAAACCCATACTTGTCGGCGCACAACCACAATACGGACCACCACAACAGCAATATGCACCACCACCACAACAACCAGCCACAAATGTTTGTCCACAATGCGGACGAATCGTCCAAGCAAACGAACGTTTTTGCCCCAACTGCGGAAAACAACTATACTAAACCAAAAAGCAAACCTTTTTGGAAACCAACTTTTTTCATTTCCGTCGCGCTTGAAAATAACAAAAAGAAAAGAAAATTAGATTTTTTTGGTCTTGATTGCCGTTTCTAATGCGACAACACCTGGAAGCTTCTTGCCCATCAAGAATTCAATCAATGCTCCGCCAGCGGTGCTGATGTAGCCAATTTTCTTGTTTAAACCATATTCGTTGATGGCGGCTATGGTGTTTCCTCCGCCTGCAAGCGAGAAGGCTTTGCTGTTTGCGATGGCTTCGAAGACTTTTTTTGTGCCATAGTTGAATTCTTTGTTTTCGTAAACTCCCATTGGTCCGCTTACAACGATGGATTTAGCGCTTAAGATAAGTTTTGCATAGCAATCCACAGTTTTGGCGCCCAGGTCAAAGATTGAGTGCTCAGTCGGCAACTTGCTTATGTCGATTTCTTTGCGTTTGCCGTCCACTTCTACTGCAACATCTACTGGAACCACTATTTTGTCGCCGTACTGTTCCATTAACGCTTTGATTCCTGGAATTAAGCCTGTTAACTCTTTCTTTGCAAGAAAAGCCATGTTACCTTTGCCAAGATCTACGCCCTTTGCTGCAAGGAACAACTGCGAAGTCACTCCACCAACTATTACATAATCTGCGATACCGTTGCCCAACACGTATTTGCTGATTTCCAGTGAATCATCAGCTTTTGCTCCACCCATGACGTAAACGCAGGGTTTCTCAGGCTTCTCCAATGCCTTGCTGAGGGATGTGAGTTCGCGTTCCATAATGCGTCCAGCGGCAGATGGCAAAACAGGGGTAAAGCCTACCATGCTGACATGTCCACGGTGAGCTGCGGCAAAAGCATCGTTAACGAAAAAGTCTGCGAGTGGTGCAAGATTCTGGACAAGATCCGTTTTGCTGGCATCTTCGGGTGTTGCGCTTTTTGTTTCTTTGTCCCAACTGCGCACGTTATCTAAAACTAGGATTTCTCCTCCATTGAGGTCTTTGATGGCGGCTTTTGCTTTGTCGCCGAAAATGTCGTCAACGTATTTTACTGGGCACTTTAGGATTTTTCCCAAAATATCAGCGTGCTCTTTTAATGGGGTGAAGTCGGGATCACCTTTTCTGCCTTGGTGTGCGAGGACAACGGTTTTGGCGCCTTTCTCAGCGAGCTCTTTTAGGGTTGATTCTGCATGTGCTTTTATGCGCACGTCGCTTGTGACTTTTTTGGTGGTTGGGTCAATTTCTGAGTTAAAGTCTACTCGGACAAGGACAACTTTGTTTTTTACGTTGAAATCGTCTAGTGTCTTGTACTTTGCCATGTTAAACACATCTGTTAGTTTTAAAAAAGGAAAAGAAAGGAAGAATTTAAGTTTGTTTGCGGTGTTTTAGAGCTCAGCTTTTTTGCCGATCATTTCGATGAAGTCAACCATGCGGTTGCTAAAGCCCCATTCGTTGTCGTACCATGCAAAGACCTTCACGAAGTTGCTCTTCTCGCCTAGAACCATGGTTAAGTCTGCATCGAAGACGCTGCTGTAAGTGCTGTGGAGTACATCGGTGCTGACGATTGGGTCTTCAGTGTACTGTAGGATGCCTTTGAGTTCGCCTTCTGCGGCTTTCTTCATGGCTGCGTTGATTTCAGCTTTTGTTGTTTCTTTGCCTAAAATTGCAACTAAGTCAATGATGGATACGTCAGGGGTTGGGACACGAAGTGAATAGCCGTTCATTTTTCCAGCGCAACTTGGCAAAACTAAGCCGATTGCTTTTGCTGCTCCTGTGCTTGTTGGGATGATGTTGATTGCTGCGGCTCTTGCGCGTCTTGGATCTTTGTGGACGATGTCTTGGATTTTCTGGTCGTTTGTGTAGCTGTGGCATGTTGTCATGAAGGCTTTCTCTAAGCCAAAGTTGTCTGCTAAGACTTTGCTTACTGGGGCTAAACCGTTGGTTGTGCAGCTTGCATTTGAAACGATATTGTGCTTTTCGTGATCGTATAATTTGTCATTTATTCCAAGGACAAAGGTTGCGTCGGGGTTTTCTGCTGGGGCTGAGATAAGGACTTTTTTTGCTCCTGCGGTAAGATGTTTAGTTGCGCCTTCGCGGCTGGTGAATAAGCCTGTGGATTCTACTGCTAAGTAAACTCCCAAGTCTTTCCATGGTAGCTGCAATGGGTCTCTTACGCTGAGACATTTGAGTTCTTTTCCGTTAACAACTAGGTCGTTTCCTTTTACTTCCACGGTGCCTGGAAAACGTCCATGCACTGAATCGTATTTGAGCAAGTGAGCGTTAGTTTTTGCGTCTGCTAAGTCGTTGATGGCTACAAAATCAATATTTGCGTTCTTTTCTATTGCTGCTCTGTAGAGAAGTCTTCCAATTCTTCCAAAACCATTAATTCCAACTTTAATGTTCGCCATTAAAATCACCTATCTATAACGCTGTACAAGCCACTCTGACTTTATTAATTTTCCGACAAAAACTCGTATCCTAAACAAG
>CAVYRJ010000004.1:0-165744 GCA_963770935.1 Candidatus Bathyarchaeota archaeon
GTCATAAGTGAAACCACCTACACCCAATATTACAGGATGGCAGGTAGTGGAAGATTTGAGTCTATTGCTGATTTAGAGCGTAATTTGAAAGCTCATGATTTATGGAGGAAACGATAGATGGCGAAAAATGCAAGTTACCGAGTAAAACTACGACGCAGACGCGAAGGAAAGACCGATTACCAAGCTCGTAAGGCTTTGGTTTCTTCCAGAAAGCCACGACTTGTCACAAGGGCATCCATCAAAAATGTTGAAGTGCAAATAATTAACGCTAAGCCCCACGGAGACATGGTTTTAGCATCAGCCAATAGCCGTGAGCTGATTGAGTCCATACGGTTGGAGAGCTCCAACAGGCAACATCCCCGCAGCCTACCTGACAGGGTTGCTTTGCGGTTTGAAGGCGAAAGCTTCAGGCATCGAAGAAGCAATTCTTGACATCGGTTTGGGTTCTCCACTAAAGGCTCAAAAATCTTCGCCGTCTTAAGTGGAGTTGTAGACGCAGGCGTTGAGGTTCCTCACAGTGAAGACAAAATCGTTAAGGACCGCATGAAAGGGGAACACGTAGCCAAATACGCGAAAAGCTTGGGCGCAGGCTCAAAAGAGTACACTGCCAAATTCTCACAGTACACCGCACAAGATGTTACTCCAGAAAAAATCACTGAACACTTCACGAAAGTTAAGGCTGACATAATGGCTGGAACAAAAAGCGCAAAATTACCCGTAGAAGCCGCCAAACCGAGAGTTGCCACAAAAGAGAAGGCTCCCAAAATAGCGGAAGACAGCACCCAAAGAAAAAGCTCCAGCTAAGGCTGAAGAAGAAAAACCGGCAGAAGTAACACCTGCTAAAAGAAAAACTGCGCCAAAAGCACCCGAAGAGAAAGCTCCTAAAGAGAAGGCTCTAAAAGCAGAAGGCAGTAGCCAAAGAGAAGGCGCCAAAGGCAAAAGCACCCAAAGAGAAAGCTCCTAAGCCAGCAAATGAAGCTGAATCCAAAATATAGAAGACAAAGCACCCAAAGAAAAGGTTACTAAGAAAGGTGGAAAGAAAGCATGAGTCGAAACCGAAACGAAGAAGAAAAACGTACAACTAACTAGAAGCTTACCGATTCCAAAAACCAGGTTGGGCAAGATGATTCAGGAAGGTAAAATAACCAGCATTGAAGACGTTTTCCTAAGTCGGCATGAATACTTGAGTCCCAAATCGTTGACTCTTTGATTCCTGACCTGCAAGAAGAAGTTATAAACGTTAACTTAGTTCAGAAACAAACTGACGCAGGCGAAAAATCCCGCTTTAAAGCTATCGTTGCTGTCGGAAACCGCGACGGTTATGTCGGCTTAGGCAGCGGCAAAGCCAAGCCAAGTAGAAACGCCATCGAAAAAGCCGCAGTTAACGCCCGCCTAAATATTATCCCTGTTAAACGTGGATGTGGAAGCTGGGAATGCGGCTGCGGTAAACCACATTCAGTTCCCTTCGAAGTGGAAGGCAAATGTGGCGGCATGAAGTAGTAATCGTTCCTGGTCCCGGCTTAGGCTTAGTTTCAAGCGAAGAATTGCCCATTCATCTCGTTTAGCAGGCGTCAAAGACCTTTGGATGGATTTTTAGGTTCAACAAGGACTGTTCCATCCTGTATAGTCGCAATCTTCGATGGAATGCGGAAGACTTATAATTTGATTACTCAAGTGGACTGGGTGAAGTCAATGTCACAGAACCTGAAGAATGCAAGCCTCTTGTTGTAGTGAGAATCAGAGGCACCGTGGAGTACTAGCGTGAAGCCAGAGAAACCCTTAATATGCTCCACTTAAGCCATACAAACCACGCAGTCCTAATCGACAGCCGACCAGCCTACAAAGGTATGCTGCAACGCATAAACAGCTACGTCACCTACGGCGAACCCACAAAAGAAACCGTGGCCATGATGATCCAGAAACGGGCGCTATTAGCTGGCGACAAAAAACTAACAGATGAATACATCTTAAAAATTGGGTATAAAACTGGTCAAATACGCAGCCATAGTTAGCTGTAAAGTACAATACGGCAAACTTCCAGACATACAAGCACGGTTCCGTCTACATCCACCAAGTAAAGGCTACAAGGGCAAAACCAAAAAAGGCTTCAAAGCAGGTGGCGAAGCAGGCTACCGCGGAGAAGCAATAAACGCATTAGTCCAACGCATGGTCTAAAACAGCGTTTTCCAAAAATTTTTGTTTTTAATTAACTCTTAATTCGTTTAAACTACCTTTTTATTGGAAAAATCTTTTCGTTTTTTTGATAGTTATTCCTTTACTAAATCTATAATTGGAGCTACTGGAGCAACTGTCTTAACTAAATTTATTGCATCAATACAGCCTTTTTTGCTTGTATAGGATTCTGCCTGCGTAACTACATCACCGTTCAGCAACTCTCAAAACGCCAAAAAAAGCGCCCTGAATAATAGTTTTTCATTATTTCAAATTTTGCTGACATTCAAGTTATCCCTCCTTTCAGTTTTAGGGAGCTAAATTATTCAAGCGAAGAATTGACATTATACCTAAAAGGTAATACAAATATTCAAGGGTTACTACCAGGCTGGAGGGGTTTAGGTGGTTTGTATTCTTTTAAGCCTCATTCATCGGTGGGATGTGGAAACGTTTTCAGCACTTCAGAAACGGTTAATTTGGGTAGTTTTTCGTTGTTTTTATGGCTTCAGGTTGGGTCGAAAATAAGGTGAAAAAAGACAGGAGAAGGTGAATATTATAGTGACCACACTTTGAGCCAATGTTTTCGCCGAACACATTTAGGGGATATTAAAACTCATTTCTGAAATCTGAGAAGGCAGGCCGGTTTGGTGTTTTCTTAGGTCATTAACATGGTGAATTTCAGTGCTACTAAAATTAGGGGTTATGTGATCCAGCCCCTAAAACTTAGCGTGCAATCGCCTTTTTCATGGATATTTTGCTTCGTGTTGTTCAAGTAATTTGTCATCCTTTATGTGCGATACATTTTATAATGTCATCAGAGATTTTCGTTAGTTAATCGGAGGGGGAAAGATACATGAGTGCAAAATGGAGAAGAACCAGTAAGAACCGTAAATGGCTAGATTTTAACGAGTTAAATTACAGAGAAACCTAAAACGCCCCAGAAAAATCAACGATTAAAAAATATGCCATCACACCAAAGTTTTCGCCCGTCCAAAAGCTTTGCCAAACGCAAATTTGAAGACCAAAAACCCCTAATCGACATCTTCCAAGAAAACAACTACGTTACCATCGTAGCGGAAATAGTAGGCTTTAATAGGGAAACCCTCAAGATATGTGTGAAAGACCAAAAAATTACGCTGTCGGCAAAATCAAAAGATCGAAGATACTATAAAAGTTTAAATCTTCCGACGGTAGTGATTCCAAACGCATTGCACACCAAATTCAAGAACGGCGTGCTCGAAATCAAGCTTAAAAAAGCACAAACATTAGATAAAGAAGCGAATCAAAATGCCACATAAATTAAGAAAAATCAGGAAAACTAGAGGCTCAAGAACACAAGGTTACGGAAGAATAGGTCAACACCGAGACAGCGGCAGTAAAGGCGCAAGAAAAGTCGGTCGCCACAAACACCTTTGGAGCTTAGTTGTCACATCTGAACCCAACTACTTCGGAAAACACGGCTTCACCTCACCCCAAAGTCTACACACCAACGAAAACGCAATCAACCTGATAAAACTCGACCAACTAGCCCAAGGCTCTGAAATCAACCTAACCCAGCTTGGCTACACTAAACTTTTAGGCACAGGAAAAATAACCAAACCACTAACCATACAAGTAGCAACCTGCTCAAAAACCGCCCAAGAAAAAGTCACCCAAGCAGGCGGAAAAATCATAACCTCCCAAAAAAACGGAGAGTAAAGCTGCTAAATGGCCGGAAGATTCCTCAGCCTCTTCAAACCAATCGGAAGAGTCTTGCCTGAAATAAAAAAGCCTGAACGTAAAGTCAGCTTTAACGAAAAAATCTTCTGGACCGCACTTGTCTTAGTCGTTTTCCTTGTTATGACTGAAATCCCGCTCTTCGGGATTGAAAAAGCAGTTTCTGACAACTTTGGATCGCTAAGAGTAATTTTCGCCTCCAACCGTGGTACTCTGATGGAACTTGGCATTGGACCCATCGTCACGGCTGGGTTAATCTTGCAATTACTCGCAGGTTCATCAATTATCAAATGCGACATGTCAAACTCTGAAGACAGAGGACTCTTTACTTCAGCAAGCAAAGTCTTCAGTATCGTATTAACCGGTGTCCAAGCTGGCGCATACATTCTAAGCGGCATGTATGGAACAACCCTAACAGGACCAGTAATCCTTGTCATCTTTATACAATTAATATCCGCAGGCATAATCGTCATGCTAATGGATGAACTCGTCCAGAAAGGCTGGGGGCTAGGCAGCGGAATCAGCCTATTCATCATGGCAGGCGTTGCCCAAACCATATTATGGTCTATGTTCTCGCCGCCTGCAGGACTATTTGTTGGCACTCTTTCAGCTTACTTTGGTGGCGCTGAACCCTTCAATGTTGGTAATCCAATATTGACTTACATATTTGGCTCTTCAACATCAGGCATTTACCCAACACTGCTGGGGCTCTTTGCCACTATCGCAGTCTTCCTAATTGTCATTTACTTACAAGGCATAAGAATTGAGCTTCCAATGAGCTACGCAGGCTACAAAGGCTTCCGAAGCAGATACCCAATTAAACTATTATACGTCTCAAACTTGCCCGTCATATTCGCCTCAGCCTTGTTCGCAAACGTTTACTTCTTCAGCCAGCTGCTGTGGAGCCAATTTGGACGACCTGCGCCAGGCACCAACTTATTTTTCCAAATAATAGGTGACTACAGCCAAAATGCTACTTCAGGTGCTGTTAAAACTGTAGGCGGTTTAGCCTACTACGTTACAGCACCGCGTAGTCTGCAAGGCGTCATCGCTGCACCTTTACAAGCTGCCGCGTACCTAGGCATTATAATAGTATTCTGCGCCGTCTTCTCACTGATTTGGCTTGAAGTAGGTGGATTAGGACCCGCAAAGGTTGCACAACAACTCATGGACAGTGGTATGCAGATTCCAGGGTACCGACGGTCAGGAAGACCAATAGAAGCTATTCTCAAACGATACATTCCAGTTGTCACGGTGTTAGGAGGCATAATCGTTGGACTCGTAGCCGGACTCTCCGACTTCTTTGGCGCCTTCGGTACAGGTACAGGTATCTTGCTGTCAGTAGGTATCATCTACCAGTACTACGAGTTGCTGATGCGTGAGCGGGCGGCAGAAATGTTCCCGGCGTTTAGACGAATTTTAGGCGAATAGCCTAAAGGTTCCCCAAAAAACCCTAATGCTCTGGGGAAAATCCCTATTTATTTTTGTTACTGGTATCTAGAGCCTCAGAAATCTGGAAATAGTTTCCTTAATTTGAAAAAAGGATTTCATGACCAATTTAATTGGTAAATAAGTGAAAATAGTTATTAACAAGAAACATGTAGGCATAGACTTAGAGCAGCAAGAGGAAAAATGTGATGTCTGTCGTTGTTACTTCGTTGCCTCTGGCAACATTAATCATTATGGCTATTGCAGCTGGAATTGCTTTCTTAAACTCTGGAATAAATAGGGTTTTGATTAACTACTTCATCGGTTGGGAACAATATCGTGTTATGCAGAGAGAAATGGCTGAATACCGCTCAGAAACCATGGCTGCCATGCGCGCAAAAGATACAAAACAGGTTGAGAAACTCAAGAGGAAAGATTCACAGATAAAAAATATGCAAGCAAAGATGATGAAGCCCCAAATGGTCCAGTTCGGAATCTCTTTCGTTTACCTCATAGTTTGGTTTTTAGTGTTAACTCCAGTATTTGGAAACACGCCGATGGCTTACATACCTGGCATCGGAACAATGGCAAGTAGCACATCAAATGCAATTCCTGTATTCTACTGGTATCCCATTTGCTCGCTGTTCTTCGGTCTCTTGTCCTCACGCATCATAGGCATAATGCCAATAGAACAAGGCGCAATATGATTTCGAAACCCGGTGAACGCCAAATGGCCGAACGACAAAAAACATGCGCTGCCCCCAAAAAAACAGTAATTTGCATTTCAGGAATGGCTGGAACCGGAAAAAGTACACTATCCAAAAAACTCGCTGAACGGTATAATCTGAGATATTTTTCTGGCGGTGACGTTTTAAAAGACCTTGCAAAACACGAAGGCTATGATGTTTCCATTAGGGGTTGGTGGGAAAGTCCGGAAGGATTAAAGTTTCTTAACGAAAGAATAAATGACCCAAAATTCGACAAGTTAGTCGACGATAAACTCTTAGAGTATGCTCAACAAGGCAATGTTCTTTTGGACAGTTGGACCATGCCTTGGCTCTTAAAGGAAGGCTTCAAAATCTGGTTGGCTGCATCATTTGAGAAGAGAGCAGCAAGGGTTGCGGTAAGAGACGGAATGACTGAATCTCAAGCGCGAAAAGTGTTAAAAGAGAAGGAAACGCGTACCAAAGCCATCTACAGAGAGCTGTATGGTTTCGGACTAGGCGAAGATTTTAAGCCATTTGACTTCATCTTAGATACCGATAATTTAAGCGCAAACGAAGTCTTCGAGGTTCTATGTAAAGTAATCGATAACGTGGCGCTTTCGCATTCTAATGCTTAGTTTTGCCGATTACAACTTTCTTTTAGATCTAAGTTCCAGACAACATAAAACTATAAACCAAGAAATTCGCCATCTCTTGAAATACTATCAAGCGAATAGGAATTATCCCTGCATCATTAAGAATAAGGATTCTTAGTCCTTTTTGAAAAGTAGCTTTGCGTTTTTCCACTGATCTTTCGCTAGTGATAAGTGACCATATGGGCTTCCGTGAATGGAATAGAACACGTAGCAGAGGTAATTGCATTGAGTACATTCATGGTATGTTTCACGTAGCTCTTTGAATTCTGGGCTTTTCCATTTCTCAGGTAAATCAAAGATTGAACCTGCAAAGTTGTGACTATGACAGCCCGCAACTCTGCCTAAGTGATCAACGACTAGAAACTGGTTAAGCGCTTGGCATTTCCATGTTCTTTTGCTGTCTTCCTCATAGATGCCTCGAAGCGCTTCGAGCAGAATGTTAGTCATGAGGATTTTTTTGTTTTTCTTCTTCATCTCTATCAAGGAGTTGCAGAGGTTAACCATTGCTTGATTATCAGTTATGACAAACTCATCGTTTGCTTTACCAATCCTAAACAGCTGTTTGCTATCTGCGGAAGTATCATATGCGTAGAGGCAATACCAAACTGGGATTCCTTTTCCAGTAAAATAGTTGGTTATGTCGACAATTTCGTAAAGGTTCTTTTGTGAAATTGTTGGAGTAACACTAACTTTTATTCCTTCCTTATGTAGGGTTTCTACGGCTTGAATCGCGTTTTTCCATGCCCCCGGCACAGATTTAATATAATCATTCTTTGCTTCATCTAGGCTGTCGATTGAAATTGCAACGAAATCCACTTTCCGAAGCACATCAAGTTTCTTTTCAGCCATACTTCCGTTGTCATAAACAGTTGTGACAAATAGTCTTGAAGCATATTCTATTATTTCCCCTATGTCATCTCTTAATAGCGGATCTCCACCTGAAAAAACGAGCTCAAATATTCCAAGTTTTTTTAGAATGCGTAGCCCTTTTTTAATTTCTTCAGTTGTGAGTTCTCTTTGGTCTTGTTCTTTCCAGACATTGCAGCCAACACAACGATAGTTGCATTTTCTTGTAACTAGCCACTGTGCATGATGAGGCCTGCCGGGAGCAAGTGAACGTGCCGCTATTGATGCTGCTTTCTTGAAACCTGACGTCAAATAGATTTCACTATTCATTTAATTGGTATTACCTAATCACATATTGGGACTATAAAAACCATTATTAGACTTTAGCCTTGTACTGATTGGTGAATTGAGGTTTAGGTTTTTAAGTTATCGCCAACCTATAAGGCTTAATGATTAATCTGAGGGCACCTATGCAAGTTGACGTAGTACTGCTGACAAAAAACAGTGACCACCTGCTGATAAAATGCTTAACTGCCATCTACCAAAACGTGCCCCTCAAAACCTTAATCGTAATCGACGGTTTCTCAACTGACCGCACACTTAAAATTCTGGAAAAGTTCAATCGGAAATTCGGCAATATTTTGTTGGTTCAACTGGATGGTTCAAGGGCTAAAGCCCGAACTGAAGGCATAAGGCATGTTTCCACGGAGTGGTTTATGTTTGTTGACAGCGACGTGATCCTTTGCAAAGACTGGTTCAAAAAAGTCCAGGGACGACATAGCCGATGATGTAGGCGCGGTATGGGGTTTGAATGTCGATGTTCTACCCAACGTTAGAGACAGACGAATCCTGAAATTTCAAATATTGATTGCCCGCCAATGCTTTAAACTGCGCGGAGGGACACATGACACTCTAATTCTGTACAAAGCAGTTGAAGGCATACAGATTCCTGACCAGTTGCACGCTTACGAAGACGCTTACATCATGCGTTGGATTAAAGCCCACGGCTACAAAATAGTTGTCGGCAACAACGTTTACTGTTTGCATTACAAGCCGCCGGAAAACTGGCAATTGCAAAACGGCATCGCGCAAGCCATCGTTGAGTTTAAGTGCGGACTTTTATATTCACACATGTTTGAATACACATTTTTCTACCCTATCTTCATGCTTTACTGGAGCCTGCAACTTCCGCTAAGCGGTTTAAGGCATGTTTAACGTGATAGCGCCAGCCACAAGTGGTCTGAGACAGGTCTTGGTAGCATCTCTGCAGAATCGTCAGCATGCATGAGTATGCGTTTGTTTGAGTTTGGGTTGAATTCACCGATAACGTCGGCGTAAATGTGCTCTTGACATAAGGAATCGATTATTTTATCAGCAGCTTGCGGGTCAGCTGCTATAAGCAGTGCACCTGAACTAATCAACTGTAGTGGGTCAATTTCATAGAACCTACAAATTTTAGCAGTCTCAGGCTCAACAGTAATTCTTTCCTCAAAAATCCTTACACCTAAGTCTGCCGCATCCGCCATTTCGTGGATGCCGTTTAGGATGCCTCCTTCAGTTGGGTCATGCATCCCGTGGACTCCGCCTGATCTGTAAGCCGTTAAGGCATCTTTGACGACGCTGATTTGTTTATAGAAACCTCGAGCGCTCTCAAGTATTTCAGGATTAAAGATTTTTTCAAGTTGTGTTTGGCGGTCAGAGGCTAAGATGGCTGTGCCTTCGATTCCCGCACTCTTAGTTAAAATTAGTTTGTCGCCTGCTTTGGCACCTGCAGCTGTGACGTATTTGCCTTTTTCTGTTAAGCCCATAATGCACCCCACCACAATCGGGTTAGTTAATCCTGGTGTGGCTTCGCAGTGCCCGCCCACGATGGCTATGCCGAGTTCTTTCGCAGCGTTGTGCATTTGGGTACTTATGGTTTCGACTATTTTGCTGTCAGCGTTCTCAGGAAGCAAAATGCATGAAAAGAAAAAAGCTGGCTCAACACCGAAAGTCGCAACATCGTTCGCATTTACGTTTATGGCCTCCCAGCCGATGCGTTCAACCGCGCCTGTGATGGGATCCATCGAGACTATGGCATTTTTGTTTCCAATGTCTAAGATTGCTCCGTCTACTCCTGCGGCTGGTCCTAATGTGACTTCGCCGCGGGGTGCGCCTAGGTTTTTGAAAACTATATCTTTTAAAATGTCAACAGGGATTTTTCCCGGGGGAAGTTTCATGCCTTATCCTCTGTTAAAACTGGCTTTTAAGCTGTGGTACAACTCGGAAAACAGCGTGCATAACCGGTACTGCAACTATTAAGCCGATGAGCATCTGTACAATGTTGAAGGGAATCTCTCCTAGAGCAAATGCGAGTGGATAGCCTATAACGAATTTTTCATAGAGAAAATATCCTACAACCATTTCTAGTCCTCCAACCGTGACTGCAACTGAGGCGCATAAAGTGAGGTTTGGTATGTATCTTCGAAGTTTCATGTTTAAAAAACCGACGATTAAGCCCTCTCCTCCCTTAATAAATAATGTACCGGGAGCAAAGAGGGCATACCCTAAGTAGATGTCTGACAGCGATGAGCCAATTCCTCCTGCCAGAACACCGACCAACGGACCAAAAACCAAGGCGGCGATGTAAATGGTTGTTTCTCCAATGTTGAAGTAACCTGATGTGGCTGGTATGGGAATTGGGGGAATCTGCGAAGTGACCACAAACACGAGCGCAGCGAATACCGCTGCCACGGTAATTCTAAAAGTGATTGACTGCGTAAATCCCTGTTGTTTCACATTAGGGTTTTGCTTCTTATTCATTAGCTTCACAGCGTCATAGTTTGAGAGGTACTTATTGTTAGTATATTATAAAAACATCATTTGCTGCCCTGTTAAAATGTATCCGAGCCAGCTTGCTTTACAAAATAACAATGGATTCTCTGTTAGAGAGGCTTATTGCAAAAAACCACGTCTGTTATGAAGGTAAGCTTTAGAATAAAGTATTACGAAGCAAGCAAACGATTGCCTTTTAAGCGCATCTGACATTCTACCCACTATGAAATCCTCGGTCTTTGAGGACGGCAACGCATTCGAAGGCTCTATATTTAACAAGGAAAAAGTATTTGAGCGGATAGCAAAAGTAAATTCTAAGACATTGTTTGAAGATAAGTCCATTTTTTTTGATGTTAAAAACAAAATTAATCCTAAGAAATTCAGTACTGAAGTTGCTAATGGATTTTTGTTTGTTTTTAAAGGTGCGGATAGCCCAAAATTTTGTTTAAGAGAATTTGTAAGATCTGCAAGCCTTAAGAAATTGAAAAAACCCGTAGCTCTTTGCATTAGTGTACTGTTAATCTTGAGTATGCTGTCTTTTTTTGGTAATACAGCAATTCAAGTTGCAGAGGCAACACCTGTTTCGTTTGATTTCGGAAATACATCAATCGGAACTATAACAAACTATTTTACAACTGATAGAGATGCAAGCAGATTTGAACTAACCCAAAATGGTATACTGCAATCTATCACAGTGTATTTTACAAACGAAGGCTTCAATGCCAAAACGGCTATCTACACAGATAGCAATGGAGCGCCTTTGATGCTAATTGCACAGAGCAATAGCCAAGAAATATCCATTAGCGGTTGGCAAACGTTTCCTGTTCCGCAAAGTTTTCTCACCGCAGGACACTATTGGCTATGTGTGGTTTCAAGTAGCGCATCTTATGGTGCAATGTCAACTACGTCTGCAAACACACACGCGTGGAAAACGACCTCTTACTCAGAAGAGTACACATCAACATTTGGAAGCCCAAACGGATATGAAGAAACCGTCAGTAGCATATATGCTACCTGCATCGCAGAAGACTATACTCCAACGCCAACTCCAACACCAACCCCTACTGATTTAGTTGCTGAGATGATATCGAAGATGAGCCAGACCGAAATCTACAATACCGCATATACTCTCCAGAATTTTATGACTCGCTTTTACGGAACCTCTGGAAATTTTGAGGCTGGCACCTATCTTTATAATAGATTTAGCGAAATTTCTGGGCTAAGTGTTGAGTATCAAAGTAATTACAGGAATATAGTGGCGACGCTTCCAGGTACTGACTTAACGTCTACCGCTACTTACATTGTAGGAGCGCATTACGATAGCACATCTGATAATCCTGAAAATTTTGCACCAGGTGTTACTGACAATGGAGTTGCTGTTGCTGTAGTATTGGAGTTTGCTAGAATAATGAGTCAGTACACTTTCAGCCACACGGTAAAGTTTGCCTGTTGGAACGCTGAGGAGCAATGGGAATTAGGCAGCTTAGAATATGTGCAATATGCTTTTAGCAATAACATGGACGTGTCACTTTATATCAACCTTGATGCCATTGCTTATGACCCTTACGACCAAATGATCCTTGACATAGTGTCTAATGAACAGTCAAGTTGGGTTTCGAATATGATGACTGATTATAATACACTTTATGGGATCGACTTAACTTTGACTTATACTGATGCGGCAATTGGTAGTGACCAAAGGTCATTTTGGATTTATGGTTATCCGGCAGTGTGGCTGCGTTCACAGCCATATGGACCTATTCATACTGAATGGGATACTGTTGACATAGTTTCAACTGAGTATGCGGAGAAAAATGGTCAAATATCTATGTCGGTGCTCGCGGCACTTGCTGAAGTTCATAGTGATGGTCCACCCCCGTCTCCAAGTCCGTCTCCTTCTCCAAGTCCAAGTCCGACTCCTACGGCTTCGCCTACTCCGTCTCCTTCGCCGTCTCCAAGTCCGTCTCCTTCTCCAAGTCCAAGTCCGACTCCTACGGCTTCGCCTACTCCGTCTCCTTCGCCGTCTCCAAGTCCGTCTCCTTCTCCAAGTCCAAGTCCGACTCCTACGGCTTCGCCTACTCCGTCTCCTTCGCCGTCTCCGTCTCCAAGTCCGTCTCCTTCTCCAAGTCCAAGTCCGACTCCTACGGCTTCGCCTACTCCGTCACCTATACCTTCTCCAATAGGATTTGTCGTTCAAAATGGTGGAACTGGCTATACGACTCCTCATGTAGTCATTGAAGGTGGTGGAGGCACTGGTGCTACAGCAACAGCGAGAGTGTCACAAGGAACAGTTAAAGAAATAAAACTTACAAATGCAGGAATAGGTTATACTCACGCTCCAACAGTTACTCTAAGAGATCCAAGTCCTCGTGCAAAAGGCGCAGTCATAATTGTAACATTTAACAATCAACCAACGCCTACTCCTTCTCCAAGTCCAAGTCCGACTCCTACGGCTTCGCCTACTCCGTCTCCTTCGCCGTCTCCAAGTCCGTCTCCTTCTCCAAGTCCAAGTCCGACTCCTACGGCTTCGCCTAGTCCATCGCCTACTCCCACTTCATTGTCTTCACAAACTCCAACGCCTGTAAACTTGGCATTCAAATCCTTACTTTTGCTGCAACAATCTATAATGGAATTATTTATGATCCTCTACCTTTAATCGACGGCATGGGGTCAACCTCAAACATACAATCTCTCCAAAACATTCAATTTACAAGGATAGTCAATCTAGGCTATCTTGTTTTTAGACAGTGGTTATGATTTTCTTGAACGAACTTTAGAAGTGCTTTTTGGAAGGGGAAAATTCTAAATGTGACTTCTTCTCTGAATAATATAAACACCATAAGAGTTGCATAAAATGAGCACGATTAGAGAAGACCCAATAAAAATGCATAAAGACGCTAACGCGTTGATGGAAAACGGCAAATACATTGAGGCACGTGATATCTTTGTTAAAGTAGCTGAACTTTACTACAAAGGACAGAACTATTTTGGCTCTGCGGAAATGAATTATAAAGCAGGCGAATGCAGTTTCGCGCTTAAAGACTACCCAAAAGCAGCAGAACTCTTTACCAAGTCAGCAGATGTCTCCCTTAGTAAAGGCTTTGAACGTTATGGCGTTAGTGCACTTGAGCAGGCACGCGACAGCCAAAAAGCGCTGGGTAACAATAAAGAAGTCGCGGACCTTGAAAAGAAAATTAAGGAAATCAACGATAAACAAAAAGAGCCGGAAGGCGAATCATCTTTCTCAGTGTTTTCCTAAATCTCACTTAGTTACCCTTAGTTTTTTCTTTTGTTTTTTTGGTTTAAAGAATGTTATAAGTCAGATTTGTTTCTACGTTGGTTGACGTGGAATAGTCATTTACGGCTTGGGGTTCAGGGATATAATCGACGACGCCTAACATGTAAGAGGGATGTTTCTCTAGTTCTACTTCGCTTGTATAAGGGGTTTTTGTGAATCTAAGCACCGAGGTTGCTTTCTGGTTAGTTATCTCCTGTAGAATGCTATTTCTTCGGTTGTTCTCATGTGAAAGGTAAGTTGCCACAATGATGATTCGGTGTTTTTTTGCAAAGTTTGATAGGTAACTCATGATTTGGCTGTAGACAGCTCTTGCTTCCTGGTCATCGACATTGTCGCTTAAGAATGAACAGCCGATGTCAGAAATTACAACGAGCTTTGCATTGGATGTTTCTACGGCTTCTTGCAGTTTCTCGGTTATTATTGAGGTCAGCCGATAAGCTGTATAAGCCCGCATGTTAGTGACTCGTTTCAGCGCTGCTTTAGGTTCTAACCCTAAGTGTTCCGCTGTGTCCAATATGTCTTTTATTGACGCGCTTGTTGCGGTGTCGATGAATACCACATTGCTGTCTAAGCCTTCGTGATTTTCTGGCAGTTGTGCACGCAAGCAGAGTTTAGACATTAAAGAAGTAACAGTTTGAGGACCATAGACAACGGTGAATTCTCCTGCTTTGAATCCTGGAAAAAGCACATCAATGCTAGGCACACTAAAAGCAAACGGTTTTGTCGTTGTTTGCGCAATAGCTGATTTAAGTATTAGTTTTTGATGCATCATTACTCACAGAAACCCAGTTATCCATGATTTGCCTATTTAAGGCGTCGAAGCAACAACATAACCCAATGGTGGAGGGGTCAATGAAAGTGAATTGCTGGGGCAACCGATTATAGGCTCAAACACCTTAAACTTAATGTGGTATTTTGGGATAACTTATGCCAAATTCATTCAAATCTCTCTGCATTCTGCTTGAGAAAGTTGAATCTACAAAGAAACGGCTTGAAATCATAGAGCAAACCGCAAAATACCTAAGAGCATTAAATGAAGACGAAATCGAAGCCGCCGCCAACATGATGGTCGGAAGGGCATTTCCGAAGTCGAGCCAGAAAACCCTCGACATCAGCTGGTCAACTTTAACCCGCATCTTTGAACAGATAAGTGTGTTTGACTGGGATATTTTCCAGCAAGCCATGGCAACCACAGGCGACATCGGCTCAGCAACCAAAACCGTCCTTGAAACTTCAAAGACAAAAAAGCAAACCCAGCTGACACAAAAGACCCTGACCATACTAGAAGTCCAAACCACTTTGAATGCCATTGCACAGGTTAAAGGTTCGGGTTCCAGAACCAAGAAAGAGCGTTTACTCACCACTCTGATAAGTCATGCAGAACCAGTCGAAGCCAAATATCTTGTCAAAATTTTTACAGGCGAAATGCGAACAGGACTTCATGAAGGGTTGATGGAGCAGGCGGTTTCGAAGGCTTTTGATGTTCCGCTTGGAAGGGTGCAGCATGCCGCTATGGTTTTAGGTGACATAGGCGAGGTTGCGGAAATCTTGAAAATCCGTGGTGGTGAAGGTTTGGATAAGGTTGGTTTTAGGGTTTTTCGGCCTGTAAAGCTTATGCTGGCGCAAACCGCGCAATCCGTTCAAGAGGCAATTGCGGAGCATGGGGGCAGAACAGCTTTGGAATACAAGTATGACGGCGCCAGAGTGCAAATCCATATGCAGGATGGCAGAGTGGAGGTTTTTAGCCGAAGATTAAGCGAAGTAACCGAAAGTGTTCCTGAAGTTGTAGAAGCCGTAAAACAAAACATCCAAGTCGAATCCGCTATAGTGGAAGGCGAAGTTATCTCGCTGGATAGTGCTGGGTTTCCGATTGCGTTTCAGCACTTAATGCGCCGCTTTAGAAGAATCCGCAACTTGGACGATATGACAAAAAAGATCCCCTTAAGTCTCTACCTCTTCGATGTGCTCTACCTGAACGGCAAAAGCTTAGTTGCCATGCCATATACTGAGCGTCGTCGAATCCTTGTCCAAAACGCAGGAAAAATCCAGCTGTCCAAGCAAATAGTCACTGACCAAGTAGTGCAAGCTGAAGTGTTCTTTAAGGAAGCCCTTGCCGCTGGGCATGAAGGGTTAATGGCAAAAAAAACTGATAGCCCCTACACGCCAGGGCGCAGGGAAAAACGGTGGTTAAAAATCAAAACAATCCTTGAACCCTTAGATCTTGTTATTACGGCTGCCGAATACGGTTACGGAAGAAGAAAGGGTTGGTTATCTGACTACTACCTTGCTGCAAAAGATCCTAAGACAGGTGAGTTTTTGAATATCGGCAAGACGTTTAAGGGTTTAACTGACGCAGAAATTATTGAGTTAACTAAGCGGCTTAAGGAATCTGCGGTAAGCCAAGAAGGGTACCGCGTCAATGTTATCCCAAAAATCGTAGTGGAGGTTGCCTACAATGAAATCCAAAAGAGTCCCCGTTACAGAAGCCAAATGGCGCTGCGGTTTGCTCGAATCATGCGAATCCGTGATGACAAAACCTCCGATGAAGCCGACACGATAGGACGAGTTAAGGAAATATATGATAAGCAGTTTCGCAATAAAGGCAAATATAATATTTAGCTAACAAAGATAATTTAGGATTGACTAAAGTTGGATGCGGCAGAACAGAAAACATTTGCAAAAGAATTCTACAGTCGCCAGACAATACTTAATGAGCTTGGCGAAAAGGGGCAGCAAAAGCTCGCTAAATCGAAAGTTGCAGTCGTAGGTGCAGGTGGACTTGGCACTGTATCCTCATTATACCTCGCATTGGCTGGAGTTGGGTACATCCGTTTAATCGACCAGGACACTATAGAAACCCATAACCTGCATCGTCAAATCCTCTACACTTCCGATGACCTACATTATCCAAAAACAGAGGTTGCCGCTAAAAAATTGGAAAAACAAAACCCGCTGATTACAGTTGAGGCAATTCCAGAAAATGTCCATGCGGGAAACGTTGAGAGGCTCTTAAAAGGCGTAGACTGTGTGGTTGATGGGTTAGATAACATGGTTACTCGTTACCTTGTTAACCGCGCTTGCGTAAAACTTGGCATCCCTTACGTTTTTGGCGCAGCAATAGGAATCGAAGGAAACCTCTCTTTGTTTGCTCCGCCAGAAACAGGTTGCCTAGAATGTTTAATGCCTAACCTTTCAGATTCAGATTTGCTAACCTGCAACACTCGCGGTGTCCTTGGCGCCACAACAGGGGTAATCGGAGCATTGCAAGCGATGGAAACCGTAAAGCTCTTGGCTGGTATGGGCTCAACTTTGAAAGGTATGCTTTTGGTCTGTGATTTCAGAGACATGGATTTCACAATTATTGATATTTCAAAAAATACTCATTGCCCAGTTTGCCACGGCGAAATCGCAGAGATTGCTGGTGGCGAACGGTTGGTTTGGCTCTGCGGCAAAGAAACAGCCAACATCAACCCGGAAAAACCCCTAAAAATCAACCTCGAGGAAATCTACCCACAACTCAGCAAGCAGTTCAACGTGCGCCTGAAATCGCGGTTAGCTCTGATGTTTGACTACGAAACTTACGAGGTCAGCCTGTTTAACGGTGGGCGTATGCTCATAAAAGGGGTAATGGATGAAAAAATCGCTTTGGCTGTGTACAGGGAAATTCTGAAGAAAATAGGAATATAATGTGGTATTTAGATAGGGATGCAAAGATTTTTTTTGTTTTTTTGGATTTCATGTTTTGTTGGGGAACTTTCTGATTGAACAACAACAATTGAATTTGCATTTTTGTAGCATTGTGTTTTGGGTTGCTTTTTTGGTTTGGGCTTTGATTTGTTTGCAGATTGAGTCAGTAATAGTCTGTAATAGTCCTTAGTAGTCTGTAGTAGTCTTTAATAGTTGTTAGTAGTTTTGTGTTTGGGGAATTCTATGCCTTTGACCACAAAGGTTTCCTTTGATACGGTGCTTGAAAAAGGCAAAAGGCTGCAGATTAAAAAGTTGATAAAATGAACAAAAAAGAAAATAAAAGATAGAAAAGAAATTTACTCTGGCTTTTTCTGCTTTCCAGGACGAAGTGAGCGCACAGTTGCGCCTGCACGCCACATTTCACTATTACCCATTTCTTTGAGCTCGTCAGCGAGTTTCTGGCGGTAGTCTGGTGCTTTGCTCTTTTCGAGGACAATACGTGTTTCCTCGCCTGCAGCGACAAGCTCGTAGAGGGAATCAAATACTGGTTGGGTTGCTTCGCGGAAGCGGCTTCTCCAGCGTAGTGCGCCGATGCGTGCGGTTTCACTGCAGTTGCAGTACATCCAGTCCATGCCGTTTTCGTCGACAAGACGGATTAGGCTTTGTGTGAGTTCTTCGACGCTTTCATTAAATGCCTCACTTGGGCTGTGTCCATGTTCTCGTAAAGTTTTGTATTGTGCTTCTAATATGCCTGCGAGCGCACCCATCAATGTGCCTCGTTCACCTGTTAAGTCACTGTAAGTTTCTTTCTCAAATGTTGTTGGAAAGAGATATCCTCCGCCAATGGCGATGCCAAGAGCCTTTGCGCGTTCTTCGGCTTTCCCTGTTGCGTCTTGGAAGACTGCAAAGCTGCAGTTTATGCCGCTGCCATCAATAAAGTTTCTGCGCACAGATGTGCCAGAGCCTTTTGGTGCAACAAGAATTACATCTATGTCTTTTGGTGGTATAACGCCTGTTTGTTCTTTGTAGACGATGCTAAAGCCGTGGCTGAAGTAGAGTGCGTCTCCTTTTTTGAGGGTTTCTTTGATTTTAGGCCATACTGCTTTTTGTGCTGCGTCCGTGAGTAAGAACATTTTGACGGTGCCTTTTTTAGCTGCTTCTACCATTGGGAACAGGTTTTTGCCTGGAACCCAGCCATCTGCGACTGCTTTATCCCATTCTTTTTTGAATACGCCTTCTTTTTCTTGTCCGATAATTACTTTTATTCCTTGATCTCTCATATTGAGTGATTGGGCTTGACCTTGTATACCGTAGCCGAGTGATACGACAACTTCATCTTTTAGGATTTTTTGGGCTTGCGCTAATGTGAACTCTTCACGTGTAATGACGTCCTCTTTGACGCCACCGAAATCCATTTTTACCATTTTATAGTTACCTCAGCCACTCCATTAGCAAATGCGGTAATTAAGAATTATGTTGGTAAAACAAGCGATAATTATGAGATAAGTATACCCAAATGGCGTTAGTGGTTATTTAAAATTATAGTGATAAAATAGCGGATAATTATTTTTTTTATTATTACTTTCTTCCAAGCTATCAAAAAATTATGTTAATAAATACTGCGATAATTATGCTACAGAGATATCGGTTTAGTTAGTGTGATTATTTAAAATTAATAGCCAAATAGCCAAAAATAGCGGGCAACAGCTTCACTTGGATTCTTCTGGAAAGAGTTGCTTTCCATTTTCTGTGACTTTGACGGCACCAACTTGCTTTAAGATATTAATGTTGTCAGTGACGTTCCAGTACTCTACAAGTTTGCCATTAACTACCCGATAGATATCGACAGCTTTCGATGTTATCTTCTTTCCAGTAGGACTTAGTCCCATGAATTCGCCTTTATGGGTTCCAGTATAGGTGAGGCGAACCCACACCTTGTCACCTTCAGCAATAATATCTTCAATAGTTTCATGCCAATCGGGAAAGGCATTAAGACCCATAGCGATTAGTTTTTTGAGACCTTCTCGACCTACATTATTGGAATGGTCAAGATAATCTGGCGATACAAAAGCATCTATTAAATGCAGCTTCCTTTCATTGTATGCTTCAATAAACCCACAAACTACCGCTTTATTCTTTTCCATCGACATATATCATCCACACTCTAATTCTCTTTTTCAATCTAAAAGGTTACTTTTCTCATTTTTCTTAATACCGTTACTCAACCTTTTCCAACATTGGTTGAATTGCAGATTAAATGAACATCTGTGATTTGGTTTAGCGTGCGCCTAATCGATTTTTCTTGACGCTTTCCATCCATATAATCCCACTGGGATAATGCTGATGACGAAGAGCAGATAAATCCAGCTGCCAGCCGTGGACCAGTTGACCTCTCCGGCGTAACGAACCAAAGATACTGCTTGAAGTATCCCTAGCAGGGCGTAACTTATGTATGCAATCCTGTTGCGTTGATGGTCGTTTTCCCACGTCATATGCAATGCTATAACGCCAATTCCGATGAGCCAGGCTCCAATTGCGCGGCTTGTAAGTGGGGTGAGCGCCCAGGGCCAGAAGGTGGAGGCTGTAGCTGGAGATAGGAATAATGTAATGCCTGTAACCAGCATTATTGTTCCTTGGGCTAACGAGTACGAGGCGCATCCAGATGTATAGTGTGGCTTTTCGTTTCGGTGTCGAGCCTTGGAGCCTGATTTGGTAGATAAGCAGTATCAGCAAGGCAATCGGAACTGCGATGTAAATGGCTAACCAAAGGTAAGCGGCTACCATAGCTGAAACTACGGGGCTGTTGAGGTGGAATTTATCGAGGTGCAATAAGGTTGCAACCAAAGTGAGAGTTGTGAATAAGAAAACTGAAGGTACAGCTACCCGGGCGTTGGCCCATGTCTTCTCTCGATACGCGAGATATTCAAGGAGGAAGCTGGCGAGGTACCCCGCGCCGAGGAAGGCGGCTGTCATTGAAGACTGGATTGTCCAGGCGAAGCTTGTGGCAGTCTGCTCGGTGAGGAGGGTGAGATCGAGTCCCGCTGCCAAAACAAGAATGCTGGCTGCCAGCAATATAATGCGCATGCCTTTCGAAAACTTAGACGGTTGTGCCTGAAAAATAGTCATTATGCTTCGTATTTTTATTGACTGTTGTGGGATATTAAAGTTTCAGTATTTCACGCGCGCGAGTTTGAACTTAATGGAACCGACACTAATCGTCAAGCCTTCTGCATAAGAACTATCCTAATTATCTAACTTGATAATGGCGCAGCAAACGTAAACCACTTAAACTGGGTTCGCCAAATACAACTTATGAGTAAAACCCCCTTCAAGACTGAACTCATAGCGCCCTGCGGTATGAACTGCGGAATATGCAAAGCATATCTTGCCTATTCGCGAGGTGTGCCCTACAAGAAAGGCGAAGTATCACATTGCACAGGTTGCTTAGTACGCAACAAGAACTGTGCGTTCATCAAGCGCGATTGCCCCAAAAAAGTAGGTAAACAACTAAGGTTCTGCTATGAATGCACAGACATGCCCTGCAAAGAACTAGTAAAAATAGACGAGCTATACAGAGCACGTTACGGCATGAGTATGATTGAAAATCAGAAAATGATCCGCGAAAAAGGCATGGATGAATTCCTTAAAAGTCAAGCTGAAAAATACCGCTGTCCAAGTTGCGGTGACGTGGTTTCTGTGCATGATGGGAAATGTTATGCATGCGGCTTTCAAGGAGAAAAGCCGAAACGCTCCAATCCTAAGCGGCGGTGGGTACCCAACCAAAAATAGCTCCTACTCTGTAACTTTTCCCCCATCTATTTAGGAACAATATACATTGTTGGAACCACGCGATGTCTCGAGCAAACCTGTCCCGCTTTATTTGTAAGAGCTCAAAATTTTTTGAAGAGTTAGAGTTGTTACAAGGTTATCGTTTTTTTGGTCTTGGGTGGATTGTGTGTGATTGTTGCAACTATTCGCAGAGGCAGTTGCAACAACATCAGCAACAACAACTTCTCTTCATTGCGGTGATTTGGGCTGGTTTTTGTTTGTTGTTTAGTTTGTAGTGTATAGGGTCTCTGGAGAGGCTCTTGCGGAAATGCTTGGAGATTGTTTTAGATGTGGATTTAGTTCTCTAAGTATTCAAGCTTTTAATCTACTGTTGAAGCAAATATCGTTGACAAAATGAGTGAAGGAGTTGGACTTAGTGTCAACTAACTTAGCAACTAAACTCAAGAACCTATCAACTTGAGGAAAATGGCTTTTGCTGAATAAAGCCTGTTTTCGGCTTGCTCATAAATCACCGACTTTGGGGCTCTGAATGGCTTCTGCGCTGATTTCGTAGCCGCGGTGGATGGGCATGTCATGCATGATGTACGCGTTGCTGCCCTGTAGCAGTTGGCCGTTGATTTGGTAGGGCATCATGAGCTTGATGCGTTTCTCTTTTTCCTGCGGCAAACTTGGGGTCAGTGAAAAACTCCATATCAATCCAGGTGTCGGTGTAAACAAAATCTGCATCTGCAACCGCTTTCTTTACATCTAAAGTTGATTGCCAAAGCCCAGTTTTCTTCGCTTCAGAGAGTAAATCGTCGTCTCTTGCCGCTTCATTAATAATTGGCGTAACTGTGGTGAGTTTGACTCCTGTTTTGGTGCAGCCTTCAATAAGGAGTTGGTTACGTTGTTGTGGACGCCGATGTAAACTAGTTTTGCGCCTTTGAGTTTGCCATGTTTTTCTTTAATGGTGATTAGGTCTGCTAAGGCTTGGCTTGGATGATACTTCTCATCGCAACCGTTGATGATTGGAACACGTGAAGCTTTCGCCATTTTCAGTAAATCCGAATCGCACAGCAGTCGCGCCATGATGCAATCGACGTTGCGCGACAAATACTGTATCTCATCGGTTATGTCGGCTAAGGCAAAGTTTGTTGTTCGCCAATCAATGTACAATGCATGACCGCCTAACTGTGTCATGGCGACTTCAAATGAAATCCTTGTGCGCGTTGATGTTTTCTGGAAAATTAAAGCCGCCGACTTACCCTCAAAGGTTTTGAGGTACTTTTTAGGGTTACTTTTGACTTCAATGCCTAAATCAACTAGGCTGGACAACTCTTGACCTGAGAGTTCTTTGAAATTTATCAGATGCATCTTTCTAGGCCTTCAATAAACGCAAAACCAAGCATGCAATTATAAGCTTTATGCAAAACCTTTTTCCACTACAAGCATAAACCAATTAAAAGAACAAGTATGATTCTGCTGGTTGCCTCAAACAAGGATGCCGCAAGCCTAAACATAAAAGAACAAATCCTCAGTCACTACCCTTTCCGCAAAATGGCTAAAGAATTCCAGCATTGCCCTGTCTACACCGCAGGCATAAGCGGCAAAACATTGAATCTTGTCACTTTGAAAGATGAGTTAGTAAAAGCCCAAGATTTGCCAAAAAAGTTTCCAACAGCAAAATTAATCGTTTTCATCTCAAGACACAGCAGCCAAAGCGGAAAACCCACCCTTTCTGTTCATGTGCCTGGAAACTTTGGCGACGCGGAACTCGGCGGATTACCCCGCAAACTTTCGTTTTCACCTGCTTATGCAATGCAGAATGCCCTAAAAGCGTTAACGTACTACAAAGAAAAGTTAAACCTCAAGTACGAGGTATCGTTCGAGTGTACACATCATGGACCCAGCTTAGATGTTCCCTCTATGTTTGTTGAGTTAGGAAGTTCGCCAGAGCAATGGAACGATTTGAAGGCTGCAGAAGCCGTCGCACACTCCGCAATCTACGCAGTTGCCAACTTCATAGCACCCACAAGCCCTGTAGTTCTCGGTATTGGCGGACCTCACTACAACCAAAGGTTCACAGTCATGGCTTTAGTTGGCGAATTTGCTTTCGGTCACATAATTCCCAAGTACGCTACCCACTTAGTTGATGATGAGATGTTGTCTCAGTGTGTTGAGAAGAATTTGGAGAAGGTGCAACTTGCTATTCTTGATTGGAAAGGAATTAAAGGCGAAGACAAACCAAACTTGCTGTCTACGCTGGAAACTATGGGGTTACCGTTCAAGAAAGTGTAAGTATGCATTTTTAAAGCAACATTTAAAAGGTTTGATACAGTAGTTTTTAAACTAAAAAGTTACAGTAACGTTTATTATATAATAGTGAAATCTTGAGTGTGCGGTAAAATATGGGCGTAAAAGATTGGTTACAACAGGCAGCAAGAACCTTAAAGCTAGCTGTAAAACCAGGGCGTGAAGAGCTTTGGCTCTCGATAAAAATTAGCCTTCTAGGTATTGGTGCAGTCGGCTTAATAGGGTTCGTAATTAAACTCTTATCTTACGCAACAGGCGGCGCAACTTCAGGCGCAGGCGCAACAGCATAAGGAAGCTTGAATTATGGACAAGCAAGAAGAGTTTAATCAAGTAAAAATTTTCGTTGTTAAAACAACAACCGGTCAAGAACGCAACGTAGCGCGTTTGATCGCGTCAAAAGTGGAGATGGCTCATATTCCAATAAAGGCTCTTCTTGTACCAGACACACTCAAAGGTTACGTTTTCATTGAAGCAGATGGACCACACCTAGTGGAAGAAGCAATCACAGGAGTAAGACACGTACGCTCCAGAATCCCGGGGCTCGTAAGCTTTGCTGAAATAGAACGGTACATAGTGCGTAAACCAGTCATGGAAGACCTCAACGAAGACGACGTCGTCGAAATCACCGGCGGACCCTTCAAAGGCATGCGCGCTAAAATCACAAGACTCGACAAGTCAAAAGGCGAAGTCACACTTGAATTATTGGAGGCAACGTTCACTTTGCCTATCACAGTACATTCAGACTATGTAAAACTAGTTGAAAAAGCAAAATAAACGTGAGACAAAATGGCAGATAAAAAAGTTGTAGAATTAATTGTCAGCGGCGGACAAGCCAATGCAGGTCCACCATTAGGTCCAGCTCTTGGTCCACTAGGCGTCAACATAGTGGCTATTGTCAATAAAATCAACGAAATCACAAAAGAATATGCTGGTATGAAAGTTCCAGTAAAAATCAGCGTTGACACAGAAGAAAAAACCTTCGAGGTTACCGTCGGTACCCCCACGGCATCCGCACTTATAGTGGCTGAACTCAAAGTAGAGAAAGGCTCAGGTACACCCAACACCGTCAAAATTGGTGACTTATCCATGGAACAGATGGTGAAGATAGCAAAAATTAAAGGTCCTCAACTTTTAGCCCCAACTCTCAAGAAGGCAACTAAAGAGTTGCTCGGCACTTGCGTGAGCCTAGGTGTTACCGTGGAAGGAAAAGACCCCCGAGAAGTCCAGAAAGATGTCGATGCTGGCAATTACGAACAACTATTCGGTACTGAACAATGATAAGCGAATATTTTTATAATGGGTTTCCAATCCCTCATTGGCACGAGGCTTAAAAATGCCCCTAGACAACAAGACCATAACCGAAGCAATTAAACAGGCAAAGGCAAAGTCTGGACAGAAAAAATTCAACCAGACTGTAGATTTGATTCTCGACATCGTCGAGATCGATATGAAGGCGCCAGAAGGCAAAATTCAAGAAATTGTAGAACTTCCTCATATAACGGGTAAACCCAACAAAATCTGTGTTGTTGCTTCCAGCGGAGACTTCATCGTAAAAGCAAAGAATTCTCAAGCTGACAAAGTAATCGAACGCGCCGACTTAGACGCACTCAGCGGCAAAAAGAAAGAATTACGCAAACTCGCTACTGAGTACGATGTATTCATCTGCGAAGCCCCCCTAATGCCGCTTGTAGGCAAAACGCTCGGTCCAGTTTTAGGTCCAAGAGGAAAAATGCCTATTCCAGTTCCACCAAACGCAGACATCGCAGCCCTAATTAAAAAGCATCGCAAAACCGTCGTTGTGAGAATGCGTAGCCAACCAATTATTCAAGTTTCTGTCGGCTCCGAACAGATGAAAGATGAAGAACTAGTCGAAAACACCATGACTGTTCTCCGAGTGTTGGATGGAAAATTGAAGCGCGGGTTGAAAAACGTAAAGTACGCGTTCATCAAAACATCCATGGGTGAACCAGTCAAAATTAAAGCTTAAACGAGAAGAAAAATTATGCCGTCCCAACAAGTATTAGAAGCAAAATCAAGCGAAGTAGAATCGATAAAAGACATACTCAAAGAGTACAAATCCATCGGCATCGCCAGTCTCAAGAAAGTTCGCGCTTCCCAGCTTCAAGAACTAAAGAAAAGCATGACTGGCAAAGTATACCTCCGCGTCTTAAAGAATACTCTTATCAAAATCGCATTAGAAGAGATGAATCAGGCAGAACTCAAGAAGCTTGAAGCATACTTGGACGGATCAAACGTTTTCTTATTCACAGACCTTAACCCATTCAAACTGGCATTATTGCTGGAACACGGCAAAGTTAAAACAACCGCTAAATCAGGCGACATAGCCGCGATGGATGTGGTTATTCCAGCAGGAAACACAGGTCAACCTCCAGGTCCAGTAATCAGCCAACTAAACGCAGTCGGCTTGCCAACAAGAATAGAATCAGGCAGCGTCTATATTAGCAAAGACACATTAGTTGTGCGAAGAGGCGAAATCATAAACGAACGCCTCGCAGGCGTCCTCTCAAAATTAGGCATTAAAGCAGTTGAACTCGGTATATCTATGCGGGCAGTCTTCGACAATGGCTTAATCATTACTGGGGACCAACTCAAAGTTGATGTTGACGCGACACGCAAGAGTGTTCAAGCAAGCAACGGGGAAGCCTTCGCATTGGCACTTGAAATTGGCTATGCAAGCAAAGACACTATTAAACCACTACTCCAGCGAGCTCACCAGAAAGCCGTCGCACTATCCGTAAGCGCAACCATACCCACAAAAGACACTATCGCCGACATAATCCGCAAAGCCAACGCAGAAATGACCAGCCTAAGCGGCGCTGCTGATAAAGTTAAGCCCAAAGCTGCCTAAACAACTTCTTTTTATTATTTTTTTAAAAAGAATTATTCGCTTTTAATGTCAGTTGTTAGTCGATGTGTTTTAGATATTTCAATTAACTGTTGAAATGAAGATAATTCTGATTGTTTATTGGTTTAATCTTTGTCTGTAGCTGTCATAGTCTGGCAGGATACGCTGGTATTCTTGGCACATCATTGGGGAAGAGATCAGAAAGTCGGCTGAAGAGCGGTTACATGCTATTGGAATGTTCCAAACAGCCGCTATTCTCAGAAGCGCTTTAACATCTGGATCATGGGGAAGTTGGGTTAATGGATCCCAGAAGAAAACGAGAAAGTCAATTTCGCCATTGGCTATGCATGCGCCGATTTGCAGGTCGCCGCCCAAAGGTCCTGACTCCAAGACTGTAATTTCTAAGCCCAATTCCTTCTCAAGAAGTCTACCAGTTGTTCCAGTTGCGAAGAGTTGATGCAGCTTTAGGGTTTCGATGTTGAATTTTGCCCATTGTAGCATATCTTCTTTTTTGTTATCGTGTGCGATGAGAGCGATTTTCTTTTTGCTTTTGATAAGTGCTATTTTTGTCATATTGTGTTCCCTGTTTAGAAGTTTGGGGTGGTGGCTATAATTGTTGCGCTGTGGAACAGCTGCCTTGAGGTTGGGTTTTTGGGAATGGAGGTTGTATAAGTTAATTTTTGATAAGCGAACTGTAAGCTAAATCGATATTATGAAGGGATTAGCCGTAAGGCTTTCTGGTTGATACAGGTTTAATCTGGTTTTTCAAAAGTTGCGCTCATTCTTGGTGGTGACGCATGTCTGGTTCTTACAGCTTGGCAGTTGTTGCCTGTTGTATCAAACATGCAACAACATTATTTTATATCTCTTGCAAAACTACAGTATTTGGTAAGGAGATCGCTCGAAAATAGTTAAGCAGGTCAAGCTGCTGACAAAAGGTGAGGTTCTTTCTATTTGTCTTTCCTCCTCTTCCTGTGTCATGGTCTGGCAAGACCTGCTTAACCCCATTTAACCATAGTTTCGCATCGGGCTGAAAGAATTTTTTCTTACAAGAAGGAAATGTTAGGTTAGTCTCTTTGTCATAACATATGCATCTTCGCCATCAGAGTAGTAGCCATTAACCGTTCGGGTTATCTCAAAGCCCAGTTTCTTATAGAGTGAGATGCCACCTTCGTTTGTTACACGCACTTCAAGAAAACCTTGCTTTGCCTTGTAGTACCCCATACCTTCCAGCGCCCGTTTGATTAATGCTGAAGCTATTCCTTTTCGCCTGCCCAGAGGCAACACTGCGATAGAAACTACGTGTCCCTTACGTATTAAGCCGCCAAAACCATAATTTGACAATCCTACTTCGATGCGTGACATGATGTACCCCATGACTTTTCCGTTTTCTTCTGCTACAATGAAGGTTTCCGGGAACCTTTGATGCAAATCTACAAAGAAGAAGTCCGTATAGTTTTCTGGGAGGCAGACACGGTTGATTTGCATTACGCTCTGCAAGTCGTCGGGAACAAATTTTCGCAACGTAAAGGTTTGTTGCATCGTTTCGCCTTGCCTAAACCAAATTTCAATGTTGAAACTTAAAGGTTACGCTTAAAGAATCAACCGATTGCTTTGCTGCTGACTTGGGCAGAAGTTTTTTAGGTTTTTGTTTCTTCCGGCGATTTAAACACAGGCAGAGTGTAGCTTCCCTGCGGCATCGCCCAAACTCTAGATGCTGAACCCGCAATTTTAAGCGCTTCTGCCAAAGCGTCGTTGACTGCACGTGCGGTTTTTAGTTTAAAGATGCTTGTTGCGTAGTAGTCGGGCATGGATGAGACCAATATTATTTGGTGGTTTTGCAGCGCTTTTAGGAGATAGTATGCTTTATGCCCGCCCATAACAAAGTTGCGTTTAACTTCGCGTTCAACGTTCTTGAGGTCGCCCAGACGTGTCATCCAATCGTAGAACACTTGGTTTCCGTGTCCCTCGGGGCATTCAGCGACTAGAATTATGACTCCGCCGCGTTTAACTGCGTCCAAGGCGTTGTCTAAGCCTTTGTAGGCTTGGTAGAGATTCATGTCTGCTGGGTGCCCACCAGCGCTTACTACGATGATGTCTGCTCGGCGATCTATGGTTACACGATACATTTCATCGACCAGTTTCACTGCTTCCAAAAATGCCTGCTCCAAGTCGCCCGCGAAGGCTTTAACGATTTCGCCCTTTTTGTTCTCAACAACATTAACAATAAAATCCACCTTGGCCAGCTTAGCAGCCTCAGTCATATCCACATGCACGGGGTTATCCTCTAAAATTCCTGTTCTCGCACTGGCGTGCAGCAGTAAGGCGTGGTTTTGCTTGATGGTTTCTTCACCACACACAGCAGGCAAAATGCTTTTTCTTCCCCCACCATAACCAGCATAATAGTGATAGCCAACATCGCCGAGGAGCACTTTAAAGTCCGCTTCAGCGAAAGCGCGGTTAAGGTGCACTTTGTTGCCATGTGTCTTTGTCGTGCCTACGTAAACTGAATCTGTTGCGGTGCAGCAATGGCTGATTGTTTTCACTCTTTTTAGGGCTTCCTCACCGAGCAGTGCCGCAACTTCTTCCGGCTGAACTGCCCTGTGGGTTCCACAACCGAAAATGACTGTGACGTTCTCATCTTTTACGCCCGCTGCATTGAGTTCGGCTAGCACTGGCAAAAGCATAGCTTCACTTGGAGCTTTCCGCGTAGCATCGTCCACTACGATGGCGACTTTGCTCTCAGGCTTAACAATCTCAGACAGGCGTTTGCTGCCGATGGGTTCATTTAGGGCACGTTGAACCTCAAGCTTAGCATCCACCGCTCCTGGTCGGTCTTTGGGTTCAATTGTGCCAAGCAAATTTCGGGCTGGAACTCGCACACATACGTCCGTTTTTCCATAGGGAAGCCAAACATCAACCATGACAGGTCACGTAATTTAGAATGTACTCGACGTAAGAAACTATTAAGCCTTATCAAACTGTGGAGGATTTTTTGAACACTGGTGGGAGTTTCTGCGTTTAGGTAGTGGATAGGGGGAAGTATAATGCTAAGTGACCAACCAAAAATTCTCCATAAAATAATTGGTCTTTAGCAAGGTAGAGAAGATAGATGCATGTTAGCTAAAAGGTAAAGAATCATAAATTCAAATTCCAGTAGCACAAAAAAAGATTGAGAGTTAGGAAGAAATTACGTAGTTTGAAAGAATTTTAAACGTATTTTTTGTCGTTGTAGCAGTACCAGCGTTGGTATTGGGGAATCCATGTTAGTGGTCTTCCACAGGTTGGGCACATAGGTTGTGTTGACTGCGACGTTGCTTGCTGTGCTGGTTGAGCTGCGGCTTGAGCAGGTTGCTGATATGTAGCTTGCTGATAGGTGCTTTGCGGAACGGGTTTTAGGATTATAAAGTCTGCGGCGGCTTGCACGTCTTCCCATGCGACAGTTTGGATTTCACCGTTTTCATTTTCAATGGTTAAGGCTATTCCACTTTTTCCAACGGAGAAAGCAAGATCCTTAACTTTTCCGACAAGTTGACCTTTCGCATTTATAACTTGCATGGAGACTAATGCGTCTCTAGTTAGGGGCTTATCAGTTTTTTCCATAATGGCTCACTCTGCTTTTGAATTAGCCTTTCTGGCTTAAAGTTTTTTCGTTTCCACACATAAACCGCCAACCTACTACAGTGGGATTTCCCAGTAACTGATTATGTCGCCTTTAACCCATTTGCCCCCTAAACTCCGAACAACCTCATTGATGTCTTCCCATTCAGCCTTCAAAAACATCACAGGTTTAACCACAACCCGGTCTTCCTTGACTGTGAAGCTAAGCAGTTTGCGCTGTTCAGGACTAAACTCATTCTCCATTTTTGACGCCATACGACTTGGCTGCGGCTGTGGCAATTTTGCAATCATGGATTTAGGCTCAGACACAGACATGTTTTGAGGTTTTATTGGCTCAATTGGTTTAGGTTTACTTTTGAATTCGGTAGACTTTGTCAGCTGAAACTCTGGGAATGGCATGGCTTCGGCAACATCCTCAAAACTGTCACTCCTAATGACCATAGAAACCTGTTTGGAAAATAAGTCCATTTTTATGTCCAGAATTTCAGCATCGCCAGGCAGATTGGAAGAGAAAGTGGATGCTTTGCCCTGCAGCAATCCAACAAGGGATTCAGGAGTTAATTTTAGGATTCTGACTTTCAAGTTAAACAGCTCAAGGTTGGTTTAGAGACTAGAACTTAAAAATATTTTCTATCCTGAAGAAAAATAAGGTTTAAAAGAAATTTAAGTAGGTTTTGCAGTACGACGACTTCGCCACTCAGCAAAGTTGCCGGAGTACATACCCCAAGTTCTTAGTTTAGGCGACACCGCCCTAATCAACGCAGGACAAGCAATCAGAGCAAAAGGCAAGTTTAGTGCAAAGGTTCCCGGTAATAGTGGCCACGCAATTTCTGCAGTTAACAGTCCAACAAACGTGAACTGATACAAAATTGCGACAGTTCCAACAAACAGTGTTAAGGCATAGATGCAGGAGATTATGATGAGACCTTTTTTTGTGTTGGCTTCTGATGCGATTTTCGGGATAAGTAACCAATTTAAGCCAAAAATAAGGAGCGCAGTTGTAACTTCTACCCATGCAAGATGTAAGGGCAAGTTTTCAACGTATACTCCGCCTATAAACGCTCCAATCATGCTGCCGATTAAACCGCCCCAGCCGAACCAGAGTGGAAAGACTCCTAGTAATATTATAGGTAGATAGAGAACAGTGAAGTTTGGCACTGGAGTTGCGAATGAAAGAAAAAAGAACACGGTATACAGTGCTGCTGTCACGGCGATTATTGAGGCTCGTTTTGCGCTACTTTGTTTTGGTGTTAACATTTGAGAGTTACAATCCTTCAGTTGTTATTTGAGGCTTCAAAGCGGGTATTCAATAAAAGCATTTTCATATGTATTACATTTGTAATACAACTGTCACTAACTACTTCTCAACAACCAAGTATAAAAGTTGCTAACACAGTCAAATAAAACCATAAACACGCTAATCACTGAGAAAAAATGACTAAACCAAGTCCAACCAAGACTATTTTCCTTATCGGAATCGTCATATTAATCATCTTAAACCTCTACACCTTCATAGTTGCATATCCAGAAACATACACGCCAAGCCCAGGCATCACTACTTCGGGCAGCATACTGGCAAAAGACTTCTCAGCCTACTACATTAGCGCTTGGAGACTCTGGCACAACCCAGGGCAGATTTACCATTTCGGTGCTTTAGGCGGCGCAGAACCAGTCATTTCGCCATATCCTCAAGCCTACAAGTACCTGCCCTCTTTTCTGCTAATTGTCTCACCCCTGCTCACGTTGGATTATCAGCAAGCGCTGCTTGCTTTTAATGTAGTCCAGTTTTTGCTTCTTCCCGCAATAGCCTATATCCTCTATGTGCTCTTAGGAAGCAAGAATCTTGCCGTCACTTTTGCCGTGATGACAATCGCTTTGCTGCTGCCATTCCCAACAGTGAATTGGGGCATGTCTCCTAGTTACTATTGGCAATGGGGCGAAGGACAAGCTAAAGTTTTCGTCACGTTCCTGCTTCTGGTCAGCTTTTACTTTGCCAGCAAAAACAGACCTATCCTGTCAGGAATTGCTTTTGCTGCAGGGTTTTTTGACGTTAGATTCGGATTGCTGGCTATTCCGCTATACATCATGTATAACCGCAAAAACCTTAAAGTGGCAATAATAAGCGCCATTAGCGCGTTAACATTATCAAACCTGATGCTGCTTTACCCGGGCATGGGTCTGGGGTTTGTAAGCATGGTTTTTGGTTCGGGCATAACAACGCCAATGTACTATTACGCCTTTGTGCCTTTCTTGACTTTGATGGCGCTAATCATTATTAATTTCAAAGAATTAGTTGCAGCATTCGACTACAAAGGAATCTTTGCAGACTTCACAGATGTATCGAAACGGCAAGATAAGAAGCCATGAAGCAAACGGTTGCTTTCCAATAAAAACGAATATTCAAAGGCGTTTACTGATTAGATTTATTTTTCTCAATAACTATAGATATTAGCTTGGTAGGTCATTTCATTACACGTGGGTGTTCCATATGAAGTTCAAGTTACAGATATTTACTCAAGATAACATTGAAGGCAATTGTGTGGGCAGGCACTACCGCTTTGCAGTTGTGGATTCAGACAAGTCAAAGAGTTATCCATCGAATTTTATCTGCATGTTGCCTTCTCAAATAAGTGTTGATCAAAAAAAGAACAATGTCTTTTCAAAGATGTTTGGCGACCAATGTGAAGAGCAAGCAAAAACTCTGCTAACACATGCTTTAGTGAATGAGAACGATTTGGATGTTAAAAACGAGATCGAAAGAAGACTCAAACTGCTTGACCCTAAAACAGTTAACCAAATAAAGTGCAGTTCATGCGGAAAACTCTTTCAGCCTCGGCGAATAAAAAGGTTCAAGCGGAACTACTGTCAGGACTGCATGAACAAAAGCTACGGCAACCGCGGGTAAAAATAAGGATAAATGGTGAGTCCGTTCCTACTTCGCGATTAAAAAAACCCCGATTGAGAGGCTTTCCAACCGCTTCACAGGCTCTCCTCACCAACCAACTAAGCATTTACACGCCTGATTTAAAGCTTGGTAAACTTCAAAGCAAACCCCAAAAAGGTTTCTTAAACCAATAAAGGAAGAAAAGCCTTTGGGACATTAAACCTGAAATTTCCAGCTAACTACAACACCTTTTTGACCCATCGGTAAATAAGGTGAAAAATGCACCGTTTTGTTCTGAAGATTATATGGTCTTAGGCACTAATTTTCGTTTTACTTTGAACGCTCGAAGCAGCTGCCGAAGCCGAAATACTTGATTTATCGCTGGCTCCCTGAAGACTAGCCTGCCCAGTTTGCAGCTTGTAGGCATCAACCAAGGTTACTCGCACATTCTCATGACTTAAACAGACATCGCGGGCTCCCGGATTGTTACCAATCTCTGCGACACCAAGCACTCTCAAACACAAGCTAACGGTTGCCCTCGTCGGGTTCAAGGTTACATCAAAGGACTTTTCTTCGACACTCATGCTGACAAAACGTACAGCCACTGATCGTTTTGCTCCCCATTTGAATACTACGATAGGCATGGACGTTTTTCCAGCGGCAATCTGTGGCTTCATCATTAACTCCAGTATTGCTAAAGCTGGGTGGAGGCCGAGGTTTGCTGAACTCTGATTTTGAGAGGATGCATCAATTTCTATACTGTCTAGATCTAATGTTAGGTAGAATAGTTCTGTTGGGGTGTCTTGTAGGTTTGCGGACGGGTTTGCTCCTATTGCAGAAGCTGCAGCTTGATTGAAGGTGTGCAGGAGTTTCTCTGGATTGTATTGAAAAGCAAAAAAAATATTTTTTGGAGAGATAGATGCACCTTTAGCGTTTGGCGCAAGCAGGATTAGGGTTCCTCTGTTCATGTTAGGTTGGCTGGGCAAATACTGGACCTACCTATACGTTTTATGATTCTTGGGGTTCAGCTACTGCGGTATCTCTTTCCCAACCCTCATTCTCAATGGTTATACTTTGAATGGCAACTGCGTTTTGCCCCGCATCCAAATCAGGTAGAGCAACGTACTCTGAGACCCAGCATCGATAAACCCTGTAAACTAACACTATAACTCCCGCCTCGTTAAGTAATTCTATGATTATGTCTTTTCGGAAGTTTTTAAGAGACATCGAACCGCTTCCTTTGTTAAAAACCAAATTCGCCCAAGTCTCAAACTCAAGATCATGTGTCACGCCTCGCTCCAAAACAATAGGCGCATAATGGGTTTTTCCCGGAGATTTCCGTTCAACGCTGGCGTCGCCTCCCTCTCTATATGTGATGACGTCTGTAGTTCGTTTCAGCGGACTCATCTTGGAGACACCCGCAACGACTTTACCATCCCACTTGACTCTGAACTTAAATTTCTTGTATGGATCAACTCGACCTGGATTAACTGTAAACTGTGGCATAATCTTTTCACTGCTTCTCATCTTTCGCAAATAGGCATATTACGTTTGTGGTTTGACCCATGGCCAATTATTGCGACTTCAAAAAAAACTTCCCGCGAGAGGATTTAAGGGTAATTAGGCACAAACTAAATACTTCATAACGCTACGTTTCTCTATGGGATATCAGCCTAGGAAGTTGCCTAAAAGCGGGATTCACGAATACAAAAAGCCTCTTCGTGAAAAAGGTAAAAATAGAAAACATATTCGTAAACGTGGGGAACTAAGACTAGAAGAGAATCATATTGCTACTGAAAGAGAGATTTCAGAAGCAACCCTTAAGCGACTGCATACTTTGGGTATCCAGAAGTTTGGTTCTTCCCCATTTAGCGAACATTTCGACCGTTGGTTACAAAATGTGGCGGCTGTTTTGGACGAGTTTAAATCAAACCCTAATTTAGGCGTCGATGACCAATTCGTGAAAGAGTGTTCACAGGTGCTTTCTATCATTAAACATCAACTTGAAGTTATATGTCGAAAGGAAGCCACGCTTAACCGAGAACTAAGTAATTTGTCGGATTGGAAAAGTCGCCTTAAACAAATCAACAAGGAATACTCAACTTTAGCAGGGGCAATTAAGAGTCAAAGAAATCGCGAAATCAAACATCTCCAAAGCGGCATAAACCGTCTGAACAGGGACCAGGACGAGATAATTCGTATGAAAACCGGATTTTTCCGCGGAGTTTCCAAGAAGAAGAGAGAGCAGAAAGAAATAGCAGTAGTGAAGGAATTAAATGATAGGCAGACTGAACTTGAATTGGTTCTGTTAAATTTTAGTGTCAAGCATAAGGAACTGCGAGCTGAATATGAACGAAGAAGGGAGCCAGTAATGGGGGAAATAAAGAAATTCCGCAGAATAATTCAGAACTTGGAAACAGATGATTCCTTGGAGCAGCGTTGGTTTGCTTGTGAAGCTCTCATAGATGCAGTGAACACTTTTCTACAAAGAAAAGCTGACCCAGCTGCGTCAACTCGTTAAAAACTGATGCAAAAATGAGGTGAGTTGGGGTTTGAACTCCTTCCCAAGAGACATCATCCGCAAATTCCTTTATTGTTATTTATATTCCTAAAGCTGGTCTATTTGTTCCGTATTGAATTTGGGTAGCTTTTAATAGACAGAAGAACGCCTTATAGAAATAGGGTGGACGACTTGCTTTTTAAACATAAGAGCGTCGTGAAAGTGGACATGGCGGATTTAGACGGCGAGAAAGAGGGCCTCGCAAATTTCTTGCTTAGCAAATTCAAATTAAATTCATCCGTAACTCCTAAAGGCTTGGATTTAAATATGGAAGATGTTCCGACTTACCAATTGGCAATAATTGTAAAGAAGTTTATTTATCACAAGAATCTAAACAGCACACATTGGGTTACCGCAGAAAATAACGTAGTCAAAATCAACAGATTCAAAGGCAACACCCAGAAAAAAGAAAAAAACAAGAAAAGCAATCCCCATCAAAACATTACACAAAGCTGGGGACTTTAAAATTACATTTCTCCATATATTGGCTATGAAGTAATGAACCTGCGGTGTAGTGCCTGTTGTAGACTTGAATCTACACTCCATTGGAGACCTCACCTGGATTTCCATCTTTGATTGAAAGCAGGTTTTCCATTTTGATCATTAGTTTGTTTAATACACTAGAAAAGAGAGAGTGCACGATTTACTTCTATTTTCCGATAACCTCATAAGCAGTGTGAATTCAAAGAGGATTTGCTAAAAAGAGGCTGGGAAGATGGGTAGTTCATTTCAGGAATTAATGAATGAGTATAGAAAACAGCTGGATAAGGGACAAATTCAAAAGGCATACCACGGATTAATGGATTATATTTTGTGGTTGAGGTCGCATCTTGAAAACCAGTATCCTGAATATACGGTGTCGGGGAGTGTATATTTTGGATACATGGATATGACGTATTTTTCCTTTTTTCCCGAATCATTGAAACTTCGAGGATTAAAAGTTGGGGTTGTTTTTATTCATGGCACATTTAGATTTGAAGTCTGGCTGTTCGGATATAACAAAGGTGTTCAAGCAAAGTATTGGAAGATGTTTAAAGAAAGTGGCTGGAACAAGTACAAGATTCCATCAACGACAAAAGGTGTTGATTCTATTATTGAGGGCGTTTTGGCTGAAAACCCAGACTTCAGTGATTTGGATACCTTAACCGAGAAAATAGAGAAAGGGACATTGAGGTTTATTGATGATGTCGAGAACTTCTTATCCGAAAATCGCGAACGGGGATAATAAATGGAAGAAGCAATCAAGACACTGTTGGACTCAGGCAATGAGGCAATAATAGTATTCACAAAACGTAACTTGCTTGGAGAAAAAGTGGACATAGAAGAATTATGACCCCTGGCAATTGGAGCCTGAATAGATTCTCGTTTGAAGCAATGGGTGAGACTGATAGTTCAACGATGCTTGAAGATGAATAGGGACAACCAAATTATTACAAAATTTAAATGTTTATATCAATAGATCGCCATCAAAAGTTCTGTTGAAAGCTTACACCACTTGCAGGTGTTGAATTTGGAAAAAACCTCTTTAAAGTTGAGTTGGATATGATGAAACATAAATTGCTCATAATCATTCTCATGACTATTCTTCTTGCATCATCTTACGTTGCTTTTACTGAGCCACTTCAAGCTAGTTCCACTGATGACTGGCCAATGTTCCACCACGATTTAACTCACTCAGGTTATTCAGCCACCACAGCTGCAGCAACTTCCGCCACTTTGCTATGGAACTTTACAACTGGAAGCGTGATTTGGGCTTCTCCGGCAATCGTTGATGGTCGGGTCTACATACCTTCTGATGACGGAAACGTCTATTGTCTTGACGCGTTGACTGGCAACAAAATATGGAACTACACAACCTCCACACTACGTCGCGAAAGAGGTATAGGTTCTTCTGTTGCCTTTGCTGACGGCTACATCTATTTTGGAGGTTATGACCGTAATGTTTATTGTTTGAGTGCCTCAACTGGCAACAAAATATGGAATTATACAACTGGAAATACCGTGGAATCTTGCCCTGCAGTTAACGGTGGCTACGTTTATGTGGGATCCTGGGACGGTAACATTTATTGTTTTGATGCATTGACTGGGAACAAAATATGGAATTATTCAGTAGGCGGTCTTGTGGAGTCTTCTCCGGCGGTTGTGGACGGACATGTTTATGTGGGATCAACAAACAGTAATGTTTACTGTCTTAGATGCTTTGACAGGCGAGATCATATGGAATTTCACGACTGGCAACATAGTTCAATCTTCTCCCGCAGTCGTCAACAACCGTGTTTACATAGGGTCTGAAGACAATAATGTCTATTGCCTCGACGCTTCTAACGGTGGGTTAGTTTGGAACTACACAACTCAAGGTTGGGTTGACTCTTCACCCGCGGTTGCTAACGGATACGTCTACGTGGGGTCTTTAGTTTTAGACGCGAACCAAACGTATAAAGCCTCGGACATTTACTGTCTCGACGCGTCAACTGGAGAGAAAATTTGGAATTTCACTGCAAACGGAGGAGTTAATTCTTCTCCTGCCATTGCAGGGGGGTTCGTGTATGTGGGTGATTGGAATAATAATGTTTATTGCCTTAATGCCTCAACAGGAAGCGAGATATGGTCCTACCTAACTAAAAGTCATGTTAATTCGTCTCCAGCTGTTGCGAACGGAATTGTTTACGTGGGTTCATGGGACCATAACGTGTACGCTTTTGGTATTCCTTCGAATACAAGCGCAATTTCCAAACCCATAGAAACTATTTACCTATTAGCTATCTTAATCGTTGCAGTTTTGATCGTTGCTGCAATAATTGTACTTAAACGAATAAAACAGTAAACAAAGGTCTTCAAAAGATTAATTAGTTGATAGTTGCCAAAAAAAACCAAATACTTGACTTTAACTCTGCTTTATTTTTGGGAACCTTGTTGGACCACCCTTCTTGTGAGAAACAAAGTTGCATAAATTGGAAACAGGGGCACTGTTCCCTTACCAACCCAGAAAAGGTCTGCGATTTCTGCTTTGACTTCGAAGATGCGGCGGATTTTCTCAGATTAAAAGCAGATGGAATAAAAGGAACGCTTAGCTAAACAAAACATTGTGCTGGGTCAAATGCTCTTTATTTTTATCAAAAGTCTAATAAGCACTTTCAGGTGAAAGAAAGACTAAAGTGAAAATCATGGCTCATAGTTGGGGAGAGGGAAAGGTAGCTGAGGGAATATTTGGAATCGTTGTTCCATCTTTTGTTGCATTTTTAATTATAGGAGTTTCAATGTTGTCTACACCCTCACTTGTAGGTCTAAAGTATCCACTCTTAGAAGCAATTGTTATCATAGGCGTTCCGATGTTGATTGGGTTCATTTGGAATCAGTGGGCTGGAGGAGCGTCTGGTTTTCTCTTGGGCAGTCTTTATGCTCTCTTTTACTCGGATCAACTATACGCTGCTCAAGGCTCAGCTGACATTAGTTTGTTAAGTAATCTGGTAAGTGCCATGTTGATAGGGTATATTGCAGGTGCGGTGGGGAAACGTTCTACCAACGTTCGTCGATTAATGTTTGCAGGGGTGACATCCGGACTTATGGGATCTGTGCTGATTATCGTGGTTAGCCAGTTTTCACCTATCATAGGCACAAGTGCATATGGTACCTTGCTTATTTTCCTCCCGAGAATACTTGCTGGGTTTATAGTTCCGTTCATAGCAAGATCTTTCTTGCAGCATGGGGCTAATCATAGCAAGCCACAATAAACTGGAACGAATTTAGGTATGGACACTTAGATTAGTGCCCGCGCTTAAAACAGAGGACACATAGAGAGTGAAATATACTACTTAAATTCCGTCTTTAGCTTGTCGATTACTTTTTGGGTTTCCTCTTCTGATGGATGTGTGATTGCGCCGACTGAGCAGATGTCTTCGCAGCCTCTACAGAATACGATACAAGAATTTGGGTTTACTATTGTTTTCTTTTTACTGTTTTTTTCTTCAAGTCTAAAGGACTTTGTGTGGCAGAAGTCGACGCATTTGCCACAGGTAATGCATTTATCGTAGTCTATCTTTGGATCCCAAGGAATTTTGTTACGAGTAATTCCTTCATATGTTTCTTCAGCCATTTATGTGACTTTCCTTTGGTTAAAATCGATCACTAACAATATTTAAATATTGTTATTAACTTGTCATTAATGCGATATGTTGAGACAAATGGAAAACAAACTCTTGTGTCAAAAATTGCAAGATATCTTAGGCTAAATTCGCTGCCAGAGCTGATGTTGGATACCAAGGTATTTTATTTCGAGGAACGCTATGAAATTTGTTTTCTGACAAATAATCACCGCTAAGCTGTCCAGAATGAGTAGACTTCCAAGTCTTCGAACTGTTTTTTTAGAAAGGCCTTGACTTCATCTTCGTCTAGGTTAGGTATGCCCTTCTTGTCCTTATGAAGTGCTATTCCAGTTTCTCGTAGATTTTCACCTTTAGGGAAATCATAGAACATGTAGTAGCGCTTGTCATGTAGCATTATTAGTTTTAGAGTTGAAAGTTCTTTATTTGGCGAGAAGCCGTTCTGTTCAAGAATAAAAACGATTGATCCTGGTTTCTTTTCATTAACAAGACTTTTGAACTCTTTCCAACTTCTAAGCCTTACGTGACCTTCACTCATTATTTATTACCATAGTTTTTGTTTGCAAACATGCGTTGGATGGTTAAAGCCTTATCGCTACTTTTTCTACATCTGTTATCGAGAGATATGGCAATATTTAAATTTTAATATGGATTTTACTTAAAACAATCAGCGCATAATGCGCTTTTGATAGCCAAAAATATAGCAATATTTAAATATTTAGCTTTGAGTAAATTGAATAATGGTCCTCACAAAAGATAAAGAAACCAGATTTAAAGCCAAAATATTCAGAGCCCTCTCAGACCCAATCAGGCTTAAAATACTCAATTTTCTACGCGACGGCGAAAAATGCGTATGTGAGATTATACCTCATGTGGCAATAATACAGCCAGTAGTATCTCGTCATCTTAAAATCTTAAAAGACAGCGGAATAGTCAGAGGTAGAAAAGATGGAACTAGAAGACTTTATTCAATTACCGACCAGCGGATTTTCCAGATTATCGACGACATAACTCCTGACCTCGTCGATAAATACACCACCAGAATACTTGAACAAATGACATAGACTCTAAAGAAGATCAAACACAAAGATGATAATGGCTTAGTTTAGTTTCTCCACATGCTAATTCACCCATTGCCTTGCCATATTTCTGTGTGTCCTCCATTGTCTTGAATGGTCCAAAAGCAAAGTCGTATTGTGGATGGCTCTCTTTTGTGGGGGAATTTCAGATTGGATATTCTCGGGTTTTGTTTTTTCTTTTAGTCCAACAAATATTTGCAATATTTTTTCCCTTTTATCAGTTGAGCGTTCAAATCTAAACTTGTTCATCTACCAGTTGCTTGACTCTTCGTTGGATTTCATCTCTTATTTCTCTTACTTTCTCGATGGGTTTACCTTTTGGATCTTCAAGCTTCCAATCGATTGTCGGCTTGAAAAAAGGGCCTGGGCATATACCTTGGTCGTTACAACCCATTGTAATAATTAGGTCTGCGTCTTGCGCCATCTGGAAATTAAGCAGCTTTGGTTTGTTGGTTGATATGTCAATACCCTTCTCCTGTAACGCTTCAACTACTACAGGGTTAACCCTGTCAGCAGGTTTGTTACCTGCACTCGAGACTAATAGCTTTCCTTTTCCATAATAATTTCCGAAAGCCTCTGCCATTTGACTTCTTCCAGCATTTTCCACACAAACAAAAAGAATATGTTTCATTAATTGTCTAAAAAAAGCAAGTAAAAAACGTATTTAAATATATTGTTATCCTAATATTTTTGAGGTCAATGAGTCAACTCAAAAATCAGATAAGCGATTGAAGCGATTGCGGAATCAGGCATTTGTTCTTGCGAAAAAGCCTCCGAATATGCAGGATGAATTAAAAGAGCTGGCTGATAAGAACTTAAGCATAGAAAAGCAGTGAAGTAAAAGCAAGCTCTTCAAAGCTCTTGCAGATCTCATCAGGTTGAGAATTTTAGGGTTGCTTTCATTCCGGGAAATGTGTGTTTGTGAGGTGATGGTTGCTTTAGGATCTCACTCAACCGACTGCTTCTCATCATCTTAGGATTCTTAGAAAATGTTAGCTTAGTGAAAGATCGAAAGGAAGGAAAATGGGTTTTTTATAATCTTTGGAAGCCTAAAAATAACAAACCGTCTTTTGAAAACTGTAACAACATATTTAAGTATTTGAATATGTTATTAAGCAAATCGTATAAGGTGGGTCTCATGGAAACAAAAAAAGAGCATGCTGAACACGTAAAACAAGAATTATCTCTTGGTTTATGGGAGAAATACTTGACTGTATGGATAGCCATATGCATAGTTGTTGGCTTGCTTGTTGGCAGGTTCATACCAGCATTTGGCGAGTTCATGGATTCGCTAAAATTTGCACACCTCTCCATACCCATCGGCATACTTTTGTTTTTCATGATGTATCCAACTGTTTTGGGCATTCGATTTAGCGATGTGAAAATGGCTTCCAAAAACCCCAAACCACTAATGGTTACTCTAATTGCCAACTGGGTTGTGGCCCCAATCATAATGACAATCTACGCTAATTATTTTCTCGCTGGAAACCCCCAGTATATCGCCGGAGTTATACTTCTCGGCTTATCACCTTGTACTGCCATGGTTATGTGGTGGATGCTTCTAGCAAAAGGAAACATGGCTCAGGGTTTGATCAACACTGCCGTAAATGCCATGATTATGCTGGTTTTGTATGCTCCTCTTGCAGCGTTGTACTTAGGGGTTAGCAGTATTCCGGTTCCTTGGGATTTAATAGCGCTTAGTGTTTTAGCATTTATTGCGCTTCCAATAGCGGCAGGCGCGTTATCGCGACGGTACATAATTCGTAAGAAGGGTGAAGAATGGTTCCATAATGTGTATACTGCGGCTGTCGGCAAGGTTTCTATCGTCGCTCTGCTTTTAACCTTGATAGTACTTTTCTCTTTTGCAGGTCAAACAATCCTAAATGATCCTCTTCTTGTAGGTTACATTGCAATACCCAATCTGTTGCACTATGCAACCATGATTGCATGGACATATCCTCTGGGGTATTTCTTAGGCTGGAAGTATGAAACTGCAATCGACACAACACTCATTGGCAGCAGCAGTCATTTCGAAGTTGCAATAGCCGTAGCAGTAACGCTTTATGGTATTGGTTCAGGAGCTGCACTTGCGACGGTAATCGGTCCACTGTTCGAGGTGCCTTTGATGCTATCACTTGTGTGGCTAGGATTACGTACAAGAAAGTATTTCCCAAGAAAGAAACGTGAGAAAGTTTAAAGAGAACAAGTCATGGTGAATAAAATGAAAGACAAAAATGAAGAAGTAAAAAGAACTGTTAGAAAAGCGTACTCAAAAGTAGCGACCAATAGCAATTCTTGCTGTTGCTCCTGCGGATGCGGAAGTGCCGATCAACAAACCATTAAGAAAATATCTAAAAGAGTAGGCTATTCAGAAGAGGAAATGAATGCTGTTCCAGAAGCCAATCTTGGATTAGGCTGTGGAAACCCAACAGCATTTGGTAACATCAAAGAAGGCGACGTTGTCCTTGATCTTGGAAGCGGCGCCGGATTTGACTGCTTCTTAGCCTCGAAAAAGGTTGGTAAAAATGGAAAAGTTATTGGCGTTGACATGACTGAAGAAATGATAGCTAAGGCCAGAATCCTTGCTAAGGAGAATGGTTACTCAAACGTTGAGTTTAGGCTTGGCGATATTGAAAAACTTCCCCTCGATGACAATTCTGTTGATGTAATAATTAGCAATTGCGTGATTAACCTTGCGCCAGACAAATTGCAGGTATTCAAAGAAGCATATCGTATTCTGAAAAGCAGTGGCAAAATGTACGTTTCTGACATTGTTCTCCTCGGGAAACTAACGGAAGAGCAGCTAAAGGACGAAGATTTGCTTACCGGCTGCGTAGCAGGCGCTTTACACAAAGATGATTACTTAGCCAAGCTCAAGCAAGCAGGATTTAGAGTTAACATCATTGCGGAAGACAAAGAACTAAGCAAAACACAATACAACGAATTGCCTATTGAGAGCATTAAGATTGAGGCAATGAAGCCTTAACTTTCTATTATTTTTAATGAAGTGCTGATTGGCGCTGTTTTTTTACTAAAGCTGTTTCAGTATAAAACAAAGTTAAAATCAAAAATATAGGCGACGACTTCAACAGCTTTCCTCATTGCAAATTAAAGCGGGTAGGTGGGTATGTAGTCGGGTGCGTTTGTGTCTTCTTCTGTTGTACATGTTGCTTCTTCAGGGGGGTCTTTTTCGTATGCTCTTCTTAGAAGAAGCGGCGCCAAAACAGTTGTTATCATGATCATCCCTAAGATAGCAGCATAAGTACTCTGGGTGATGGCGCCTGCCGAGATGGCTACTCCAGCCACTATAAGACCCACTTCACCACGTGAAATCATTCCATAACCTACTTTAGCCCCTTTTGATCGATCTTTCAAGAAAAAGGCAGCTGGGATCCCGCAGCCGATCAATTTGCTTATTATAGCTACTATCACCAATGCTGCAAAGAAGGCGTAGAAGAACCAGTCAGAAGTAATAAAGCTCCTAATATCAAATTGTGCCCCCGCTAACCCAAAGAAAACCGGCGAAAATATTACGCTTATTTTCTTCGTATAATCCTTTATTTTCTCAATCGTGTGGGAACTAGCAATAGCCATGCCTGCGGCAAAAGCTCCCACGATAGGTGACAAACCAAGGACAGCAGCTAATGCGGAGGCGCCAAAACATGACGCTGTAGCTGCTGCCTCCACGGTTCCTTCTTTTCCTTTCGAGGTAAAATTAATTATTTTTGGAAGAACAATTGCCGCAAAAACTGTCAAGGCAAGCCATAATGCAAGAGAGGTGGAAACTAGGGCAATCACGCTTAATGCAGTAATAGGAGTTGAGGTGGAAATGAATGAAACAATCACACCTAAAATTGCCAGCCCCAACACGTCATCGACAACTGCAGCACTAATCATCATTCTTGATTCTATCTTGTTGCATTGATTGAGTTCTTGCAGTACGAGCGCTGTTATAGAGATGCTTGTGGCCACAAGGGCTGCACCAACTACTAAACCTGTTATGGTGCTTAACCCAAGAGCCAGTGCAAGTCCGTAACCCATTATGAAGGGAATTATGACCCCTAATGTTCCAATGACAAATCCGGCTGTGCCGACCTTTCTGAAATCTCTAAACGTCATCTCTAAACCCGCCACAAACAAGATCAGTATGCCCCCTATCTCTGCGAATGCTTGAACAATTTCATTTATTTCAATTATTGGCGATCCATTTATGGCGATTAGGGAGCCAAAAGCGAATGGTCCAAGAAGGATTCCAGCGAGCAATTCACCTAGAACTGAGGGAATTTTTCTCCACGAAAAAATTTCGCCCAGCACCTTGGCTGAGAAAACCAAAATGCAAATAGTTACTATTGCCCTCAACGCTGGATCTAAAGCCAATTACTACACCTTTCATCGGTCGCCATCAATTCATTTTGCATACTTTTGGGCTCAGTTAACGTTAGGCTTGAGGATGTACTTAAGACGATTGCTGATCAGTGTGGTTGATGTTTTGGCTCGCCTTAGGGTCAAGCAGTGATGGGACGAATCATGGTATTCATGCGATTTGTTTATGCGTCCGCCGAAAATGTCGATGGCGTTCGTTCTGTGAAGTGGTGTGTTTTCGCAGGATTTATTAAGAAAAATGGTAGTGACGTTGCTGAACGATACCTAAATCACAATGTAATCGAATCTCACAAGGTCTTAGCCGAGTATCAAAAGTATCAGCAAAGATTAGGACTAGAGCCCATTGAAGCATCTGAGATCGAAAGTATAACTGAAAAACGCCAACAGTTAATTGAGAAATATGGCGAGCATTACAAAAATAATTACGGTTGGGCAGCTTCAGTTCTTAAAAATCCAAATCCAACATTTACAGATATAGAGAGAGCTGACGAATCTAGCCATTTTAGACCGTATTATCGTTTGGCAAGTCATCACATACACTCAAATCCTAAGTGCATTCTCTGCAAACTTGGAACATCGACTTCCAATACAAGAATGATTCTTGTTGGACCAAGTAACGCGGGTTTGGCTGAACCTGGTCAAGGTATGGCAATATCCTTAGGTAAAATTGATGCTTTGCTAATAGGGATAGAACCAAGCTTTACTGGGATTACGATCCAAAAAGTGATCCAGCTTGGGGTGGGCATTTGTGGTCAGAGGTTTATACTGTTAGGACTGCGGGCGATGGAACTGGAGCAAAGATTGAAGAATACATCAACAGAAAATAGACCCGACTAAGTGAACGTTAGTTTCTTGGAGATGCTCACCACGAAAGTGGCGAGTAGTTCACTTATAAGTGGTGCCGGGGGTGGGACTTGAACCCACGAAGGCCTGCGCCAGAGGATCTTAAGTCCTCCTCCATATCTTAGGCAATCAAATTATCTGGCCGCCTATTTAGACCTGGCTCGGATACCCCGGCACCAGCACCGATACAGTCAACATTGTCTTGTTTAAGTTTTTTGTATCTGGTTTGAAGGTATTGTTTGGTCACTTGGTCGTTAGATAATTTGCCAGATGGTGTGGTTATTTGTTCTTTTTTCGTTACGGAGGGAGATAACTAGCAGGAGATTGTGAGGTTCCCAAAAATTATCTGAAGCGTCTACTTAGTACCTTTCGTTCAGCTTCCAAAACCAACTCATAGAACTTGTCGGTGAGTTTTGGTTCCTTCTCCAAAACAGATTTGACATCCGCAGCGGAAACGCGTCTCGCACTAAGCGCTACCGCAGCTGGTTTGCCGTATTTTTCAATCAACTCCGCAGTCTGTTTAGCGTGCACTTGCATTTTCTCCTCGTTCTTGCCCAATTTTTCGCCCTTTTTTTCTATCAGGGGCAAAGCTTTCTCTTCCTCAATCTTGAGCATTCCAATCGCAAAAGACCCACACCTTGGGCATTTAGGTTTGTCGGGCAAGTCTTTGATGCATATCGACTCCATGTAGTCCCAACAGCTTGTGCATACAAAGTTACCTGTTTCGTTTAGCAATCTTGCTTTTGCAGATTCTACTAGGACAGCGCGCATCTGCTCTGGAGGAATAAGATCAGTCTTCATACTAACGCGTTCAATCCCCACGCGAGCCACAGGCGTTGCGTTGCCACCAGTTTCAACAACCTGCAGCCTAACCTTACCATCACGAAGTCGCCCCAGCACCATAACCAGCCCATCACCGTCGATGTCTTTAGAAAAAACCTCTTTTAGCCCTTCCTCGTAAATAGGGGTTCCCTCAAAACTCGTAATCAACTTTTGGATGCTTACGTTGCTAAAGTCAGCCCACTTCTTGAGCGCTCCAAAACGCCTAGCCACCTGAATCACACGACGCTTAAACAACCCGGTCTTCACCGTTGACAACGTAAGCGTGTTCCGTATGGCTTGCTCACCCATAACCTGAATTTCTTTTAAAACTTCAACAAGCCGCTCAGCAGTCATAGCGCCCATAGTTTGCACAAAAATCCGATATGGGTCATGCTGAACCACAATTCCACGACCAAGCTTATCAGACAACACCTGACCCAAAAGCTGAGCCAAAGCCCGATTAGTCAGCGAACCAAAATTCGAATGAACAATAACGAATTCGCCCCAATCCTCAACCACAATCCGCTCGGGAGTGGGAACAGGAAAGCCGCTATGCACCTGCTCCAAAGTTTCATCTAAAGCATGAAGAATCGTCTCTCTGTCAGCTGGGTAACGTTCAGCAAGCAACGCGCTGATTTGCTCACCTGAAAAGCCGCTTTGGTTTTTCTCTTCCACAAAACCTCGGATTTCCGCTAGTTCCTGCGCCACCTCGTAGGGCACGGGGATTTCTTCTCCAATCCAGCTAGGTATGGAGCCTGTGGGGTCATCAACTGGTCGAACGTAAACTTTGTCTTCGGTGGTGTGGATTATTTGCCATGGGCTGCCGCGAATAATGAATTTTGTGCCTGGTTTGCCATATTCTGCCATGAAAGCTTCGTCTAAAACGCCGATGGAAGAATCCATGGATTCGTCGATGACAAGGAACTGTTTTTCCTCGGGAATCATAGATAAATTGTCAAAATAATACTCAAACAGCGCTTTAGTCCGCTGGGGTCTTAGCACTACTTGGTCCTCAAATGATGCCCAAGCTAATCGGGGAAAACGATTGTGCATGTATTTGAGAATCTTCTCTACGTCAGCTATCGTGAGGTTCTCAAACGGTGCAGCATTTTTGAATATTCCTAAAATCTCGTTGAACGCTAATCGACGGTTCTTAAGCAATAACCCAGCGATTTGATGAGCTAAAACATCATAAGGTTTGTCAGGAATCGTAAGCGGCTCCAACTCTTCCGATAAAGCTCGTCGTGCAATAACTAACGCTTCAAGCGTGTCATCAGAGTCCATGCCGATAATTATACCCTCAGACAATTTCCCATAGGTGTGTCCTGCTCTGCCAGCACGCTGAATAAGACGTGAAACTTGCCTTGGGCTCATATATTGGATTACAAGGTCGATATGCCCAACGTCAATCCCGAGTTCAAGACTGCTTGTCGCTATTAACCCCTTAAGAGCCCCTTTTTTGAGCCCAGTTTCCGCGGCAATACGTGAGGGCTTAGCTAACGAGCCATGGTGAATTGAGATAGGAAAATCCACGTCCCAAACTTTGAAGCGCGAAGCCAACACCTCCGAAACCGAACGTGTGTTTGTGAATAGGAGCACGGATTTGCGTTTGCTCATGTAGTCGCGGATAATGCGCAGCCTAGCCGCTACCTCTGGGTGGGTGTAGATTTTGGAGGCGAATTGTGCGTCCTCTTCAGTCGGTTTGGGATAAATAACCTGAAGTTTTACCATTTTAGCAACGGGAACACGGATGATTTCAACAGGGCGTTTATCGCCAACAAGGAACTGGGCTACTTTGTCTGGGCTACCAACAGTGGCAGATAAGCCGACCATTTGGAAGTCTTTACCGATTAAATCGCGGATACGCTCCAGCGCCAATGATAGCTGACTTCCACGTTTGCTATCTGCTAACTCATGCACTTCATCGATTACTATCCAACGCAGACTCTGCAGACTCTGACGCAGTAACCACCCAGTAAGAATCGCCTGCAACGTTTCAGGCGTTGTTATAAGGATGTCTGGGGGACATTGAGATTGGCGAGTGCGTTCTTTGGTTTCGGTGTCACCATGCCGAACAGCCAATTTAATGTCAAGGTTGTTGCACCACCACTGCAGCCGTTCCAGCAAATCCCGGTTTAACGCTCGAAGCGGCGTTATGTAGAGGACTTTTATTCCTGGAGTTTTCGGTAACTGCAAAAGCATGCTTAAAATGGGCAGGAAAGCAGCTTCAGTTTTGCCTGTGGCTGTAGGCGAGATTAAGAGAACGTTTTTGCCGTCAAGGATTTTCGGTATGGTTTTTTCTTGGGGGTCAGTCGGTTTTAGGAATCCTTTTTGTTCCACGAGCCTTCGAACTGGCTTTACAAGCATTTCAAAAGCGTTTTCAGAAGTGGCTTGCAATATAAAGTGACCTTCGACTATAAAATGTAAGTTTAATTCGGCTATAAAAGAAGTTGGGGATGAAAATCAACATTAACAGGTTAAATTGCGATTTATTGGCATTGTTCCATGCGAATAACCATGCTTTCAATATGTGCTTTCGACACTTCTTTTACCATGGTTTGGCTGCATAGACAAAAAAATGTTTAATCTCCATGATGAAAAGAAAAATATCTATGCGAAAGCTACGGAAAGTTATTTATCCTATCAGCCTAAAGCATGGAAGCAACAACACGGAGGAAAATTAAATGGGTAAATGTCCAAAATGCGGAACAGAAGTAGCAAAGCCAAAAAAGACATGGAAAATGGCAGGTCGTCCAGATAAAGCTGGAAAACGTATGCAACTAGAAATCGGACTCTACGAATGCCCAAAATGCGGCAACGTATTCCGCGAAGTGCTAAGTAAACAAAAAATCTAAACCTTGCAACCTAACAGAAAATAGTTGCATAGTATTTGCACTCTCTATTTTTTCTTTTTCTAAAGCGGTAGTTTTAAAACCAAGCGTTTGTTAATGAACTGACACGTCAGGTTCTGCAGATGGCAAAAGTAATTGATTTAAAGAAACTCTTGAAGAACGATTATTTTAAAACTGTAATGGCCATCGTTTTGATTGTTTTTATTATTGTAGGTTTTTTCTTCGGTATGACACTTGTTCTCGGGTCTGCTGTTCCAATTAGGGTTGTGGAAAGCGGTAGTATGTGTGTTCCCTTTGACGGCGGTTGCGACGGTTGGAGCCATCCCTTTGACCATACTTTGCATGTTGGAGATATAATAGTAATTCAACAAGTGAACCCAGCGGACCTTAAAGCCAACTACCCCGACAGCGACGTCATCGTTTACAGAAACCCCAACGGCGTCACACCCATAGTTCACCGCATAGTTGCGAAACAAGAAATCAACGGTACACTTTATTTTAAAACTAAAGGTGACGGCAATGGACCTGTAACGTGGCCTGATGTTCCTAACTATTACGATAACATTCCCGATGCAAGAGGCGTTCCACAAAACCTTATTGAAGGTAAGGTTATTTTACGGGTTCCCTGGTTTGGATGGATAACTCTTTTTATGAGGGGAAATCCTTGGGCTTTGCCCCTGATTATTGCCCTTATAATATTGCTCGTGGTTATCGAGTTTGTACTTCCTGTGGTTAAAGAAAAGAAGAGAAAAACTGCACAACAACCCGATAAAAATGTTCAACCATAGATGTCTTTATAAAGAAAGCCTTTGATAAATGAACATTCAGGAAACACGATATGCAAGAGGGAAAAATTGTTTGCCCAAAACTAAAGCTACATTAAGCATAGAGAACGTGGTCGCATCTGCAACGCTCAACCAGAAAGTCGATTTAAACGCTGTTGTTAAGGGCTATCCAGGTGTTGAATACCGTCCTGAACAGTTTCCAGGCTTAGTTTTCCGATTGAAACGCCCAAAAACTGCCACTTTGATTTTTAATTCTGGAAAGATGGTTTGTACAGGCGCTAAATCAGAGAAAGAAGCACGTCGAGCCGTCATGAAAGTGGTTAAGGAACTCAAAAAAGGCGGCATAATAATCATCAGTAAACCAGAAATGAAAATCCAAAACATCGTTGCCTCAGGCGGACTCGGCGGCATGATTGATTTAGAAAAAGCGGCATACACGCTGGAGCATGCGATGTATGAGCCTGAACAGTTTCCAGGCTTAATTTACCGTATGGCAGAGCCTAAAGTTGTAATTCTGCTTTTTGCCAGCGGCAAACTGGTTTGCACTGGCGCTAAAAAAGAGCAAGACGTTTATGATGCAGTGGATAAATTGCATACGCTGCTTGAAGAAACCAGCCTAATTTTCTATGAATAACCCTTTTATTGCCTTTTTTTAGCTTGCTTTAGAATGGTCTTTAAGCTTTCTTGGTCGATTGCACCCATCTCAAAGAGTGTATTCGCTATTTCACTTATTTTCAGTAATGAATGAATTTTTATTCCATTCTTCTCTAGTAGTTGTCCTCCGCCTTCTTCTCGGTCAAGGAAAACCACAGCTTCAGTAACTATGCCACCTTCGGCTCTTACGGCATCAGCAGCTTTTTTTAGCGTTAAACCTGTTGTGAGTAAATCATCGATCAGCAAAACCTTGTCTCCAGAAACCAGTATTCCTTCTACTCTGCGTTCTCTCCCATGCAAGTGGATGCCTTTCCGCACATAAAGGAAGGGTTTTTTGAGGTTGTAAGCGATTTGGGAGGCGAAGGGGATTCCTGCTAAAGGTATGGCTGCGATTCGGTCGAAGTTTTTGTTTCCAATTTGGTTGGTTATATATTGGGCATAGGATTCGCAGATTTCTCGGAAGGCATCGGGGAAGCTTGGGATTACTCTTAGGTCGATGTAATACGGGCTTGATTTTCCGCTGGTGAGTTTGTAGACTCCGAATTTTATGGCGTCGAGTTTGAAGAGTATGTTTGCCATTCTCTCTTTCGGGGTTAGGCTTGTGGTTGGGGATTTCATATTTTTTCACTTCCTCTTTGAAACTTGGTAAATTTTGTTCTGTTCAGGAATCAAGCATGCAGTTCTCGGCAACTCCTTTTTTAATAATTCTGCAAACTCCTTTTGGCTTGCCGATGTTGCGGTGTGGTATGGGACTGCAACTTGTGGCTTAGTTAACCACGCAATTTCAAAACCTGTTTGTGGTGTAGCGCCTGGAGCAATGCCAACTGTGCAGAAAACCACGTCGAACTTTTCTTTTTGGCCGAGCTTTGCAAGTTCAGGGAAGGGTAAACTGTCAGAGGTGTGATAGACTTTGACTTGGTCTTCGCTGGTTATTATATATGTTACGGGTGCTTGCGCGGGGTGGTTGCTTTTTTCTGCTTTCACCGAGACTTCGCCTATTTTGATTTCTGCGCCCGGTTTGATTTCAGTGAGTTTCTCGTTGGGTATGGCGTGTTGGAGTTTTTTTGTTGAAGCTGAATCAGCAATTATGGTGCAGTTGGTTTCTTTTTGGATTTCTATAATTAATCGTGGGTCAAGGTGGTCGTAGTGTTCATGGGTTAATAGGATGGCATCTACGTTTTGGAGGGTTTTAGGTTTGACGTCAACAGGGTCTATGGCAAGCGTTTTAGTTGGTGTTTTGAGAAGAATTCCAGCATAGTTGTTGAGCCATACAAAGAGGATGCTGTTTCTCTCTGGCGTTTTTTGAATGGACATAACTTGATTCCTCACAAACTAGTATGCAAGGAGCGTTTTAAAGAAGTTATGGCTCCTCTTGTATGAACATTCAATTTTAGGTTTACTGAAAAATCATTTGTAAAACTATCGTCGGGGAGAAATTAAAAATTTTATTTCTACAAAGAAATTAAGGTGTTTGCTTGTTTAGGGTCTAATTTCCTATGGGATTTTCGAGTACGGTTATTGTCCCGTTTTTTCCCAACCGAAGCTGCTTTTCGCCTTTAAACATTGCTACATGTGCATTCTTTATTTCTATGCAATCCCCTGTATGGACACTATTTATCTGTTGGTCCCAGAGGCAAAGCAGGATTTTTCCTGTTTCATCCCCAATCGAGGCATTCGAAACAACCGCGTTGTCCCTAAATTGGGTGTGAACTTTAGATGGTTCAGCAGTCTGCAAAACTTCTGCTGTAACGTTAATTTTTTTCATGCCAACACGTAAATTCTCAATCTTTAAGTGTGAAGGGGCTGGGTTTTGTCTGGCTATTTCTTTGCGGACTTTGCTGGAATCCATTGAGTTATCGAATGAAACATCGGTTCTTGCGAGTGTTTCATCTGGTACTCTGAACTGAGCTATTACTTTGCTGTCTTTTGTTATCAGGAAGATTGCTTGGTTAGTTACGTTCCCGCGGTATTCAACCATTAAATCGGAAACAACGACTTTGCCCTGTTCTTTTGAATCTATTAAGGCTTGGAAGAGCTCTGTTGGGTAAATTTCATGCTGTGTTGCAATGAAGGCAAGCTGGTCTTCTAAGGTGGGCTTTTTTGGTTTCATACTTTATATTCTCCTTTTGATTTAGCGAAAAATCTTGAAAATAGCAAACTAGTTAGCCCCTAAAATTTACTTTTTCCAGATTAAATTCCGCAATTAATTACTAAAGACCCTTGGCTATATAGGTGTAACTGCTAAAAAGCTCTTTTTTCAATGAGGAAACTGCACAGTTGTTCATACTCCCCATATTTCATAGTTGGATTTTCCAAAAAGCAAAAAGCCTTGCTCCACAATACATCTAGATAGAGCTTATTTTGGAGCAAAATTATGACCGAAAACCTCAAAGATTTAACCAAAGTGGCCTTAAAAAACCTTGACAAAATCTTTTACCCAAAAAACAAAGTAACCAAGGGACAAGTTATCGAATACTACATAAGGATAGCTCCTAAACTGCTTCCCGTCATAGCTGACCGCCCCTTAGTTTTAACCAGATACCCTGACGGAATTGAGGGGGAAACTCAGAGTTTTTTTGAGAAAAACGCTCCCGGAGGTACACCCAACTGGGTTAAGATAAAAACTATCTATTCTTCCGCATCAAAACGAGACGTTAACTACATCGTCGCTAACGACTTAGACACGCTCATTTGGCTGGCGAATTTGGCGGCGCTGGAAATCCACATGCCCTTCTCCAAGATCAATGCACTGGACAAACCTGACTTTCTTTTCTTCGACGTGGATCCTGAACCTCCAGCAACGCTCAGCGACGCCGCCGAGGTAGCTCTTCTTCTTAAAGATAAACTAGTGGAATTAAGGCTCACACCATACATTAAAACTTCAGGAAAAAAAGGCTTACACGTAGTAATCCCGATAGTGCCGGAACACAGTTTTGAGAAAACGAGGGCGTTTGTACATGAAGTAGGCATTGAACTGGCAAAAGAAAACGACATTGTTGTTTCCGAATTTAAAGACACCAAAAAACCTGGCAAAGTTTTCGCTGATTACCTGCAGAATTCCCCTATGCGAACCATGGTTGTTCCCTACAGTTTGCGCCCAACGCCTGATGCCACCGTCTCGGCGCCTCTGGAGTGGAGTGAGGTTAAGAAAGGCATAAACCCAACTGATTACAATATTTTTAGTGTGGTAAAACGGAGTAGTAATCCGTGGAAAGATATTTTTGAGAAGAGATGTAAGCTGGAGATTTAAATTATGGAACAAGAAAACATAGAAGAAACCCAAACCGAAAAAACCAGTGCATCTGCCCCAAGCAGATCTATTTGGTCAGGAAATATCACCATTGGCTTGGTGAATGTTCCTGTAAAGTTGTTCTCGATGATTTATGATAAGGGTATCGCCTTTCATTTCTTGCATAAGGTTGATGGTCAACCCCTAAAGTACGTTAAGATGTGTACTAAAGACGATAAAATCGTGCCTTGGAACGAAGTTGTCCGCGGCTACGAAGTTGCAAAAAACGAATACATAACTTTTGACCAAAAAGAGCTTAACGCTGCAAAACCCGAATCTGATAGGCGAATTCGAATAAGCAAATTTGTTGATTACTTCTCTGTAGACCCAGTATACTTTGATAGAACCTACGCGTTATTACCTGACAAAAGCAAAGACGCTTACAGCTTACTTTTTAAAGCATTAGAAAAAACCAACAAAGCGGGCGCTGCGCGCATAACACTAAGAACCAAAGAATACCCAGCGCTACTGCATACATACAAAGGTGCATTAGTCCTTACAACACTCCGATATGCCTATGACGTTGTAAACCCCCAAGACTTTGAACCTCTACATAAACTTGAGACACCTCAGAAAACCGAATTAGACCTAGCCGTAAAAATCGTCACCGATCTCTCAGGCGAATTCGATATCACAGAATTTGAAGACACTTATATGAAACGGCTCCAAGAAATAGTTAAACAAAAGGTAAAAGGCGAAAAAATTCACATCGAGAAAGCCCCAGAAATCGAAGCAAAAGGTCTTATGGTTGCCCTACGGGAAACCCTCAAACAGTTGGAGCAGAAATGAGCCGCCACATCTACCGACCAATGCTTGCAAAGGTTGCCGAGGAAGCTTTTTCGGATAAGGACTGGATTTTTGAAATAAAATGGGACGGGTTTCGAGCAATAGCCTACATTGAGGAAACTTTGAGCCTAAAGAGTCGAAACGAGAAAGAGCTAAAACAAAATTTTCCCGAACTACAGGAACTAAGTAAACTTGCCAGCAACATTGTGGTTGACGGCGAAATCATTGTAATGCGGGAAGGCAAACCCGATTTCCAATCACTGCTCGAACGAGGGCAAGCAGTCTCGACAGGAGAAATCCAAAGACAAGAAAATCGGGCACCAGCCGTCTACATAGTCTTTGATATAATAGAAAAAGACGGAAAACCACTCACAAAATTGCCTTTGATTGAACGAAAAACGATCCTTAAAGATACGTTAAAAGAGGGATCGAATGTGCTTTTGTGCGATTTTATTGAGGAGAAAGGTGAAACCTATTTCCAGCTAGCTTTGGAGAAGGGTTTGGAGGGGGTTGTTGCTAAAAGGAAGGATAGTGAGTATGAGGAAGGTTTGCGGACTGGGAGTTGGCTGAAAATAAAGAAACTTAAAACATGTGACTGCGTAATCTTTGGTTATACACGTGGGACAGCCGTTAGGGCTAAAACTTTTGGCGCGCTGCTGCTTGGAGTTTACGATAAAATGGGTAATCCTATTTACGTTGGCAAGGTTGGCACAGGCTTCACGCAACAAACGATTGGAGTTTTAACTGATAAATTTGAAAAAATAAAAACAGACATCGCTCCCTTTAAGGCCGAAGCGGGTGATGTTGTAACTTGGCTTGAACCCAAACTCGTCTGTGAGGTTGCCTATCAAGTCTTGACAAGGGACATGAGGCTTCGCATGGCACGGTTTAAACGTTTAAGAGACGACAAAACACCCTCAGACTGTACTATCGACCAAATCATCGAAACCAAAACAACAGAAGCAAACGGCAAAGACAAGCTTTCTGAATATGCTTCAAAAAGACACTTCGAAAAAACCCCAGAGCCAAAAGCGACAGTAGAAAAAAAGGCAGGTAAGCTAATTTTTGTTATTCAAGAGCACCATGCTCGAAGACTTCATTATGATTTACGACTGGAAAAAGACGGTGTCCTGAAGAGTTGGGCTGTTCCAAAAGGAATTCCTGAGGCTGGACAGAAGGTTTTGGCAGTGGAAACCGAAGACCATCCATATGAATATGGTAGTTTTGAGGGAGAAATTCCCAAAGGTCAGTATGGCGCTGGCACCGTTAAAATCTGGGATAAAGGACACTATGAGACTAAATTTTGGGGAGGCGACAAAATCGAAGTCACCTTGGACGGTCAGCGTCTTAACGGGCGTTACGTTCTGGTGCGTCTTAAGAGGGCTGGTGATAGGGATTGGCTGCTCTTGAAGGGAAAAGAATAGCATGCAAAACCTGTATCTTGGTACGATTGGTTGGAGCTACAATTTTTGGAAGGGAAAATTCTATCCAAACAAAACCGCCTCAAAAGACTACCTATCCTATTATGCTACGCAGTTTAATTCGGTTGAAGTCGACAGCACGTTCTACCGATATCCAACTCAGCAAACAGTAGAGAACTGGAAGCAGCAAACTACAGAAAGCTTCAGATTCTCACTCAAGTTTCCTCAGATAATAACGCATGTTAAAATGCTCAGGGACTGCCAGTACGAGACGGATGTTTTCCTCGATAGGGTTAGTCTGCTGGGCGAAAAGCTTGGCGTCTTGCTTTTGCAGTTTCCGCCAAACTTTGGAGTTGAACGTTTGCCTGATTTGGAGACTTTTCTGCAGAAACTTCCAAGCCAACACAGTTACGCTGTTGAAGTCAGAAATAAAAGCTGGCTCAACAAGACGTTCTTTTCCGTCCTGCAAAATAGCAAGGTTGCTCTGGCATGGGCAGATAGTTCCCTTATGGCTCCGATTAACGAGGTAACTTCGAATTTTCTTTATATTAGATGGGAGGGAAATAGAAAAAAAGTCAATGGCACTTTGGGTATGATAGAAGCTGCAAGAGATGAAGACCTGAAATTGGAAGCAGAAAAAATCAAGCCTTTCCTCGGTAAAATGGACGTTTTCGGCTACTTCGGCAAATACTACTCAGGGTATCCGCCCTCGGACGTAGCCATCTTACGGACCAACATGAATGCGCCTCAACCGTAACAGCTCCAAAAAAACAACTCAAACAAAAAACACAAACCAATTACATAACCACCAAACTAACTTGCGCATGAAAAACAATTCAACATTAACAACAAGAACTTTCTTAGGACGGTCCATTACATTCAATCTTCGCATCAAATCCCAAGCACCCCATAGCAGTATTTCAATGACACAAAGAGAATTCTAATAAACAGCTAAATAACCAGCCAACACGAAAGTATAAGCTGTGGAAGGGTATAAAATGGACACGTGCAAACTCTTTGAATTAGCCAAGCCTTATCTGGAAAAAAACGATTTTGGCATGGCTCATACCCAGCGGGTTTTTGAGATTGCTAAAAAGAACTTTCCGGTCAAGCCTGAACTTGAAGAGCTAACTTATACCGCGATTATTTTTCATGACATTGGCGGCTGCACCATTAAAGACCAATATGAGAAAGGACCTCAAATTACATCGAATATCCTGAAAAAGTTAGGTTTGCCGGATCATTTCATCAACGAGGTTTGCAGGATAATCAGCACACACCATGATCATCCACAAAACCCTTCCGAAGCTTTCAAGACACTCTATGACTCGGATAAGTTGGTGATGTTTTCCCAAGAAGAATATCCCTACTACAACGCGCGGGAAGGTTTTGACTGGGACAAAATCGTTTCACTCATCTACTCTGCTAGAGGACGAGATTTAGCCAAAAAAGCTTTGGCACAGAGAAGAAAAGAGAATGGGAAGCGGTAGAAACCATGTTTTTTAAGCAAATTCAGCGGCATAGCGACAATTTCTCATATATAATAGCTGATGAAAGTAGCGGGGAAGCGGCGGTTGTTGACTCAAGCTACAATGCTGACGAACTGATTAAAATAATAAAGACTGAAAAGTTCCAACTAAAATATATCATAAACACCCATGGCCACTCTGACCACACTGCCGGAAATATAGAATTAACTTCTATCTTTGGAGCAAAATTGGTTTCTCACAAGCTATCAAAGACTCCTCATAACATTTCAGTCGGTGAGGGCGACGAGCTTAGTGTAGGTAAAATCTCCATAAAAATCATTTACACACCAGGACACACTGCCGACAGCATATGTCTTCTTATAGATAACCAGAAACTGTTGACGGGCGACACATTATTTGTTGGCGAATGCGGAAGAACGGATTTTCCTGGAGGTAACTCAAAAAGTATGTACGAGAGCCTTTTTAACAAACTTACGAACCTAAACGATGATGTTGAAGTTTATCCGGGGCATGATTATGGACTTAAGCCTTCATCAACTATTGGTGAAGAAAAAAAGTTAAATTACACCTTGCAACCAAGAAGCCTCAAAGATTTCCTCGAATTCATGAGTCAACCCTAACCTCAACGCCGCGTTTTCTTCTTTTAGGAATCAAAGCAACCGCAACTAAGAAAACAAAGAACAATATGACTATAGTTAAAATTTCAGGATGAAGTAAAATCTCAATCATAAGTACCAAAAACTGAACCACTGGATTGTTAGAAAGCTTTTGAGGCGAAGCGTTTTCGGATGACACAGGCAAATCTTGATAAGAAACGTCGGCGGGCAAACTCACCGAGCTCACATTTAGCCAACTACTAACCGGATAAAAGCTGGTGGCATTTAGCTTCATCCAAGCAAAAACCGTGGCAACTCCGTAAACATCTAACGTGGAAACACTTTCACCGGAGCTTCCTAAATTATAAGTTGAATGCATTAAATCACCCGTGTAATTGCTATGACCCAATCCTAAGTTATGACCTAACTCGTGTAAGGCAACATTCTGCATGTCTACCTCGTTCAACAGTTCTCCATGGTTAGTGCGCACTGCAAGAGTAGCCGTACAATTCTTAATGGTTCCCCTAAAAGTTGGGGTAACTTGTGATAAACCAGCCACATCAGTATAATTGCTTAAGGCAGAATCAGTCCAATTCACATACATATCAAAACCCTTCTGTGACTCATTTGTGACTGTTGATTTCATCCGTAGGCTAGACAAATACGAAAAGTCAGAGTTGTTTGAAGCAAAACCCGCTATAGCCTCATTCCATTGTCCGATCGCACGAAGCGTAATGTTAAGGTAATTTGGATCCCACCAAGATTCATTATCAGCTGTAACAATCAGAACATTCAGCGATGAATGGTCCCAAACAAAACCTTGAAGCTGCACGGTATAAATGTCGGAACTTTGACCTTGAACTCCGTTGCTAACTAGACAAGCCGCTAAAAACAAACTTGAAATCCACAAAAACAACAAAAATCTACTCATTTGCCGCTTCCTACAATAAAGAGGAATTTGCTCCCTTTAAGTTTTGTTGCAAGCGTCCTTTTTTGGATGGCAAAACTAGAAAAGCAACATTAAGAACTCAGCATAATTTTTAGAGGCAAGTATACTCACCTTAACTTTCATTTCAGAGCAAGATAATTGGTGTTTATTCAGATACTTTTTTATTAGTCCTGCTATAAACATTGGATCAAAAGATTATGTGAAACCTGAAAGAAAAACAAAACTTAAAAGGTTTAAAAAAGTATATGTGAGTCTGTAATGAAAGATAGATCTATCTACCATAGCGAAGCTCGAATTGTAAGATTTAAGGCTGTTAACTCTTTCACAAACATCAAAACGCAATCAGAGATATGTCCAGCAATCCGACCGTTTGCCCTATTATCCAGTAAACTATTAAATGAGGCTGGATACCTTTGATAGTTTTTGAAATCATTTCCATAATATTGCTGTCAGTATTGCTTTTTTGGACAATCTACAATGGCTCCATAATATACATAGGAATAAGAAGTAAACGCAAACAACTGTCTATGCCAACAGTTAACAAAAATGCTGAACTTCCAAAATTTTCAATCATCATCCCGACAAAAAATGAGGAAATCGTTATCCGACGCTGCCTCGACGGCATCCTTAATACAGATTATCCGAAAGAAAAAATGCAAATAATAGTAGTAGACGGAAAATCTGATGACAATACACGCAAAATATGCTCAGAGTTTTCCGAGAAATATCCCGAAAACATCAAAGTTATTTGCGAAAAAACAGCGAAAGGCAAGCCAGCAGCACTCAACCTTGCCCTGACATACGTTACCGGCGAAATAGTTGGCGTTTTTGACGCGGACAGCCTTCCAGAAAAGGACGTACTATCAAAAGTTGCCTTCTACTTTGCCGATAAAAAAGTAATGGCTCTACAAGGAAGAACAATTTCACTAAACGAAAAAAGCAACGTTCTCACAAGAGTCATCGCCGCGGAAGAAAAAGCATGGTTCCAAGCGCTACTTAGTGGAAGAGAAAAACTACAACTATTCGTTCCTCTAACTGGAAGCTGCCAATTTGTAAGACGCAACGTAGTTGATGAATTAAACGGCTGGGACGAGGATTCCCTAACCGAAGATGTAGAATTTGCATTAAGACTAGTCGAAAAGAAACATCTCATCAAATATGCTCCCGATGTTTGCTCAGGACAGGAAACACCGAACAGCCTAGGCCCCCTAGTTAAGCAACGAGTTCGCTGGTACAGAGGATATATGGAAACAGCCATAAAATACGGGCGTCTTCTTGATACGCTAAATAAAAGAACTGTGGATGCGGAAATTTCTATGGCAGGACCGTTTATGATGGTTGTGTCACTGCTTAGCTATATAAACTGGTTCTTTTTAGCGCTTTTCCTTTCTCAAAACACTCCAATCATAAACTTTACTGGACTCGTTATAGCCTTAACTGCCGTATCGCTATTCACGATTGGTATTGCCTTAACTGCATCAGAGCGTCCTTATAGACTGCGCAATCTTCTTTGGATCCCTTCTATTTACGTTTACTGGATTATTCAAATGTTCATCGCAGGATTTGCATTTCTAAAACTTATATTTAGACGGAAAAGAGATTGGTCAAAAACAGTTAAAAAAGGTTCTTTTGCTCCAAATGACGCTCCAAGCAGTGGTCTATTCCTAAATAAATGATTTAATCTCAAGGGAGACAAAGGTGCGTCCAAATTGAACTTCAATAAATTTCTTTTAATCAATTGGCAAAATGAAATATAATTAGTTTTTTTAGCGCAAGGCATTTAGCAGGCGCTCAACAGTTTATAAACCAATAATTTCCTTCGTGTCTTTGGAGACTAAAAGGTGGGTCAGGCTCTCAACTCAATTAAAAGTCGGTTTCGCCAATATGGATATCTTATTTTTCCATTATTGGCATTTGCTATACCAATAGCTGTGCGAGCCATACCTGAAATATTGATGGGTCAATTCTTGGTTGGATTTGACACGATGGGCTATTATGTGCCAAATACAATTGCATGGTTAAGAAGTGGTGTTAGTTTTTGGGCTTTAATTTCATCCGCTCCTCTACTCTACATACTGCTAATGGGCGCTACTTCCATTGGAGCTTCAATTGTTATTATCCTAAAAATAATGGGTCCTTTAATTCTAGGTCTTCTAGGATTAGCAGCCTACCTCTACGCCAATAAAGCCTTATTGTGGTCATCCAAAAAAAGCCTGATTGTGGCCATCCTTTCCACATTGTATTTTGTAGCCTTAAGAATATCATGGGATATGTTTCGAAGCGAAATAGCATTAATTTTCCTGTTTTTAACCCTAACTATTCTTCAAAAAAATGGGCACAGCCTAAGAAATGCCTTTTTGCTTTCGTTAACGATGGCTTTGGTTGTTTTTTCCCACCAACTTATCGCAATTATTATGTTTGCAATAATAATTGCAACAATAGCAAATACTGTCACTGAAAAAGAAAAAAGCCGAATTAAAAAGAATTATCATCTGCTCTATTCCCGCTACCTTTCTGCTTCTCTTAATAATTTACATCAACTACTTTGTTTTTTCATCACCAATTCTGGGTTATTCGATCAATTACTCTGGAGGGTTTGAAGGACTCGCTACTATTTCTCACATAAACTTAATTTTAGAAACTCTAGGATTCCTTGCATTCTGCTACTTGCCACTAGTTCCTCTGCTTATCTTTGGCTTTAGAAAGCTAAAGACCAATTTTCAACTTAAAGCTTGGATAATTTGGCTATTCATTCCATTATTATTAATAATAATTAGTCCAAACTCTTTTTTTATAGGAGGGGTTCTTCCATTCCGTTGGATTCTACTATTAACTTACCCTCTGTCTTTCTATGCTGTTGAAGGCCTTTTCGCCATCAAATGGAATTGGTACAAAATTATTTACAAGATCGCAGTCGGCTTCATTTTAGTGCTATTAAGTGTTAGTTTTCTAGTTTTGCCCAACAGTGGCGCGCTTGAATACTTTGGTGGTTATCCAACGTATGTGCCAAAATCAATGCTGCAGAATACTTTGCAGTTAAGCGATTGCCAGGATACTGTTAACGCGCTACTTTGGGCACGAAATAACCTACCCGGCAATGGGCACTTGCTTGTTCATGAAGTCTTTTACGGTTGGGCAATTCTAAGTTTTGATAACAACCGATTAAATCCATACTTCTTCGGAAATTTGACCGATGTAACTAACACGTTGAAAGAAGACAATTCCACAAGTGCCCTGTATCTGATTTGGTGGGTTAACGGCACCGGGTGGTACGGACAACTAAATGTGCCTTCAGAATTCAAGGAACTCTACCATTCCGGAAACATTGCCTTATACAAATTCTCTTCAGATAGTTAAAACATGAGCAAAATCAATTTTAAGATTAAAACATGTAATATGTTCATGACCGTGATCTTTTTGGGAAACTTGCAAATATGGGTAAATGTTAAAAGCAATCAAGTGATTAACCTTCAACAAAAGAAAGTCTGACATCGATTGTGACAGAATTCTCCAAATGCTTTAATCAAGTTCAGCAAGTGGTTAGGCGACATACTAACGGTAACTGGGGTTTTCCCTTTATAGGTGGGTTTATTGTGCTCTTGTGTACTGCAGCAGTTCTATTGGCTGCTGGATGGGCTTCAGTTGCTGAAGTAACCGCAACCTGTGCCTATTTAGCACTAGCTGTCGGCGTTGTATTACAGCTTATCTGCCTCGGAAAAAACAGAGTAAAAAATGGAGGTGTGTTACATGGGTCAGGTTGAATTGTCATTCGTTATTCCCGCTTACAACGAAGAAGTTTTTATCGAGAATACACTCGGCACATTAGATTTAGCTATTAAGGAAAAAGTGGTCCAATATGAAATCGTTGTAGTTGATGATGGAAGCAGAGATAAAACCTTTACTAAAGCAATGAAATATGCAAAAAGAAATGGTCATGTCAAGGTTATTCGTTATGACAGAAATGTCGGAAAAGGGTTCGCAATTAAAACTGGTGTATTGAATTCAGTCGGAGATGCGGTAATTTTTATCGATGGCGACATGGAAATTGATCTGAATACTGTTTCTACATATGTCAAAGCTTTGAAGTTTGCTGATATAGTTATTGCCACAAAATGGCATCCAGATTCCTTGGTTTCAATGCCTTTTAGTCGAAAGATAATGAGTCGAACTTTTAATGTTTTAGTAAGAATACTGACAGGGTTCAGTCTCAAAGATACTCAGGTTGGCTTAAAAGTCATGAACAGGAGGGCTGTAGATATTATTTTCCCCAAATTGGCGGTTAAACGTTACGCCTTCGACGTTGAACTGCTAACGGTAGCTAAATTAAGCGATCTGAAAGTTGTAGAGATGCCAGTTAAACTAAAATTAGCCTCTTCCTTTAAACCTAAAGACACTTGGCACATGTTTATCGATTTGCTCGGAATCGCCTACAGGCTAAGAATAATCCGCTGGTACCAACGTCAAATCTCTCCTAAAAACAATTTGAGAAAATAGGCTTCTTTCAAAGTGAACTTCATGAAAATACTTTGGCTAAATTGGCGTTGCTGGCTCAACCCAGCGATGGGGGGTGCCGAAGTTTTTACCTATGAAGTAGCTAAACGATGGGCTACCTATGGGCATGATGTTACCTTGTTTACTTCAAAATTTCCAGACTCCAAAAACGAAGAAACAGTTGATGGCGTTAAAATCGTCAGGGCAGGCGGACGATTTACGGTTTATCGCCAAGCGAAACGATTCTATTCGAAGAATTTTAGAAAAGAAAGATTCGACATTATTATCGATGAAATTAATACTCAACCCTTTTTTGCTCCAAAGTTTGCAAAAAACGGTGAGAAGGTTATCGCTTTGATTCATCAGTTAGCAAGGGAATTCTGGTTTTTTGAAACTCCCTTTCCAGTTAGTTACGTAGGTTATCATTTTCTTGAGAATCGCTGGTTAAAACAATACATTAACGTGCCTACAATAACTGTTTCTGAGAGTACGCGTAGCGATTTGTTAAAATTAGGTTTTAAGCATGTTTCGGTTGTACCTGAGGGTCTGAATTTTGAGCCATTGAATATTTTATCCGAAAAAGATTCTAATCCAATTGTGGTTTTCTCAGGTCGTTTGAAGCGTGCTAAGCGACCCGACCATGCGATTAAAGCTTTTGCAATCTTGAAGGAGAAGGTTCCAAATGCACAGTTATGGGTTTTTGGAGACGGTCCATTTAGGAAAAATCTTGAAGGAATCTCTAGTGAAGGGGTCCATTTTTTTGGAAGCTTGAGTAGTTTACAGCGAAGAGAGTTGTTAAGTAAAAGTTGGATCTTGATTGTTCCCGGGTTACGTGAGGGTTGGGGATTAAACATTATTGAAGCTAACGCTTTAGGGGTGGCTGCAGTTGCGTATGATGTTCCTGGGTTATGCGATAGCGTTAGAAATAATGAAACAGGACTGCTGGCGGAAGGCGGCAACATCAAGGATCTTGCAGAAAAAACTCTTAGTGTAATAACCAATAATCTGCTAAGGAAAAAGCTTAGCCTAAATGCGCTAAATTACTCTAAACAATTTAGCTGGGACAAAACAGCTGACGAATTCATGAAGCTGATAACTAATGAATGACACTCCATTGGTTTTTGTTATTGTAATAAATTACAATGGCCTAAAATACCTAAAGACCTGTCTGTCGTCCCTTGACCAACAAACATATCCCAACTATAAAATAATAGTTTTTGACAATGCTTCAACCGACAACTCAGCAGAATTTATTAAACAAAATTTTCCCAAAATAAAACTTATCCAAGCCAAAAGTAATCTTGGCTTTGCCGAAGGAAACAATTTAGCAATAAAGTTTGCCCTTAATCAAAATGCTGAATATGTTTTTTTAGTTAATAATGACACGGACGCCGAAGATGACTTGATTGAGAAGTTGATTGTTACCTGTAAAAGTGATGAATCCATTGGCATTGCGGGTCCAGCAGTATTTGACCTTAAAAATAGACGCTCAATACAAGAAATGGGAATGTCTATAGATAGATTTGGGTATGCTTTTGCACTAAAAAATAAGCAAGATGTTTCATTTACCTTTTTTGTTTCAGGCTGCGCAATGATGATAAAGTCAGAATTAATAAGAACAATAGGCTCATTTGATGAAAAATATTTCATGTTTGCAGAAGACTTGGATCTTTGTTGGCGGGCACAGCTTGCAGGGCATAAAATAGCGGTAAATGATCATGCTAAAATTTTTCATGCAAGTGGCGGCAGTATTTCAGGGGGCGTCGTTAAGGAGTTAAGCTACAAAACTAGCGTCCAAAGAATTTTTTTAAGGGAAAAAAACACATTAAGAACTCTAATTAAAAACTACGGCACATTTAATATGATTAAAACTGTTCCTTTTTATGTTTCCTTGGTTTTGTTTGAATCTATTTTTTGGGTTTCCGTTCTTAAACCTATTACTTCAAAAAATATTTTGAAGGCGATTTTTTGGAATATCAAGGTTCTTCCAGATACCTTTAAGCAAAGAGCCCGTGTCCAAAGCATCCGCCGAATAGATGATCGTGAAATCACTAAAAAAATGGTCAGTGGCTATTACAAATTAAGCATTTTCCGAACTATAGGCGTTCCAGATTTCACTGTTTCCCAGAATCAACCGTAAGAATTTTGCAGATATTCTAAGGTTTCTTCTTCTTAATGCAAAACACGATGTTCTTATATAGATTACACGCATAAAACTGGATAAGATTCCCCGAAAGGTTCTTGATGATGAAAAAGCTTACTGCCATTAGGAATAGTCATACTGTTCTTCGCAGGCTTAGTTCCGCTTTTATGGTTAAAACCTGATTTCATTATCAGCAATGGAGACAATATTCCACCATCCCTGAACGCTGATAAAACTTTCAGTTCTTCAGCAAGCATGTGGTCGCCTGATTACCTTGGATACGCCAGTCCCGATCCTGCTTATCTTCTAAACACTTATTTCGCCGCTTTTCTAGGGAATTTGGGAATAAGTGTGGGTTATGTTCAGATATTATTCCAAATATTGCTGTACATGGGCGCCGGCTTTGCAATGTATTTCTTCTCAAAAACAATATATTCAGACAACAAAATCGCCCCGTTTTTTGCCGCCTTCTTCTACATGTTCAATTTTTTTATTTTAAACAGCAGGTTCAACCTCGGGTTTGCATGGCTTTACACTTTTCTTCCGTTTCTTTTAGCCTTATTTGTCAGAATTGTAAATGCATCTTACAGGCAGGATAAGAAATCAGCAAACGTAGGAGTAATTTTTTTTGCATTTGTATCGGTTGTGGCATTATCTGTGGCAAGCATTAACCCAGCAAATATTGCATTGTTTCTTTTTGCTTTGACAGTTTTTGCCGTTTACTTTCTAATTAAGCACAGAAAAAACTTGCTGCCTTTCCTATTTGCAGTAGGCAAAATAATAGCAGTCACAATCCCAATAAACATCTGGTGGATGTACCCAATGCTGAACACCTTCTTTTTTTCTCCTGCAGGACTAAATTCCCAAGTAAACGTTGCCTCTTGGAGTTGGACGCATGAGCGGGCATCTTTTTTGAACTTGTTCTGGTTTAATGGAACTTGGGGTTGGTTACCTGAGTATGTGCAGCAATGGATTATTGACTATTACAATTATCCTGTCATTGCAGTATTGATGTTTGTTCCCTTTATTACCGCAGCAGTTGCATTGCTCTTTAAAAGTAACAAGTCGCGTTTCAACGCTTACATCATGGCTTGTATTCTTATCTTTATTTTCTTAGCAACAGGTTTGCATGACCCTATTGCCCAACTCGTCAATTCACAACTCTATCAGCATATTCCTTTAATGAGCATGTTTAGAGAACCTGCCTCCAAGTTCACTCTACTGGCTATTCCTTTTTTGGCTCTACTCATCGGATATGCTGCTGACAAAATAGCGAACATTAAATTAAACGTAAGTCCCAAAAACTTAAAGTTGGCTAAAATTTTCGTTTTATTATTCTTAGCCTCCAGTTTTATAGTCTCTTCTATACCCATTTTTACACCAAGTTCTTTGGGCGGGTTTGTGGGCACGTCTTCATATGTCCAAATTCCTCAATACTGGTTTCAAGCATCAAACTGGATAAACAATCAACCTGGTGACTGGAAGATTCTTTTAATGCCACTCAACGACTTCTACCAAATGAATTATTCATGGGGATATTACGGGTCAGATCAGTTGCTTGAGAGGTTTTTTGAAAAACCAATAGTTTCAACAGCTGCTCTAAATGGGTATATAACCAATGACAATACGTCCAAGGATTTGATGCAAATACGAACCGCAGTAAAATCCAGTAACGTGGATGAATTCAAGGCTTTGCTTGATTTATTAAGCATAAAATACATAGTACAGCGAAATGATGTCGTAACCGACATCTACGACACCAACCACGTTCTAGTTTCACTTCAAGCTGGAAGGAACCTGAAGACTCCCCTTGAGATGCAAACTTTCTTTGCTGAACAATCCAACTACCTTAAACTGGTTAAAAGCTTTGGTCAACTAGACATCTTATGAGTACACACAAGCTAAGCCTTCGATATATGCCCTATTAACTTCAACGCTGGAGCAGACAGACATTCAAATTTATGAGCGTACTAGCATTAACAAGACAATGGATTTTTCAGTCCAAAACGATATTGAAAGTTGGAACTGGATTGCTCCCAGCAAGTCTCAAGCTACCTGTCAAATAAGCCAAAACAATGGTTCGTTGGAAGCCGAAATGAGGGCTTCACCAAACGCCTCAATAAGAATTGATTCACCCCTGATACAAGTCGAAAACCAAAGCAGGTATGTAATTAAAGCCGAAATCTCCGCCAATAACGTTGACCGAGTTGAGTTCAAAATTGCTGAGTACTCGCAAGACAGAACTCTATTGAAAAATTGGTCTTTAGCTCAGAAAGACGATGGAAATTTTACGTCCTACGATTTAATATCTGAATTTGAACCTCGGACGGAAAATACGAAATATTTGAATATCCAAATATGGAACGATTTTTGGCATGAAACTACCCAAGGCAATCTTACGGTGGATAGTCTCAGCGTTACCGGCACCGTTTTTACTTTAAATTCAACAGGACTTGAAAAACTATACGCAAATAGCCCCAATAACCCAACGATTTCTAGAATCCAAAACTTAAGCCCCACCAAAATGGTTGTTTCAGTGAATGCAACTCAACCTTTTATTCTCGTAACAGGTCAAGTCCTTGATCGATTTTGGGTTGCTTACGTGAATGGTCAGAAAGTCAGCCCCACACCCGTTTACCTAGGCTTGAAGGGTTTCATGCTTAATCAGACTGGACAATTCGATGTGACTATTGAATATGAGCCTCAGATTGAGTTTAATTATCTCTTAGCATTATCCGGAGCAACTCTGTTAATCTTATGTGTAGGGTTAGTTTATCTAAATAGGAAATCGGTTAAGGGGCTTATTAAAAAGAAACAAACAAAAGTTTGAGATGTAGAAATAATGGGAGTATCTGAAAAATTCTTAGAATTCTTCAAGAAATCTTCTCACCGTTTCCCAAGGAGACTGTTTCGATTAGCTAATGAGAGCTTTGAAGTTACACGTGGGTACATCTCATCGATCAATTCCAACTCAAAGGTTATTAAAAAAACCCAAAGACAACTATTGCAGAAAAATTTTGCTCGAAACACAAAAGGCCTGATTATTTTTTTGACCCCGGGAATTGATATGGTTAATGGCGGTATCCTCTCCATTACATCACTTTTTGAAGAGACCAAACGCCTCAATTTTCTGCACGGTTCAGAGGTTATTCTTTGTACGTATCCAAGTGATCCTCAATTACTGAAATATACAAAATTTAAAAATAACAATACTTTATACAATTTTTCCGATGTGTTTCGTTTTTTTAGTAATATTGATAATTTGATAATCCATATTCCTGAACATTTTATTTATCGTTTTTACTGGTTCATCTCTAAAACAGATAGGGCGATTTTAAGCAAGATTAAAAATGTGCAAATCAATATCATGATTCAAAACATTGATTATTTACCCTCAAACAGGACCATTATGAAGCTACAAAAATTAGGAAAATTGACCAGTACAACAGCTCACTCCAAATATTCTACAATAGAACTGAAAAACAGGCTCGGTTTTCCTTTGCATAAATTGTCAGTTTATGTTAGTCCAGAACAATATTATTTTAGAAAATTTCGTGAAAAAGAAAACTTGATGATTGTTTCACCTGATCGGCATCCCAGAAAAATAGAAATTTTAAAATTAATTGAAAAAGAACTGCCGCTTCTAAAAATCAAGATTATCAAAAATCTGACTTATGAGGAGTATAAAGAAACTATTTCAAGAGCAAAATGGGCTTTAACTTTCGGCGAAGGCTTAGACGGCTACTTTGTTGAAACAATCTTTAGCGGGGGAATTGGCTTTAGCGTTTATAATGCAAAATACTTTACGAAGGATTTTGGATCACTGCGTACAGTTTACGGGAGCTACGAGATTTTGATTCAGAACTTATGCAAAGATATTTTGGAACTTGACGATGAAAAAGCTTATGCCGATTACCAAAACAGACAGTTTGAGCTTTGCAGCAAACGTTACGATTACAGGAATTACCTAAAAAACCTGGAAGCTTTCTACAAAGGAGAATACACCTACAAATAGCTCGGTAAGCTAATAGGTAAAATTATAAGCAGAAACCTCACAGTAGCAAACGCAGTCTTCATGAAGGTTGAAAAATGGCTAAAGAAACTTATATTATAGGTGCAGGCGGGTTTGCCAGAGAAACCCTTGACATATACATCGATTTAGGCAGAGAAACAGATGTTCTTGGGTTTCTGGAAGAAAATTGTCAAAATGACGGATCCATTTTAAACGGGAAGCCAGTTCATGATATATCTTATCTTAATCAAATTAATGGACAAAACAAACCTTTGGTTAATTGGTGCCATTGGATCAACTAAACGGAAAGAATCTTTTGATGAAACTTGAAAAAGAAGGATACTGCTTTGATACTTTAATTCATCCAAGCGCAATTAGGTCAAGATGGGTGACGGTTGGGGCAGGTTCTATTGTTACCCCTGGTGTAATTATGACTTGCCAAATCGACATCGGTCGGCATGTAATACTTAATTTGGGAACCCAAATAGGTCATGATGTCAGAATAGGTGATTATTCTACACTTTCTCCGGGAGTAGAGGTAATGGGTCATGTCAATTTGGGGGATGAAGTTTATGTTGGTACAAATGCTACCATAATTGACCGAATAAAGGTTGGAAACGGAGCAATTATTGCTGCAGGTGCTGTTGTTACAAAAGATGTTCCAGAAATGTCGCTTGTTGCTGGAGTTCCAGCTGTGGTGAAAAAAGTGTACAAGTCGCGGGAAGAAAAGCCGTGGTGAAGAGAATGGAAATCAAAAAAGTGGCTGTTTTGGGCGCTGGACAAATGGGATTGAGTATTGCCCAAATTGCTGCGCAGGTAGCCGAATGTGAAGTTTATTTGTATGACATAAAAAAAGATGCCTTAAAAAACGCTATAGTTACGATAAAGAGAAACCTCCAAACATGCGTAGATAAAGGGAAAATGACTGCTGCAGAATTCAATAAAGTGACAGCTAAGATTCACCCCGTCTTTGACCTCGAAGCGGCCGTGAAGGTTGCTGAGCTAATCATTGAAGCCGTACCTGAAAATCTCGAAATAAAAAAGGCAGTATTATCCCAAACAGATAGAACCTCTAAACCAGAGGCTTTCATAGTTTCAAATACATCTTCAATAAGCATCTCTGAATTGGCATCTTCAACAAAGCGGCCTGAAAAATTTGCAGGTATGCACTTCTTTAATCCTGCTCAAGTCATAAAGCTCGTTGAAGTTGTTAGGGGTGAAAAAACCTCTGACGAGACAGTAGAGGTTATTGTTAGTGCCGCGAAGAAAATGGGTAAAGATCCTGTGATAATTAGAAAAGACTCTTCTGGTTTTGTGGTTAACCGTATTATCATTTTAGCTCTCAACGAGGCTGCTTCTCTAGTTTGGGAGGGAGTTGCTAGTCCCGAAGAAGTTGACAAAGCAATCAAGTTAGGCTTGAACTGGCCGATGGGTCCTTTGGCTTTAATTGATTTCATTGGAGTTGACACTGTTTTATCTATCTGTGAAGTATTGCAGAAAAATCTTGGACCAAAATATTCTCCGTGTCCAATTTTGGCGACAATGGTCAAGAAAGGCACTTTGGGCTGCAAAACTGGGAAGGGTTTCTATGATTGGACAAGTCAATGATTAAATAGATTTTTAAAGATGTTGTGTCAAAAAGAAGTGAGCGATTTGCAGCATGATAACAGTTACTAAAGCGGACCTTCCTCCTATTGAGAAATACTTTGAGTATTTGAGAAAAATCTGGGCTAATCATTGGTTGACAAACGACGGCGAATTTGTGCAGTTGCTTGGTCAGCGAATAGAAGAATATCTTGGTGTTAAGAACTTGGTTTTGCTTTCTAATGGTACTGTTGCGCTTCAGTTAGCATTAAGGGCGCTTAAACTTAAAGGCGAGGTAATCACGACGCCTTTTACGTTTGCTGCAACCACTAATGTTCTGCTTTGGGAAGGTCTAACTCCAGTTTTTGCAGATATAGACTCTGAAACATATAATATCGATCCTCGTAAAGTAGAAGAAAAAATAACTGATAAAACAAGTGCCATACTTGCAGTTCATGTTTATGGTAACCCATGCTACATGAACGAACTCCAAAGTATTGCAGAAAGGCATAATCTTAAGATTATTTATGACGCTGCTCATGCATTCGGCGTACAGTTTGAGGGGTATCCCGTCACATGTTTTGGCGATTTATCTACACTCAGTTTTCATGCGACAAAAGTTTTTAACACAATTGAAGGTGGAGCGGTTGTTGCCAATGACGACAGGATTGTTGAGATTCTGAAATTAATGAGGAACCATGGGATTAAGTCGGAGACTGAGGTTGTTCTTCCAGGAACTAATGCTAAAATGAATGAATTCCAGGCTGCTATGGGATTATGCAATCTTGATTTCGTTGATGAATCAATGAGTTCAAGAAAAGTTCTTTATGACCGATATGTTGAGCGGTTATCCGGTTTGCCAATTACTTTCCAAAAAATAGTCGCATCAAAATACAATTTTAGCTATATGCCCATTTTGTTTGAATCATCTACAGAGCGGGATTCCGTTTACTCTTTCCTTATTGAAAAAGGAATAAAACCGAGAAAGTATTTCTTTCCTCTTACAGTAAATTTTGATTATTTTAAGAAAGAAGGACTTGGGTTAGTTGAGAAATATGGACTTGAAAATGCCACAAAAATCGCTGACAGGGTTTTATGTCTTCCGCTTCATCCAAGCCTTGAGGCTTCAAAGGTTGATTATATTACATCTTTGATTGAAGAAAATCATAAACTCTATTTTTAGGCATAAATCACTCAAAAGTCGAAGTTAATTGACTGTAAGTCGCTTAAGCGTAGGATTTGTATATTTTTGTTGTTCTCAAGGAAAGTCTTTTTAAGGCATCCAAGTGCATAGTGGAGTATTCATACGTGAGATGTCGGCGGTTTAAGCATATTGCAGAATAACCCTCTAAGCCTACTTAATAGATCAGATCTGATAAAACTAAGAGTGAAAGCCATCCGCGCTGGCGTGTGGTTCAAAGCTTTACCTAGGATCGATAGAGTGCTTGTTGATTTAACGATAAAAGTAGCTGAAAACATTCGCAGTGCATATTTAGCCAAGAGTATATTTGCTGTCGTGGGCAAGTTGGAGGGGTTATTGGAAAGCAGTGTCATGAAATCATTAAGGTTGATTGGTTGCCCGCTTGCAGAAAAAATCAGTTCTATAGCCCAAAAATTGGGCAACACTTCATCCAAGAACTGGGCGTCAGATTCATCGTTTGCGTTTTTCTTAGCTGTAATGCATACAAATAGATGACTCTATGGAATATTTAATAGGTAATTAGTTCGTATGACCAAAGCTCTAGTTACTGGTGGCGCTGGATTCATTGGTAGCCATGTTGTTGACCGATTGGTCAATGAAGGGTATGAAATTAGGATTATAGATGACTTATCTACGGGTAAATTGGACAATATTAAAGGTCATTTAAGCTCCGGCGAAGTTGAGCTGATTAGGGGTGACATTCGTGATGCTTCTCTTGTCAAAAAAAGTCTCGAAGGCGTTACTGTTGTTATTCATTTGGCTGCATTAGTTAGTGTTCCTCTCTCTGTTGAGAATCCCAATTTAACTTTCGACATTAACCTTTTAGGAACCCTGAATTTACTTCGCTCGAGTATTCAGAAGCATATCGATCGGTTTGTGTTTATTTCCAGCTGTGCCGTTTGTGGTGAACCCGCGTCGTTGCCAGTTACCGAGGAAACGCGAACGAATCCGATTTCGCCTTATGCAGAATCAAAGCTTATCGGCGAACGTTACTGCTTGGGCTTCAGCGAACGGCGCCTTTTGCCTTCTGTTGTGTTGCGTTTCTTCAATGTTTATGGTCCAAGGCAAGGTATGAACGAATATAGTGGAGTCATTACTCGTTTCATTGAACGATGTGGTCAGAAGTTGCCTTTGACAATCTATGGCGACGGTTTACAGACAAGAGATTTCGTTAATGTTAGAGATGTTGCAGAAGCAATTTTTGCTTCAACAAAAAGCAGCAAGGCTGAAGGCGAAGTTTTTAACATCGGTTCAGGCAAGCCTACAACTATTAACGAGCTAGCACATGCAATTTTGGAGTTGACTGGTGTAGACTCAAAAATTAACTATGAAAAGCCTCGAGTTGGCGATATCAAAGACAGTTATGCAGACATTACCAAAGCTAAGAAGTTCTTGAGTTATGAGCCTAGAGTTTCGTTGAGAGATGGTTTACATGTTTTACTTAAAGAAAAAAAGTCTACTGTATAAGTATGAGAACATTGGTTCTATGAAAAGGCTAAAAGGGCCATTAGGTTGCGTAGCCTTTTTAAATTGAGTTATACACTAAACATTATGCATGTTATTGGTCGGCAAGGAAAGAAGATTTAATGGTAATGCAAGCATTCGAGATGAATTCATCAACAAAGATGAAACCGTTTATAGTTGTCGGCATACCAGCGTTTAACGAAGAGCAAACTATTGCACGAGTAATTCTGGAAGCTCAAAAATTTGCAAGTAAAGTTGTTGTCTGCGATGATGGATCTACGGACTATACTGCAAAAATCTCAGAAGGCTTAGGCGCTGATGTGATTAGGCATGAGAAGAATAGTGGTTACGGGGCTTCGATCAAAAGTCTTTTCTTACGTGCTAACGAGTTGAATGCTGATGTTTTTGTTACTTTAGATGCCGATGGTCAACATGAGCCAAATGAGATTCCACTTGTAATCAAACCCATTGTTGAGGGCGCAGCTGATGTGGTGATTGGCAGCCGATTTGTTAATAAAAATGGAACAATAGAGATGCCGCTTTACAGGCAACTTGGTGCTAAACTTATTACCAAAATGGTTAACGGTTCAGCAAAGAACGGCGTATCTGACTCTCAAAGTGGTTTTAGAGCTTATAGTCAATTAGCATTGGATCGCCTTAACTTCTTTGAGGATGGCATGGGAGCCAGTGTCGAAATACTGCTTAAAGCCAGCAAACAAGATTTGCGTATTGTTGAGGTTCCAAGTACATGCAAGTATAATACAAGTAGTGGTGATACGTCTTCTGAGAATCCAGTAACACACGCTATGGGAGTAATTTTTTCATTGATCCGTTTAGTTGTGGAAGAAAGACCATTATTGTTTTTGGGTGTTCCTAGTTTATTTTGTTTGCTCGCTGGTGTTGGATTTGGAGTATGGATGTTGCAGATTTATGCCGCAATACAAATTATAGAAACAAATGTTGCATTGGCATCGTTGGCGTTTATTTTAATAGGATTCTTTATGTTATCGACTTCTATCACGTTGTATGCTATAGCTAGAATATCAGAAAAATTCGCCAAATAATTGCGAGGAATGAATTATTAGCACAAAGATCTTAGTGACAGGCGGTTTGGGCTTTATTGGCTCAAATTTAGTTCAAGAACTAGAAAAACACGGATATGATGTATGGGCTTGCGATTTGATACAATCTTGGCAGTCAAACTACGTTCGCTGTGACGTTAGTAAATTTGGCCAGGTGGAGAGGATGTTTGATGAGCATGCCTTTGATTATGTTTATCATGCGGCGGCAGAGTATGGTAGGTGGAATGGCGAGGATTACTATGAAAACCTCTGGGCAACAAATGCTGTAGGCACTAAGAACATTCTGCGTGCGCAAGAGAAGAAGAAGTTCCGTTTGATTTTCTTTGGTAGCGCTGAAGTTTACGGGGATTATGAGGGTGTTATGCGGGAGGACGTTATGGATACTGTTGCGATTAAGCAGATGAATGACTATGCCATTTCTAAATGGGTAAACGAAATGCAAATCCTAAATTCTGCTTCTATGTTTGGAACTGAGACGGTTAGGATGCGGTTGTTTAATGTTTATGGCGTAGGCGAGCATTATACGCCCTACCGGGGTTGGATTCCCAAATTTATCTACAAAGCAATGCATGATGAGCCTTATACTGTTTTTTTGGGTCATAAGCGTACTCTTGAATATGTTGAGGACCTCTGCAGAGCATTCGCTAATATTATTGATAATTTTAAGTCGGGTGAGGTTTACAACTTTGGCGGAGAGACTCAGTATGATATCAAGTTTGTTTCTGATTTGATATTGAAGAACCTGAATAAAGATGACTCCAAAGTTACTTACAAAGACTCAGAGCCTTTTACGACTAAAATAAAGACTCCAGATGCGTCCAAGGCAAGGAAGGATTTGGATTTTAAATTGACCGTGGCCCCAGAAGATGGTATTCGTAGGACTGTGGATTGGTTCAAAGAACTTTACGATAAACAGAGTGTTTGATGGGGCGTTTAGTTTGAACAAAAAAGTGCTTGATGTGTTTGATGGAAAGACTGTTTTGGTGACTGGTGGCGCTGGTGCTATTGGTTCTAACTTGGTTAAGAAGCTGTGCGAACTGAAGACAAAGAAGATCATAATTATTGATGATTTTTCTTCATCTTATGATTGGAATGTGCCTGTAAGCCCAAAAATTACTTTGATTAAGGGTAACATTTTAGATGATGAGAAGTTGAAGTGGGCATTTAAGGAGAGACCTGAGATTGTTTATCATCTTGCTGCTCATTTTGCTAATCAGAATTCAGTTGATAATCCCGAAACTGATTTGATGGTTAATGGTATGGGTATTTTGAGGGTTCTTGAGTTTGCGCATTTGGTTGGGGTAGAGCGTTTTGTTTATGCTTCTTCGGGTTGTGGTATTTATGGTGCTGATTCGAAGATGCCGTTTGAAGAGCATGATGTTTCGATGAAGCTTTACACGCCATATCAAGTGACAAAGATGTTAGGCGAGCTCTATACTAATTATTATTTTAATTTGTATCATCTTCCAATTGTTAATGCGAGATTTTTTAATTCGTATGGTCCTGGTGAGGTTCCGGGAAAGTACAGAAATGTTATCCCGAATTTCTTTTATTGGGCAATTAACAAGCAACCATTGCCTATTACGGGTACTGGTGATGAGACTAGGGATTTTACTTTTGTTGGGGATCTCGTTAATGGTTTGTTATCTATGGCGTATTATAAGGAGGCGATTGGAGAGGCTTTTAATTTGGCGACTGCGAAAGAGATTCGGATTGGTGATCTGGCTTTGTGGATTAATGAATTAACTGGTAATAAGGCTGGAGTTGTTTTCACTGAAAGGCGTGATTGGGACAAGAAAAATCGGCTCTTGGCATCGATTGATAAAGCAAGCCGGGTTCTCGGATACGATCCGTGTATGGATTTCAAAGAAGGACTAAAGAAAGTAAATGCCTGGTTTGTTGAAAACTGGGAAAATATCGATGCCTCATATAAAAATTAAAAGCAAAAAGACTAATTGAGCAAGAACTGTTTTGTGTGGCATTTTTGGGCTATTAATCGGTGAGGATCTAAAGCTCTCACCCAAAGATCTAATGCAAGTCTTAAACAGCATTTTTAAGTTGTCAGAGTCTCGTGGTAAAGAAGCGTCAGGGTTAGCTGTTAGACTTAAGGATTCAATTTATGTGCTTAAGGAGCCAATTACCTCATCAAAACTAGTTAAGACCTCAAGGTACAAAGAGCTGTTCAATCAAACAATAAACACTGAGGGATATAATGGCTATCAGTTGCAAGCTCCAATTTTAATCTTGGGTCATTCACGCTTGCAAACTAACGGTCAAAGTGAAATCAACGCTAACAATCAGCCCGTTGTGAAGGATGGAGCCGTTGGAATCCATAATGGAATTATTGTTAATGATGATAAATTATGGAAATCATTTTCTGAACTAAAAAAGAAATATGATGTTGATACAGAGGTATTTCTTGGTTTATTGCAGATGTTTCGGGCTCAAGGCAAATCTGTAATTGAAGCTTTAAAGCTTGTTTTTGAACAAATTGAGGGTTCAGCTTCTGTGGCTGTTGAATTTGATGATGTTAATAATCTTATACTTGCATCAAACACTGGTTCACTTTATATGGCTTTGGACAAAAGTGAGAAGATTTTGGTGTTTGCTTCTGAAAAATATATTCTTCAACAGGTTCTTAATAATAAATTATTAAGAAATCTCTTCGCTGAATGGCAAATAACACAGGTTAAGGCAGGTCAAGGTTACCTATTCGATCTTAATTTAACAAAAAAGCAGATGTTTTCATTAAATGAGACTTCAGTTGAAAATGCCGCTGTTTGTCAATCAAAGTCAAAAGCCAAAATCTATGAACTCTACGACCAGCAATCTCCACTACTTCCAGACCCAAGCCAATACCTTTTGGGAGAAGATATTAAACGAGTGATGATTCAAAACTGGAAAGCACTTTATTCAAGTGAAACTTCGCTAAAAAGGTGTAACCGTTGCCTTTTGCCTGAGACGATGCCTTTCATATGCTTTGATCAAGAAGGCGTTTGTAGTTATTGTAGAGATTATGAGACAAGAGGTAATTACCTGAAAGGAGAAAAAGCGCTTGAAGAATTTATTTCTCAGTATCGGAGTAATTCAGGCGAACCAGATGTTCTTTTGGGTTTTAGTGGTGGAAGAGACAGCGCATTTGGATTGGACTACATTAAGAATACTTTGGGTTTGCATCCCATAACTTTTACATACGATTGGGGGATGGTAAACGACCTTGCTCGCAGAAATCAAGCAAGAGTAGTTGGTAAACTGGGCATAGAACACATTGTTATTTCAGCTGACATTCGAACTAAACGTACAAACATACGTAAGAATTTGAAGGCTTGGTTGAAAAGACCAGATCTAGGTATGGTTCCCATACTTATGGCTGGAGACAAGCAATTTTATTATTATTTTCACAAGGTTCGAAAGCAAACTGGAATAAAGCTGTTCATTTTCTGCGGTGGATATGAAGGTGAAGAAGGAACTGGACTTTTCAAGTACGGGTTTTGTAACGTTACAACTCAAGGTAATAAGAATGCGTTGAAGCGAATGACTGGTATTTCACGAAAAAATAAGTTAAAAATAATGTATTATTATCTGAAGCAATTTGTTATGAACCCTGCTTATATTAACAAGTCAATATTTGATACTTTGTTTGCCTATTATTCCTCTTATGTATTGACTGATGATTATTTGTATCTTTTCCACTATTTGGATTGGGACGAAAGCAAAATTGTAAATTCTATAACTGAGAAGTTCAATTGGGAAAGAGAGACTGATACAATTGCAACTTGGCGCACTGACGATGGTACAGCAGCATTCTATAACTATATTTATATGACGTTGGCAGGGTTTACTGAGTTTGACATTTTTAGGAGCCATCAAATACGAGAAGGTAAACTGACCAGAGCTCAAGCGTTTGAAATCATAAAAGAAGAAAACAAACCTCGTTTCAAATCCATAGAATGGTATGGACAAGCCATTGATTTTGACATGAACAAAGCTATAGAAACAATAAACTCGGCACCAAGACTTTACCCGAAAACCAAATAAACCATTGATAAAGAAAAAGTTGAGCTCCCAGAAACTTCAAGATAAAGCAAAATCATCATTGAAGGTCCTTATTATCGGTGAATACTTTCCGCCAGATATAGGTGGCGCGGCAACTAGAGCAAATAACGTTGCAAAAGGACTTGCATTGAATGGTTGCGATGTCACTATAGTTACGGCTTTTCCCCATTATCCGACTGGAAATATTCCTAAAGAATACAAGCACAAGCCATTAAAAGTCGAATATACAGGAAATTCAAGGGTTATCAGAACTTTCGTTTTTCCTTTAATGTCAGAAGGGCTTCATAAAAGGCTGGTTATTTTTTGCTCGTTTATTGTTTCAACTTTGTTTGCTTTGCCGTTTGTTGGGAAAATTGATGTAGTTTGGGCTGCAAACCCTGATGTGTTTGTGCTTTTGCCAGCTAACATATATGGAAGTATTAAGAGACGGCCTATAGTGTCCAATGTTGACGATTTGATTATTGAGGATTTATATGATTTAAATTTAGTTCAAAGAGGGTCGGTTACTTCGAAATTAGCTGAGTTTTTTACTAGGGTGCTTTTTGCTAAAGTTAAAGCGGTTACACCGATAAGTCCAGGATATATTCAAACCTTAAGAAAATATGGGGTAGACAAAAATGACATTCAGGTAGTGAGAGGAGGTGTGGATTTGGATGTTTTCAAACCACAATCCAAACATAAAGTTGGGAAAAAATTTACAGTATTGTATTCCGGCGGCTTTTCGATAGCATATGATTTTGAACAAATATTCAAGGCTGCAAAAATTATTGAGGCCATAGATCCTGCCGTTGAGTTTGTTATTCAAGGGAAAGGAGAGCTCTTAAATTCTATGCGTTCAAAAGTTAATGAACTAAAATTGAAAAGTGTGCAGATCCTTGATAAGTTACTAAGCAGGGAAGAGGTGGGTGAGTTTTTGAGTCAGGCAGATGTGTTGATTTTGCCTCTTGCTGATTTTAAAACGCCTTATCGTGGTATGTCATCTAAACTTTATGAGTATCAAGCTGCTGGAAAGCCGATAATTTGCTGCAGCAAAGGTATACCGAAAGATTATGTGGAAGAAACAAATTCAGGGTTGTGTGTTAATCCAGGGGATTACAAAGCTCTGGCAAAAGCAGTAATGGACTTGCGTTTGAATGAGAAGATCGCGAAAACAATGGGCATTAATGGGAGAAAACTTGTGGAAAAGGAAGACTCAATTCAGGCCATTGGATTACAAATGAAAACAATCTTAGAATCCTGTTAAGTGGGAATTTTCATTGAAAATTTTATCAGTGATTCCTTATTTTTACCCTGCTGAATTTTTCGGAGGTCCTGTTAAGATAGCCTTCGATTTAGGTAAAGAATTGGTCAAAAGGGGTAATGAGGTTTTTGTCTATACCTCTGATGCTTTGGACTTGAATAACAGAGTTAAAAAAAAAGAAATTGAAATAGAAGGGATGTGCGTACATTATTTCAAAAATTTATCAATGTTTTCGGTTAAGGCATCTAAACTTTTTTTGACACCTGAAATGTATAAACAATTGTACATTGATTTGAGCAGTTTAGATTCATTTGACATTATTCATGTTCATGAATATTCAACTTACCAAAATATCATTGTCCGCCAATTAGCAAAAAAATATGGTGTTCCATATGTTCTTCAAGCTCATGGGTCATTGCCAATAATTGGTCGAGAAGGCAGGCGATGGCTTTTTGATGCTTTTTTTGGTCATAACCTATTAAAAGATGCTGCAAAAGTAATTGCCTTAAACCGTATGGAAGTTAACCAATATAGCCTAGCAGGGGTACCGGCTGAAAAAATAGCTTTGATTCCTAATGGAATTGATTTATCTCAATTCGCAGACTTGCCCATAAGAGGTCGTTTTAGAAAAAAATTTGGCATAAATGAGAACAAACAAATATTGTTATTCCTAGGAAGGCTAAATAAAATAAAAGGTCTTGATACCCTTGTTATTGCTTTTAAGCAAATAATTAAAGAATCTAAGAATATCATACTTATAATAGCTGGTCCAGACGACGGTTATCTTGATTCGCTTAAAAACTTGGTTAGTTCTTTGAAAATGGGCAATAATGTTTTGCTGGTCGGACCTTTATATGGCGAAGATAAGCTTTCCGCATATGTAGATGCTGACGTATACGTTTTGCCTTCTACATATGAAACATTCCCTGTTACAATATTGGAAGCATATGCATGTTCCAAACCTGTAATTGCCTCAAATATTGGTAGTTTAAACAATCTCGTTTTTGACGGAGTGACAGGTCTTTTGGTTGAAGCAAGCTCTGCAAAGAAGCTAGCGCAAAGTGTTATTTCATTGTTGAATGATCCTAAAAAAGCGAAGGAAATGGGGTTAAACGGAAGAAGGCTCGTTTACGAAAATTATAATACAGAAAAAATTGGAGAAATGTTTGAGACTATATACAATTCAATTCTTTGCTCGTAAAGTTACTTGGTAATATTTCAATAAAGGTTTTAGTTTATTTCGATGAAAGATAAAGTTCTAAATATACATTACTATGTTGAATTATCGAGTGCTACTCTTCATGCTAGAGCTCTTCCCTTAGCTCGGTCTTTGAAAAAACACCGAATCCACTGTAAAATTGTTTTACCTATAAAATGGTCTTCGATAGCAGGAGGAAAGCTTTGCGAGATTCTATCGATTTTTTTAACTCATAATCCTAAGGATTACATTAAAACCCTTCAAATTAGACCTGCAGCAGTAATTATCGGAAGATCATCATCAGTTAACCTTTTTTTGTTCCAGACCCTTCTGAGACTTCGAGGAATTAAAGTCATTTTCGACTTAGACGATGCAGTAATTTTGCCTTCAATCTCTTTTTTAGGGGCAAAAGTCAGGAGCCCCGCTTATTTTTGCGCTGAGAAAATGCTCCAGCATTCTGATTCTGTCATTGTCAACGGAAATTACCTTTTATCTTATTCTAAACGTTTCAACAACAAGGTAACTGTAATTCATGTTCCAGTTGACACCGAACTTTTCCACCCAAGAAAAAAATTGTTTTCATCCAAAATAACAATTGGCTGGCAGGGTAATCCTGCAAATCACTATGATAATTTAGCGATGTTAATCAAACCATTGGAAACACTGGCTAAGGAACATAATATTAGATTTAAAATGGCATCGTCTATGGGAGACGCTAAAGTCAAACAGATGTTTGAACATTTGGAGAATCTGATAGAAATAGACTATGGTTCCGATCACTGGCTCTCTCTTAGGCAATTTGCAGAACAATTGTTTGATTTTGATATCATGGTTGCACCGTTGGCAACAAACAATTGGAATCAAGGCAAGAGCGCTTTGCGAGTCAGTGCGGGTATGGCTATGGGAATTCCAGTCGTCGCAAGCCCAGTGGGAGAGCAAAAATATGTTGTCCACCATGGAGTGAATGGGTTTCTGGCAGCTAACGAAATAGAATGGTATAGTTTTCTTAAAGTTTTAGTAGAAAAAGATGAATTGCGATTTGAAATGGGTAGACATGCTAGAGAAACAAGTGAAAATGAGTTATCTCTAGATATTTCGGGTAAAAGATTGAATTTGATAATCAGGAGTCTGCAAGAGTGCTCTTAGATTCAAATTCAAAAGAGATCGTTTCCAGTCAAAATCAAGAATTCAAGGAATTAACACATCAAATTCATCGGAAAAATAAGAAAGTGCTGTTTATTTTTCCTGAAAGAATTGAATTCATTAAACTTGTCAAATCATTATCGGGAACCCTATTAAAAAATAAGATCTCAATTGTTGTCTTATTGGATGAACATGAAACAAACGTTCTATTTCAAAATAAAGTAGATGGAGTTGTCTTTAAAGATCTATCCTACTATACATCGAAAAACGCTCTATGTATTCTCAATGAAGAGAAACCCAGTTTAGTTGTTACCGATAATGATCAAGAGCCGATTCGAGGAGCTTTTGTCATAACAGCGCGAATACTTAACATTCCAATTTTGATTCTGCGCGAAATGGTAATGGTTTCCAAACCCAAATTTGATCAAATGTTTTTTTTGGTTTTTCGCAAAATAGGTGAACTTCCCCGGTTATTTGCGAAGTACTTTTTCTGTTTTAATTCTATTCTTGTTATTAAGCCATCTTATTTTTTTAATTTGTATGAGGTTTTTAAAAGATTTATTTACCATTTATCAAATCCGACCGCTGGTGAATTTGCTGATTATATTTTGACTAATACTGATGAGGATGCACGATTGTTAGAGAGATTATTAAGGCGTCCGCGTTTCGTACTTGCAGTTGGTGATCCCCGTTTTGATGATATTGTGAATGCAACTCTTTTTGAGCGTCAGAAGATTCGGGAAGAAATTAATCGGTCCTTTAAAATTCCTGGCTATAAAAAAATAATCCTTTTTCTCTCAAGTTCTCAAGTTGAACATGGGATGTGGAGTGTGGAAAAGAAAAAACAGGTTAACACCGAAATCCTTGATTTGTTCTCGAAATTCCAAAATGATGCAGAAATAATTATAAAACTTCATCCTGTGGAAAAGAATATATTTCCTCTCATCTGGAAACCAAATTACAGTGAGTTCATTCATGTTACTGATTTTGATGTCTCCAAACTTATAATTGGCAGTGATTTAGTTGTTACTTGGGTTTCGACAGCCATGGTTAATGCAGTATTGGCGATGAAACCTTTAGTTGTGATCGATTTCTTCAATGATGGGGTTACTGGTGGTGTTCTTCTATCTACACAGGCAATTGTAGACAATGGTGCCGCTTTAATGGCTGTTAATAGCTATGATCTATATGATTTTACAAAACTTATTTTGAATGATAATCATTTTGTAAAGGCACTGCAGAGTAGTCAAGAACTCTTCCATAATACGTATCTGAAAAGGATTGATGGAAAGTCAATAGATAGAATCTCTGAAACGATCATAAATATAATTGGTTGTTGACATGGATAGCATTTTGGCAGGGCATTATATCTTTAAGTAGTAAAGTTCATTTATGAACGCCATGAATTCTTACAAGAATCTGCTCAGGAATATAGATGTCTTAGCAGTTATCTTGGCAATTGCAGGGTGGGTTATCCTCATTTCTGATAATCCTCTGTCAGTTTATATGGGTATGATCATTGGGGTAGCAGCAGGCTTAGTCTACTATTTTATCAAAACCAAACAGGGAAAAATAATCAAAATTCCAGTAATTCCTTCATTTATTTCCTCAATTATCTTAATTATACTATTTTTTGTCTTTATATTTACACTCTTCACTCAGGAAACAGGCCTAATTGCTCTTAATTGGTTTGTCATACAAACGTCAGATTGGATAAGTTTCATCGTGACAAACGCTTTCTTGACTTTCATACCAGGATTTATCATATTGAATGCAATCGATCGGGAAAGCAAAATTTCCACAATGCCGCGCATAGTAATTTCTGTACTTTTAAGTATATTCTTAAGTTCCCAATTGATTTATGTTGCCAAACAAATTACCCTTGATAGTTTTTCAACAAATATTCTATTTATCACCGTTAATTTTGCACTTATAGCAATCTTCCTCAGGATAAAATTAAAGAAGCAAACTCCGATTCGACAAAAATACAAAGAAATAAACGTCAATTTAATGTTGGCTATTGTCTTTCTTATTATTCTTTCGGCAATTCTTGTTTATCTTCAACAATTTGTTTATGAAGCATTTGTAAGGGGCGATAACTGGAATTATTTGGCTACGTCGAATTACATCGATAAAGGCGCATCTTCTTTGACGCCCGTTGGCAAGTTCTATAGTATAAAGTCACTATCGATTTATGAACTTTACAATTTAGGATTATTCAGTCTATCTGGTTTTCCTGCAGTCAATTCGATGATGATAACTAGCATTGTTATTGCATCTTTGATACCTGTTGCTTTTTTTGTAATGAGCTCACAGTATTTGAGAAGTAAGAAAATTACCCTTCTATCAACCCTAGTTTATATCGCGATTTCAGGCTTTGGCTGGATACCTTTCATTAGTCAGAAAATAGGTTTAGGTATACAGCATTATAATCCTCAGGAATTGTTTACGATTTTAGCTGGTATTGCACCTCAAGTCCTTAATGATATTTCTCAACCTCAAGGTAGCATTCCTGAAGGTTTCAAGACTTATGTTCTAGCTCTTATTTCAATCATGATGTTGCTATTTTTAATTAAGAGTCAACTATCTACAAAATCAAGAGTTTTTTTGATTGCGGTATTAACTGCTTTTGCTTTCTTGGCTCACATAGAGACAACTTTGGCGTTCTTTTTCGCATTTTTACCTGCTTATGTTCTCTTAAGTAAAAAGAAATTGCGTATTGTAAGAGAGAATATTGTGGCTCTTGCGCTGGGTATTCTACTTACGTTTGTAATAGGTTTGTCATCTCTGACTACGCTGATAATTCCTTTTGAACTTAACTATCTGTTAGTTGCTTTTGTTCTTGGCGCGCTCCTAATCTATACCTATCTCAAACAGTATTTGAAATTAAAGCTTCCAAATTTCACAAATATTTATGAGTTTTTTAAAAAGTCAGCATTGCTATTGATCTGTTATTTCTATTTCCTTTCACTTATCGTTCTCATTTCGTATGGTTTCTCACATATGTATTATGGTGACTCTGTAGTATACTTAGGATTTACCTTCCCCTGGTATTATTATCCTTTAAGTTTTGGTATTGCTGGAGCTCTTTCTTTATTAGGCCTATCTATTAAGTTTGAAAAATACAAGTCCTTATCCTTTTTTGTACTTGCCGCAGTGTTAACTATCGTTTTGGGCATTGCAGTATCATATCTGAATCTCAATTTTTTTAATACAGGCACGAAGGAGTGGCGTTTAATATACAGAATTCTGCCGATAGCCACTTCTATTTTTGGTGGTTGGGCGCTATTCAAGTTAATGGTTATTTTTAAGAAAATTGACTTTCATGTAATTTATCGAGCGGCAAGAACTGAAAACTGTCACCGAATTAGGTTGCGGCGTCTCTCTTTTGTTTTATTTTTATCTGTAATTATCCTTGGGGTTCCTAGCACAATTATTTCTTCAGAGTACTGGATGACTTCAAATATAACTCCTTTCGGTTCGGCTTATGCAACTATTGAAAACCTTGAATTAGCTAACTTCGTTAACCAAAATGTTCCCATTACTTCACGAGTGGCTACCACAGGTGATATGTCAAATGCTATAATAAAACTGGCAGGGGGCACAACGGCTATACCTTCAATATATCCTGACTTTCTACTTTCCTCCCGTCCTGAAACAATAGCTTTCCTTTCTTCCGATGTAGGGTTTGTTTGCATAGATAAGGAGATTGCTGAGCCTTCTGTGAACCGCGACTTCATAAGCTATCTCCCCATAGTGCTTGATAACGCTCGTTTCTCAGTCTATAGTTTACCATACTTAGAGTCGCCGTCTCAATCCAGTTTAGGGTACTTAGCTCCATTGCAGTATAGTAATGACACTCTTCTATCATACCTACTTATTTCATCTTTGAACTCCTCTTATCAACTGGTAAATGACGATTTTTATAAAAAATCAATAGTAATAACGCCATCCGATCTCGAAATAAATGAACAAAGTGCTTACAATGTCAATAGTTCTGATTTGCTTGATTGGGTACGTGACGGAGGCACATTTATAGTAATGGGTGGGCAAGGTGCCATGTTTAACTCGCTTGGCTTGTTTTTTGGGGGCATAAATTATCATGCAAACTCTACAGCCAACGGTATTAGTATCACCTCTACAACATATCCCATTAAAACACTTAACCTTAAGCCACTTAATTATCGCGTTGATGCTGATGTTCACGTCTTGAGTTATTATTCGCTGAACGGTAGCAAGGTATCTCCTTTCATAACTGAAAAAAGGATCGGAAACGGAACTATCTTTTATGTTTACATTGATCCTATCTATCAAGCGATAGAAACAGGAAACAATGGCTGGATCGCAAATTATGAATTAGTCACAATTGTCAAAAATGCCCTTGAAAAAGGTGGTATTCATTTTCCTGAGAGTTATGGAGGGCTATCCAGAGATCCGTTGGAAAATAGGTGGATAGGCAAATACGATACGTACGGAACGAACGATTTCTTGGCAGAGGGTAACATAACAACTATTGCAAATGTCTCAGGTTCGCATCTAATAGCGCAACCAATTCGAGCAGAAAAATTGTTTATTAATGATGTGCGGCAGATCACAATTAATAATACAAAAATCAATTCGATCAGAATTTCGGGTTCTGTCAGTTTAGAAGTGAAATCTAACATATGCAATTTAACTGGTTTAGACGGTAATGCTATTCCCTCTTATGTTCCACTTAAGTATGAAAATAGCTCTATTAGAATGACCGTTGGCAATGGCTCTAAAATTGAAATCTATACTGCGAAAGGGAATTATTCGATTAATGATGGTTCAATATTGATTGAAACAAACTCGGCAGGACTTGTTTTATTAAAACCTCAGATTATTGTTGATGGCGCAATTACTTTTTCACAGATTTCACTACCTTCTGATTCTTCTGCTTGGAATTTTAACGTACGACTTGTCGGAAATCTGAACTTTAGAATTGGCTATAGTGATGGCACCTATATGTTCATGGACGAGTTCGTGGGTGAATACGATAGGATTGTTCAAAATGATGCTATCGTCGATGTGATCCCTTGGACAGCTATTCTTTTCTCATTGCCTAACATCTTTCTAGTAATAGGCATAATCTTTTTAGGGGCTTTAACATTCAGGAAGTGGAAAAACACATGATATCCCTCACAAAAGAATTGATTAAAGAAAACGGTTCCGATGGGGTATTGTCCTTTGCTCAAAGGTTCTCACTTCAGTTAATGGAAGAATATTATAATTTCAGAAAAGGCGCCGTTAGGGTTACAGATGAAGTCTGGAGAAAAATTAATTTTAGTGCATTGAATTTGCACTCCGATTCTGAGTCAAGGTTACTTTTAAACCCGGTTGATGAAGGTTTTTCAAAAGAATTTTGTCTTTATGGCTTTAGGGAACCATTAAATACTTTTGCCATTTTTAATAAGATTAAACGGAAAAAGCCTTTCGTTCTTGATATTGGGAGCAATCTTGGGTATTTTCCATTGGTTGAACTCCAGGCCGGCGCTAAACATGTTATAGCTGTCGAACCTGTTCCTTTGACTTTTTCTTTCCTATCAAAAACTCTTGAAAAATACGGTAATGCAACTTCTCTCAATATTGCGATGTCCGATAAAGAGGAAATGCTAAAACTCTATGTGGCCAAAAAATTTAACGTCACTTCCTCTCAAGCTGAGTTGTTAAAAGATGGGGGGCATGAGATTTTTAAGGAGATTACTGTTCATGCATTACCTCTCTCTAATTTAGCTGAAAAGTTTCCTATAGATTTGATCAGGCTAGATTTGGAAGGGCATGAATATTTTATGCTTGGTAGCGATATCCCTGAACGAATTAACACTATTTGTATGGAGCTTCATGTTATTCCTCCGTTCGGAAGAGATCATGTTAGACAACTTTTTAAGAATTTTAAAAAACATGGTTTTAGGCTTTCGTTGGTCATTGATGAAATGCCACGTGGCTTTTATCCGCTTGTTAGCAACTTCGGGTTGGAAGCGACCTATAAGTTGATTAATAGTTTTAAAAGAAAGAATTTAAGCGGTATTAGTTACGAGTTGGATGTTGACTTTGATTCTCTTGCGAATAATATTAACAGAGGCATAATTCATCTCATATTGGAAAAAGGTTCCTAATTAAGTCTCTGACTGAGTTAAAATTGTCGTTTGTATGAAATGGGGAAAGGCTTTTAAGACGCCCGTTTAGTATTTATCCAAATAATAATACAATCGGGGGAAAAATAAGTGAAATATTGTACTAAATGTTTAATGCCAGATACTCGTCCTCACACGATCATGACTAAAGAAGGACTATGTCAAGCATGTTTGAACCAGGAAGAGAAGAAAAAGGTTGACTGGTCAAAAAGATGGGTAGAACTAAAGGCTTTATGTGATAAATACCGGAGGAAAGACGGGTATTACGATTGTGTTATTCCCGTTAGTGGAGGAAAAGATAGTCACTATTTAGTTTATATTATGAAGGAAAAAATGGGAATGAATCCGCTTCTAATAACCGTGGCAGATCCATTTACAAAAACTATTACAGGCCAAAAAAACTTTGCAAATTTGGGATCTGCTTTTAATTGTGACATGATACTTTTCAATTTGAGCATTGATCTTTTTAGAAGAGTAACTAAGATCGGTTTCGAGGAACTTGGTGAACCATTGCGTTTTGTTGAAGCAGCAATTTATACTGCTCCTTACAAAATTGCAGTGTCTATGAATATACCTCTAATTGTTTTTGGCGAAAACGCAGCTTTTGAGTATGGAACAACAGATAAAGAAGACTATAGCGCCAAAAAATATATAGCGGCAGGACACAGCGCTGCAGCAGAAAAACTTGGCAAAGAAATTTGTGATTTCTGGTTAACCCGTGGAATTTCCAAAGCTGAAATGAATGCCATTATTCCCCCAACTCAAGCTGAGGTTGATAGAGTAAAGCCTGAGCCTATCTTTATGAGTTATTTCACACCCTGGGATGATGAGAGAAATTATCAGATAGCGAAACGTTATGGATTCATAGATTTAGTTCATGAATGGCGAAGAGAAGGAAATGTTGAAGACTATGGTCAGATAGACTCAATTTCTTACATTGTTCATCTTTGGATGAAATATCCAAAGTTTGGTTTTGGCCGAGCTACTGATATAACCTGTAGATGGATTAGGGGCGGCAAGATAACAAGGGCAGAAGCGATAAAGCTTGTAATGAAATACGATCATAGGTTGGATAAGTTAGCAATGCAGGACTTTATTAATTTCATGGGTTATCAGCCAAGACAATTTTGGGACATTGTTGAAAAGTTCTGGAACAAAGAAATATTTGAAAATGTTGATGGAACGTGGATACTGAAAAATCCTTTGTGGAAGTTAGAAAATCCAACAAGTTATGTCTCTCTTCCACCCTTCGTAGACGTCAAGGAAAAAGAATCAAGTAAATAACATAATCAACATTTTCTATCTTTTCTTTTTTTGCTTTAAATTCTGCATTTTTATGGAATAATTAAAATACTTACGGTTTGTATAAGGTGCCCATTGGGTCTTTGCTATGAAAGAAGAGAAAATAAAGCTATGGGGCTCTGATTTTGGTGTTGATTATACAAATAGAAATGTTATAGATCCTGAGACCCGAGTTAACGCTTTTAGATCTATGGTTGGCGATCTTAAAATTAATAAGATTTTAGAAGTTGGCAGTAATGTTGGTCATAATCTTGTAGCTCTCTCAAGAATTGGTGATTATCAATTGATTGGGTTAGAGCCATCGAAGTATGCGGTGTTGCATGGTAGATTAGATAATAAATTGGCAATCCTTGAGGGAAATATATTCGATATACCTTTCAAAGATGGATATTTTGATTTGGTTTTTACGAGCGGCGTTTTGATTCATATCAGTTTAGAAGATCTGCCAAAAGCAATTGATGAATTGTATCGTGTATCTAGTAAGTACTTGTTAGTAATTGAGTATTATGCGCAAGAAGAGACAGTGATACCTTATCATGGGCATAATGATGTGCTCTGGAAAAGAGATTTTAAGAAACATTTTGAGGAGCGTTATCCACAATTAAAAATTGTTAAATCGGGGTATTGGGATAAGGCTGATGGATTTGATAGAACGCATTGGTGGCTATTTGAGAAATAGGTTGTTGCATATGCCTAAAATGATCGATTAAAATGACAGAAGATTTGCATACAATGTGTAGTCTTTGGTTTGGGAAGGTAATGTAGGTGTTTTGGGAAAATAAGGTTGTGATGGTAACTGGCGGTACCGGTTCGTTTGGGAAAATGTTCATTAAGGTTATGCTTCGTGACTTTCATCCAAAAAAATTGATAGTTTTTAGTAGAGATGAATTAAAACAACATGAAATGCAAACCTGTGGATACGATGACCCTGCATTACGTTTCTTCATCGGTGATGTAAGGGACGCTTCGCGTTTGAATCGAGCTATGAATGACGTAGATGTAGTTATTCATGCGGCTGCTCTAAAACAAGTTCCTGCTTGTGAATACAACCCTATAGAAGCTGTAATGACAAATGTTATGGGTGCAAGAAATGTAATTGATGCCGCCCTAGATGCAGAGGTGGAGAGAGTTATCGGTCTCAGTACAGATAAAGCCGTAAATCCAGTCAACCTATATGGAGCTACTAAACTAGTAGCTGAGAAGCTTTTTGTTCAAGCAAACTCATATAGCGGAGAAAAACCCACCCGATTTGCCTGCGTTCGATATGGCAATGTCGTAGGAAGCAGGGGCAGCGTTATTCCACTTTTTGCTCAACAACGAAACAATGGAAGTGTCACTGTTACTGATGCTCGTATGACACGTTTCTGGATTGACTTGGAACAAGGGGTAAAGTTTGTCATTAATTGTATTGAAAAAATGAACGGCGGTGAAGTTTTCATTCCTAAAATCCCCAGTATGAATATAATGGACCTAGTTGAAGCTATAGCGCCAAAATGTGACGTCAAATTTATTGGGATTCGACCTGGAGAAAAGCTTCATGAGACTTTGTTAGGCGAAGATGAGTCATGGCATACCGTGGAATTAGACGATATGTATGTTATTGAGCCTCTTCATGCGTGGTGGAACGCAAAAAACTGGTCAAACGGTGAAAAACTACCTGAAGGTTTTCGATATTCAAGTAATACTAACATAGAAAAACTATCTGTCGAAGACTTAAGAAAGCTAGCTAAATAACATTTACTTGGGAGGTCATATTGATGCTAGATTTTATACCGTATGGTAAGCAATCGATAGACGAAGAAGACATTAAAGCAGTAACAAATGTTTTGCGTTCCGATTGGTTAACTACAGGCCCAATGGTTGAGGCTTTTGAAAAGGCGGTAGCAGAACTTGTAGGTGCCAAGTATGCAGTGGCTTTTTCAAGTGGAACTGCTGGTTTGCATGCCGCTGCGTTTGCTTCAAACATTGTCAAAGGAGATGAAGTTCTTGTGCCGCCTATGACTTTTGTTGCGACTGCTAACTCTGTGGTGTATCAAGGGGGAAATCCCGTTTTTGTTGATGTAGAACCGGATACATTATTGATAGATCCTTTGAAATTGGAAGAGAAGATTAATCCTAAAACCCGAGCTATAATTGCGGTTGATTATGCTGGACAGCCATGTAATTACGATGATTTGAGCAAGATTGCTGAAAAAAATAATTTGATTCTTATTTCAGATGCTTGTCATGCTCTTGGAGCTAAATATCGAGGAAGCCGGATTGGTTCTTTGGCGGATCTTACTGTTTTTAGTTTCCATCCTGTAAAGCACATAACTACAGGGGAAGGTGGAATGGTTGTTACCGATAATGCAGACTTTGCGAATAGGATGCGACGGTTTCGTAATCATGGCATTCAAACTGATTATCGTCAAAGAGCTGAGGCTGGAACTTGGTTTTATGAGATGGTGGATCTTGGTTATAATTATCGGTTGACAGATATTCAGTGTGCCTTAGGTTTAAGTCAGTTGAGAAAGCTCGGAGGTTGGATTGATAGAAGGCGAGAAATTGCCAAAATGTATGATGCAGGTTTTCGTGGTGAATCGTGCGTTAAAGCGTTGAAGGTAAGTGGAGATGTTTTTCATGTTTATCATCTATATGTTGTTCAGTTATCCATTGATAAACTAAAGTTGAGTAAGTCACAGATTTTTTCGTCTTTGAGGAATGCTGGGATTGGTGTGAACGTGCATTATATTCCTGTTCATTTGCACCCGTATTACAAAGTAAACTTTGGGACTTCATTGGGTTTATGTCCAGTTGCAGAGTCTGCTTACGAGAGAATCCTTTCTTTACCAATTTTTCCAGGGATGTCAGATGATGATGTCAGCCGTGTAATAGTGGAAGTTAAGAAAGTCTTGGAGAATTGTTCATGAGAATTGTTGCAATAATCCAGGCTAGAATGAACAGTAATAGGTTACCTGGGAAAGTGCTGAAAGATATTTGTGGCGAATCAATGCTTAGTCGGGTTGTTCATCGTGTTAAGTCTGCGGCTTCTTTAGATAAGGTTGTTGTTGCAACCAGCGATACGCTTGTTGATGATTTAATTGAAAATGAATGTGGTAAGTTAGGTGTCTCTGTTTTTAGAGGTAGGGAAGATGATGTACTTGACCGGTTTTTTCAAGCTGCACTTTATCATAAGGCTGAAGTTGTTGTTCGTATTACTGCTGATTGTCCTTTGATTGAGCCAGAAATTATTGATAAGGTTGTTCAAGCTTTTTTGAAGTTCAGAAGTGGATTATGCTAGTAATACATTGCAACGGACCTATCCTCGTGGTTTAGATGTTGAAGCGGTTGGTTTACAAGCTCTAACTACCGCTTGGAAAAATTCATTTAAGCCATATCATAGAGCCCATGTAACGCCATATATTTATGAAAATACTGATTTATTCAAGCTTTTATCAGTAACTAATTCAAGTGACTGGAGCAGATATCGTTGGACCGTGGATACTCATGAAGATCTTCAATTCGTTCGTAGAGTCTATGAGATTCTAGGCGGCAACAGTCTATTCAGCTGGAATGAGGTATTGAGTCTATGCGAGGGGAATCAAAGTCTGGTCGAACTGAATTGTCATGTACAACAGAAACCTTTGGAGAAGAGTTAGTATTTGATAGTTTTTAGGGCAGACGCTAGCCCTCAAATTGGCACTGGTCATATTATGCGTTGTCTAGCGCTCGGGCAAATTTTTCGAAAGGTCGGTGAAGGTTCAGTTTTTGTAATGTGCCAGATTACTCCGTCTATAAGGGTTCGTCTTGAATCAGAAGGTTTCGGGATAAAAGTGTTAAATTGCATTCCAGGAAGCGCTGATGATGTTGAACAGACACTACTGGTGTTAAAGGATGTATCGGCTTCGTGGATAGTATTAGATGGATACAATTTTAACGCGGCGTACCAACTTACAATTAAGGATTCGGGTAAAAAACTATTGTTTATTGACGATAATGGTTGTGTAAGCCATTATTACGCCGACGTTGTACTTAACCAGAATATCCACGCCTCTGAAAAACTCTATTCAAAAAGAGAACCTAACACTACCTTGCTATTGGGAACCCGATATGCTCTTCTTCGAGAAGAATTTTTGTCATGGCAAGGATGGAAACGACAGATTCCTGCATTAGCTCAAAATATATTGGTGACTCTTGGCGGTTCTGATCCTGAGAATGTTACGAAAAAAATTTATGATGCAATCATTCAACTGGAATTTAATCAACTAAACGTCATAATTGTTGCAGCAAATAACCAGTATTCTGACCAAATGAAGTTTTTGATTGAAAAATCCAAAGTCAATATATCGCTCAAGAGTAACGTTGAGAAAATGTCTGATTTAATGGCTTGGGCTGATATTGCTATATCGGCGGGAGGGACTTCAACTTGGGAATTAGCTTTCATGGGTGTGCCAATGATTACCATAGCAATTGCGGATAATCAATGTCACATAGTTGAAGAACTGAGCAAAGATCGAGTTGCTGTGAATGCTGGTTGGCATAAAGATATAACGCCCTCAATGATCGCCGAAAAAATTTCTGAGCTGATTTGTGATCCCAAAAAAAGAAGTGAAATGTCGCAGCGGTCTCAAGCTCTTGTAGATGGAAATGGCGCCGATCGAGTTCTTAAGGCACTGAGGAGCGTTTCGTCATCGAAGACAATAGACAGTTTGCAGTTAAGAAGAGTTCAGGAGGGCGATGAGGATTTTTTATGGCGTCTGGCAAATGACCCCGATGTTCGTTCTGCTTCTTTTTCCACAAAGATGATCCCATGGGAAGATCATATTAGATGGTTTAGAAAACAGTTAAACGATCCATCTTGCATTTTTTTTATTGCAACATGTGAAAATATACCCGTAGGTCAAGTTCGATTTGAAATGAAAGATGAAGAAGCGACAATATCAATCAGTGTTAAAAGAGAGTACCGCAAAAAGAACTTTGGAAGTAATATAATCAGGATTTCAACGCAGAAAATTTTCGATTCAACTAAGACAAAAAAAGTTCATGGCTACGTAAAGATAGATAATACAGCATCTGTTTTAGCCTTTCAAAAAGCTAATTATAAAAATTTAGGACGATGTAATATTAAGGATTATAACTCGTTTCATTTAGTGAAAGAGAGAGAAGAAATCAATGACTAATTACATACACATCGGAAAACGTATTATTGGCACCGGTCGACCAGTTTACATTGTGGCTGAATTATCAGCTAATCATAATCAAGACTTTGATCAAGCGGTGAAGTTGATTCATGCAGCCAAAGAAGCAGGAGTTGATGCCGTCAAAGTTCAAACGTTTACAGCCGATACTATGACTTTGAAGTCTGACAAAGAATATTTTAAAATAAAGGAAGGCACCCCGTGGAGTGGAAGAACTCTCTATGATCTCTATCGAGAAGCAAGCATGCCTTGGGAATGGCAGCCAAAACTCAAAATAATTGCTAACGATTTAGGATTAGATTTTTTCTCAACATCGTTTGATATTTCATCGCTCGATTTTTTGGAAGACATGAATGTTCCCATTCACAAAGTTGCATCATTTGAATTAGTGGATATTCCATTGATTAAAGCAATAGCAAAGACAAAAAAGCCACTTTTTATTTCAACTGGAATGGCGACTTTGGAAGAGATATCTGAAGCTGTTTTAGCTGCAAAGGAGGTGGGCGCTACCGAAATTGTTTTGCTAAAGTGCACTAGTTCCTATCCGGCTTGTTCTAATGAAATGAATTTGCGTGCTATTCCGTACCTTGCAAAGACGTTTGATGTTCCAGTTGGTCTTTCGGATCACTCGTTGAATCCAGAAGTTTCTGTTGCCTCTATTGCACTTGGAGCTTGCATTATTGAAAAACATTTGACTCTGTCCAGGGATATTCCTGGTCCAGATAGCGGATTTTCGTTAGAACCTGCTGAGTTTAAGCAACTTGTTGAAAACCTTCGAGTAGTTGAGAGTTCTCTTGGTTCAGAAGTATGTTGTACTCAGGATTGTGAAAAATCCAGTAGAGCTTTTCGTCGATCCATTTTTGTTGTTAAAGACATGAAAGCTGGCGATTTTTTCACTCCAGAGAATATACGTTCAATTAGACCTGCATATGGTCTTTCACCGAAGTATCTAAAGGACTGTTTAGGCAAACGCGCTGCCAAGGATATTGACATGGGGACTCCCTTAAGTTTGGATTTGGTTTCTTAAATTAGAAATAGAAATTACGGCCTTTGGTAAACGCGCTTCTTGTATGCGACTATTTAAATCGGCAAATGGCTTTCAGTTTTTTGTAGCCGTATTGTCTCTTGTCAATATAGTAGAAGATCAACCCCAAAGAAAAAGTCGTGACTAAATTGGCAGTAACATAAACCATTCCCATTAGGGTAGGGGAGGTACTTGTAAATAAGAAAAATCCGTTCAACCCTACACCGAAATATATCAGTTGCACTAAGAATATGTGATAAGAGGCTTTTCCTATTACGTTAATTTTTCTTCCGACATTCGAAAGCCCACCAAAAAGAGGGTGGACTAACAAAATTATCGCAACTATGAAAGAGGAGTAAAAGAAAGAAAATAAGTTTTGAGTCTCCCATTCAGGCCTGAAAAAAGGAGTAGGCTGCCTCATGAAGACTAAAATGTAAACAAATGAGGCTGTCGCCAGAACTGTCAAGACAATGAATCCCTTGGTTTTATAAAAAGCAGTTTTTGTGCGAAGTGCAGCAGATAAATAGATTCCCAATCCAAACGCAGCTAGATATCTTAATGAGCTAATGTAGTAAATCCAATATGATAGCATGGGTGCAATTAGTTCGAAACATAAATCTATTCCAAATAGAGTTGCTAATGTCAAATTGGGATTCTTTTGGTAGCAATAAAAAATGATTGGGGCGATTAGCATTATTTGAATTAGTAGCGATGTGTAGTAACTGCCGGGTCCTCCTGAAGGCAATTGAAATGTTAATATCCTTATTAGTCCCTGCGTTGTTATCGCAAAATTAACGGATATAATATAGACAATATCTATAATGTAAACGACCAAGAAAGGTACTATTAAGCGCCTTATCTTCTGTTTAAAATAAACGGGAGTGTATGAATCTTTGAGTGAATGTTTAGTTATTTTGGTGTATGAAAGGTACCAGAGGATTCCGCTGACCATTATAAAGACAGGGATTGCTTGTGAAATATGAAATGGTGAGTAAATGTCCAAAAGAATGTATGCTGGTAAGCTATGTAGTAAAATGACTGCTGTAATAGCTATCGTTTTAATGAAGTCAATCTGATGAAAATATGAGGGGTTATTCATAGTGTAGATTTCTTTTATTTGATTTTATTGTTTTGATGTTCTATAGCTCCTGATCTATTTAATATTCGTGTATTTGAAACAATTTCAAAATATAAAATCTGTTCTTTGTAAATAAATACCTAAAAGGGCTTTTTTTTGCTTAAATATATAAGTTGCTCATTCAATACACAAACAATGTTTGAATGGTACTAGAATAATATGAAGGAACAATTGCAATTGATTAGATCACATTTGGGCGCTCTCTGGTGTCAGTTCAGCGAGAATAGGTTTACGGTGTAATGATGATGTGGTGGGATTGGACTGAGATTACCTTATTCGAGTCTGTTCTATTTTCAATTCTAAGTATATTTATCTTGTACTTGGTCGGTTTTGGTGTTTTGAGCCTATTTTGTTCTTTGAGTAAAAAGAACGATCCATTTGATGCTCTCGATTTTTTCCAAAAAACTAATTTTAGAGTATTGTTTGGCTTCGTTTTTGTTTATCTTTTTTACTATACGTTTGCATTTCTTAATTTGGCCTTGTTTTCTACTTTGCTCATTATTTCTCTTTCCCTTATTGGCATTGGTACAATGTTTAAACACAAAAAGAAATGGTTCAAAAAACCGTCCATCATTATTTCAAACAATTATTATAATATCGCATTATTTTCAATCTTAATCGTAGTCATATTCCTTTCTTCAATGCTAATAACGGGTTTTTATGGGTCAACAATTGATGACGGGGCGGATCATACATTGATAACTAGAATTGTTTTGGATAATCCTGTCTCGTTGTTGACGCGTTCAGGACAGCCTTTTGCTAACTTAACACTTAATTATCCATCAGGATCACATGTGCTTTCCGCTTTTTTTGTTTCTTTATTTAATGTCTCGATACAAAAAATTGTTATTTTGATTAGTGTTATTTTGCCTACCTTAATTGCTCTTGCATTTTATTCGACGATAAAATGTTTATTCAAAAATAATACAATTTCGATGTTGGTCTTGATAGTTGCGTCTTTTTTCACAGTTGGGTTTGCTTGGTGGCCAATAAGTTGGGGTGGATTGCCTGTATTGCTGTCGTTGTATCTAGCGGTTAGTAGTATGGGTTTATTTTTTATGTTTTTGTTATCAAAGCCACTTTCTTATCTAAACTCCTTCTTGTTAGGTTTAATCCTTTTTATCTCGTCTCAAACATATCCAACTGCATTACTTGTAGAATTAATATGGCTCGCATTGATTCTAATCACGAAGTTATCAACCATGGCTTGGGATAGCCATTCATTCAAGGTTCCAATTTATTCCTTCCTTAAAGTGGAAGAATGTAACCCATGTTATTGTCTTCCTAATACCCATGCTATTTAGCGTTCCGTACTTCTATTCAATATATGCTCACAACATCGCTGGTGTCCAATTTGCTGAATTGAATCCGGCATCAAATTATTTAGCAGAAAGTGTAATCAGACGTATAAGTTTTAATTGGTTGATTGATATTCCCTCGCTTTCATTTTTTTACTCAGAATTAGGTAAATTGTTTTCTTTGGCGTCTTTTGCAATAATTCTAATTATTGCGTTTTCTTATCCCACGATTAGGCAAAAAAATTCGCAATATTTTTCCAGCAGGATTTGCGTTTAATTTACTGTTGGTTTATTTTTTTAGGCTAGCCATTATGGCGTACTTAGCCATTACTCTTTTTCTTCCTGTAAATTTTCTAATTGATTTTTTCAATCCGGAGAGAGTTTGGCAGCACATATTTATTGTAGCAACAATCATGACAACAATTGTTATTTTTTCCTCTTTACATCTCTCCTATTTATTGCTCAAACGATTATCCAAGAATGAGGAAAGATCAGTAAAGAAATTTAGCAAAAATAGACTTTTGGCAGTGGCTATATCGATATTATTGATATCGACCGCAGTTTTTCTGAGTGTACCAGTTGTAACGGAACAACAACAAACTTACAACAAAATGAAAGTCCAGCTAAATTATTATACCGTCCTTGGCCCAGATGACGTGTCACTGATGAATTGGATTAAAGATAATGTTGATTCTCAATCCCTAATTTTGATCTCCAGAGGTGATAGTGGTCAATATTTGACGGCTGTTAGTGAGAAGCAATCATTCTGTGGTTACAACGGAATAGAAAATTATAGTGCGATAATGACATTTCTAACTGCCAATTCCTCTGATTTGAGAGCGATTCCGTATTTGATAGACAATAAAATTTCATTTGTGTTTATAGGTTCTAAGCCCTCTACTTTTGCCCTTGATTCTGTGATTCGTAGGTCTTTTAATGCCTCGCAATTTCTCTCAACTCCTTATTTCAATCTTACTAAAGAAGTTGGGAATGCTTGGCTTTTCCAGTTTGATGCTTCCTCTGCCTTAAAGGCATACAACACTGGTCTAATTCATTGACAATTTAGGTGAATTGATATTCTACAACTGACAAGCTTAACCGTTCAGAAATTAGTTACCTGAAAAGTCTACGAATCATTGCTGATGATAAATCGATAGCGCGCTAACGAAATGGAAAAAATTTCTGTGAAGGGAGGGTTGTATCTCTCTGAGAATAGTATTATCTACGGTCATATTAGCTGTGAATAATCTTTAGGTAAATAATCGTATTACTCACATTGTTGGTAAAAGTGTAAATTAAGCACGTTCGTTTTATCAATTGCGAAAGATTTCGTATTATCTATAAGGGTGTTGTTTCTAACAATGATCCCGTCTCCATATAGCAGATTTATACCAATGGTGCAGTTGCTAATTATGTTTCCTTCAATGATGATGTTTTTTGATTTAAGAGGATTTCCGTCCCAGTTGATGTGGTCAGGAACCATTATTCTGACGTATATTCCCCATTGAGAACCAAAGACGACATTATTGGTTACATTAACGTTTTCACTTATTCCAGTAAATCTGTTGTGAACTGGGTTGCTTTCTACCTCAATTCCTCCTTCGGCGCCTTCTATACATCCAAATACTGTGTTTTGAGTTATAGTAACGTTTACGCCAGATGCAGCTGCTATTGCGTTATGTCCTGACAAAGTTTGATCGACAGTGTTATTGGCGACTAAGACGTTGCTTGATAACCCATAAATTGCTATGGCGTTGTAAGCTCCAGCTGCCGCTGTTACATTATTACCTATGACAAACACTTTGTCGAAGGGTGCCTTGAAAGGTTCCAGAGTTCCACCCATAACCAATATGCCATATGTTCGGTTAGGAAAATTAATCAATATATTGTTCTGTATCCAGATGTCGCTTGATGAGGCCAGGGTAATTCCGCCATCAAATAGAGGTCGATTTTCGGCCAGATTTCCATCAATATGAACGTCTGTGATACCACCCATCACTCTGACGAGATGAAAAGTTGATTGATCAATTGAACGACAATTCTTAACAATACTATGAGATCCATTGATCTGAATTGGATGAGAATTCGGTACATTAGAAAAGGTCAGATTTTGTATTTTGACGTAATTTCCCAAGGTTAATACTGCATCTTTTTCTGAAATGTCATTTTGGATAACAATGTCTTGAATGGACACATTTTGTGCACCAGCGGATACCGTAAGTGCGCTGCGGTTCCCTAATTTAGATGCATCAATTACCAGGTCTTTTATGGTAATGTTGAATGCATTTTTCTCGATATTCAAACATTTAGAATCTAAATAGAGAGTTACGTTTGGATTGGCTCCCGATAAGATGATGTTGCTGGTGATTAACAAATCCGCACTAGAAATGAAGGCGTCCGACAGAAGAGTAATTTCACCGCCAATAGGACCTAACGCATTAATGGCGGTCTGTATCGCTTCGGTTTCATTGAGCATAATAGGTGCAATTTGTATGGGTTCAATATTATTTATGTTGTCATTAATGTTGTAAGTGGGCAAGCCCATATTATAGATAACAGGGACGACAGATTTTGAAGGGGGAATTGGTTTTGGGGTGGGTAACACAATGGTTTGTGACGGAGTATTGGATAAACTGTCGCTGTTACTAGTTGTTATGTTGGTGTTATCTGGATTTTGCTGCACTGTCCCATTAGTTAAAATTGGAGGTGTTAAAAAGGCAGATCTGCTATGCGAAGTGAAGGGTATAATACCAGTGCTAATTATAGCAACTGTTGCTATGATCGCTACAAGTTTCCACTTGTATGTAAAAGGAATTAGATACTCCTCCCTTCTCATTATTAATTAAAAGGTTTGTGACTTTTAAAGATGAACTAATCTGATGCCTTATTGAACACTAAGGTATCCGCATCTAATTTTAAGCAGGCATTTAAATAAAAAGTAGTCAAGTCATTTATTCGATGCTAAGCAATCGATTTTTACTAATAAATATTAAAGCTTCTCAAAATCAAGAATGTAGTTTAATCGAAACATCAACTAATTCAAATTGTATATCATCAATTTGTTTGATGTTTAGACACAGGCTTATCTTGTACGTATTGAATTGAAAATTAAGTGTTGATCCTTTGACTTAAGGATTTTCTTACGACAAGTTTAGGGTTGCAGTCCACATGACATATTGGGGAGTCTCAACTTCAGCTCCATTGCTATAAAACATCACAACATAAAATCGAGTGGTCTCAATTTGGTAAGCCCAAGCATCAATAACACGTCCATTTCCTGTCACTGAAACATGAACGACAGGTCCCTGCGGAAAAGTGACACCGAAATCTATCCAACTGCTACTGGTAGTTAAGGTCGTTTTGGAAATCTGCATTATTCGACCTGTATTGCCAGTCCCAACATAGTTAATTTTCACTACCCCAGCCGGGTTGATATTTCCATTTACTTCACAGCCTTCTTCCGTCGCGATTATCGTTACGGTAGCAGGAGCTCCGCTGAAATAATTATTAGTAAAGATAGTGCTAGTGGGTAGTGTTAAGGTAGTGTCGCCGCAAACGGCAAATTTGTTATCTCTGAATATGTTTCCCCAAGGTTTAGTTTCGGGCGATAGTTCTGTTCTAAACTCGATGAATGGCGCTGTTGTGTTGAGTAGCCAGGGTTCAAAGTAGCATTTAGAAAAGGTGTTGCCTTCAGGTACTAGTCCTGGGTTAGTTGTGATGAGTTGCACTTGTCCGTTGCAGTTGTTTTCAATTTCTGCGCCTTCAAAGATTTCATTTGAAGCTGAGCCCTCGATTAGAACTCCCCATTGTAGGTTTGTGACTATTGAGCCGCCATAGAATGTGTTGTGTGCAACGGTGTTATCGCCTGGATTACGTTTTATGTGAACGCCAATGTTATTGTCGTGGCTCATCAGACTGTAAAAATTGTTGAAAATGGTAGCTCCTGAGGCGGAGGATTTGATGTATACTCCCGCGTTATAGTTTTGGATAGCCAGGTTATAGCTTACAAATCTTGAGGTACTGCTTAATGTTAAACCGTTATTCGCGTATCCAGTACCAATTAGCTGCAAGTTGCTGATCTCTTGGTGATAACTTTCGATTGTATTAGCAACGGTTATGCCGTGTGTAAATTGTAGGATTGTTCCTAGCCCTTCGCCAATGAGTCTAATGTTTCTGTAAGAAAGGTTAAGGGATGTGCCGATATAGGTGCCATTTTTCACAAAAACAATTCCATCTCCTTCTGCGCAAGCTGAGGAGAATACATAACTAGCATCCGTTGAATTGAAAGCTATGCTACCGTCAGTGCCGTTCTTTGCATAATAGTTATTTTCACTTTTGTAGATCAAGTAGCTGTAGGGTTGCTGCGGGTTGGTTAGGGATGTTGTGTTGCCCCAACTATTAATCAATGCCTTAATGCTTCCGTCCCAATTGGACTTGTAGGCCATTGTAGTATAAGCATCGATAATTTGTTGAACTGTCATTTTTAACTGGGTGTTTTCCCATTTTCCTGAGACTGAGTTATAATGCAAGATGTCCCCGTTGGATACGCATGCGAATGTTACATCAGTCAATTTAGCCAATGTAGATGTGGGTTGGGAGCAATTAGCATTTTGCCATCTTTCGGCTGTAGCATTCCAGATGAGCAATTGCCCATTTTTAAGGCCTAACAATTCAACATCTGCTAGGTTTGCAATTGTGTTGTTGCTGGTTATGTAATTGGCAGGTGTGCTTTGTGCAATAGGATCCGCAGGAAGGTTGGATTGTGACTCGATCAGGAAAATGTTTCCTTGAGCATCAACAAGTAATGCAAAAGATAGAGCGCATAAGAAAAAAATAATTATGAATCGTTTAAAGTAAAAGTTTCTTTTTTCTTTCAATTTGGCGCCTTCTTGTAATATAGCAAATCCTGATAGTACTGATTATTAAGACTTATTTATCAATAATCAATAGTTAAGGTGTAGGCTGCCAGGGGTATGTATGTGATAATCCAACTGGCAGTCCCAGAAGAAAAATTGGTCATTCTCACCATTCTTAGCCAGCATAGGTGGAGAAAAAAATTGAATCACCTTGAGCCCAACTCTATTTAAGGAATTATTATTATTCTACGTAAGCAGATGTAAAGAAAACCAATTTACAACTGCTTGATACAAGCTTCCAAGGAAGTTTAGAGAAAGATACGCCAGAAGCGTTAAAAATACCGCTCCAGTAGCTTGCATCTTCTACTATCACAAAAAAATAATACCTCATTTCTGACTGTTTAACACCCTTAACCGAAAACCAAAAACAGAAATAAGCCACCCAGCCACGTCTGACAATAAATACCACAGTCGAAAACCGATCCAAAACCAATAGTAAAGTTGAACACAAAACATTCAACTTACACACAAACACAACATACTTCTCTTTTACTAAACCAAAAGTGATAAACGACACTTAATCAACATCAATTAACTTAAAACAATACATTAGATTGGGAAACGAAGATGTCTAAGGCTACAGAGATGGCAAGGGTTTCAGCGAAAGGCGGCTTTCACCTACTCTGGGGTCTAGTACTATCCACATTGATATCGGCTGTTGGAACAATAATTATCGCTAGACTTCTGGGACCAGATAACATGGGTTTATACGCAATTGCTCTTGCAGCACCTAACTTAATTGCTACATTCCGAGATTGGGGGGTAACTACAGCTATGATAAAGTATTCTGCTGAACATAATAACGAAAATGATGTGGCAAAAGTCAGAAGCGTTTTTGTTTCTGGAATAGCCTTCGAAATAATTGTCGGTTCGGCTCTTTCCGTGTTGTCTCTGATTCTTTCAGGTTTTCTAGCTGGATTCTATGGGCGCCCAGCTATTGTTCAGTTAATCCAGATTGCTTCACTTTCGATTTTAACTGCTGCCTTGGTTAACGCAGCAACTTCAGCTTTCACAGGTCTAGAAAAAATGCATTTGAACAGTATAATGTTAATTGTTCAATCAATAGTGAAGACCGGTATGATTCTTTTGCTTGTAGTTTTGGGTTTAGGTACGCTTGGCGCTGTTGTTGGTTTTTCAGTTGGGGTGATAGTTGCTGGGGTTACTGGGGTGTTGCTTGTTTATGCAATGTATCAATCATTGCCTAAGCCAACTAATGGAAAATTAGAGTTTACAAAAACAACAAAGACCATGCTCAAGTATGGGTTGCCATTATCAATAGGGGCTATTTTGGCTGGGTTTCTTACCCAATTCTATAGCACTGTCACGTTTATTTTCGTTACTGACAATTCATTAATTGGCAATCACTCAGTGGCTACCAACTTCGTTGTTCTAATCACATTCTTTGCTACCCCAGTGACAACCATGTTGTTTCCTGCCTTTTCAAAGTTGGATGCCAATAAAGACAGGGAGGTTCTCAAAAACGTTTTTCAATATTCAGTAAAATATGCTGCTCTTATTGTTGTACCAGTTACAGCGATGGTAATGGCTTTAGCACAACCTGCTATTGGAACCATTTTCGATGATAAGTATGTCCAAGCACCACTTTACCTTGCATTGTTATCGGTGACTTACCTTTTGTCTGCTTTTGGCAGCTTAAGCACTGGTAACCTAATAAACGGTCAAGGATACACTAAATATAACCTAAAATTAACACTACTCACTGTAACAATTGGTTTTCCATTAAGTTTTATCTTAATTTCTCAGTTCGGCATAATTGGCTTAATAGTTACATCGATAATTGTTGGGCTTCCAAGTTTCTTTTTGAGCCTTCGTTTTATTAAAAAGAATTTTGGTGTTTCTTTAGATTGGGTTTCTTCTGCTAAAATTTTATTCTCTTCAGGGGCGGCAGCAATTTTAACTTATCTTGCAATTATTTGGATGCCGTTTAGCAATCCAATTCTATTAATCTTGGGTGTGTTAATTTTCGCGATTTCTTTTCTACTTTTAGCAGTGATAACCCGAACTATAAACAAGACTGATTTAGGTAACATTCATGAAATTGTTAATGCATTAGGGCCTCTTCGAAAACCATTGTTTATTGTGCTTAATTTAATCGAGAGGTTAATTGATACTTTTCAGAAATAATTGAGTCCTTAAAAAAAGGACATTTAGATTGATCTTTTTTAGGAAAAGAGAAATGGGTTCACTGTGAAATTTCGATTAAGTATTGGTTTGATCCAAAGTACTCTCCGGTGTGGTGGCTTAATTTTCTGTATTTGCCGCAGTAGTTTCCCCCGGTATGTGTGCATGTATAGCTTGCGTTTGAATACAGGCTACATGAACGAGAGAATTTGCATTTTGCTTTTCGATAAATCAAAGAAGACATTAACATGTCTCTAGATTTTTTCATATTTTCTCGCCTATTCTTAGTAGATGAGGGCTCGATACTTTATTATTAGATTATTTGTTAATAGTATTATGTGGTTGTAACTGCACAACAACAACCGATTGGTGAAATATTGTTTAATAAGTTAAGGGCAAATCATACTATAACAAAGGCATTAGAGAGGGATTGATTTGAAAGCTCTTGTTCTCAGCGGCGGAAAAGGCACCCGGCTCAGACCTTTAACTTTTACCTGCGCAAAACAACTTATTCCTGTAGCCAACAAACCCATTTTAGGTTACGTTCTTGACCAAGTCGCGGCAACCAACATAAAAAAAGTAGGCATAATCACGGCACCGGAGACCGGTCAATTTGTTGAAGATTACGTTAAGGATGGTTCAAGCTGGAACCTTAATGTTTGTTATATTCCTCAAGAACCGCTCGGTTTGGCACATGCAGTTAAGACAGCTAGGCGTTTTTTGCGTCAAGATTCTTTTATTATGTGTTTAGGCGATAACGTGACAGGTCAAGGCTTGGAATCGTTTGTCAAGAAATTTAATAATGGGCACCTTGACGCGCTTATTATTCTCAAAGAGGTTGAGAATCCCTCAGCCTTTGGCATTGCGCAGTTGGATGACAAAGGCAATATAGTGAGGCTTGCGGAAAAGCCTAAGACACCGATGGGCAATTTAGCAATTATCGGAACTTACCTGTTCTCCAAAAAAGTCCATGAGGCTATAGAACGAATCAAGCCATCTTGGCGTGGCGAACTAGAAATTACCGACGCCATCCAAGAAATGATTAATATGGGCTTCTCTGTAAAAGCTGAAATATTAGATTCTTGGTGGCTTGACACAGGCAAAAAAGACGACATCTTATCCGCCAACGCCAAAATACTCGATGAGTACATTGAGTTGGACGTGAAAGGAACTGTAACCAACAGTACAATTGATGGTCGGGTTAAAGTCGCGCCTGACGCAAAAATAATAAATAGCACTATCAGGGGACCGTGCATCATTGGAAAGAACACTTATATTGAAAACTCGTTTATCGGACCTTACTCAAGCATCGGCGACAACTCTAAAATTATTTGCTCAAACATCCAGTACTGTGTTATACAGGACAGTGTAACCATTAAAGACATCGAACGCCTTGAAGACAGTTTAATCGGCAAAAACGCTAAGGTAAACCGTAACGAAAGGAACCGAACCATAAAGCTACATGTGGGCGATTACTCAGAAATAGAAGTTTGACGGCCGAAAATAGGAACCATTATAAAGTTTTTTAAACGATATGTCTGAATGTAAACAAGGAATCGCTTATGTTACAAGGGATAAAAATTAGGCCAATACGTCGTTTTCCCGACGAGAGAGGCTTCTTCTCAGAAGTTATGCGTAAGGATTGGAAGGACCTTTTCGGAGAAGACACAGTTGCTCAAGCAAACTTGTCATTTACATATCCTGATGTTGTTCGTGCTTGGCACAGACACGTAAAGGGGCAAACCGATTACTTTTTGGCACTTAGAGGCATGATTAAAATTTGCGCTTTCAACGATGAGACACAGGAAGTTAATGAGGTTATTTCAAGCGGCTTTGATTTGCAGGTTGTTCGGATGCCCGGGAATTACTGGCATGGCTTTAAAGCGCTCGGAAATGAACCCGCTATGCTGCTGTATTTCACCACTAACCTGTATGATCCTGAGAACCCTGACGAGGAGCGTCGACCTTGGAATGACCCAACACTTATTCCAAAAATCGTTAATGGCAATAAGAATGATACGCGTATTGGTAAACCTTGGGATTGGAATTTTCCCCCCCACAAGTGATGAAATATGAAACTGTTAGTTACTGGTGGTTTAGGATTTATCGGAAGCAACTTCTGCAGGCTAATGCTTGCTAAACACCCTGACTATGAATTGATAAATGTAGACAAAATTGGCATAGGAGCTAACCCGTCGAATTTGCATGATATCGAGAATGATAAGCGGTACACTTTCATTAAGGGCGATATTTGTAACCCGCTACTCATGAACCGTTTGGTTCATCAAGTGGATGCGGTTGTGAATATTGCGGCGGAAACGCATGTTGACCGAAGCATCTCTGACCCTAATGTGTTCCTGCAGAACAACACTGTTGGCACCTTCACGATTTTGGAAGCCATCCGAAAGCATAATCATAAAGCTAGGCTTTTGCAAGTCTCTACAGACGAGGTTTACGGTGAAGCCCTCGAAGGCTCATTTACGGAAAACACCTCGCCTAAACCTTCTAATCCTTACTCAGCTGCCAAAGCCGCCGCCGACATGTTCGTGCTGTCTTACCACAGAACTTATGGTTTAAACGTATCAATAACCCGGTGCACCAACAATTTCGGACCCTACCAGCTTCCTGAAAAATTAATTCCCAAAACAGTCATCCGCGCTTTAAGGGACCTACCAATTCCAATTTATGGTAAAGGTACAAACATTCGCGACTGGATATACGTTCAAGACCATTGTGAAGCTCTAAACACAGTGCTTGAAAAGGGCAAACCGGGAGAAATCTATAATGTTTCTGCAGGAAACGAGATTGCAAACATTGAAATCGTTAAGAAAATTATCTGCTTGCTGAATAAACCAGAGAGCCTGATCACCTACGTTGAAGACCGACCCGGCCATGACACACGCTACAGTTTAGATTCTGCAAAAACCAGAAATGAACTGGGTTGGAAGCCAAAGTTCAGCTTTGAGAAGTCTATAGAGTCGACAGTTAAATGGTATCTTGACAACGAGCACTGGTGGACACCGTTTGCAACCGAAGTTATTTTGCATCCGACACCATGGAAATTCGGTGGCATTCATTGAGGCTTCTAATTACAGGTGCAAGTGGTCTTTACGGTTCAAGACTAGCTCAGCTGGCGCTTGCGAAGAACTTTGAAGTCTATTCATCGGATATTCAGAGCTTAACAGTTTACGGCACCTTCGTTAAGTTAGATATTTCTGAGAGAGCACAGGTTGTAGAAGCCTTCAAAAACATAAAGCCTGATGTGGTAGTTCACGCTGCAAGCTTAACCGATGTAGACAAATGCGAACTGAACAAAGCGCTCGCCTGGAAAGTCAACGTCGACGGCACCAAAAATATAGTTGAATCAACAGAAAAAACGGGTTCTTTTCTAATCTACATATCCACTGATTACGTATTTAGCGGCGAGAAAGGTTGCTACGTGGAATCTGATGCATGTGACCCGGCAAACTATTACGGGTTAACCAAGCTTTTAGCCGAAGAAATCGTCCAAACCCAAGCCGAATACTTCATAGCGCGTCCCAGCGTCATCTATGGTTCTACTCCTGCAGCAGGAAAAGTTAACTTCGCCCTATGGCTCATCGAAACCCTCCGAAAACGTGAACGTGTAAAAATTATTACTGACCAATGGAACACCCCTACACTCAACACTAATTTAGCTGAAATGACCTTGGAAGTTATTGAGCGTAGGTTAACCGGAACCTATCACTTGAGTGGTGCCACACGTGTTAGCCGAGTTGAATTTGCTGAGCAAATCGCTGATGAGTTTGGCTTGGATAAGGGCTTGATTGATTCTGTTTCGTCTTCAGATTTTACTTGGCCAGCTAGACGTCCAATGGATTCGTCACTTGATACCTCTAAAGCAAAGAAGACTTTAAAGAATAAGCCGCTCGAGATGGGTGAAGCGGTGGAAAGGTTGAGGGTTGAGCTCTCAGGAAAAGGTGCTCAACATAGCAAAACTGTTATTTAATTGAACTTAACCCTTGACATGTTTGGTAATTGATGAAACAACAAACCAATATTAAGCAAATTGCGCGGCAACGCATTCAAATTCTCTTCGAGCAAGCCAAAAAGATTGCCAAATCGAACCCTAAATTAGCAACACAATATGTTTTGTCGGCAAGAAAGATTGCCATGGCCGCTAGAATTAGGTTGCCTGCTGAATTCAGGCGTGAAACCTGCAAAGAATGTAATGCCTTGTTTGTGCATGGTGTCAATTGCCGTGTTAGGGTAAAGCAGAAAAGGGAGCCTCACGTTTTAGTAACATGTTTAAACTGCGGCAACCAGACTCGTATGCTGTTAAGAGAGAAAAAGGAGCACAGAGAACTTGAGCAAGATAACTACTCGAATGAAGCGCCACGTTAGGCACGTTTTGAAAGATGAGAACCCGACGATTTGGGTTGGCAAAGACGGTTTGACGCCGCAGTTGGCTAGTGAAATTGAGAAGCAACTTCAAAGAAACAAGATGGTTAAGGTCAGAATTTTGCCAGCTGCAATGCAGGGAGAAGTTTCGGCTCAGGTTATTGCGGCTAACGCTGCTGAGCAAACTAACGCTGCACTGGTTGAAGTCCGCGGTCACGTGTTCATTCTATTCCGAAAACGAAGAACGGAAGAACCAGAGCAGCCATAAACAAGGTAGAGTTATTCTCTGTTAACGGGCTTTGGTGTTGCGATTAGGAACTAGTATGTGCTCAGTTTGTTGCACTTGCCTAAAGACAATGAGTATGCCGGCAGACCTTTATGGGTGTAAGCGTCGCGCTCACTCACGTAAGAAATCAAGCGAAATCCAACTATTGAACCTAAACATAAGTGGCTTATAGAAAAAAGGGACTGCAAAAGTATGCTTGGTTGTTCAGAGAATATTTATATTAGGCTTCATTGTTTAACTGCAAGGAAAAACCAAAGGATAAGAGCAACTTGACGACTCCTCATGACGTTCCAGCTTCAAAATTTATCGATAGATTAGCAAAGTATCTTAGGGAAAACGTTGATGAAGTTCAGCCTCTTCCATGGGCAACTTTCGCTAAAACAGGCATGCATGTTGAGAAGCAGCCTCAGAACCCTAACTGGTGGTACACCAGAAGCGCATCAGTTCTACGCAAAGTATACATTTATGGTCCAATCGGACTCGAAAAATTACGTTCTGAATATGGCGGCAGAAAGAACAGAGGCAGCAAACCTGACCGCGTGAAAAAAGCTGGTGGAAGCGGCATCCGCAAAGCACTACAACAGCTTGAAACAGCGGGTTTAATCCAGATTACAAAGCCTAAAGGAAGAACCATGACTCCTAAAGGACGAAAGCTTCTCCAAGAGGTTGCTGGAGACTTATCGAAAGAAATAGTTAAAACTGTCCCTGAGCTCAAGAAGTATCAAGGCGAATAGTGACAATGTCCGATGACGAGCTTGACCAAATCCGCAAACGAAAACTTTTGTCGATGCAACATCGCATGAGTGATGAGCAAAGGCAAGCTCAAGCAGAACAGCAGATGGAAGATCAAAAACAGGCGTTGCTCAGCAAGATATTGGCGCCTGAAGCTCGGCAAAGGCTAAATAACCTGAAAATGGTTAGGAAAGAGTTTGCTGAGAATATCGAGATGCAGCTGATTGAGATGGCGCAAACTGGAAAGTTGCCCATTCCACTGTCAGATGCACAGCTCAAACAGATCCTAGTTCAGCTTCAATCACGGAAGCGAGAGACAAAAATCAGAAGGATATAGAAATGGCAAGAGTTAAACCAATAGGAAAAAAACTCAGATTAGCCAAAGCTGGCAAAGAATCACAGTCTGTTCCAACATGGGTAATCGCCAGAACTGATGGTAAAGTTAGGAATAATCCTAAGCAGAGACGCAACTGGAGAACAAGAAAAATAAAGGCATAGGAGAATTAGATCGCAATGGCCCAAGAAACTAAAGTTAAGCAAGCACCAAAAGACGAAGAAACAGAAGAATTGGCTAATTTACCAGAAGAACTTGAAACTGAGGAAGGCGTCAAAGAGCAAGCGCCAGAAGAAGCCGTAGCAGGAAGCTAAGCCTAAGAAAAAGAAGAAAGACGAAGAAATCGTTGAAGAAAGATTCTACACCATACCATTGTCAAAAGCCTTGGTTAGACCACCAAAAAAACGTGCTCCACGTGCTATGCAACTCATCAAAATTTTTGTCACCAAACACATGAAGCTTACAATGAAGGTTTCTGAAGAAGAGGAAGAAGAAGAGTTGCCTCAACTAGTCATCAGCAAAGAAGTTAACGAGAAAGTTTGGGACAGAGGAATCGAGAAACCTCCACGCAAAATCAAGACTCGTGTAACCAAGGATAAAGACGGCAACGTAACTGTCTACTTAGCAGAAACACAATAACTGTTTCTTTATTTTGTTTTTATTTCATTTAACACTAACTGAGAATACCCTTTCTTATTCGCAAGTGTTGCAGAATTGAGCAATATTTTTTAAAACTTAAGGAGATACCGCAATCTAAAAAAAGGAGTATCGCATGAAACTTTCCGCTAAAGAACATTCACAGGAGAAATTAATTCTTGACCGTTTACTTATCAAGCATCGTTGGAAGCGCAAGCATAGGCGTTTACTCACTTGCAACTGAGAACATAGTTATGGTTCCGCGGATGGTGCCGCTACAGAAAGCGCAAGAATTCGCGGACTGGCTAAAAGTGAAGCTTGCCTACACATCCATCAGCGGCTCAGTGTTGGTTGGTGCATTGGTATGCGCAAACTCCAACGGCATGATGGTTTCAAACGCCATTAGAGAAGAAGAATTAACGGCGATAAAAACGGTTTTCGAAGGAAACATCACCGTAATGGAAACCAAAAAAACCGCTTACGGCAACCTGGTTTTAGCCAGCGATAAAGGTGCAGTGGTTGACCCAAGATTCAAAGAAACTGAAATCAAAAAAATCTCCCAAGCTTTAGGCGTGGAAGCGGTGCCAACAGAAATCGCGGGTTTACCATACGTCGGCTCTTTAGCTGTAGCAACAAACAAAGGCGTCTTAGCACACCCAATGCTTAAGGATGAGGAACGAAAAATCTTGGAAAACGTCTTCAAAGTTCCCGTTGACGTGGGCACAATAAACTGTGGAGTTCCATATGTTGGCACAGGTTTACTTGCGAATAGTCATGCTGCTGTTGCTGGTTCTATGACAACTGGACCCGAGATGTTTATAATTGGGAATGCACTGGATGTTGTGCAGGAAGAAGAAAAATGAAAGCTTTCAAAGTAACTGGCCAAATAAACAAGCCAAGACTATCAACTCCATTCGTTAGAGAACTCGTAGCTGACAAAAGCGAACATGCTGTTGAGAAGGTTTACGCTGAAATAGGCAGCAGACACCGCGTAAAACGCTACCACATCAAAATCATAAGTTCAGAAGAAATTTCTGTTGACCAAATTGAGAACCCCATCTTAAAGAAAATTGTAAGTGGGGAATAATTCTTGGCACAAAGAGCTCAAGCTGAAGAGGAACTTCGCAGACTCAGCATGGAAATGCGTTATCTAGAACAAACTGCAGAAGCTCTGCAACAGCGCATAAGCATGGTGAATGCAGCATTAACCGACATAAACTATGCTAACATGACACTTGATGGCATTGAGAAAGAAAAAGAAAACTCTGAAATGCTTGTTCCAATCGGCGGAAGCTCTTACGTTAAAGTGAAACTTGCAGACCCAAACAAAGTAATCATAGGCTTGGGTTCAGGTGTATCAGTCGAGAAAACCCTTCCAGAAGCAAAAGCCACCCTCAAAGAACGCCTAGATGAGCTGGAGAAAACTATGCATTCAGCCCAACAGCAATTCAGTCAAGTGGCTGAACGGATAAACTCTGGCAGAAGCAGACTCGAAAATCTGCTTTCGACAAGAGAAGGGAAACAGTAGCTCGATGTTTGAGAAGCTTAAATCAGGTTTTAAAGGCTTAGTAAACAAAGTAACAACAACTGAACTTAAAGCAGAAAACCTATCTCCTATTTTATCAGATTTTAAAATGAGTCTTGCCGAAAACGATGTGGCTTTTCCAGTTGCAGACAAAATCTGCGATGAACTCGAATTGCGTTTAGCGGGTGTTCAGGTTAAACGCTTAGAAGACCGAAAAAAAATTGTTGAAGACAACCTACGGCATGTCCTCTTAGATGTCATGTTAACTAAACAAAGAATTGACCTGCTTAAAATGGCAGATGAGAAACGCAAAAAGAAGGAACCCTTTTCTTTGATGTTTGTAGGCATCAACGGCACAGGAAAAACCACAACAATCGCGAAGGTTGCGCAGTTTCTGAGGGACAAAAGCTTCTCAGTGTTGCTTGCTGCCGCTGACACTTACCGTGCTGGCTCGATTGAGCAGTTGGAGGAGCATGGTAAGCGTTTGGGTATGCGTGTGATTAAGAGTATTTATGGCGGTGACCCAGCAGCTGTCGCTTATGACGCTGTTAGTCACGCAAAAGCCCATGGAATCAACATTGTTTTGATTGATACTGCTGGTAGAATGCAGACTAACCAGAACCTGATGAATGAGCTGGTTAAAGTGAAGCGTGTTGTGCGTCCTGACTTAACAGTTTTCGTGGTGGATTCGCTAATTGGAAACGATGCAGTTATGCAGGCGGAAGAGTTCAACAAGGCAATTGGCATTGACGCAACGATCCTAACCAAAGTGGATGCTGACGTGAAAGGCGGTTCAGCACTAAGCGTAACATACGTGACGCAAAAACCGATTTTGTTTATTGGTGTGGGGCAAACCTACAAGGATTTGGAACTGTTTAACCCAGAAAAATTCGTCAATATGGTCCTAAGATAAACGTTAAGGTTCTTCTATTTCAGCTAGTTCGAAGCTTATTTTACTCGGGTAAATCCGGTATGCCTTGATGAAATCTTCGATGGCTTGGTCGATGTCCAATGTGCCAAAAAAATTGACGAATTCTTTATCGATTCCATCAAGGTTCTTTGACGTGTAAACTTTTAGTTGCGCCAAGAACTCTTTTTCAGGTTGCAGTTCTTCCATGGTAATGTTTTTGGGAAATCAATAGTGACGAACAGGTTAGTCAAGATGTCTAGTGCTGCTGCTTTGCGGACTTTTTCGTTTTTTGTTTTTATGACGATTAGTCTTTGTTCGATTTTCCGGTAATTCCAATTAATGTCTTGATTTAATGATGCTGACAAAGTAAATCCCTAAAAAATAGAGTGTAACCAGACTATTTTATGTTACTTTTTTAGTTCAACCACTAACAGGTCAAGCGTTGTTTGCCCAATGTTTTCGGCTTCATGCGACTGAGCTTTAAGAAACATTGTGTCACCAGCTACAAGGTCAAAAATATCGGTTTTGCTCTGCGAAGTCAACTTCATCTTGCCACCCTCAAGCACATAAACAACATGATCAGGATGACTATGCATCACGGCTTTGTCGCCAGGATGGAAAGTTACAGTAAGTACACGTACACGTTCATTTTCCATCTTGAACTTGTAAACGTTGCTTGCTACATCTAACGGATTAAGCAGATTTTCACTCATTAGAACAATTCACCAATTGACTGTGAGATTTAAAACAATTAAGCCTGTGTGGTTACACCTTAACAGTCACAAGTAATCTGGTGCCCGGACTGATGTTTTTAGGTAGTTTCCTTGTTCCGTTTTGAAGGGTCACGCAGGTTTTGGATTGGCGAGTCATCGGTGTAGCCTTGTGCGGCTTGGGTTTTCTGTTTGTACTTCTGCTCCGCCATTTTCGCTTTGCCTTCTTTGCTGCTTAACTCAACGCTGTTCTCAAGCTTCCATATTGTTTTGCCAATTCGGCGTTGACCTTTAGTGACTGTGCATCTTCCCATTTTTGCTCACTGATACTTAAACGTTAAAGTTAAAAAACCCTTCCAACTTACTAGTAATTGGTCGTGTTATTTTTTGAAAAAACTTGAATTAACCACAATAACCCAAAAAGTTATCATCCCAAAAGTCTCCCCAAAACAAGTCTACGAAGCCTACGTGGACCCAAAAAAACACAGCGAATTCACAGAAAGCAAAGCTACAGGCAAACCAGTAGTTGGAGGCAAATTCACCGCTTGGGATAAATACATCTCAGGCAAATTCGTAGAACTTGAAGAAGGGAAACGAGTAGTTCAAGAATGGACATCGACGGATTTTCCTGAAGGTTACCCTCCATCTAAGCTGGAGTTGACTTTTCGTGAAGTGCCTAAAGGAACAGAAATCACCATGGTGCACTCCAACGTTCCAAAGGAGATTGCGGATGACGCAGCTGATGGTTGGACGGAGTTCTACTGGGAGCCAATGAAGAAATATTTCAAAAAAGAGAAGAATTAGTGCAAAACCAATTATTTTGAGGTGCTGGTTTTGAATTTTCTGTTATCTTTTTTGCAGAGCTCTCTGACAAGATTGCGACCCATCAGGCACACAGTGTTTAATCCGATTGTGCCTCCAGCCCACTGTCCCACCATGTAGAAATTCTTCAGACCAGGAAGCGTTTTGCTGACCCCGTTTTTGCGAACTATTGCATCGTACTCTTTTGGGGCACCCCACGCTTGGTAACCATGGTAAGAACCCGTCCAATGCTCAACCGAAATAGGTGTAACAACGTCGATGGCTTCGATCTTATTTTTGAACGTGGGAAAACGTTTCTCCAGCTTTTCAGCTAGTAAATCTGCCACTTTTTGTTTTTCTAAACTATACTTTTCGGGGTTAGTTGACAGTTCTTTCCAGTAGTCATAGTTGGAATCAAAAACAACTTTAACCACAGTTTTGCCTTCAGGCGCAAGTGTAGGGTCAAAACCAAAAACTTCCACATCAAGTCTATCTCTTTCTCTGTTTTCCACTGTAAATGGCTTATCTTGGAAGAGAACGAGGGCATGTGGTTCCTTGGAGAGGTCAAGTGTCTACTCCATACCAAACTTCTAACCCGAAAGCCTGAGTTTTAGGAACGGCGTTGTAGTAGGATTGAATAAGGTCATTAACGTATTTTCCGTCCAGCATACTAAATATGGTCGAGCGACCGTCGGCTGCTGAAACAATCACTTCAGCAGAATGCTGGGAACCATCCTCTAATTGAACGCCCACAGCTTTTCCTTTTTCAACAAGGATTTTAACGACTTTAGAGCGGTATGCTATTTCGCCGCCGAGTTCAAGATATCTTTTCTCCATGTTCTTTGAAATAGCCATTGACCCGCCAATTGGCCATCCGCCATCACCGTTGTTTAAGGTAGCTAAGAAAATCAAAGAAAGTACCACTGGAACCTCTGGAATATCATATTGTATTGTTGCAAATGCTTTGCGTAGAAAGGGGTCACTGAATTTTTCAGCGTAATCTTTTAGGGTTATCTTGCTGTATTTCATTAGGGCTCCAAGTAGCGGGATCATCTTTAGTTTGGTGCCTATTCCTCCTGAAAGCGCTGAGAAAAGGTCGTAGCCGCTGAATCGATGGGCCTGCTTGATGTATTCTCCTATCAATTTTTTATCTTGTGGAGCAAGTTCCTCCATGTGTTTTTTGAGTTCGTTAAGGTTGGTGTGAACTGTAAAGACTTTGCCGCTTGGGTCTTCGACTTGAACAAATTCCTTAAAACTGTAGGTCTTCAATCCCCTAAGTGCACCGAGTTCTTGCCACATATTATTGTTCACAGAATTTGGAGTAACGCCAAAAACGTTGTGAACTGCATAGTCGAAAGTGTAGCCTTTGCGTTTCCATGAGACGCATACTCCGCCAGGTTTTTCTTGCATTTCAAAAATCTTGGTTTTGTAACCGTTCATTTGAGCGTAGGTGCCTGTGGCTAAACCTGCAAGACCTGCTCCTATTATTATCATGGATTTGGAAGACATTCTTTATCGTGCCAATGTGAAATGTGGTTTTTGACGTTAAATTCTTTTCGCAGAATCAAGTAAGGGGGGATTCTTTAGGTGAATAAATTACTTTTTTCTGGGCGTTTCTTTGATGGTTCCTGTGATGGTTTGTACGGTTTCCTCGCATACTTCTGGTTTCCAAGTGCAAATGCCTTCAATTATTTCATCTAGATAATGCGCTAGCTCCTCACTCTTTACTTGTTTAGCGCAGTCCACCCTATAGACTATTTCATCTTTTTTTCGGCTTACTATAATTGAAACCAGAACTTTTTCATCCATGGCACTCAGACTCAATTCTATTATCTGTGCAATTTAAATTTGAAGCTTCTTACCCCAGTTTGCAGGAAAGCTATAGCCTATTGAAGTATTCAAAAGGCGCATACCAGAAAATCGTAATTGGTTTTTTGCATTCGGGATTCTGGCATTTATGTTGTTTTTTGACGATGTTTTTGTGGTAAGCTCTTTGGCATTGGTTTTGCGAAAGAAAATGCTATGTGAAGTCGGTCTGGCGGCTTAATCTCGAGGATTTCATAGCAAAAGGGGCATTCAACAATGGCCATAAAGATACCCTCCAATTATCATATAGGCTGTTTGCTCTAAAAAAAGTTGCCGTGCAATTTGAAAAACTAAAACTTTAATTAGATAACCTGCCAGAAACAAAAATCTGCAGGTGACAATAGTGAGCAAGGTCAATGCAAGCGCTCTTATTTTTCTATTTGAAGTCATTATTTGCAATCAAAAAGTGATTGTGAATGGATTATTTCGCCTTTACCAACTGCAAAGTCGTTAATATATATTGCTTCCTCGGCACATGAATCCTTGTAGGGTCAAACGGTTGGACTTAATTTGACCATTATTTCTTGATTGTCAACTTTTACCAAATATTTAGGTAAGTCCTCAATATCTGGGCGGTCAAGAGGTTCGACAGGAGGAGAAACAACTTTGCCTGTGGTTACGTCAAACCTTGCCTTATGATTTGGGCACGTAACTATATTGTTTTCTAAAACTCCTTCGGAAAGGTCACCTCCAAAATGAGTGCATTCACTGCCAACAGCATAATATTTTCCATTGACGTTGACGATGAGAATTTCTTTTCCGTACATTGTAACTTTTTTCATTTTGCCCAATGCGATCTCTGACTTGTCAACTGCACGAAAATACACTGATTCCATTAAAACCAACCCTTCAACTATAGCTTAACTAAAATTTCATCAAATAAAAAGGTTCAAAGAGGACTAAGACAACTATCCAAACCTAAGGACCGCGAACTTTTTTTCCTGACAAAAAAGGGTGGGAGTTTTTCAAGATAGACACAATTATCTCAAGTTATTGGTGTGATTTTACTACGATTAACCGTTTTGTTCACATCAAAATGAATGTAGCATCGAAGAGAAGCTCAAAAAGTGCCTATTTTCAATTTAAAGTATTTACCTTACACCCCTAATACTACGGATGTTTGGTAGTCAAATTGGAAAGAGCAAAACTAACAGCTAAAGCACTTAATGAGCTAACTGAAAGCTATGCGGAAGCCTGCATTGCGCTAAAATCCACTGCCAAAGAGATGGCTAAAACAAAGAAGCTGTGGCGTGAAGGCAATAAGTCGAATCTTATTAGGATCGGAATGGCCTGTATTATGTTCCCTGATCCTTCGCCAATAAGTGAGATAGTTGGTGCGGGTTTCCTGGTAGCGGGGGCGGTCCAGAAAGGAATCCAAAAACGAACGCTCTATGTAGGCGACATTAAAAAGAATCTTGAAAGCACTCTTAGAGAACTTGGCGCTACACAAGGGAACATACATCTGTAAAAGAACTAAACTAAAAAAATTTCCGGGTTACATTTCTGTTTTTAGTTCCGCAATTCCAGTTTGTTTTTGCCTATGACGATTCATTAACAAAAAAAAGAAAGAATATTTCTTGCAATTACGATTTTTGTCTTTTTTTTAGCAGGATCATTGCTACGGCTGTGACTGCAATCGCTACGGCTATTATGATTGCACCTGCCTGAGTTAGGGTAACTATGGTGTGGTTTGGGGTCTGTTTTGCTGATATACCAACTAAAGCCCAGACTATGACTAACGCATAAGGGATGTCTTTTCTTAATGCCAAACTCAGAATTGTAATTAGCAATGCGACGGCAACTACGATTATTGCCCAGGTTGTTGGGTCTATGCCCGCGCCATCCCAGCCTACATTGACAAGGGTTGCTGAAATGTTAGCTATTGTGGCGATGGTTATCCATCCTAAATAGACGCTGAATGGCAAATGAACGGCGAGTTTTTCTTTAATTGATGTTTTTGTTTTTCCTATGTCTACGCGCTGGTAAATTGCAATTAGTGAAGCTAATAGAATTAGCATTAAGCCAACTGAAAGGGGTAGTTGTTCGTATTGCCATGCAAAAAGCCATGCAATGTTAGCTATACAGCTTAAAATGAAAAAGAAGCTAATTTGTTTCTGGAAGGGGCGATCTTTATTTTTTGGTAGGGCTTGGTAGACTGTAAATATTCCCAGTAAAAGGTAGATGACTCCCCAGATAGAGAAGACATAGCCTGCTGGAGTGATCAGCGTTGGGTTTACATCTGAAACTTGAGCGGTAAGTTTACCGCCTATCATAGTGGTGCTGCCTGCTAAACTATTAATGATGACAGTCGCGATAAAGGCAACCAAGTTTAGGTATCTGAAATAGTTAGACTGAATGGGTTGCATAATTTTCTCCCTGTTCTTGTTGTCATTTGTGGTATTTAAAATATTCAACGATGACTTCTGTATTTTTGTAATAATAAAGCAAGCTTGCGTCTTTAGCTCAAAGAGCATACTATAGGCTTATTTATTATGCCTGGTTTGTTTTGGTTTTCTAGTTTTCTCCTTTGGTTATCCTCCTCCTTGGAAGCAGACAAACTCGTTTACTTTTGAAAATGGGAGGTGTATGTTGTCATGGGATTAAGTGAGAGTTCAAGCTGCCATAGTTGATGTAAGTGCCCGATTGGGTGCCTTTGTAACTGCTGCCGCAACTGAAGCAGGGTATGAATACGTTTGCACAATGGACAATGTGACGCTTTTCAGAAAACGAAAGTAATTTCCAAAGTATATTGGTTTATGCCAATAAGCTGGGGATGGGAGTTGAACCCATATATAGCAGCTCTGCAGGCTACCGCCTGAACCGTTCGGCCACCCCAGCACGGGATTCTAAGGTTGTGACTGACATAAATATATTGTTGGCTCAGCCTGTTTTTTGTGCCATCTGCCAAAACGCTTGCTTATTTTTTGAAGGCTAAACCCGAAAAAACAGCAACTTGCTTGCTTTGACTACAGACTGTGACATTGTATAATCCCATTGTTTTGCCGTCTGAAACCCGAGTTGCTTCCGCTGTCAATGTGTCGCCTTCCACTGAGGGCTTAAGAAAGTTTATGCTCACCTGAACTGCCACTGCAACATTGTCGCCGAAGTTGCATGCTTGTGCAAAAGCGTAGTCCGCTAAAGAAAAGATTGCGCCGCCATGTGTAAATCCCAAGGCATTTGTGTGGAGCTTTTCAATTTTCATTGTTACTTTGGCGTACCCATCTTTTGCATCAAGTACCTTGATCCCTAAGGCTTCTGCAAAGTGATCTGTGCCTTTCATTTTATCTTTACCTTTTTGGGTTTTTCCTCGCTCATCAAGTAGTTATAGATTTTGCGGAACAGTGAAATCAAGCCTTTCGGAGCGAAAATCACGATAACTATGAGGATTAAGCCTATTATTAGGAGACTTAGGGGTGGTCCAACGTTGCTTACGCTGGGGAAGTATGACCCAAGTGCTCCATTTAAAGAATCAACTACGCTTGGTAAGGTCGAGATCTGCTGGATTGAAACGAAAAATATTGATCCGATGATTGGTCCTGCGACTGTTCCTAAGCCTCCAATGACTGACATTATTAGAGGCAGAAATGAGTTTGCTGGTGAAAAAACTGAGTTGTCGATGAGTCTGATAAAGTAGGCGTTTAAGCCTCCTGCTATTCCGGCGAAGAATGTGCTGATAACAAACGCTATCAACTTGTATTTTGCGGTGTTTATTCCAATCATTTTTGCTTCGGCTTCATTTCCATGGATAGCTCTGAACGCCAACCCCATTCTGGATTTCATTATGAAAAACATAACCGATATCGATGTCAAGGCAAAGAGGACAACCAGAACGTAGAATGGGTAGCCTTTAGTTACAAGAGTTGTCGTTGCATAACCGTCTATTCCTTGAGTGATTGAGTTAAATTGGCTTGATAGTGTTGCGGCTATGACTGAAAAACCAAACGTTACCATGGCCAAGTACCATGCCTTCAATCTTGTGCAGGCTAAACCTATCAGTAGCCCAACTCCTGCTGAAAGTAATCCGCCTAGCAAAAGTGCTAATATTAAAATAGCGACGGATAAGCCGCCAACTGGCATCTGGGTCGTGCCCAGAAAGCTAACTGTTGCTTTTGATATTGAGCCACCTATGATGGCCGCAGCGAAGCCGCCGATGCCTAAGAAGACAGCATGTCCCAAGGAACCTTGCCCCGAATTAGCTAAGAAATTCCAGCTTGCAGCGTAGATGGCAAAAATAGTGATCAAAGTCATAACTGTAAGGAAAAAATTATCTTGGACAAGTAACGGAACGAACGCTAGAATAACAAAGAAGACAATAATGAATAAGAAACCCTTGGAATGCAATAATGTGACTTAGCGATTGTTTTAGTTGCATTCTATTCCCCCTTTTCCCCGAATATTCCGTTGGGTCGAATTATGAGCACAACTATGAGTAAGGCAAAGGCAACAGCGCTTCCCCAGGTGCCACCCAAAAACAGCGTCGCCATTTGTTCTGTTATGCCGTATAGTAATCCGCCGATGATGGCGCCCTTTATGCTTCCTAGGCCGCCCATTATTATGATGGCGAAAGCTATGATTGTAGGCAAAGCTCCAACCTGATAATCGAAGGGATAAATTATGCCGTACAATCCTCCTGCGACCGCTGCCAAGGCTGCTCCGATGGCGAAGGTGATCATGTAGACTTTTTGGACGTTTATGCCCATCAGCATGGCTGTTGTGTTTCTTTGGCTGGTTGCTCGCATTGCTAAGCCGATTTTCGTTTTCCATAGAAGCAGACCAAAAATTACCAGTGCAGCAACAACAACGAAGACGGCAATGACGCGGTCATACGTTATAGATAAGCCTGGCAAGCCAACACTCATGCCGTAGAAGGGGCTCACCACCTGCTTTGAGTTGGCTCCCCAAATTAACATTGCAACGTTTTCAAAAATGTAGATCAAACCTAAGCTAACGAAAATTTCGTTAAGTTTGTCTGTGCCCAGAACCTTGCGGAATGTGAACCTTTCAACCACAACACCTAATAGGGCAACAACAAACATTGAAACAAGGATGGCAATGTATGCGTTTAATCCTAATGAAACAGATATAGTCCAGGTTAAGAAAGCACTTATCATGAGCAGTTGACCGTGGGCAAAATTGACGAGTTTCATGACGCCGAAGATTATGTTTAATCCTGTTGCCAAAAGGATGTATACGCAGCCTATGGCGACACCCCAAACTAACGTTAAGATGATTGTTGGTGCCGTTATGTCCATGGTTTAACATATCCCTTCTTTGGTTTAGCGATTGAAATAACTTCTCATGTTAACTATTTAAAACATGCGAGAAATAAAAGAAAAGGAAGGTTAGATTGTTTTTGTTTACTGTCCAGCTTGATATCCTGTTGGCAATACGAAGTTTGCTTGTTTTAGGTTGGTGCTGCCTGGTGGTGACCAAACTATTTGTGATGTTAGATGGATTAGATGATGCATCCCATTTCAGTTGCTCAATGAAGGTTACGGGGTCGATTTCATGGTAGTTGACGCCTGTGCTGAACTGTATTTTACCAGTCTTTGTCTGGATAAGCATCTGGTCGATATTTGTGTTCTCGATTGCTGTGCGAACTGCTGCTTTGTCAACTGTTCCAGCTCTTTCGATTGCATCTTTAGCGATGTAGAATGCATCGTATGTGTCGGCACCCATCATTCCCGGCATAACATGTGGATAAGCTTTGTCGAAAGCCTTAGCATAGTTTTCTACAACTGTCGAGTATGAAGGCGTCATGAAGGGGTTGAGTTTCGACTCAAGAAGTTGTCCGTCACCTACGCTTCCCAGCAGGTCGTAGAAGGCTTCGTCTTGGTTGTTTTCAACTGCAATATAGACAGTCTTTAAGCCAACGTCGTCCCATCCTTGTTTTATTATGAGTGGTGTCTTGTCGGGGTTGTCAGCGATGAATACTGCGTCTGGATGTGCTGCGGCGACTGCTGTTAAGTCAGTTTGGTAGTTTGTGGTTGCAGGGTCATAAGCTCTGTCTGCAACGATGCTGATTGGAAGGCTTTCGTTCTGTATCCAGAATTTAGTTGCCTGTGCAACTCCTGTTCCGAAAGCGTCGTTTCGGTAGAGTAGTGCAAGACTGAAGTTTCGGTCTGCGGCAACCATGGGTTTCATTTCGCTTGCAAAGAAGTCAACGACTGTTTTGCTGTAGTGATATGTTGTTGTGCAGTAGTGGAAGATGTAGCTCATGCCTTCTGCGTCAGCGATGCTGTTTGGTCCGTTTGGTCCAAAGCCGCCGTAGTTGCCTTGTGGTCCTCTTCTTGTTACAAGTTGGTTTGAGGCTCCGGCGATGATGTATGGCACTCTGTTTTCGATTGCTACGATTTCGTTTGCAAGTGTGCCTGCACTGCCGTATCCGCCGATCAACATGTCGACGTTGTCTGTTTCTACTGCTCGGGTAACTGGAGTTACTGCGTTTGCTGGGGCATCATTGTTTGTGTCAGCGATGACAATGGTAAGGTTTACTTTGGTGTTCCAACTTGAAACGTAGACGCCGCCTGCATCGTTGATTTCTTGGACGGCTAGTCGAGCGGCACGTTCCATGTCTTGTCCAATTGGCGACCCTGATATCGGTGCGACTAATCCTATCTTTATGTCTCTTGCGTCAGGTGATGCTGTTTGGGGTTAATTGCGTGGCTATAGCTGCTACTGCTGCAACAGCAATTATTACAACGACTAAAATAGCTAGTATTTTCTTTTGCATTTTACTTTCCTCTTGTTTTTTCTTTGCTATATCACAAGGATTCGTTAATAAAATTAACTCTTTAACACGGTTTCTCTGCCTAACTGGAAAGCTTTCAGATTCAAATTGATGTATTTTTCTTTAAGCCTTCCCGCTATAGCGTGCTCAAAAGACTCTACTTTAACGGGAATCTCTGGAAGCGCCGATAATGCCCCCAGAAGAATCGTGTTAACAACCAGCATGTTGCCTAATTTCTCAGCGATGCCAACGCCGTCAACTTCATGAACCGATGCTTTAGCCCTTAGCATAAGCCATCAACTCTTCAATCTTTTTGGGCTTCGCGCCTGTAACCATGCAGTTTGGCGGAATGTACTTCATGTTCACGATTACAGTACCGTTTTTCTTTAGCATTGGCAAGGCTCGGGCGGTTTCCAAAATCTCAAAACCCACGATGGCGTCGGCTTTTCCTGTTTCAATGAGCGGCGACTCAACTTTGCTGCCAATCCTCGTGTATGCAACTATGGAGCCTCCACGTTGAGCCATCCCGTGAATCTCAGCTTTCGCCACATCAAACCCATCCAGCATTGCGGCTTCACAGTAAATGTCGCTTAAAACTACCACTCCTTGACCTCCAACACCGCTGAATACTATGTCGAGATTCATCTTTTCTTTCCTCCTTATGGCTTCAAAGGGGCATACAGCTTCGCATACCCCGCACCCATAACAGAGTGTTGCGTCTATTTCGGCATGTTCACTTTTTAGGCTGATGGCTGGGCAACCGAAGGCTTTTACGCAGACTCCGCAGGCGTTGCATTCTTCTTTGACTTCTCGAGGCTTGCCGCGTTCAATTAGAAGAGGACATGGTCGCTGGGAAATGATTACGGAAGGACCCTGATATTCTAATGTCTCTCTTACGGCGGCGGTTGCGGCTTTGATATCGAAGGGGTCGATGACTTCGATTTTTTCTATGCCGACTCCTTTTGCGATATCTTTGATTCTTATGACTTTTGCGTCGGTGCCCATGGCGGTTTTTCCTGAGCCTGGAGTGGGTTGGTGCCCCGTCATTGCAACAACGCTGTTATCCATGATGATTACGCACACGTTAGCTTTGTTGTATACAATGTTTAGCAGCCCCGGCATGCCTGCATGGAAAAAAGTTGAATCGCCGATGACCGCAAATACTTTTTCTTTAACTCCAGCATGAATCATTCCTGCAGCTTGAGAAATTCCCGCCGCCCATGCAAAGGCAAGATTGAACGGCGCTAACAGGCGGCAAAACTCCCAGTGTATAGCACCCGATGTCGCCTGTGACGATTTTGTCATTGGATCTGCCAGTCAAAGTCAAAGCGCTTTCAGGGCATGCTGGGATACATTTTGGGTTGCCACCACAGGTGTCGCAGATTATTGCTTTGTGGCTGGTTGGATGAAGCGTTATGGCGCCGTATTTGCAGGCTTCGATGCACCAGTCGCAGCCTTTGCATTTTGATTCATCGATGACTATTGCTCCAGTTTCCTTGGTTTGAGTAATGGCGTTTTCAGGGCAGGCGTGGATGCAGGGCGCGTCAATGCAGCCTTTGCAGGTTACCGCTGTGTTTAGGATTTGTCCAATTCTTACTGAGCGAATCCGTGATTTGAGAGGATTGAAGACTTTTTCTTTCTCAAAAGAGCAAGCGTACTCGCAAATGTCACAGCCCACACATTTTTCGTTGTCGCATTCAACATGCTGGTTGGTCATGTTTAGGGCATAGTAGAATGCTCGGTGGGGGCATCCAGGGCAGAGGGCTGGTGGTCGAGGAGGCAAATCTATGGACTCTTGCCTTTCAGCTTTAGATGTTAATCCCAAATTGGCAAAGGCTTGTCGAACGTTGTCGGGCGTGAATTCGCCGATTTCTTCTAAACCCAACTGGCTTTTACCCAAAACCTCAAGGTTTAGCCGCTGAAGGTTTTCTTCGATGTAAGGTCTTAATTCCTCGATAACTATGAGCTTCTTAACCTTGGATGCGAATGCCTTTACAATTTCCACTGGAAAAGGATGAACAAAACCCAACTTTAGCCACGAAAACTTGTTCGTATCCAAAACTGATCGAGCGTAGTAGTAGCCAACTCCGCTTCCCACAATGCCGATTTCGCTTCCATTATCCTCAGCCACATTAAACTTTGAATCGTTAGCAAGCCGTTTTGCTTCCGCCAACCTGCCCTCCAGAACACGGTGCTGCCTAATAGCATTGGATGGAACCATCACCCATTTTGAGCTGTCTTTATCGAATTCGGCTTTCCGCTTAATTTTCTGAAAATTGCCAAGTTTTACTCTGGCTTTTCCATGCGCAACTCTTGTGGTTAGACGCACAATGACGGGCAGATGGAGTTTTTCGCTGATTTCAAAAGCTTCTTTTGCCATGTCGTGGGCTTCTTGTGGGCTGCCTGCATCCAGCAACGGCAGTTTTGAGTGGACTGCAAAGAAGCGGGTGTCTTGTTCGTTTTGGCTGCTATGCAATGCGGGGTCGTCACAGACCGCTATTACCATGCCGCCTTCAACGCCAGTGTAAGCCAAGGTCATAGCTGCGTCTGCGGCAACGTTCAAGCCAACATGCTTCATAGAAACAATCGAGCGTACCCCAGCCATAGAAGCGCCAGAAGCAACTTCGGTAGCTACAATCTCGTTTATGCTCCACTCTGCGTAGATGCCGAATTCTTTAGAGACTTCAGCTATAGTTTCCAAGATTTCAGTGGCAGGTGTCCCGGGATATGAAGCGGCAACTCTTACGGTGGCTTCCACTGCCCCGCGTGCAACTGCCTCATCACCGTTAAGCAAGGCAAAGGTGCCCGGCTTATCTGCTGCAATCTTGGAAGTCATAAATTTGTCCTTTACATTTTGCCCTTACGCAAATCCAACACTCTTTTTGCTTTGCCCTCTGTTCTTGGGAGTTCGCCTGGCTTTACAATTTCCACGTCAGCTGATATACCAGTTACTATGTGGATTCTCTTTTGAATATCATTTATCAATGCATTTTTGTCTATCTGTGGGTTTTTGGCGGCTTGGTCTGACAATTCAACTTTAACAACGAAAGTGTCTAAGGCACCTGGTCTATCGAGAACTATCAGGTATTGGGTGGCGAGTTCTGAGAAGCACATAACAGCATACTCGATTTGAGATGGAAACACGTTTACTCCACGAATAATCAGCATGTCATCTGATCTTCCTGTTACCCTTTCCATTCTTGAATGGGTTCTTCCGCATGCACATTTCTCTACGTTGATTGTGGAGATGTCTCTTGTTCTGTAGCGCAACATGGGTAAACCTGTTTTGGTGAGAGCAGTAAAAACTAATTCGCCTTCTTCTCCAGCAGGCAACACTTCGCCCGTGTCTGGATCAATTGTTTCTACGATAAAGTGGTCTTCCCAAATATGTAAACCCTTATGCTCAGAGCATTCGATGGAGACTCCAGGACCGCAAAGTTCAGTTAACCCGTAAACGTCGAAGGCTTCTATTCCCATTTCTTTTTCGATTCGTTCTCGGATTTTATGTGACCATGGTTCAGCGCCGAACATTCCGAGTCGAAGTTTAAGGTCCTTTTGTGGAACTACTCCTTCTTGAGCCATAGTTTCAGCGAGATAAACTGCGAAGCTGGGTGTGCATGCTAAGATTGTGACGTCTAAGTCTCTCATGAGTTTTATTTGACGTTGGGTCATACCGCCGCTTGCGGGTACAATTTTTGCTCCCAGTTTTTGGGCACCATAATGGAACCCTAAGCCTCCTGTGAACAAGCCGTAGCCGTAGGCGATGTGGATGACGTCTTGGCGTCTTCCTCCTGTGGTATAGATGGAGCGTGCCATAAGTTCTTGCCACATGTCCATGTCGCTTTTGGTGTAGGCGCCAATTATTGGGTTTCCTGTCGTTCCGCTGGAAGCATGAATCTCTACAATTTCGTCTGATTTTGCAGCAACCATGCCGAAAGGATAATTGTCACGTAAATCGCTCTTTACGGTGAAGGGAATCTTTTGTAAATCATTTAGGGACTGAATATCCTGGGGTTTGAGGCCGATGTTGTCAAATTTTTTCTTATAGAAGCTGCTGTGTTCATAGCAGTGTTTGACTTGTTCTTTGAGTTTTTGGAGTTGGAGCTTTTTTATTTCTTGTGTGGGCATTGTTTCTATTTTTTCGTTCCAGTATTTGCCATCCGCCAAGTTTTTTCCCTCTTAAGCTAAAGGCCTAGATACACTTCTTTTATATGACTATTAGATAAAAGTTCCCTACTCTTTCCTTCCAAGACTATCTTGCCTTCCTCGAGAACGTAGCCTCTATCTGCAACGTGTTAAGCTTTCGTGGATATTTTGTTCTACTAAAAGAACCGTTACACCTTCCTCGTTGATTGTACGCACGGTGTCCAGGACTTTTTCCACAATTATAGGCGCTAAACCCAGGGAAGGTTCATCTAGGATTAGCAGTTGGGGATTTGACATTAGGCTTCTGCAGATAACAAGCATTTGCTGCTCGCCACCGCTTAGTGTCTGAGCTAATGCTTTCTCTTTCTTCTTGAGTACTGGAAAAATATCAAAAGCTTTCTCTTTAGTTTCCTTAATCTTCACCTTGTCCTTTATGGTGTAGGCGCCTAGCATGAGATTATCTTCGACAGTCATGCGTGGAAAGATTTCTCTGCCCTCAGGAATCATCGATAAGCCTTTCTTGACAATCTCGTAGGTTGAGAGTTTCTCTATGTATTCGCTTTTAAACTTGATTGAGCCCGTTTTTGGATGCAGAAAACCCATGATTGTTTTTACAAGGGTGGTTTTTCCGGCGCCGTTGGGTCCGATGATGCTGACTATTTCTTTTTCTTCTACCTTAAAGTTTACGTCTCGAAGTATTTGCACCATACCGTACGCTGCGGATAAATTCTCGACTTCAAGCATTACTCTTCCTCACCAAACGTGAATCGCTTGCCCAAGTAAACCTTTACCACATTTTCGTTACAAACAACCTCTTTGGGGGTTCCTTCGCAGATTTTTTCGCCATGATGTAGAACAATTACGTGGTCACATAACCCCATGATTACCCGCATAACATGCTCCACGATAAGCACTGTAATTCCTTGCTTGTTGATGAGTTTTATGAGTTCTATGGCTTCGTCACATTCCTTGGGTGTTAAACCCGTTAGTAATTCATCAAGACAAAGCAGTTTTGGACTAGTTGCCAACGCTTTCGCAAGCTGTATTCGACGCAACTCAACGACGTTTAGGTTTTTTGCTGGCACATTAAACTTTTCTTTTCCCAAACCCACAAACCCCAAAAGCTCTTGCGCCCTCGCCAAACCATCGATTTTGCCTGAAGATTTTTTATCATTAAACATTATGCTGGTTAACACGTTTTCTTGGGCTGTCATTTCTGGGAAAGACTGGACTGTTTGGGCTGTTTTTGTGATTCCTTTAGCGCAGATTTTGTAGGGCGGAAAATTAGAAATATCTTCATTAAAAAAGAGGATTTGTCCTGAGTCAGGTTTGTAGACGCCACTGATGAGGTTTAGAAGCGTGGATTTGCCTGAACCGTTGGGTCCAACAAGCCCAGCTATCTCACCGTCGTTTACGGTGAAGTCGACGTTTTTTAATGCTTGAAGTCCTCCAAACTGCTTGGAGATTGCGATGCACTTTAACAAACTTGCTTTCTCCGAATAGCAAGGAATTATTCATGTGCAAATATAAAGGTTGGTAGAAAACGATATTTTCCTAAAAAGTTTGGTTAAAGTTAAATATCAACTAAAACTATTAAATTGTAGGTGTAACTGTTTGCCTATAACGCAAGTAAGCGTCTTTCTCGATAATCATCCAGGTTCTCTTTTTGAAACAATGTCGCAGCTTGACAAAAACAAAATCAAAGTTTTCGCATTATCGATTGCAGATGCGGGCGAGTTTGGCTTAGTTAGGCTAATAACTGAGGAACCCGAGAAAGCCACGCGGCTCTTGGAGGATGCAGAGTTTAACCTAGCAAAGTCAAAGAAAAACACTGAAGTAACTGCTACATTCATTTCTGAGGAAAATACTCTCTCCAAGATTACCAAAATTTTAGGCGACGGCGGCATAAACATAGAATACGCTTACTCATCAGCTGTGCATGTGGATGGTAAGGTGGCGTTAATTTTGCGACCTAGTAATGTTGAGCAGGCAGAGCAGATGTTAACGGATAACGGTGTTGCTGTTCTCTCGCTTGGTGAAATCAAGAAGTACTTCCAGTAACTCGACTGCTTATTACGCTGGAATCTTTAAACTCTAGTTTTAACTCCTAGAATACAGTTTCATCAAAGAATACGAATTATTGAACAATAAACTTTAATTTATCCCGTTGCACGACCCTAACGCAGAGGTTAAAGAATGGTCACCACAAACCTTGATAAGATTTTCAATCCTCAAAATGTAGCAATCATTGGAGCCAGCGATGTTGAAGGCTCAGTTGGATACGCTATAGTTAAAAATTTTACCAAGATGGGCTACACTGGCAAAGTTTACTTTGTTAACATTCGCAAGAATGAGATTTTAGGCATTAAGACTTACCCAACGGTCGACCAGATTCCTGAACCTATTGATTTAGCCATAATTGCCACGCCGGCAAAGACTGTTCCTGATGTTATGGAAGAATGTGGCAAAGCACAGGTAAAAGGAGTAATTATTGTTTCTGCAGGCTTCAAAGAGACAGGTCCAGCTGGAAAAGCCTTAGAAGAAAAGATTCTTGAAGCGTCAAAGAAATATGGCATCCGAGTTATCGGTCCAAACTGCATCGGCATAATCCGCCCCCGAAACAACTTAAATGCAACTTTCCTGGACAAAATGCCCAAACCAGGCAACGTAGCTTTCCTCTCTCAAAGCGGCGCTTTAGGCTCGGCAATCCTTGATTGGGCGCTCCACGAAAACATCGGCTTCTCCAACTTCGTTTCCGTCGGTTCTATGCTTGATGTGGACTTTGGCGATTTAATCGACTACTTTGGTTCTGACCCAAAAACAAAAAGTATCCTAATGTACATCGAAGGGATAACTGAAGCCCGCAAATTCATGAGTGCTGCGAGGCACTTTGCAAGAACAAAACCCATCATCGTCGTTAAATCAGGCAAATTTTCCGAAAGTGCAAAAGCTGCTGCTTCCCACACTGGTTCCCTATCAGGGGAGGATGCCATCTATGATGCCGCATTCAAGCGTGCAGGTGTAGTTCGTGTTAATGAAATAGCTGACCTCTTTAATGCAGCTGAGGTTTTAGGGACCCAACCCTTGCCTAAAGGCCCAAGACTTGCAATAATAACTAACGCAGGCGGACCTGGCGTTATGGCAACTGACTCATTAATTGCTCAAGGCGGAAAATTGGCAAAGTTAAACCAAAAAACTCTCGATTCACTTAACGCTATTCTGCCACCCTTCTGGAGTCACGGTAACCCAATTGACGTTTTAGGCGATGCCCGTTCTGAACGTTACAAAGCAGCGGTTGAAGCATGTCTAAACGACGAGAATATCGACGGGATATTGATTGTTTTTACCCAGCAGGCAGTTTCAGAATCGGTTGAAATAGCTAAAAACATAGTTGAACTTGTACGCAGCAAATCTTACCAGAACAAGACAATCCTGACTTCGTTTATGGGCTATGGCGCTGTTCAAGAAGCCAACAGTATCCTTAACGCTAACAACATTCCAACTTACACAACACCAGAGCAAGCCATTAGAACCTACATGTACATGTACAATTACCAACGTAACATCGGTCTCCTCTATGAAACCCCTGAAGAACTGCCCGTAGATTCCGCGCCACCAAAGCGCCCAATCATGGCGTTGATAAGGAACGCCGCGTTTGAAGGCCGCGAAATCTTAACTGAGGATGAAGCCAAAAAAATACTCAAATACTATAATTTTCCAGTGGTGAAAACAGCTGCAGCCAACACTGTTGAGGAGGCAATTGCTTTTTCTCAGGACATGGGCTTCCCTGTTGTGCTAAAGATTCTGTCACCTCAAATTATCCATAAAAGCGACGCAGGCGGAGTTATATTAAACGTTAACTCGCCACAGGAAGTCCGCGAAGCCTTCGAAGTTCTAATTCAAAGGGCAACCGCCTACAACCCCAATGCCCAAATAATCGGTGTCACCGTTCAGCCGATGGTTGAGAAGAAAGGTCAGGAAATCATAATCGGAGGAAAAACCGATCCTGTGTTTGGTCCCGTAATACTCTTCGGGATGGGTGGAGTCGGTGTGGAGCTCTTCAAGGATTACTCAATTGGGCTTCCACCACTAAACACGACACTTATCCACCGCATGATGGAAGAAACCAAAGTCTATCGTTTATTGAAAGGTTGGCGTAACGCGCCGTCAGTGGATCTTAAAAAACTCGATGAAACCGTGTTAATGTTCTCCCAGTTGTTGGTTGATTTTCCACAGATAAAGGAAATTGACATAAATCCACTGTTAATCAACGAGAAAGATGCTTGCATCCTTGATGCACGAATAGTTATTGACAAAGATAAGGTCTGCAAGAAATTTGAACCCCACGAGCACATGGTAATTAGTCCTTACCCCAAAAAATACGAGATACTATGGTTACTCAAGAATGGGCAAGAAGTGCTGCTGCGCCCCATAAAGCCTGAAGATGAACCGATGTGGCTAGAGATGTTCCAGAGTTTCTCCGAGGAATCTATCCGTTATAGGTTCTTCCAGATGCTAAAAGATACACCACATGAAGTTCGTGTCCGTTACTGCAATGTTGACTACGACCGCGAAATCGCAATCGTTGCAGAAATAGTCGAAGATGGCAAAAGAAAAATCCTTGGCGTTAGCCGCTTCAGTATTGAACCCGACGAAAAGAGCGGTGAAATGGCTTTCATCGTTAGCGATTACTGGCAAGGATTAGGTTTAGGCACCAAAATGGTTGATTACACACTTGACATTGCCAAGGAAAAAGGTATCGATAGCGTCTATGCAATAATGTTGCAGGACAACTACCGCGCCTTGAGCCTGACCAAGAAGATGGGTTTCAAAATTGACTACTTAAGCGACGGCACAGTGAAAGCAACTCTTAATTTGAAAGAAGAAGACTTGGATCTTCGTTGTGAACAGCCAAAGGCTTCTTCATTGATGACAACAAAAGAGCAACCGGTAGTTCAAGTCAAAGAAGCGGAAAAGCGTCCGGAAATAACCTCTGCCTAAAGTAATCTTTCTTTCTTTTTATGTAAAGAAAATAATAGTAAAATATTGTTATATTTGTAGAAAATAGGGTTTTAGGTAATCTGCCCCGCCAACTAATTGACTTTTCAGTGATTAATTTTTGCTCTCGTTGATTTTTTCGGTTTTCGGGGTAATTTATCTTGAATTATCTCCTCTAGACTTTTATATCACCAATTTAGTAGTGCCCTGAGGAAAATTAGACTCATAATTCCCTGGAGGGCTAATGGTGTCTGACACAGATAATCGACGGTTATTGCTTGAAAAAGTTCTCAAAGAACACAATTATCAAGAAAATGCTCTTCTAGAAATACTGCATCGTGCCCAAGATATCTATGGGTACCTGGACAAAGATTTGCTGATGGATATTTCTGGTTCGCTGAATATTCCTCCAAGTCACGTCTACGGAGTTGCGACTTTCTACAGCTACTTTAAACTTAGAAAACCCGGCGAACACGTCGTAACAGGATGCTTAGGCACTGCCTGCTATGTCAAAGGTGTAGAGCAAATTATGCAGGCTGTTGAAGAAGAATTCAACATAAAACGGGGCGGATCCACACCAGACGGAAAGCTGTCGCTACTCGTAACCCGCTGTATTGGCGCTTGTGCAATGGCGCCTACAATAGTTGTTGATGACGAGGTTATTGGCAAAGCCACAAAAGAATTAGTAATCGCCAAAATTAAAAGCGTTCTTGGAGGCGTTAAAGTTGAAGCTTGATGACCTTCAAAGAGTAGCTGAGCAAGAAGTAGATTTTCAAAGAGCGTACAAATACCGAATCAATGTATGTTGCTCAAGCGGCTGTGTTCCCTTCGGCGCCTTTAAAGTTCTAAAAGCTTTTGAAGATGCCGTTAAAGAATTCGGTGTTGAAAAAGAATGTAAGGTTGCACGTACAGGATGCATTGGAACATGCTCAGTCGGTCCCGCTGTGCTAATTGAACCTGGAGACTACCTATACCAAAGCGTTACTCCTGAAAAAGTTCGTGAAATAGTTAGGGACCACATAGTTTTAGGTTTACCAGTCAAAGAAATGCTCTACCAAAACCAAGCCTACTTCCAAAAACAACACAGACTCGTTTTAAGAAACGCTGGCAAAATCGACCCCTCAAGAATTCAAGATTACATATCAGCAGGCGGTTACTCAGCAATCGCAAAATGCCTAGCAACAATGACTCCGCAAGGCGTAATCTATGAAGTTAGAACAAGCGGTCTTAGAGGTCGAGGAGGCGCAGGTTTTTCAACAGGGCAAAAATGGGCACTCGTTGCAAGAGCGCAAAACTCCCCCAAGTACATAGTTGCCAACTTAGATGAGGGAGATCCAGGGGTGTTTGCTAATAGAACCTTAGCGGAAGCTGACCCACACGCCATTATTGAAGGCATGCTTATTGCCGCCTACGCTGTCGGCGCAGCAAAAGGCTACATCTACATCCGGTCCGAGTATCCGTTGGCCATCCAAACACTGCAGAAAGCCATAGCTCAAGCAAAATCAATGTCTCTGCTCGGCGACAATATTCTTGAAATGGGCTTCAAATTTGACCTTGAACTACGCTTTGGCGCAGGCGCATTCGTGGCTGGCGAAGAAACCGCTATTCTAGCCTCCGTTGAAGGTAGAAGAGCCATGCCTCGTCCACGTCCACCTTACCCCGCAAACTCGGGCTTATGGAAGAAACCAACACTTATCCAAAACGTAGAAACCTTAGCAAATATACCCCTGATTGTGCAAAACGGCGGCCTATGGTTTTCGAAGCTGGGCACACCAAAATGCACTGGAACAAAATGTTTCTCATTAACTGGGCAAATTAATAATCCAGGGTTAATCGAAGTGCCCATGGGAATAACATTGCGAGAAGTAGTCTTTGACATTGGCGGAGGAGTTCCAGACGGGAAGAAATTCAAAGCCATCCTCGTAGGTGGTCCTTCAGGCGGCTGTCTCCCTGACACCCTGCTTGAACTACCAATTGACTATGACTCTTTAACAAAAGTTGGCGCTATCATGGGTTCAGGTGGCATAGTAGTTCTCGATGACAAATCATGTATGGTTGATACAGCAAAATTCTTCACTGAATTCTGCGTGGAGGAATCCTGCGGAAAATGTACTCCGTGCAGGGCGGGGCTTGCACGAGTTAAAGAAATATTCGATGGCATTACACAGGGCATTGGTAAAATGGAAGATATTTCGACTTTGGAGAAATCTGGAGTTTTCATAAGAGATGCGAGTCTTTGTGGTCTGGGACAAACAGCACCCAACCCTGTTCTAACGACTCTGCGGTACTTCAAAGGAGAATACTTGCAACATATTGTTGAGAAAAAATGCGAAGCTGGCAAATGCTTCAAGAAAGAAAAGGAGGCTTAAACTTTGAGTGTTGGAACTGTTAAAATAAAAATAGATGGTGTTGAGGTTAACGTTCCCGAAAACACAATGATATTGAAAGCTGCAAAAGATAATGGTATAGTTATTCCCACACTCTGCAACCTTGAAGGCTTAACAAGTTACGGCGGATGCCGACTATGTCTCGTTGAGATTAGCGGTTCACCAAAACTTTTCCCTGCATGCATCACCCCCGTGAGTAACGGAATGGAAGTTACGACCAATTCAGATAGAATCAAAGAATACCGTAAAATGGTTGTTCAAATGCTTCTCGCTGAGCGAACTCACATTTGCTCTGTGTGCGTAGCCGACGACCACTGCGAACTGCAAGCTATGGCAAATCAACTTGGCGTAGACCACGTCATGCTTGAACGCAACTGGAGCCACGACGAAATTGATTCAACCCACGATTTCTTAGTTATCGACCGTAACAGGTGCATTTTGTGCACTAGGTGCTTACGTGTGTGTGACCAAATCGAAGGCGTTCACACCCTTGACCTAAAACTCCGTGGCAAAGACTCGCAAGTTATAATGGACTTAGATGAGCACTGGGGCAACTCTTGCTCATGTACTTCCTGTCGAAAATGCGCCAAAGTTTGCCCAGTGGGCGCAATATACATTGAAGGCGAACCCATCGAACATACCAAGAAAAAGGACATTGCTGAATTTATCCTTGCAAGGAGGAACCGCAAATGACCGAGAACTCAAAAGTACGTGTCGCAACAGTTTGGCTTAGCGGGTGTTCAGGCTGTCATATGTCTTTTCTCGACTTGGACGAACGACTCATTGATTTAGCTAAGAGGATAACCGTGGTTTACAGCCCCATAGCTGACGTGAAGGAGTTCCCAGAAAATGTCGATGTTACCCTTATTGAGGGTGCTGTTGCAAATGAGGAACAGTTAGAGATGCTAAAGAAAGTGCGGGCTCGGACAAAAATTTTGATTTCTCTTGGAGATTGCGCTGTTGATGGCAACGTTACGGCTCTGCGGAATTCTTGGCGTCACAGTGACCAAGCGGTCTTAGAAAGAGCGTATAAAGATCCAGATGACCTCAAAGCTGCAATTCCCAATGCTGTTCCAAAACTGCTTGTTAATGCTCGTCCACTTCATGAAATTGTTAAAGTTGACTTTTATATTCCTGGGTGTCCTCCGCACGCCGACCTCATAAACTATGTGTTAACCGAGTTGTTGGCTGGTAGAACACCTGTGATGGAGGGAAGATCAAAATATGGTTAAAGCACAAAATGAAAAAACAATTACGATAAGTCCTATAACCCGCATCGAAGGGCACGCTCAAGTAAATATATTGCTAAACGAAGATGACACTGTAAAAGAAGCCATTTTTAAAGTAGTTGACTTCCGAGGCTTTGAAAAGTTCACTGAAGGCAGACCCTTCTATGAAATGCCCAGTATAACTAGTCGTGCTTGCGGCATCTGTCCAGTCAGCCATCTGCTTGCAAGCGCCAAAGCCTGTGACGCCATCGTAGGCGTAAATCCGCCTAAAACTGCCATAATGCTTCGACGTCTCATGCACATGGGTCAACTAATCCAGTCACACGCTCTGAACTTCTTCCACCTGTCCTCTCCAGACTTGCTGTTAGGTTTTGATTCTGACCCAGCGCAAAGAAACATCTTTGGTTTAATCGAGAAACAGCCTGAACTAGCCCTGCGCGGCATTAAACTCCGCAAGTTTGGACAAGAAATAATCGAGAAAGTTGCTGGCAAAAAAATCCACTCTAACGACTGGATACTGCCTGGCGGAGCAAAATGGCCCCTAACCCAAGAAAGAGCTGACTACCTCCGCGGCAGCCTGCCCGAAGCATTAAACAGCACACAAGAAACGCTTGAAATGTACAAGAAAATGCTCGTTGGGCTCGAAGAAGAAGTTGAAAACTTCGGCAACTTCCCCTCCTACTACATGGGCTTAGTGACCCCTGACGGCGGGTTAGAACACTACGACGGAAAAATCCGCATAATAGACCAACACGGTCATGTAGCCGCGGAATGCATTGATCCCACAAAGTACCGTGACTTTATCGGTGAAGCAGTTGAACCCTGGTCTTTCATGAAGTTTCCCTACTTCAAAGCCATCGGTTATCCAGACGGCGCATACCGTGTAGGACCTTTAGCAAGGCTAAATGTAGCATCCCACTGTGGTACACCTCTGGCAGATGAGGAACTAAAACAATTCAAAAAACTGGGAAAGAACGGTGTGGTCCAAAGCACATTCCAATATCATTATGCACGATTAATTGAGTTACTTTTCTGCGTTGAAACTGCCAAGAACCTTCTCGAAAATCCAGATATACTCTCCGAACACGTCACGTCCAAAGCATTCGTTAACAACTACGAAGGCGTTGGCGTCGCTGAAGCACCAAGAGGCACATTAATTCACCACTACAAAGTTGACCCTCAGGGTATGATTACATGGAACAACATGGTAATAGCAACTGAACACAACAACATAGCCTACAACATGGCAATAACGCAAGTAGCAAAAAAATATGTCAAAGCCAAACAACTCCAAGAAGGGATGCTAAACCGCGTTGAAGCTGTCATCCGCGCTTTTGACCCATGCTTAAGCTGTGCAACCCATGCAGTCGGCAGCATGCCGCTTCATGTGAAACTCATCGATGCAAACGGCAAACTGTTAGACCAAAAAAACAGGTAGACTTTTTTCTTTTTTATTTTTTGATTCAGGATAGTTTTAAATTTTCAGGCAACCACCTATACTTAGTGGAAACTTGAGAAAGCTCATATGTGCTTTAAAAATCATGCTAATTATTAGTGTAGTGATATCTTTTGGGTGTGCGCAGTTTTCTACAGCAGCTATCTCTACAATTCAGCAAGAAACCGCAGATACTCTCATACCAACACCAAGTCCGGTTCCCACAGAAATCCCTACCACTTCTCCCCTGCCCACACCCATCCCAACACCCAAAATTGTGCCAGGATCACCTTTGTCTCTAGGCGGCGTAGCATTTGCTGAAACACTATCTCAATTTGATATTCTGGAACTTGCCAAACTAGTACTGGTTGGGTTGGGAATAATGTGGGTAATAGTAATCTTTGTTTATGTTGTCAAAGAAACGGAAAGTAAGAGGCAAAAATAGAATGAGGGAAGCGATATTGCTTAATTCTCTGTTGAACTATTTATGTTCTTAAACAGCTGTCAAAGCCATTTACATTAACATATGGCAATTTAAAAGGAAATCAGAAATATAAAAAAAGAAAAGAAAGGGAAATTGTTTTTTGTGTTTATGGTCTTTTTCTAAGTAGCAATAATGCTAGTATTGCGCCGACTATGATGATTGCGACGATTATGCCTGCGACTGCTGGAACAAAGTACATTTCAGTTGCAGTTTGAGGTGCTGGAGTTGTTGGTGGTTGGGTTGGTGCTGGGTCTGAAACGGTGAACGCACTAACTGCATGGGATGGCCAGTAAGATTCAGAGCCTGCGAAAGATGCTATTACTTTGTATGCGCCTGCTATGTCAGGAGTCCAACTAATGCTGTAGAATCCGTCTTCATCAGTGGTTGTTGAACCAATGTTTCTGTAGTTGCCGTTTCCGTCTATCACATCGATGCTTACTGGAACTCCTGTAGTGTTGGTTGGTTTAGTTTGTTGCTGGTAAATATATGCCATCCATTCTGTCATGCTCGCGTCTGAGACTGCGGGAACACCATCGGGGAATCGGCTTGCTTGTTCTAGTGCCTTAGTGCCTGGTGAAATGTCTGTGACTGTACCTTTTATTGTGATACGCGTAGGCTTTGTGACTTCTACATCAGGTGCTGAAACTGTAATAGCGCTTGGACCTTTATTGAAGCAATAGATACGGTTGTCATAATGATTGTATGCGGTAAGAGATCCATCTGCTATGACTGGGGTTTGTAGCCATCCTTGTGAGCGCCATATCTCTTCTCCGGTAGTAGCGTTAATGCAGACTAGTTTTGCTCCACGTGTAAGTGGGTGGCTTGGGCTGTGTTCACCAGTGCTAGCGTAGATTTTTCCGTCTGCTGCAACATGTAAACCGCCTCCAAATGGCCAAGTGCCGTAGGGTGTTTCATAGCCTGCGTCGCCAATGTAGTAGTTCCAGTCGTTATTTCCTGTTTCCATATCGTAGCAGTGTATCATACCGTCGTATGCTACTGTGTATAATTTGCCATATGCGATTACTGGGCTTGATGCTCCTAGACCCACAACGCTTGAGGTGTACATACCCCATCCGACAGTGTACGGGTCAGTTACCCAGAGTTGTGCTCCGGTTTTTGCGTCATAGCCGTATGATTGCATAGTTTCTTGTTTGAACCATGCAAATTTGCCGTCGACTTCACCTGAGAAGAAGTAGTTGTATGTTTCTGTGCTTGAGACGTTGAAGTTGAATAGTTGTGCGCCGTCTTTGGTGCTGTAGCCAGTGACTCCTATTACGTTGGTGGCTGCTTGTGCGGCTGCAACTATGGTGTTTTTACCCATTGTTGCAATGCCTTGGCTGCCGGGGACATCTGGCACGCTTACGTTCCACATGATTCCGCGTTTCCAGTCTGCGGACGAGGCCAGCGGTTGGTCGCCAGTACCATTCTGGAGTTGCGCCTGTGTAGTAGCTCTGTATACATTTGGTTGCGTTCCACAAAGTTAGTTGATTTTGAGCTCCGTTAAGTACGTAGAATAACATGTTGCCTTGTTCATCGAATGCGACTCTGCCGGTTGTGGCGTTGACAATTTGTAGGATTTCTGTTCCAGTGAAGGGATCATACATTCTGCAGGTTGTGCCTATGCTCCAGAGGTATGGGAATGCTCCGTGTTGGTTTGGTGAATCGAATTCTAGGACTTGACCCAAAGTGATTGTTGTGCCGTTTTGGAACCAAATCTGTTCTCCAGTATCTAAGTCACGACATACGAGGCCTAAGTTAGAGGATCCACCGAGGCGTTGGTTGTAGTAGAGTCTTCCGTTTAGAATGACTGGGGGTGTCCATTTGTTTTCGTATGAAGCACCGCTATAGTATCCGACGTCACCTAGTTCTCCACCGATTAATCCGCCCATGTCCTTCTCTGTTGACCATAGGACGTGTGCAGTGTTTGGGGCTGAACCAACTGGGAGCCAGTTAGATCCACCTGCAAAGGTGTTGCCGAAGAGTATGGGTACTCCATACCAGTTGTTTGAGATGGTATACCAGTCTCTGTTTTGTGCATTAATTGGTCGTGTCCAGTATTCTTTTGGAAGAGGTGTTTGAGGTACGCCAGATATAGGGTTCTTGTTGGACGGTTAATGTGACGTTGGGGGATTTACTGCCTAAGATGGTAAAGTTGCCTATTACTTCTCCTGCATAGGTAAATTGTAGAATGTAGTCGCCGACTTCGGTTGGTGTGTAAGAGACGTATTGTGAAGCTACTGGGTCTGAGTTCATAGTTCTAGTTTCTACGTCCCCATTTGGGCTTGTGATAGTGAGTGTGTAGCCTCTCCATATTGCGGTAGGCTGACCTGAGTATGCTGTGCGTGCTGGGAGAAGATCAACCCACATGGTGATTTGGACTGTTTGTCCCACTCCGACTGGGTTGGGAGCAACTGCCAAGAACGCGTAGGTTGGATAGTCCACTGCTTTGGCTGATGGAATTGCAATAAAAAGCATTGATATCGATAGAATTGCAACGATTAAAATACTAACTGTTTTGTTTCTTACATTTTTCATTACCTTTTTCTCCATTTATTTTCTTACAAAAATACGTTAATACACCATTTAAGGGTTACGTTACCAATCGAACGTAATCTTCCCACTCCAGAATCAGCGACTTCACAAACCACTAAAAATCATCTAAATCAAAAAATCAAACAACTTCTGGTCCACATGACTGGGTACCTATCATTGTTCATGGTGGCACATCTGTAGATGACAAATTGTCAATGTCCTGTAGCTTTTCAGCGATGCATTCATGCTTTGTTGCTACTTTAATCCTTGAATATGTTTTTTCTTCCAGTAAAAATGTCTTCTTAACATTTAGGGTAGCCATAAAGCTAATGTTTTTACCCTTCAGGTGGTTGGAAAACAATATGTATCAACTCTTGGTGATCTTTACGAAAATGTCAACATGGGTTCAACCATCCGAAAAATTGTTCTCCGGCGTTTGAAACTCTTATATACGGCTGTTGATAGTTTCTCTGTTGAGTGTCATGGCTGAAGTTTGTTCAACATGCGGACTACCAAAGGACCTATGCGTTTGTGGAGAAATAGAAAAGGAACAGCAACGTATTCGCATACGTCTTGAAACCCGAAAATTCGGCAAAGCAACCACGATCATCGACGGCATGGATGACAAAAACTCTAATTTAACAAGCATTGCTCAAAAACTCAAAACATACTGCGCATGCGGCGGAACCAGCAAAAACGGGCAAATTATGCTTCAAGGCGATCACCGCGACAGAGTACGTGATTTACTCGTAAAAATGGGTTATCCACAAGAAAACATTGAACTACAGTAACCCTTCATAGTCCCAAAGTAAGGTGAAACCTTCCTGATGAAAAAAACAGATGGCATACGCGACGTCTTCAGAAACGTCAAGCACCGCAAACCAACCCAAATCTACTGCCCCAGATGTGCCAGCCCCAAAATCGCACTGTCAGATAGCCTCGCAGTTTGGTTAACTCCTAAACAGTATTATTGTGAAGAATGCGGGTATCTCGGGATAATCGTTATGGAACTCGAGAAGGAAGAGCCAGAAGAAGAAAATAAGAAATAAAAAGAAAGGGTGCCTAATCAGGCAACTCTAGATTTAATTGTTTTTTGAGGGTTTTGTAGCGGTTGCGTACAGTTACTTCAGTTACGCCTGCAGCTTCAGCGATGTCTTTTTGTGTTTTCTTTTCGTTGTTTTGCAAGCATGCGATGTAGAGGGCAGCAGCGGCTAAACCCATCGGGTCTTTTCCTGCTGCAGCGCGCCTTCGTCTTGCTTCTCTTAGAATTTGGATGGCTGCGCCTTGAGTTTTTCCTGAGATTCCTGTTTTTTCTGCAATTTTTGACACATATGTTAGTGGGTCAGCAATGGGCATGCGAACATCAAGTTCTCGCAACAGAAGCCTGTAGCATCTTGCAACATCCTTTTTGTCAACAAGGCTTGCTTCAGCTATTTCCCGCAGAGTTCTTGGGGTTCCGCTTCCACGGCAGGCAGCATACAACGCGGCTGCAGCGATGGCAGCGATGGATCGTCCTCGGACTAAGCCTTTGTCGAGTGCTTTTCGGTAGACGACAGCGGCTTTTTCCTTGATTGGTGGTGGAATGTAGACTTTGTCTGATAAGCGGTCAAGTTCAGCCATGGCTTGGGCAAGGTTTCGGTCGATGGATGAGTGGACTCTGCTTCGTATTTGCCATTTCCTAAGACGCCACATCTGCAATCTTGTGGATAGGGGCAGTTTTCTTCCAAACGCATCGCGGTCCACTTGGCTGATGGCTGTGGATAAGCCTTTGTCATGGACAGAATAAGAAGTGGGAACTCCAACTCGGCTTCTTGATGCTTTCTCTTCTTGTGTGAATGCGCGCCATTCTGGTCCTTTATCCATCATTTGCTCGTATACGACCAGTCCGCAATCGCCGCAAACGGTCTCTCCAGTATCGTAATCGTGAACTAGATTCTCGCTACCACACTCTGGGCACTTGTCAACCAAGCGCTGTGATGTTCTAGGGGTTTCTTTCTTACTCAATCTATTCTACCTCACTTTCAATATGCGTAGAACCGTCACCATAGGCCATTTTGGCTAGAAAATAGTACATTCGGCCCGCGCAAACTAAGCTGATGAACGGTTTTGATATTTAAGCTTTGTGGTTTATTAAACATATTGGACATAATGGTTTCGAATTGCACAACATGCTGAAAGTTGCACTATGGAAAATCACATAAAAAAGTGTAAAAAAATGCTAAACCGCGCACAGAAAAACGTGAGCTTGCTTAATAAGTTTCAATGCGAAAAAATAAAAAAACAATAACCTATTAATTTTGAAAAATACCGTGAGAACGCTTATTAAGAAAAAAGCCACCCTTTAAACCTCTAACAATAAATAAAACAAGTGTTACTTGAAACCGTGCAGCCCGGTGGTGTATTTGAAACTCTTATATACGGCTGTTGATAATTTCTCTGTTGAGTGTCATGGCTGAAGTTTGTTCAACATGCGGACTACCAAAGGACCTATGCGTTTGTGGAGAAATAGAAAAGGAACAGCAACGTATTCGCATACGTCTTGAAACCCGAAAATTCGGCAAAGCAACCACGATCATCGACGGCATGGATGACAAAAATTCTAATTTAACAAGCATTGCTCAAAAACTCAAAACATACTGCGCATGCGGCGGAACTCAGCAAAAACGGGCAAATTATGCTTCAAGGCGATCACCGCGACAGAGTACGTGATTTGCTCGTAAAAATGGGTTATCCACAAGAAAACATTGAATTACAGTAACCCTTCATAGTCCCAAGTAAGGTGTAACTTCCTGATGAAAAAAACAGATGGCATACGCGATGTCTTCAAAAACGTTAAGCACCGCAAACCAACCCAAATCTACTGCCCCAGATGTGCTAGCCCCAAAATCGCGCTGTCAGATAGCCTTGCAGTTTGGTTAACTCCTAAACAGTATTATTGTGAAGAATGCGGGTATCTCGGGATAATTGTTATGGAACTCGAGAAGGAAGAGCCTGAAGAAGAAAATAAGAAATAGAAAGAAAGGGTGCCTAATCAGGCAATTCTAGATTTAATTGTTTTTTGAGTGTTTTGTAGCGGTTTCGTACAGTTACTTCAGTTACGCCTGCAGCTTCAGCGATGTCTTTTTGTGTTTTCTTTTCGTTGTTTTGCAGGCATGCGATGTAGAGGGCAGCAGCGGCTAAACCCATCGGGTCTTTTCCTGCAGCAGCACGCTTTCGTCTTGCTTCACGAAGAATTTGGATGGCTGCACCTTGAGTTTTTCCTGAGATTCCTGTTTTTTCCGCGATTTTTGACACATATGTTAGAGGGTCAGCGATGGGCATGTGAACATCAAGTTCTCGCAACAGAAGCCTGTAGCATCTTGCAACATCCTTTTTGTCAACAAGGCTTGCTTCGGCGATTTCTCGTAGAGTTCGTGGGGTTCCGCTTCCACGGCAGGCAGCATACAACGCGGCTGCAGCGATGGCGGCGATGGATCGTCCTCGGACTAAGCCTTTGTCGAGTGCTTTTCGGTAGACGACAGCGGCTTTTTCCTTGATTGGTGGTGGAATGTAGACTTTGTCTGATAAGCGGTCAAGTTCAGCCATGGCTTGAGCAAGGTTTCGGTCGATGGATGAGTGGACTCTGCTTCGTATTTGCCATTTCCTAAGACGCCACATCTGCAATCTTGTGGATAGGGGAAGTTTTCTTCCAAATGCATCGCGGTCCACTTGGCTGATGGCTGTGGATAAGCCTTTGTCATGAACAGAATAAGAAGTGGGAACTCCAACTCGGCTTCTAGATGCTTTCTCTTCTTGAGTGAAAGCGCGCCATTCTGGTCCTTTATCCATCATTTGCTCGTATACGACCAGTCCGCAATCGCCGCAAACGGTCTCTCCAGTGTCGTAATCGTGAACTAGATTCTCGCTACCACACTCTGGGCACTTGTCAACCAAACGCTGTGATGTTTTAGGGGTTTCTTTTTTACTCAATCTCTTCTACCTCAATTTTGATATGCGTAGAACCGTCACCATAGGCCATTTGGCTAGAAAATAGTACATTCGGCCCGCGCAAACTAAGCTGATGAACAGTTTTGATATTTAAGCTTTGTGGTTTATTAAACATATTGCACATAATGGTTTCGAATTGCACAACAAGCTGAAAGTTGCACTATGGAAAATGACATAAAAAAGTGTAAAAAAATGCTAAACCGCGCACAGAAAAACGTGCGCTTGCTTAATAAATATCAATTCTAAACATAAAGAAACATTAACCCTATTAATTTTAAAATACACGGTGAGAACGCTTATTAAGAAAAAAGCCACCCTTTAAACCTCTAACAATAAATAAAACAAGTGTTACTTGAAACCGTGCAGCCCGGTGGTGTAGTGGTCAAGCATAGAGGGCTTTGGACCCTCCGACGAGAGTTCGAATCTCTCCCGGGCTACCACGAGCTCTCACAGCTTTTCTGAGGAGAAAATAATTAAAACATTCTGGAAAATAGGCGCTTGACTTAATCATTAGTGCTTTGCGTTTGGCTTTTCAAATGACCAGAACTATTGTGTTCATTGCAGCTAACGTTGACTCAGTTGAATTTTTTTGAAAGTGTTAGGCTTGATTTTGTCAGTGGGTGCACTACAAACAAATGCTTAAGTCCGTTTTTAGGCGATCTATGAGCCACAGAATTGGAGAAAAGAAAATGTCGAAAAATAAAATCACAACAATGATTATGATATCTATGATGCTAACAATTGCTTTTCCACTTTTTGCCCTTCCAACTGCTAATGCACATGACCCTCAATGGATTATTCCAACTTACACCTACCTCACTGCTACACCAAACCCTGTCGGCATCGGTCAAAGTGTGTCGCTTGTTTTCTGGCTTGACAAATATCCGCCAACCGCAGCCGGTGTTGGCGGGGATAGAGTTAACTTCACAGTGACAGTTATGGCGCCTAATGGAGACAAGAAAACCTTAGGGACATACGTTGCTGATCCGGTGGCAAGTGCTAACACTGCGTTCACTCCTGATCAAGCAGGCACATATGTTTTTGAAGCTATTTTCCCCGGACTTGTGCTGACTGGATACAATCCCGTAACAGGAATTCCAGGCACCCTAACTAACGCTTACGTAAATGACAAGTACCTGCCAAGCAATTCAACAGCAACAATTACTGTGCAAGAACAAGCAATACCTGATCCTCCAACCTATCCGCTCCCAACAGAGTATTGGATGCGCCCCATAGAAGGACAAAACACACAATGGTACCAAATTTCCTCAAACTGGCTTGCTGGAGCCCAAATTGTTCAGAAGGTTCAAGCATACGGCATAGCACCCAATAGCGCTCACGTTATGTGGGCAAAGAGCATTAGAGATGGCGGTGTAGTTGGCGGCGGTCTTACTGGAGAAAACGGTATGACTTTCTACGATGGAACACAATACGAAAACACAATGCAGAACCCAGTTGTAATGAACGGTCGACTATACTACACTCTACCAAAAGGCAGCACATCTGGAGACGGAGGATACGTCTGTGTTGATTTGTTTACTGGAGAAACCCTGTGGACTAACACTTTGCTTGGAACCACTGGAGTTGCAGCGCCAACATTCGGGCAGCTTTACTGGTATGATTCAATGAATCAGCATGGAGTTATCCCCAACGGCTACTTATGGACAAACAACTTTGCTAGTGCATATGACTCACTTACAGGCGGCTGGCTATTTAATTTAACAGGCGTTCCTTCAGGCACCGAAGTTTATACTGAAAAAGGCGAAATTGTACGTTACGTACTTAATACTGCAGGAAAATCGTTGGGTTTATGGAACAACACTTGTGAGCAGCAAGGATTGCATGGAGCATTAGGAAACGGGAGTAGCGCTTACCAATGGAGACCTGTCGGTAAATCAGTCAACATGACCAACGCCTACTCATGGAGTATTTCGCTATCATGGTTGCCCGCAGGGGCAGCAATAGCTGGTGTAATCCATGATGATGTGTTACTCGGTAGAAACGGCTCGTTGCCTGCACTTGGTGTCTCTGAACCATACACGATGTGGGCGGTAAGTCTAAAGCCGGAATCAAGGGGTCAACTTTTATGGATGAAGAACTATAATCCACCCGAAGGAAACCTCACTCGAAGCTTCAGATTTATCGATCCGGTGAACCGTGTATTTGTGTTCTGGGACAAGGAAACTATCGCTTATTCCTGCTATGACCTTGATACTGGAGACTTCTTATGGACAACCCCATCTGAAAATGCATGGAATCTATACGCTGGAGGAGGAGGTTCTATCTGGACACAAACAACGGCTTACGGAAAGCTCTATTCGACAGGCTACTCGGGCATTGTTTACTGCTATGACACTAGAAATGGAAGCCTATTATGGAGCTACTCCACAGCTGCCCAAGCAGGCTACGCAACACCTTATGGCGGTTACCCATTAGGTATCGCTGGAGTCGCCGATGAAAAGATCTACCTCCATGTCAATGAACACTCTTCTGGAGCACCATATTGGAAAGGCGCAGAACTGATATGTCTTAATGCGGAAACAGGCGAAAAAATATGGAGCATTGCACACCACGGCGCTTCAGGCTATGTACCGTGGGGATACGCTATTGCAGACGGCTACTTGATAGCACCTAACTTATTTGACATGCGAATATACGCATTCGGCAAAGGTCCAAGCGCTACCACAGTGACAGCTTCACCGAAAGTATCAACCTATGGAAACAACGTTCTGATTGAAGGCACGGTAATCGATACGGCTGCAGGCACCGAGCAAGGCGAACAAGCGGCACGTTTCCCAGCAGGTGTTCCCGCTGTTTCAGACGATAGCATGAGTGCTTGGATGGAGTATGTGTACATGCAAAAGCCTAAGCCTACAAATGCAACTGGTGTTCTGCTGTCAATTGACGTTATCGATGGCAACGGAAACTACCGAAACATTGGCACTACAACTAGTGACGCGGAAGGCTTCTACAGTCTTGAATGGACACCCGATATTGCAGGTAAATACACTGTTATCGCTACTTTCGCTGGCTCTGAATCTTATTGGCCATCAGACGCAGAAACTGCTTTCACTGTTTCGGAACCTGCACCAACTCAAACACCAACCATAGAACACGTATCTGTCGCTGACCAGTACTTGGTACCGGGAATAATCGTTATTGTCGTTGCGATCGCAATAGTTGGTGCTATACTAGCACTTCTGTTACTTAGGAAACGACCATAAAAACGTCCAATCAAATAACAATTTCCCCTTTTTTAGTCAATCAACAATCAAATAATGGCAATAAAGAGGATGGGTCGAGGCTGAGAAGGCTCTGGATAATATGTGCAACCAAAGAAGCTATGGTCTTGGAGATTTGTCTTCCTTTTTCTCCTATATTTTGTTCCAGAGCCTCAGCAAACTCTGAATAGCAAAAACTCAGCCTTGGAAAATCCTGGTTATGGACGAGTCAAAGTAAAGTACTCAGAGTTCTAGTCTCCGCAAAACTCAAAAGAGTTTGTATTTTCGAAGAGTTTTCATTTTCTTATGCTCACGCTACGTGAGCGCGGTTTATTAGTTCTAACTATAAACTTGGGTTTGCTTTGAATAACTTGATTTAGGGGCTAATTCATGATTAATGAAGATTCATACACTCAAGCTTTGATGAAGCTAGGGCTTACATTTTTGCAATCAAAAATATATCTAACCCTTGCTAGAGTCGAGAAAGCAGATGTAAAAATAATTGCCAAGTACTCTAACGTTGCTCGTCCAGATGTGTATAGGGTAATTTCAGCTCTTGAAAAAATAGGGCTGGTGCTGAAAATAATTGATAATCCTACCAAGTATGAAGCTATCCCCCTAAAAGAAGGCTACTCCATCCTGCTCGAAAAACGAGACAGAAAACATCAGGAACTGAAAAATGAAATATGCAAACTATTTAAGAATGCGCCCAAGGTAAAGGCAGCGCTGTCAGAGGATGAGCAATTTGTTCTAATATCCTCAAAAACACTCTTCCAAAAAAAGTGCTTAATTGAGGATAACAAGGTTCAAACCAACATAGATGTCATAGGTGATCAGATTGCGGGGGCTTGGTTTTACAGACATAATCAGGTTTTTCGGGAAGCACTAAATAGAGGCGTAAGAATTCGAATTGTTACAGGAAAAAATGATTATGAACAAATGGTCAAAATAAAGGGTATGTTTTCTGACAAGCCGTTGGCATTTGATATTAGATATGTAGATTCGACTCCTGTTAATGCAGTATTGTATGATGGGAAAAAAGGTTGGCTTTGTATTCATCCCCCCTGCGAAAATACGTTTCCTATTCCTGTTCTATTTTCAGGTAACCCGCAGTTTATAGAGTTGCTGACAATTTACTTTGAAAAAATGTGGAATGATGCACAATACCTATTCGTGCATGCAAAGAAACAGAGTCATGAACCAATAGTCATACATTAGTTTTTGTGATCAACCCTGAATGAAAAAACCATGTGGCAAAAACTTAGAGAGTATATGATCATATAGCAAAAAAGATAGCTGCTGAGTTATTGTTCCATTTAGGGCCTGTTGAACGTACTCTTTCAACGCTGATATTGCCTATGTTAGGTGCTTGAAAATTACAAGTTAGATTCTTGGCAGTACTTCAGAACCGCTTGTTCTTCAACCAAGTTTAGATTTAGCCTTCTAGCCGACTTGGGAACAAAGGATAAAGGGAAAAAACTAATTGCTCAAAGATAAGCTTCGTGTGAATTACTACTTGACGCGGCTCTTCTGGGCTTCATTTTTTGGGGTTGAATCTATGTTTTTGGCATTTAGCTACTGCAAATGTCTTTTGAAATATGTTTTTTGTTTGTCAAGAAAATTTGCCTTGTAAATCTTGTCAAAAAAGGTTTTACACATGACTCATCAAACAGTATAGCAGGAATCTGATAGGGAAGTGGGTAACATGGCAATCAACCACTATGTAATAACTCATAGACTTCTTATAAGAATACAAAAGCACGGATGCGTTTTCTGCCCAATATGTCACAACCCAATCGTTGAAGGACAACGAGTAGCTACCAGAAAAAGGACAACCGTTAGACATGAAGAGTGCTATGAGCGGTCTCATGTTTAAGAATAAAACTGCCTGAGCTGACCTGATGTTAGTACAACAATTTGAATCCACCAAGAAAGAGACAGACACTACTTTTATCTATCCTCAATATGACAAGAACTGCATCCTAAAAATACCAAACACCGTACTTCATTTGCTTGGCGCAGAAAATAATAAAACCGGTCCGCCCCTTGAAAACGCATTAAACTCGGTTTGTGGTGAAGGAATAAACAAAGTTGTTCTTCTAGTCATTGACGGATTCGGATTCAACCAGTTCCTAAATTATCATCAAGAAAACCAATTCTTAACCAGCCTCACCGACAAAGGCGAAGTGTATCCCTTAACAAGTGTCTTTCCGTCTCAAACAACAAATGCCTTAACAACTCTGAACACAGGTTTAACCCCGCAGGAACATGGATTGTTTGAGTACTTCATCTACCTGAAAGATATTGGTTTGGTAAACTCGCTTAATTTTGAATGCATAGATTCCAAGCGTCCAAAATAAACTAAGATACGAAGGATTTGACCTAAGTGCTCTTCTTTCAAAAGGTAAAACCATTCACAGCACATTAAAAGAACAGGGAATCAGCAGCTTCGCACATATCCAAGCTTCGAATGCCTCTAGCGCCTGTTCAAAACTAATTTTTCAGGGAAGCAAAATAGTACCCGCCGTTAAGCCATCTGATTCAATTGTTGGATTAAGAAAAAACCTGGAAGACAACAAAGGCAAGTGCGCATATTTTTTTGTGCATATAGATACTCTTGACACGATTTCCCATCAATATGGACCGGAAAGCTATGAGTATTATGCAGAATTATCATTGATTACTTATTTACTTAAAAGGGAATTAGTGGAGAAAATCGATCATAAAACTGCTAAAGAAACTCTTCTTCTAGTGACCGCTGATCATGGCGGTGTGAAGGTTGATCCAAAACAAACAACGTATCTTAATTGTTTCCCCAAAGCAATATTGAATTTGCAAGTTGGACGGAATCGAAAACCAATTTTGCCCATAGGTAGCCACAGGGAAGTTTTTCTACATATCAAGGATGAGAAGCTTGCTGAGACAAAGCAATATTTAACGCAAAAAATTGGTGACAAAGCCCAAATCATTGAAACTAAAGAAGCAGCTAAAAAGGGTTTGTTTGGATTGGGTTTTGCAGGCAGTGAGTTTCTTGAAAGAACAGGCAACTTGTTGATTTTGCCCTATGGAAACCATACAGTGTGGTTTGAGGATTCGGATTGCAGAAAATCTAGTTTTCTGGGTCAACATGGAGGATTAAATGAGCAGGAAATGCTTGTTCCATTTGCAGTAGCTAATCTTTGCGGTTTAAAAGAATAGATATCGATTCTGTAAATAAATTGCAGCCCGCTTTGCCTAAAATTTTTTGGATATATTGCGAATTAAGAAATATTGCTTATAGATTCTGATATTTTACTTTTCTTTGGCGATGACCAATGCTGAAACGTAGCCGAGTAACCATCACAATAGATATCTTAGAAGCGACCTTGACGCCTCAGAAAAAAATGAAGATAATGTACCAGGCAAATCTGAATTACGTCCGTTTTAACCGATATCTCTCTGACTTTCTGAGCAAAGGTTTCATCGAGGCCTTAAAGGATGCTGACGGTTATGGTTGCTACCGCATTACTTCAAGGGGCAAAGCTTTGCTGGTGTTGCTTAGGAAAGTAAATGACCTTGGATATTCCATTTAGTAAAATTTTTTTGAGATTTTAGAAAATAGATTTTATTATTTGGTTTGTTTTGAAATGATGCAATTGTGCAAAATGCGGTTGTGTCATCATCACCATCATCATCTTCTTGTAATGCCCTGCAGATGGTTTGCTCGTTTAATTTTAGTTTTTTCTGTTTTTGTTTTGAGTTGTGTTGGTTTAATTTTAGTAGTTTTTTTGATGTTTTTTGGGTAGTTTGTGTTTTTACTTTTTTCAATTTGTTTTGTTATTTTGATTTGTTTTTGATTTGAAATTTTAAAAATGATTCATTTCGATTTTGTAAATTGTTCTATAATTGTGGTGTTTTTGTGTGTACCTGAGGGCTCTACTTGTTGCCCTTCATACTTTATAACTTTAGACCGCTTTGTTCTTGAGTACCTAAGAAAACGTTTCGAGAATTGTCCACTCCGGTCACGGCGGGATTAGCTAGTGGTAACACGTGCAAAACTGGCCAATGGATTTTAGGTCATTAATTTTGAAAAAGACTGCGTTTTCTCTTTTTAAACGTTGAAGGGGTCATGTTGTCTTTGAAAGATAGAAAAACGGTCAACAAGAATCGCAGCAGTTTAGATATTGTGCGGGAAGTTCTTTCCATCGCTATAGTTAAAGTTTGCAAAACTAGAATCATGTATGGAGCCAATCTGAGTTTTCATCAACTCGAAAAGTACCTGCGAGCTCTTCTGGGAAACTCTCTTTTGTCATTCGACGGCGATTCTGGTTACTTGACTACTGCATCAGGAAAAGAGTTTCTTGCGCTCTATGAAGATTATCTAAAGCGATCTACTCATCTGGGCAAGGAAGTCGAAAGGAATATCAAAGACAAAGAGCACCTAGAAAACATGTGTGGATTTGGAAAAGACAAATCCAGTAACAACTAATTGTTAGTTACTTTTTACGTAAAATAATGAATTAGGTGTGTTAAGAAATGAAAATCCCAAAAAGGGTTAAGGTTAGGTGTGAGTGTGGCGAGGAACTTTTGCTATTGCCCGATTTGAAGGAAATGGGTAGCGCCATAGAAGACCATGTGGATATGCATCTTCAAGGTTTGAAAGCTCCCAGTTGCACACCTGCAGAAGCTGAACGTCTAAAAAATATGTTAATTGCTCAGATCATAACTATCGCAAGCCAACCTGAAGACGAAGAAACCATTAGATAGAAACCAAGAGATCTTTTTTGGCCTCGATATAATACGATTTTTTGAATATGCAATTATATCCTTTTGTAATGTTGCTTGGTTAATTAGAAATGATTGAGGAGAAAAGGAGGCTATTTCAACGCTTTTTTCGAGGATTAGGGGGCTTTTTAAGGAAGTTGGTAAGAACTCTTTAATACAAGTTGCACTGAAAATAGCATTAGCGTTCTCGAGGAAGGCGAATTGTCTTAACGTTTAGCTTATCCGTTTTTCCTTGTTTCTGTCCGCTTCTGTCAGGAAGGGATTTCTTAGATTTGAGTCTAAAATTTTGTTTTGGTTTTTGGGGGCTTAGCCTCTTTTTTTGCATTAGTGATTTTTATTCGGGCGTTTTGTGTTAGCGGCTTATTGCCCTAGCCAATATATGATCCAGCCTGCTATGAAGACTGCCAGAAACAAGGGTAAGAGCGAAACTAATGCAAGCTTGCTGCGTTTTTTTCTACAGGTTGCATTTATCATTTCAGCACCTGTATTATGCTCTTGCGGAACTCTTAATATATAAGGTTTTGTAATTGTCGGCGCACCAATCAACCACCAAAAAAATAGTTATGCAAATTTGTTAGCCAATTATTGGTTGTTGCGGAATTGTGGTAGCAAGTTGAGATTGCAAAGGTTGATATATCATCGAAGTTACTAAAAGAATTAATCTCGAAAAGTTGACGCAGATAAAAGAGTTTGAAAGCGTGGTTAAAAAAGAAAAGCAAAATGCCCCTTCGACGCAAGTTCTAATTGCAGCTATAAACGAGGAAGAAGGCATCGGCCACACCATATCCGAGTTAAACAAAACCCTTGGGAATCCAAAGATTTTGGTTGTTGACGGCAGAAGCAAAGATAAAACCGTTGAAGTGGCCAAGGAATTGGGCGCCCAAGTTGTTGTGCAGGATGGTTTAGGCAAAGGTGACGCGTTAGCTTCAGCAATCAAGGTTGCAGATTTTACAGCAGATTATGTTGTTATCACCGACGCAGATTACACCTATCCCGCAGAGTATATTCCTGAGATGATTCGGGTTTTAGAGGAGAATCCTGACATTGGCATGGTTTGCGGCAACCGCTTCAGCGGCTACTTAAACTTGAAAGGGTTAAACGGCTTTTTTTATTTGGGAAATCGCGTTATAGCTTTTACTCACAACTTTCTAAACGGAGTCGCCTTAACTGACCCCTTGACAGGGTTGCGTTTAGTGCGTGCGAGCATTCTTAAAGACTGGAAGGTGAAGTCCAAAGGTTTTGATGTTGAGGTGGAGCTTAATCATCGTGTCGAGCGTGAAGGCTTTGGCATTGCGGAGGTTCCAATTCAGTATCGTGAACGGTTAGGCGAGAAGAAGCTTGGGTTTAGGCATAGTGTTGAAATTTTTAGGCGCATAATGTCAGAAGCAACGTACTAACTTTTGCTTGCGTGATTTGGCATTTATCATTTCAGCACCTGTATTATGCTCTTGCGGAACTCTTAATATATAAGGTTTTGTAATTGTCGGCGCAACAATCAGCCACCAAAAAAATAGGTAGCAATTTTTTAGCTAATTATTGGTTGTAGCGGAATTGTGGTTACAAGTTGAGATTGCAAAGGTTGATATATCATAAAAGTATCTAAAGAACTAATCTCGAAAGTTGAGCAGCTAAAAGAGTTTGAAAGCGTGGTTAAAAAAGAAAAGCAAAATGCCCCTTCGACGCAAGTTCTAATTGCAGCTATAAACGAGGAAGAAGGCATCGGCCACACCATATCCGAGTTAAACAAAACCTTTGAGGAATCCAAAGATTTTGGTTGTTGACGGCAGAAGCAAAGATAAAACCGTTGAAGTAGCCAAGGAATTGGGCGCCCAAGTTGTTGTACAGGATGGATTAGGCAAAGGTGACGCGTTAGCTTCAGCAATCAAGCGTTGCAGATTTTACAGCAGATTATGTTGTTATCACCGACGCAGATTACACATATCCCGCAGAGTATATTCCCGAAATGATTCGGGTTTTAGAGGAGAATCCTGACATTGGCATGGTTTGCGGCAACCGCTTCAGCGGCTACTTAAACTTGAAAGGGTTAAACGGCTTTTTTTATTTGGGAAATCGCGTTATAGCTTTTACTCACAACTTTCTAAACGGAGTCGCCTTAACTGACCCCTTGACAGGGTTGCGTTTAGTGCGTGCGAGCATTCTTAAAGACTGGAAAGTGAAGTCCAAAGGTTTTGATGTTGAGGTGGAGCTTAATCATCGTGTCGAGCGTGAAGGCTTTGGCATTGCGGAGGTTCCAATTCAGTATCGTGAACGGTTAGGCGAGAAGAAGCTTGGGTTTAGGCATAGTGTTGAAATTTTTAGGCGCATAATGTCAGAAGCAACGTACTAGCTTTTGCTTATGTGATTTGTGGGTAGGCGGTTGTTAATCTTGGTAAAGTTCATATTTCCCACGGTGGGAATTTCTTTGGTGGGAAAAAATGGCCGCTGAAGAAGTAACTGTTGACAAGAAAGGGCGTGTACAAATTCCCAAAGCAATCCGAGATAAAGTCGGATTACGCGTTGGCGGAAAAGCTCGCCTAAAAATAGAAAAAGAAAATATAATTATCATGCCCCCAATTTCACCTGAAGAATTCATTAGAGAAATGGAAGGCTGCATCAAGGAAGGCGCCCCCGACCTTGATCCGCTGAAGCTTAAGAAAATGTGGGAATAGGGTGTGCTTGAGCAAAAAGTCTTTACTTTGCGAAATATAATCTCTTATTTTGACAAGATCAAGCAGTTAATACGTCAAACACTTACTTGAAATTTACACAATAAAAGAAATAGATGCCAGGTTAACTTGGTTTGATAAGTTGATTTAGAATAACTTATTATCTTAAGTGTCCTTATCGGTACTGGTGAGTTGCTATGGCTGAAACAGTTTCAATTCCTCGTCCGCTATTAAAAGAGCTCTACGAACATTTTGACCGAATAGAAGAGATTCTAGCTACGCTCGAAGAGCTTTCAGATAAAAAAGGGCTAAAGAGAATTAAAAGAAGTCTTGAAGAATACAAGAATAAAGAATGCGTTACGCTCTCAAGTTCTGATAAAATCAGAGAAGCCCTCCTGAAGGACTAGGTTTGCAATACAAGTCGATTTTCACTAAGAGTTTCAAAAAGGAATTTTGCAAACTTCCAAAAGGCATCCGAGAAATTATTCTTAAGAGTTTGGAAAAAACAATAGTGAATCTAAGACTTAAGGGCGATTGGCATTGACTGTTTCTGGTTTGGCGCCGGTTCAAGTTGTCTCTATGGTTAGATGCAATAATCATTAAATAGGAAACAAGCCAATAGAGTTTGAGAAGACATGACAATTGAAGTTGAGCTAAAGGAAATAAAAAGTCTGCTCTCAGAGTTAAAACAGAAAATGGATGTTCTGCTTGAAGAAAAAGAAACTTCAACAATGATGGGCCTATCCGACAAATCGCTTAAGGACTTCTTTGCAAAAGAACCTGACATTTACACAATTAAAGATATAAAAGCCAAGGTTAACTGCGTTTGAAGGGAAAAATAGTCCTTATACCTTTTCCGTTCACAGACCTAACAGCAACCAAACTAAGGCCTGCACTTGTTCTTTATGAAGGAGAAAAAGATGTCGTAGTAGCCTTCATTTCCTCCAGAACGGACAAACCAAAACCCGTCGACATCGCCATCAACGAAAAAAACGCAGAATTCAAACAAACAGGACTCAAACTAACCTCAACCATAAAACTCGACAAGGTCGCAACAATATCAAAAGATCTCATTATAGGCGAAATCGGTGAAATAGGACCTAAACTCAAAAAAGAAGTAAACCGCAAAATCACGGAAATCTACAATTTGTAAGGTACGCTTTTTCTTTTGAGACAAAGCCTTCAAATCGTTTTAAGATTAGATTTCCTTTTTTCTGGATGCTTGGAAAGTTTAAAGATTTCCGGATTGTATTTGTTGCATAAGAATTAAGGGCGATTTGCATTAACTGTGACAGTTAACAACGCTGAAGTAAAGTTGGTTCTTGAAAAATTAGGCAGTGTCCAACTTGAACTTTTGAGGCTTAGAGCATTGCTTCTACCTGAAGAAGAGTTATCTGGGGAAGAAAAAGAGAGACTTGATGTAGCTCGAAAAGAAACTGCAAAAGGCCAAAAAATAAGCCTTGATGTCTTACTTAAAGAACGGTGTTGACTTAATTCCTTCAAGGGTTAAGCGGATTAATTTCCTCGTGGATTCGGCTCAAGCGAAGTTGCTTTAAGAGTATCTCTCATGCAAAACCTGGGTTAGTTAACTATGACCGAAGGAAATAGCGATAGAAGAGAGGGAAATTCGCAAGGAATTTTGCGATGGTATAAGAGTTTTTATCAAGACAACGACTACGCAAAAAACCTTGACCAAACAGTTATCAGAATGCGTGAGCTGGAACTTTGCTGATGGCTTGTTTGGGGCTTGGGTTTTGAAGGTTTAAATTTTATGTTTAATAATTGTTTATGTTGTGTTTGATGTGTCTTTATCCAGTGTTGTCGATGAGTTTCCTTTGTTTAGGGAAAGGGAGTCGAAAGAGCGTTTTTTGTTGGTTTTGGGTCTTCTTGCTTCTCGAACTGTTACTTTAGGTAAGGCCGCTGAGGTTTTAGGTATGTCTCATGTAGAGTTTTCGGCGGTGCTTAGGAGTATAGGTTTTAAGTTTAGTTATTTGGATGATGAAGAGTTGACCAAAGAAGTGGTTGCAGGCAAAGATTTGTTGAAGAAGAAGCGGTGTAGTTGAAGGCTGCGTTGGGGAAATTCGTTGGGAATAGCACTTCCGAAAGCACTAGTTGACCAAGAAGGGCTCAAAGAAGGCGAAGAAGTAGAGGTAACTGTGAGAAAAACATCTGATATAAGTTGCCTAAGAGGCAAATATCTGTTCAAAAACTTGCAGCATGAGAAAGACGAAATGAAACACGGTTGGCAATGATTTGATCGTTGAAGCTTTGTCTTGGTTTTATCACTATTTTTATATCTGCCTATTCATCTTAACATGTTGGCGAATAATTTATGCGTGATTTCGATGTAGTTCTTTTGGAAGATGAAACTGGAGGTTACGTGGCTATAGTGCCTGCTTTGCCTGGATGTCATACGCAGGGTGACACGTTGGCTAGTGTTTTGGAAAACGCTAAAGAAGCCATAGATCTTTATTTGGAAACCTTGACTGCTTCGGAAAAGAAAGATTTGTTGAAGGGAAAAGTTGTGGGCATACAAAAAGTGAAAGTTCTTGCCTAAAATTCCGCCTGTTGATTCTAATCAATTAATTAAAATATTGAGTCATAAAGGTTTTAATGTTATCCGTCAAAAAGGTTCACATGTTATTCTGATAGATAACGCGAAAAGTCGAATAGTTATACCTATACATCCAGGAAAAGACCTCAAGCCAGGATTAGTTAGGGCAATACTTAGAGAAGCTGGAATAAGTCGAGAAGAATTCCTCAAGCTATTGAAAGAAAAATAGACTATAAAGTTATTTTAGAAACATTTGTACTTACTGTGGTTTTCATAAAAAGTTTGCTCGAGGGTACTTATTGATGAAGCTTGGATTACAAACTTGTCTTTGTGGCAGCTGCTTTAATTGGCTGATTAACTATTGCTTCTCCAGCCTCCGCTGGTGCCATTTATAGATAACATCCTACAAATAAGCGATGTAACCTTAAGGCAGAAAAACCTGCATGTGAAGACGCGTAATCTCAGAAGCTACGTATTAAGCAAGGTTTAGTTTATTTGTGTTTGTTCTTCTTGAGAAATTATGATGGTTTTAAGTGGGAGTCTTATGGGTGGCTCTGAGTTTGGTTTTTGTCGTTTTTTGGCTTTTTTGGCAATAAACTTATATTTGTTATTTATGTGATGGTTTGTCGGTGGTTTGGGTTGTCTGTTGAGGTTGGCAAGTATGGCCGCATCGTTTTACCTAAGCGGTTGCGTCAAAAATATAGTATGCATGAAGGCATCAGACTAATTATTACAGAGTATATGGGGCGAATCTGTCTAATCCCTGTTGAAACCTACAAAAAACCTGCCGAAGCATTATACGGCTCCATAAGCCCCCGCTCCCCTATCGATGAGCCAAAACAGTTAGCAAGAGAATACATACGGAAAAAACTCGTTGAGGACTATCAGTGAAGCGCTTCGTAGATACGAATGTGTTCATCTACACCATTATTGCGCATCCGCGTTTTGGGAAAATAGCAAAGCAAATTCTTGAGCGTATTGAAGAAGGCGAAGATGCCCTAACTTCCACAGTAGTGTTGTGCGAAGTAGCTTGGGTGCTGGAAGCTATGGGCAGGCAAGGAGACATTAGGTCTACACTTGAAAAGATAATGTCTTTTCGAACTCTTGAGGTTGTGGATTTCAATGAGGATGATTTACTCATAGGCGCCAACAACATGTCTACGGAGCAAGTTGACTTCAATGACGGAGTCAACCTTGCTTTGATTATGCGCCTTGGTATATCAGAAGTATACTCAAACGACCAGAAACACCTAGGCAAACTTGACTTCTTGAAATTGATATTCGAGTAATTGTGGCATAGATACAGATTAATATCCTTAAAATAAACAAAATAACTTTAAAGGCAGAAAAATCCGTATGAAGACGCATAATGTCTGAAGCAACGTACTGACTTTTGCTTGCGTGATTTGTGGGTAGGTGGTTGTTGACCTTGGTAAAGCGTATATTTCCCTTGGTTGAAGAAAAAGTCAAGCAAGTTGAGCTTATGAAAACAATAAAGCAGATGGAGTCAAGAGCCGAAAAAAGAATCACAACGGCCGACTCAAATCTTCTAGTAAGAGAGGATCGAGAACGATAAAAGTAATACTTGACTCTAACATATTAGTACTTTTATTAGGTACTACTTTATGATATTACTGTGGTTTTAAAGTTGGAAAGTGAAGTTGTAGTAACAAGGAAGGGGCAAACGACAATTCCAGTTAAACTTCGGCTAAAATACAAGATTGAAGAAGGAACAAAACTTCAAGTCGTAGATACAAATAACGGCATTCTTTTCAAACCGAAATTATCAACAATGGATCTTGCAGGTTCAGGCGCCAAATACGCGTCAGTCGAGGAAATGAAAAAGCTCCTTGACAAGTTAAGGGATGAAGATGTCTAAAGCAGTTTATGACACTAGATTTTTTGTGGAAAATTATTACTCGCCAGACCCAATAATTATAGAAAAACTAAAAGAATCTTTGAGAAAAACCAAAGAACGATATATTTCTGCTATAGTGATTCATGAAGTGTATCAGCTAACTCTAAGAAAAGAAGGCCGAGAAACTGCAATACTCCGTACAACACTTCTAGAGCAAGATTTTCGAGTTGTAAATGTTGATGCTGATATAGCAAAATTATCGGCTGAAATTAGACTAAACCATAAAATGTCGATGGCAGACAGCATAATAGCGGCCACAGCGATATCGCTAAAAGCAATATGTATCTCGGATGACTTACATTTTAAGGCTGTTAGTGAAATTAAAACTCAATGGATTTAGCCAAAACTAGAAAATTTATAGATTTCTGGATTGTTGGTGCTATTCACAGATCAACATCCTAAAAATAAAACCATGTAACCTTAAAGGCAAAATCCCGCATGTGGGAGACGCGTAATGTCAGAAGCTACGGTCTAAGCAAGGTTTAGTTCGCAAGTTTGATAGGTTAATTTGCCAATTTTTTGGATGTTTGGAGAAACTTTAAAGATTTCAATATTGTATTTGTTGTATAAGAATTAAGGGTGATTTGCATTGACTGTGACAGTTGACAACGCTGAAGTGAAGTTGGTTCTTGAAAAACTAGACAGTGTCCAGCTTGAACTTTTGAGGCTTAGAGCATTACTTCTACCTGAAGAAGAGGTATCGGAAGAAGAAAAAAAGAAACTTGATTTTGCTCGAAAAGAAATTGCAGAAGGCCAAAAAATAAGCCTTGACGCCTTACTTAAAGAACTGTGTTGATTAGGGCTTGTTTGAGATTTTTCTATCGCAGAAAGCGAGAAAAGCCATAAAAAAGCTCCCTGAGCATTATAGACGAAAAGTCATCGAGCTTCTCCTGATTTTGCGTGAAAATCCTGTTCCAGCGGAATACTACGATATAAAGAAACTTAAAGGCTGCACCGACACATACAGAGCAAGAATCGGGGATATACGAGTAGTTTATGAAATCGTCTGGAATCAACGAATTGTCAATGTGCTGTTAATTGAACCAAGAGAAACAGCCTACTCTTGAAATCTAATGAAAACTTGCTTATTGCTTCTCCAGCCTTTGCTGAAGCTATTCACAGATAAACATCCTACAAATAACGGATGTAACCTTAAGGCAGAAAAATCTGCTGTGGAGACGTGTAATGTCAGAAGCTGCGGTCTAAGCAGAGGTTTAGTTTGCTAGTATTTGTTGTTCTTGGGGAATCATGGTGAATTCGACTTTATCTTGTTTTTTTGGTGTTGTCTTTTGCGTTATCGATCATTTAGTATAAATATGGGTTATACTTAGGTATAACTTGGGGTAAGACTTTGATTGACCAGGAAATGAAAGTTGGTCCAAAAGGCCAAGTAGTCATACCGCGAACGATGCGAAAAGCGCTCAAAATAGAACCAGGATCCAAAGTATTATTCACACTACAAGACGACAAATTAACCCTGCAAAAACCCTGTTTTGATGGGGTAGCTGCTTTCAAAAAAATAGCCGAGCAAATAAAGTCAAATGAGAAAATAAATCCTCACGAATACGAAGAAGAACTTGAACAGAGAAATCCCTAATGCTTTACCTTGACGCAAACGTTTTCATCTACGCAGCCATAAACACCCAAGAAATTGGCGAAAAAGCAAGGACTTTGCTCTTAAAAATCCAGCAAGGAGACCAAAAAGCAGCTACCTCAGCATTAACGTTTGACGAAGTATTTTGGTCAATAAAGAAACGTAAACCAGAACTCGCCTCAGAAACATCTTACGCCCTCTTAAACTTCCCCAATCTTGAAATCATACCCGCTGACAGAAAATTGGCCTTGTCGGCTTTAAAATTAATCAATGAATACAATTTAGCGCCAAGAGACGCCCTCCATGCCGCTACAGCGATAGCTTCAAAAGCAGATTTTGTAGTCTCAACGGACGCTCATTTTGACAAGATCAAAGAGTTAACACGTCAGTCAATCTAAAACGCATAATGTCTGAAGCTACGGTCTAGGCAAAGTTTAGTTCGCAAGTATTTGTTGTTCTTGAGGAATCATGCCCAATTCGACTCCGTCATGTTGCTGTGTTGGTGTTTTGTTGGTTGGTTTTTGGGGTTGTTTTGTGTTTTGATGCCATGCTTGTCCTATACAGTAAAGGCTCCAGCCGGCTATGAAGATTAATGGCAATATAGGTGCTAAAAGGAGAACTGTGAGTTTGCTGCGTTTTTTTCTACTGGTTGATTTTGTCAAATCAATGCCTGCTCCAATCTTGCAACTTAATTTTTAACATATAACCTTTATGAATTGTCAATACACATAATGCAATCGTCGAACACCTGAACAGAAAAACAAATGACGAACACCGCTCTAATTTTTAAGCGCATAATGTCAGAGGCAAACATTCTTAGAGTAAGTTTTTGATAATAAATTATCTATAGAAACTTGAGCTTTTGGTTTAGATATATTACGGTTTTTTGAATACACATTATAAGCTTTGTTAAGACTTGCAAGTTGAGAATAAAAGAAGAAGAGACAGAGGTTTCAAGTTGACTTTGCCACAGGGAAAAAACCAGGTTGTCTTGCTTCTTATTTTTAATTGTTGTGTTTGGTCTAAACTGTTTCACGATTCTACTTGCTTAAAAAAAGGAATAACTCTTGTAAGGTGTTGAAACTTGGTTTTGAAATCTAGTAAAATTCTCGCCATTGGGGCACACCCTGATGATATTGAACTAGGTTGTGGTGGTACTGTTAGCGCTGCTTGTGCGGCAGGTGCAAATGTTGTCGCGGTCTTTTTAACCAAAGGCGAGCAAAGTGGAAACCCTGACTCTAGACGCCAAGAAAGCGTGGATGCTTTGAATCTTCTTGGGGTAACGAACATATATTTTGGGGATTTTTCAGATGCTGATATTCCGAATTCTCGCCAAGTAATCGATTTTCTAGAATCTTTCTGCAAGAACGGAGAAATCGAAACAGTCTTAACGCACACAATAAACGATTCACATCAAGACCACCGACAAGTAGGCTGGCTTTCATTGTCCGCGTTTAGAAATGTTCCGCGAATATTAGCATATGAAACCCCAAGGGTAACACCAAACTTCTCGCCAACCTACTTTGTTGACATATCTAACTTCGTAGAAGGAAAATGGGCAGCATTAAAATGCCACCTGTCGCAAAAAACAAAAAGATATCTTGCTTACGAGTCGATGATTAATTTGGCCTCATTTAGAGGTAGCCAAGTTAATGTTCGTGCAGCTGAAGCCTTTGAAGTGATACGATATTTGGAAAAAAACCAAATCGTTCCACATGTGATTAAATAATATGATTGTGGCTGGGCATCAACCTAATTATTTGCCTTGGTTAGGTTTTTTTGACAAAATTCGTCGTTGTGACCTCTTTATTATTGAAGATAATGTTCAGTATGAGCAGCAGGGTTTTACGAATAGGAACAGGATAAAGACGCCTGATGGTGCTAAATGGTTGACGGTGCCTATTGAGCATGTTGGGGGTCGTATGTTGATTAATGAGGTAAAGATTTCTAAGAAAGCTGAACCTGATTGGGCTAAACGCCATTGGCATAGCTTAAAGCACCATTATAGTAGAGCTCCGTTTTGGAAAGCGTATTGTGGTTTTTTCGAGCAAACTTACGCCAAAGAATGGACCATGCTCTTTGATCTTAATTTATATTTGATAAGAGGCATTATGCGTATTTTTAACATCGAGACGCCTCTTATATGGCATCTTCTTTGGGTGTTTTTGAGGGAAAAAGCGAAGCAGTTCTTGCTAAAAGCAAAAAAGTTGGAGCTGATACGCTTCTCTGTGGGAGGGGAGCGAAGGAATGTATTGATCTGAAGAGGTTTGAAGATGAAGGAATCAAAGTGGTCTTTCAAGATTTTCACTATCCAAAGTACCCGCAGCTTTACGGCGGGTTCGTAGATGAACTTTCGGTTGTCGACTATTTATTTTGTAATGGAAATCAATTTACCGTAAACTAATTCCTGACCTTGGAGGTTTTCTTTATGGAAAAAACTAGACGAGTGTTCTCTGCGTCTCCATTCTTCGATGAGCGAAGCGTCGAATTAATCTTGAGTGAAATCGGCCAAACCCTGAAAAGTGGGGTTCTGACTGATGGTCCACGCGTTCAGGAATTTGAGCGGCAATTCGCAGATTATGTTCACACCAAGCATGCAATTGCTGTGAGTTCAGGAACAGCTGCGCTGGAAATAATGCTTAGGTTTTTTAATATCGAGAATAGAGAAGTCATTGTTCCAACAAACACTTTCGTTGCTACACCCACCTCTGTTTTGTTCTCAGGGGGCAAACCGGTTTTTGGAGATATGAAGGCGGAGACTCTCTGCGTTG
>CAVYRJ010000005.1:0-92747 GCA_963770935.1 Candidatus Bathyarchaeota archaeon
AGCTCAATATCGGGTTTCAACAATATGTTATCTTTTCTTAAATCATTATAAAAAATATTTTATAATAATTTAATGACTCATTTTTTAGTTTGATTTCTCCACTTTTTTGCCCAATAGAGCTCAATTATTAATACATCCCTACCAAATTCGAAACGTAAAAAATAGCTGGTGATGTAATCAGGTATTGTTATAATGATTATTCGACTAGATTTTTTGTGTACTCCCAGATTTTGTCACTGACATAATGTAGGGTTTTGACAACCGGTCCTTTTTTGGTTTGTTTGGCGATTTCTGCATCAAGGAGGCTCTCGCCTAGTGCTAAGGCTTTTCCATGCTTCATATCAACAATCAAAACCAGGTTGCCTTTGTTAAATTCGCCTTCGATGCGTACGATTCCCGGAGCCATAACGGTTGCGCCCTTGCAAACATAGGGGATGGCGCCCATGTCAACTACGATTTTAGGCGCTATGCTATTGAACTCGGAGAATAGTAATGTAGGTAAAATTTCATCTCCAACTTTGTATAATACAGGTTTTCCTTCGATAAGGTAGATGTCTCCAACATCTGACTCGACAACTTCAACGTTGGCTTTGGCTCCAAAAAGTGATTCAACGTCAAGTCTTAGTTTTTTTGACGCTTCCTCCACGATTTGCTTTGCCTCTTTTGCTTTCAAGGGATATCTGCGTTGTTTTGTGGGCATCTTTAACCTTCATTACTGGGCTATTGCGGGCTAATTAGTTTTTCTTGATTTGAACTCGTTATTTTTTGTTTTTTCTTGAAAAGCCTTTCTGCAAGCTTACCCAAATCAACTTTCAACAAGATAATTGTGATGGCGACGGTTAATACGATGGAGATTACGATCATAAGCTCTGGGCTTAGCCAAGTAGAAAATATGTCTAATGCAAACCCTCCTAAGAACGCGCCTGCTACGGCAATCGTTAGTTTTCCTAAGAAGTATGCTGTAAAAAACTTTGCTGGACTATATTTCATTAGTCCCAAAGGGATGACTATGGGTTCATCGGGTATCGGCGACGCTGCCGCAATAAAAAGTAACGGAAAAGCCCAGCGTTTGGCCTTCTGTGCATCGGCATCTAAACGTTGTCTTCTTTTCTGGCTTAGGCGTCCACTGATGAAGAATGTTATCATGTAATGACTGCCCTTGGCTAGGGCAGCGCCTAATGCAACTAGAAGACCTACAGTCACTTTTGTTGTGACATCGGCGTCTGCCAAGATGGGTGCAAACCATGTTGGAATAAGTAGGTTTGACGGTCCAGCAAACGGGATTAAATTCACTCCCAGTGAAACAAGAAGAACAATTACGAATTCAATTAGTGACGCCATTTTAAGCTGCCCGCGGTCTTTACTCCGAGAGTTACTCCCACCGAACCTTATAAGCACAACCTGCAAATCCGCATAATAACCAACTTTACAACCAGCTATTGTTGCTCGCAATCACATCAGCATGCTTAGATAGGTTTAAATGGGGAGAGTTCAAGTATAGAGAGATAATAATACATGAGGATTCCAATATGAGCGAAATGACAACCGAAATCCTTGAACAAAACCTCAGCAAAATCGTACTTGTACGCCTGAAAGGTGGAAAAAGCCTCAGAGGCAGACTGAAGGGTTTCGATCAACACTTAAACCTGGTTCTAGAAGAAACAGAAGACACAACTGTCGTTGAAGATCAAAGGAAACTTGGACTAATAATCGTTCGCGGAGACAACGTAGTCCTTATATCACCACCACCTAGGTGAGTTAAATGGGTAAAGGCACTCCATCAATGGGTAAGCGCCAGGGCAAGACTGTCCACATCATGTGTCGGCGCTGTGGCAGACGAGCATATCACGTACGCCACAAACGTTGCGCGGCTTGCGGTTTCGGCGAACAAGCAACTATAAGACGGTACAACTGGCGAACAAAGACTCTGCAAAGACAAAGAGTCTGTTAAACCGTCGCAAAACTTTTCGATATTTAATTTCTTTTTAATTTTATAAAGTTTAATTTTAAAAGAATATTTGAATAAACAATAGAAAAATTTTTGCGCTTACTCAAGCGCGTTATAATAGCCTTTGTCGATTTTTACGAAGATTAAGGGTCCTTTGCTTTGAGCCATTTCCCGAGCTTTTCGCAAGGAATTGTTCAATGTTGTGAAGAGTCTTTCTTTGTCTGTAACGTTCTGTAGGTTCTTTTCTCCTAGCTCCATCTTTAAGAGGTTCTCTGCTAAGATTTCAGTTCCGCAAATCTCTCCGTTCTTTATAAGTGTCGAGACTACGACTTCTTGGAGTTCTTGCTTATGCTCTATTTTGCGCCATAATGGTTCAACGTTAGCGAGTGTTTTTGACATTTTGCTCCATTTGTTTGCGTTCTGGTCGCCGATGAGCAGTTTAACGCGTTCTTTCCATTTCTTAAACCAGATGCTTGTCCAAACAGTCAGATAAGCATCGAGTTCTGCAGCGTCTTCTTTGTAGAGCTTCTCAAGTCTTTCCACTAGTTCGCATTGGTTGGCTTCTTTTCCAATCAGGTTCCAATGAAATTTTAGGTAATTGGTAAAATCCTGACATGCAACCTGAAAAACTTTACGATCCGAGCCCATGATGTCGAGAGCTGAATCCGCATCTTTCAACTTCTCCCCTAACATAATCTCCACAAAGTTCATATTGAATACCGCTCCGAAGCCCTTCTCCTTCTCCATATCCACTTAAGATTGAGGTTTTAATTAAACCTTATTTTTTCTGTGGCATATAACTGCCTAAGTAGATTCTAGCAATATATCTGATCCTGATATACCAAAAAGTTTACTCAATGAACTCTGGAAGTGCGTTGAGATCTGGCAATATCAAATCTGGGCATTCTTTGGCCAGTTCATCACGTTCAAATAGTCCTGAAAGCACTGCAACAGTTTTTGCTCCTGCCGCTTTTCCAGCTTTTATATCGTTAACGGAGTCTCCGGCAATGATGCAATCGCACATTTCAATGTCTAAAGCTTCGACGCATCGGATTAATGCTTCAGGCGAAGGCTTAGGCTTTGATGTATCCAACGCAGTTACTACATGGCTAAAAAATTTTGAGATGCCCAAATAGTCCAGTTCTTTTTGGATGACTTGGTTTGGGCAATGGCGCATGGTTATTAGCGCCAGTTTAGCTCTTCCCGAGAGAGTTTGCAGCGTTGCGGAAACGTTGGGTATGAGCCTAGTTTTTGCTTCCGTAACAGAATAATACGCCTTCAAGTACACTTGCATGAACTCTTTCGTATTTCCACAGGTAAGGTCGTCGATTGTTAGGCGTTGCTCTATTCTTCTTGGAATTTCAAGGAGAACATTGGTTTCAGGCGTTTTTTTCCCAATGGCTTGGAATGCAATTCTAGCCGCTTCAATATAGGCTCCTGTGGAATCTACAATTGTGCCATCTAAATCAAGGAAAATGCCTTTTACTTTCCATCTTTTCGGGTTCATTGTTGTCTTTGTTGATTGTTTGCTTAGTTTCTTAAAGGTTCCCGTGCCTTTTGGTGGTTTTTTTGAGGTTATTTCTATATTTTCTATATATATTATGGTGGTTATCTCTATAGGTACCTTTTGCTTTGTAAATATTGAATAAATGGAGAGGTGAATACAAGAATGTTATCACGTGATTGTGATGGCTGCTCCAAGCATAAGGAATGCGGCAATCGATACCAAAAAGCATTAAAAGGCGACAAAGTCTACTGCCCTGATGGTACAGCACATCTGATTGACAGCTCAAGCCTAAATCAAAGCCCCCAAGACGTTTGTTCCTTACAAGCGTTCCAATGATTGAGCAGCTTAAGATCTCTTTAACAGAAAAAAACTTGTTATTTGTTTCATTTTCTGAGCAACAAGGTTTTAAAATAGTTTATTAAAACTGATTCAGATTTAAGATCATTTAACTATTTGAGTTTAACTTCAAATATGAAAATTCGGTATTTGATGATTCAAACGTTTTTTACACGTAAAATAAACACGAACATTCGCTTAACAAAACGGCGGTTAAGGAAAAAGTTAGGAAATACTAACCTAGAACAGATTCAACATTCAGGTTTAGTACAACCTCGGATATGTCAGTTGCATACTCGGCGGTTCGCCTAACGCTTTCTATAATCAATCTTAAGTTGACGACTTCGTCGGCTTTTATGCTTTGTGAGCACAATACAGAGTCCTTTTCAAGTTTATGCACTTGACTTATTTTTTCAATAACGGTTTCAGCTAAGTTGAAGTCGTGCCTAAAAAGCGCATCCATGGAACTTTCAAACATTGAGATAGCTAAACCGCTAAGCTGGCTTAGTTTTTCCAATAATTCTTCATTTACCGGATCCTTTAGCTGCAACGTGTTTTCGGATATCTTTGTCGCATGGTCAGCAGTTCTCTCCACTGCCCTGGCGATTAGTCTGTATCCTAAGCACTCTTTTTGGCTGGTTAAACCGATTTCTTTCACTACTCTCTGGTTTGAAACAGCTAGCTTCAAGAGTCTTACGATGTATAGGCTAAAGCGATTTACTTCACGGTCAGTCTCGATAACGGCTTTCGCGCTGGGATAATCAAGTTTTTTTAATGCTGCTATGGCTTCTTTATGCATAGATGAAGCAATAATTGACATTCTACTTAGTGCATTTTGAACAGTGAGTTCAGGGTAGTTGAGTAAAACCTGCAGGGTTAGCTCAGATGGTGTATCGATTACGATTTCTGTTCCTACCAGGTAGTGCCTGGCGAAGGACTTTAGGTGGTTTCGAAGTTTTGAGGAAAGTACTTTCTGTCCCTGTGCTCTTACATGTAGGATGTTGTAGCCGCTTAAGTACGCAGAAATTGCTGTTCTCATGATTGCGTCAGGATTATCGTTTATTGAAACTTTAATGAAAGCTTCATCTTGTTTTTCTTTTTTTGGAAAAGTGGCTGGAGCAATAGATAATGAGCCGTCTTCTTCCTCCCTGACCATCATGGAGCTTCCGCGTTTTAGCTCGTTTTTGGTTGCCCAATCCTTAGGCAAAGACAATATGAAAGTTGAACCGCCTGTTACCTGCAGTTTTCTTTGTTCTTCGTTTAGTTTTTCTACAGTTTCTTTTGACAAAAACGCTTTAGCTCCAATATAGTTTTGTCCTACTTTATATGATATTAATTATATTAGATATATCTATATAGATTATGAAGTTTATTGAGCATGATGACTTAATAATCATCAATTGGAAAATAATGCCTTGGATCTTAAGATTTTTAGAATTTTTTTCTCCTATAGTTTTTGTGGATCCTTGTAAAACGCGTTTTATTTTCTTTCGTGATGCTTTCTGTGAATTCAACATTCATTCTTAATAGCGAGTTCAACAATAAATATGGGAGTCTTTTTGTGTAGGTAAGTTTAAGAATTTTTTCCTATTGAAAATTCTATTATTAATAGATAGCTTATGAGAGAAAATATATAAAATATATAGACTATGTCGAACATGTATAAAACCGTACCAGTTATTTAGAATCCAACGAGGAAAATAATAATGAAATCCATATATACAGTCGCTATAGCGATCATCGCAATAGCCGTAATAATTGGAAGTGTATTCGCTTATACTTATTTATCAAGTCCATCAGCCGAACCCACACCAACTCCAACTCCAGCGCCAACTAACACTCCAACAATCTCGCCATCTGTGACACCTTCCGCTTCACCTGGTACTACTGCAACTCCAACCCCAAACCCTTCCTCACCAACAGTCGTCACCAACAGCAACTATTGCACCCACTCCTACTCCGAGTCCTACTCCCATCCCAACTCCAGGTCCAGCCTCAATAACAGGCTCCGGTGCGACTTTTCCGCAGCCTTTCATCGCAGCAACCATTAACACATGGCAACAAATTAGAACAAACGTACAAATCAACTACCAAGGTGTAGGAAGTGGCTCAGGTATAAATGCCCTCACAGCTAAAACTGTTGACTTCGCGTGTTCAGACGCAGCATTAACCTCCTCCCAAGCATCTGCCGCTCCAAATGCAGTTCATATTCCAGAAACAATTGGCGCAATCACAATAGCATACAACGTTCCAGGCGTCGCAACTGGTCTGAAACTAACTGGTCCAATCATTGCTGACATTTACCTTGGAACAATTACAAACTGGAACGACCAACGAATAACATCTATCAACCCAGGAGTCAACCTGCCCAGTAACGCTATAATATCTAGTCAGACGATCTGATAGCTCCGGAACAACAAATTGGTTTACAAAATACTTAAGCTCACAAAGCACACATGGTCAAACCAAGTTGGAAGCGGCACAACCGTTCAGTGGCCAGGAACTACAGTAGGCCAATCCGGTAACAACGGCGTAGCAGGTTATGTCGATACGACACCCTATGCCATAGGTTACGTGGAATTAGCCTATGCACTCACCAATACAGTACCTGTTGCACAAGTCATGAATGCAGCTGGCAACTACATTACTCCATCGCTCGCTTCTTCAACTGCTGCTGCACAATCTATTCCGACAAGCGGATTACCAACTGGCACTGGTGATTGGTCGGGTGTAAGTATTCTCAACGCTCCAGGCGCTCAAGCATATCCGATTGTGGTTCCAACCTACATGCTAGTCTATAAGGAGCTCAATGTCGTTCCGGGAATGACTACTTGACAAGGCTACTCAACTTGTGCAGTACATGTGGTATGTTGTCCATGACGGTCAGTCACTCGCAGCATCATTGCAATACGCAGCACTTCCAGCGAATTTGGTTCAGATCGACGAGACAACACTTAATTCGATTACTTTCAACGGACAAACTTTGGTGACGCATTAACCACCCAGTCTTTTCTTTTTTCTATAACCTTTAAGTTCAAGAACTCAAAATAACAAAAAGGATCAACAGCAATACCAAGATAGGGTATCAATGAAGTTTAAAATAACCATTGACAATATATTCAGAATAATTGCTGGTGCCATAGCGGCTTCTGCAATCATCATTTTGATCATCAACGCTATTGTCTTGGGCACTGGATCAACGATTATCTTTAGCCACTCAGGCGCAGGCTTTCTAACAGGAATAAACTGGAACCCTGTTGAGGGCAGAGAATCCTTTGGAGTGCTCCCTTATGTTTTGGGAACAATAGTTACTTCAGGTATCGCGTTGCTAATTGGAGTTCCTCTAAGCCTTGGCATCGCAATTTTTCTAGTGGAGATGGCTCCAAAATCAATCAGAATTCCGATATCGTATCTCGTTGAATTACTTGCAGCGGTACCTAGCGTTATCTTTGGGTTATGGGGTCTTTTTGTACTTCGTTTCTGGGTTATGGACTACATTGAAAAACCAATCAACGCTTATTTAGGGTGGATTCCAATTTTCAGCGGGACTCCTTTTGGACTTGATATTTTTACTGCAGGCATAATTTTATCCATAATGATTATTCCCACTGTTGCTTCAATATCCAAAGAAGTAATCAGCGCGGTTCCAAATTCAATCCGTGAAGGTGCTTACAGTATTGGGGCAACGAAGTGGGAGACAATCCGTATTTGGGTTCTTGGTTATGGTCGCTCAGGAATCTTTGGTGCAATAATTCTTGGTTTGGGCAGGGCGGTAGGCGAAACAATGGCGGTTACAATGGTAATAGGTAACGCGATAGGTCCAAGTGCAATGCCTTATTCTCTTTTTAGACCTGGCCAGACGCTTCCATCTTTGATAGCAAACGGTTTCTTGGAGGCACCTACTCCACTTGAAAAGTCAGCTTACATGGGTGCAGGACTTGTTTTGCTCGTTTTGAGTCTTGTAATAAACATAATAGCCTACATCATGGTTACCCGTCTTCTTAAAGTGAAAGGAGGAGCTGTGGAATAAAATGCTTAGCAAGTTGAGCAAAATGCTAAGAAGCTATGGATTTAGAAAATTCAAGAACAGAATTTTCTTTTTCTTATGCTTGCTTTGTGTAGTAATAGCAGTAATACCTTTAGCTAGTATCATTATTGAGGTTATAGTAAAGGGCGCTCCAGTGTTAAGTATCAATTTTTTGACTGCTGATGGAATGAATAATGGCATTGGTCCCGCAATTCAGGGAACCCTAATTCTCATCGGTTTGACTAGCTTGATTGGAGTGCCTATTGGAATATTGTCGGGTGTATACTTGGCTGAATATGGAAATAACAAGTATGCTGCAATAATGCGTTCAATTAATGATGTTCTTACAGAATTTCCATCTATAGTTATAGGAATAACAGCTTTTACTGTAATAGTTATAGGCGTTACAGGAAGCTTTTCGCCTCTTGCAGGTGCCATTGCGCTTTCTTTTATGATGATTCCTATAGTAGCTAGAACCACTGAAGAATCACTCAAATTGGTGTCTAATTCTGTCCGTGAAGCTTCACTAGCTCTGGGAATACATAAATGGCGAACGACTATCAGCATTGTTTTACCTGCAGGAAAAGCTGGTCTCATTACAGGCACGCTTCTTGCGGTAGCAAGAATTGCAGGTGAAACCGCGCCCATTTTGCTAACAATTTTGGGCAGTAGTTACTTCTTTGAAAGCTTGAATAGACCCATGGACGCTTTGCCCTTGAGGATTTTTCTGAACTCTCGATACCCCTCTCCAGAAGCCCAAGGACAAGCTTGGGGGGCAGCTTTAATATTAATTCTGATCGTTTTATCCATTAACATTATCGTTAGAGTAGTAAGTAGAAATCGTCTAAAAGGATGAAAGGTAATGATAAACGAACAAAAGATGCAAAGTATCAACTTAAGCGCTTGGTTTGGACAAAAACAGGTCTTAAAGGACATAAACCTAAATATGAAATCAAACGCGGTAACTGCCATAATTGGTCCATCTGGATGTGGCAAATCCACTTTTATCCGATGCCTAAACCGAATGCATGAACTCACGCCCAACGCCAAAATGACAGGTCAAGTTTTGTTAGACGACCAAAACATCTACGACAAGCAAGTTGATCCCGTGCAGGTTCGTCGAAGAGTCGGTATGGTGTTTCAGAAGCCAAACCCATTCCCAACAATGTCTATTTATGATAATGTAGCTGCTGGCCTTCGGTTGACTGGAGCCAAAAAAGGCAGGAATCTAGATGAAGTAGTTAAACATAGCTTAGAGCGAGCCACGCTTTGGGATGAAGTAAAAGATGATTTAAAGAAATCTGGCACAAGCATTTCAGGAGGACAGCAGCAACGTTTGTGTATTGCACGGGCGATTGCATTGGAGCCTGAAGTTATTTTGATGGATGAACCTTGCTCGGCTTTGGACCCAATAGCTACGTCTAAGATCGAGCAGTTGGTAGTTGAATTAAAGCGTGATTATACGGTTGTAATTGTTACTCATAATATGCAGCAAGCTTCGAGAGTTTCGGATTGCACCGCTTTTATGTACCTTGGTTCGTTAATCGAATTTGGGCTGACCGAAAATATTTTTGAGTCTCCAAAGAACCCATTAACGGAAAAATACATTAGTGGAGAATTCGGATAGGAGATAACAATGAGCAGAATAATCGACCGCGGATTAGAAGACCAATCAGTCTTAATGGTTAGAATGGGTGAGTTGACCTATGACACCCTTGCACTTTCGATACATGGATACCTCGAAGGAAGAAGCGTTCAAGAATCAGTAAGGGAACTGTCAGACATTCTTCTTACAATGGCTGATAAAGTTGAAGGTGAAGCATTCCAATTAATTGCACGTTTTCAACCTGTCGCATCAGACCTTAGAACGATAAAGTCTTACATGAAAATTGGCAATGACTTCGCCAGATACGGCAGATATGCACTCGATATATCCTTCATCAATGATAAACTACATGGGTTAAAAGAATGTGAAACTTGGACACGCGACTATATCAACGAAATGAGCGAAAAAGTTCTTTCAATGGTCAAAATTAGCATAGATGCCTTAAAAAAACAAGACATTATTCTTGCCAAAACAATTTCAGAGACTGAACGCCAAGTCGACAAAATGTACTTTGATTATCTTCACAAACTAATAAAAGACGAGCAAACTAACAGTAAATGTGTATTATCGAGTGCGCTGATGACTCGGTATTTGGAGCGTATTGCCGACCATGCGGTCTATGTTTGCGAGTCAATCGTGTACATCGTGACAGGTGAAAAAGTAGCCTTAGGCTAAACTGCTTTATTTAAGCAGTAAATGATGAACTGTTGCCATATATAGTTGAAGCGTTTTACTGATGGCTTCCATTAAAGATCAAAAATCATCAACTTAATGAACTTTAGGAACTTTTTTGTACAAGCACGAATACTCCTTTTTCTAAATTGATTGTTTTTGGTCCTTATGAAAAATAGTCTTGCTATTCGTTCAAGGTTCAATATTTTCTATAGAGATTAAGTCTTATCTATATTTTATGTGGAAACACTACATAAGCAAAGCTTTCAAACTATGTTATTGGTGCTGCATCATGCAAAATGAAAAGAAATCAAAACAAAAAGCAAAAAAACAAAATGAGAAGCCGTTCTTTTTTCAGCGGATATAAATTTCAGGTAAGAATGGGGGGAAGAAGCTGAGCAACAAGATGGAATCAAAGAACGGAAATTCGAGACTATTCGACTGGATGTTAGCAATCGATTTTGACGTAGCAGAATGTAAATGTTCCAGAAAAAATGTCGATTTAATTGCCGAAATCTTGTCCTTATAAGATGCAAAGCCAAACTGACATTGTTTTGCCAGTGGAGACAGTTTATGTTTGTATTATTCTCTAATCTTAATGCAATAAATGTAGTTTTTTAAAAGTTTCAAGTAATATTTATAGTCTATTGAGCCAAACGGAGATGAGAAGTGTGTATTTCGGCTTTGCAAGGCTCTGTTGTCATACGAGCGTCTATATCCTAAGAATAAGATTGAAGTTAGAGGTTCAAGCTATCCAAACAAACTGCAAATGAATTCCAGTTGCAAAGCATTCATTTCTCATCAATAATAGATGAACTGCTTGAAGCCAATAATCAATAACAAGGTCTGTTGAAATCTTCATCTTATCAACTAATAATTCAAACTTTGCATGTGAGCAATGTGTTTTGTTGATTTTCCTCAGTCAGTCTTATTTTTAAATCTTTTTTTTAAAATCATAGAAGTAAAATAAAGTAACTGCTGTCCTTTTCTCTCAACGTGTTCAGCGATAACTCTTCCTTTAATCGCTAGCCTACTTCTATTATGGCTCAGTTCCCGAAAAAGCACATTTGACCCTTAATTAAATTAAAAGATGACAAAAACCTTCAAAAGCAACATGAAATCAATCATTAAACTAAATGATACCTGTTCTTAATGTTAATTGGCAAAGCCCCTCAGCCGAATGCAGCCTTAGCGAACGCGATGCTGACGTGTTGGCGCTGATCGAAAACGAAAACTTAGCCACTTTTACATTTGACGGGCTTAAACGCAGAACAGGGCTCCATTCAGAAACGCTCTCACGAATCCTTAGTCGCCTCGAAGAAGAAGGCATTATTAAAAAGGAACATACTGGCTATCGTGTAACACCCAAGATAACTGAACTCAAACTTCAAGTGCCAAGAAAAGAAAATCCCACAACACCCCTAATGCAAACTTACCTTCCATCAGACCTTATGACTCAGCAACTCATCCTCAACCTTAAAGGCAAATGGTTTGGTTCCCTACGCTGGTTTGGCATCTCCGAAAACAACCATGGTGTCACATTGAAGTGGATCACCGAAGACGGTGCAATCCAGATAGCTGCAAACATCCAAGGCTCCGCTCTAAACATTGAAGCCAAATTCTTAACCAGCAACAACTTAAACTTGGCACTGAAAGCCTCTTACCAGCTGATGTCACTTATCGGCAAACTTGCCATAACCTCGCAAGCCACGAGCCAGGCCATGGCAAGAAACGTCGGCTACTTCGGCGGTTTCATGATGCCCACCTAATTTTGTGACCGACTTTTAGTGTTCCTTAGTCAACAAATACCATTTTGACCATTATTCATTTGGAGAGAAAAACCAAATGAGTCAACCAACTAACCCGTTAGACGTCTTAAAATCTCTGTCAGAAGCAACCAGCTTGCTAATCAAGAAAATCTCGCAGTCGGTGGTGAGCATTAAAGCACAGATGTCAAGGGGCACCGGTGTCGTTTTAACAAAAGATGGCTACATAATCACCTGCAACCACGTATTGCAAGGGTGCGGCGCTGTCAAAATCGGGCAAGGAGAAAAAACCTTCAACGCAAAAATCGTCGGCAGTGACCCATACAACGACGTAGCATTAATCAAGGCAGAGCAAGGGGAATTTACACCCATTGAAATGGGAGATTCAGAAAAACTAAGCGTAGGCCAATACGTTTTGGCATTAGCTAATCCGTTTAACCGAAATCAGCCAACAGCAACCAGCGGCATGGTCACCAGCGTTAACAGCACAATCCGAGGCTGGCGAGGTGCAACTACAATGGAGAACATCATAGCAACCGACGCACAGTTGAACCCAGGGTTTAGCGGTGGACCACTTATCGACGTCCAAGGCAGGCTAATAGGCATAAACACCGCTTATGTTTGGCAAAGAGGCATCGCCATACCTGTAAACAAGGTAAAAGGCATCGCTGACCGCTTAATGACTGGAAGAGTAGCGCAAAGAGGATATCTCGGCATAGTCGCCAACACCGTCGCAATCCCTGAGGAAATCGCTGAAGCAGCAGGGCTTGAGCAGGAGACAGGTGTTATGATCTTTAGCGTCGAAGCAGGTTCACCCGCACGCAAAGCAGGCTTAGCCATGGGCGATGTCCTTGTCAAATTAAACGGCAAACCTGTCACCGAATTCTACGACCTACCAAGAATGCTAAGCGAAGACGTAATTGGAAAAGAAACCAAACTGACTATCATCCGGCGAGAAAGCCTAATCGAAACAACCATAATCCCAACAATTCACGGAGGCGAAGAAGACTGATAAGCAAAATGCCATTGGAAATTGACCCGCCATCACCAATGCCGTCACCGCCACTACGCAGACACCCCTCACCAATGCCACAAATGAGCTTTTTCCCAAGAGAGAACCCATCGGTAAGACTATTTACAGACGAATATTGGAACTAAAAAACCACTTTTCTTTTTTTCATTTTGTTATCGTTGTGTGTTTAGCATTATAGTTTGTTTAGACTAGCTCTCCAATCAACAACAATTAACATGAAAAAAATTCCTACAACTACAACCAAACAACCCCAAACCACGAACCGACAAAAAACCAGGCTCAAAACACAACCGCCCAGAAAATTCGCACACAATAGTGTGACCAACAGCAACCAGAAAGAAGAAAAAAACTACGACTATAACCAGATGACAATGTGGTGATTACTTTGTTTTCTATTCTCTAAAATAATAACTTATAAGCACATTCAAACTACTACATGTTTAGTGATTTATATGCATGCTTGGTTAGGCTTACTCGCTGGAATACTGGTAGTTGCAGGAGGATTGCTTATTTTCTCAGCCAGCATAGGCATAGCTACCTATGGCTTAACTCTCCAAATAGCGGGCGCCATAGCTATCATACTTCTTCTTGCTGCAGGTATTTCGGCTTGGCTATTCTACGTCGGCGTCAAAGCCCAACACAAACGTGTGAAAACGGGTAAAGAAGCCCTAATCGGCGCCAAAGGTGTCGCAACTACAGAACTAAAACCCAAAGGAGAAGTCCGCGTGTTAGGCGAATTCTGGCAAGCCATCGCCAAAGATACAACCATTGCTAACGGTCAGGCTATTGAAGTGGTGTGTTTAGAAGGTATGTTTCTCGTTGTGAAACCAACTGAGGAAAAGCTTAACTCTCCAGAGTGCCAATAGCCTATTTGAGGGTAAATTTAATGGTTGATGTTCTAACTCCAGTCTTAGCGTTTGTAGCTATTTTGGTTGCATTGTTCTTCTTAAGTGGTATTCGTGTGCTCAAGGAATGGGAACGCATGCCCGTTTTACGTTTGGGACGATACATGGGTTTGAGGGGTCCTGGGCTCGTCTATCTTGTTCCTTTGATTGATAGGTCACCGATTAGAATCTCAACAAGACTTGACACCATTCAGTTCCGCACAGAATCAACCCTGACCAAAGACAACGTGCCGGTAAACGTTGACTCAGTTCTATACATGAAACCTGTGGATTTAGAAAAGGCGGTACTGCAGGTGGAAAATTACTACCAAGCCACCCAATTAGCTTCACAAACCACCTTGAGAGAAGTTATCGGAAAAGTCAGCTTGAACGAGTTACTTGCTGAACGAGAAAAAGTAGGAGCACACCTGCGCGAAATCATCGATGAGAAAACCGAGTCATGGGGAATAAAAGCAACAGCAGTCGAAGTTCGAGACGTCATAATCCCAAGTAACCTGCAAGACGCTATGAGCCGCCAAGCACAGGCTGAACGGGAACGCATTGCAAGAGTAACTTTAGCAACAGCTGAGTTCGAAGCATCAGCAAAAATGATTGAAGCGGCAAAAATGTATGAATCCAGCGAACAAGGTTTACGTTTAAGATGGATGAACATCCTCTATGAGCTCGGCCAACAAGCGGGAACAAACACCATAATGCTGGTTCCTTCATCTATGCCTGAAGCAGGTTGGCCACCTGTTGGAACATACGGGTTCAAAGAATTGCCAAAAGGTCAACCAATAGAGAAGCCTGCAAAGAAAACAACCCCCACAACTGAACCACAGCTGCCTGAGGAACCGCAAGAATAACTTGCTAAGCGGTTTTTACTGCTTCAACGGTGCGCTTCAAAATTAATTGAGCTACTTCCTGGTTTGGCCAGCTGCCTAAACCGCAGTCAGGACCCGTAAAAGTCATCCGTTCCCCATACTTTTCTTTGGCAATACGATACCTATTTCGTATTGTATCAACTGAGTCGACTAACTGTTCGTTGGATGGTTTGACTATGCCTTTCTCGTAGAGTTCCGCAAAAATACTATCGATGTCGGTTCTTGAGACTCCAACCCTAATCTGCTTGTCCGCACGCTCAAGCATGCTTTTTGGGACTGATTCAATGTTCTTTGGGGAAGCAGCATATTCAAAGGACAGTACATTTAGGCCTTTTACGGTCAGTAAGTCATGTATTCCTGAAGCAAAATGTAGGTGAATTTGTTTTATTGGTCCTTGAAAATCATAGGCTTTTTCAAGTGTTTCACGGATCAATTCAGGTGTAGCTGAAAGGTTGGTGTGGCCAAGGCTGGGTTCATCGATGGATATTGCCTTGGTTTCAATATACTTGTTGTTTAGAATAGAGTTTTTTGCGAAGCGATTTATGGTTTGGGCAAACCCGTCGAGCACGTCAGGGAAGGCTGTGGTTCCAACTTCAGCTAAATATTGCTCGATTGGTCCAAAAATTGAAACACGCAACTGGATTTTCTTGCCGAATTCTTCACTGAGATGTTTGGCTTCTTGGTTTAGGACGTAGATTTCTGGGAGAAACGCCTTTTCTTGGTCGACAACAAAGGAGCCTTTTTCCATGGCAGCATGAATTGCGTCGCCAACTTGTTTGATTCCGTTGTAATGTTGAGGAAAATTTACTATATCTAAGTCTGCAGCCAGTTTTTTCCTAAATGAATCAAGCACAACTTTGTAGAAATTTTCTTTCAGAAAGTCATCTTTGGCTATGTCCTTGCCTTCAAGGATTGCTTCTCTTGCAAGCTCATACGCACTACCGTAGATTTCTCTTTTTATCCCTGATGGTAACGGGAAACTGCCGATATCATCAACTAAAGTGTCCATAAAGTATTACTGACTGGCTAAATTCTATTAAAGCTATATCCTACCAACAAACGCTGAAAGGTATGAACTGCCATGTCTGACTGTATATTCTGCCAGATAATCCGCAAAGAAGCGCCTGCAAGCATAGTGTACGAGGATGAGCAGGTGATTGCTTTTTTGAGTAAACACCCCGTAAACGAGGCTCACACGCTTGTTGTTCCAAAAAAGCATTGGGAGAACATTTATGAGATTTCAGAGGAAAATGCCGCTTACCTGTTCAGAATAGTTAAGCGAGTTGCGCATGCGGTTAAGGATTCAACCGGCGCTGAAGGCATAAGGATTGTGCAGAATAATGGGGAAGCGGCTGGACAGGTGGTTTTTCATTTGCATGTGCATGTTATTCCTATGGCGCCAAATGATGGCTTCATTCACGGCAAGGCCTTTCGTGACCATACGAACTCACGGGATTCAGAGGAACTGCAGAAAGATGCAGAAAAATTAATGCAGCATCTTAAGAACCAATAAACCTCTTGGTATTAAATTGGTGAATAATGGTAACCTGCAGTAACTCATCCTGGTGTAAATCTTAATTAGCTCGTGGTGCCGAAACTAGAACACTGACCTTCCAAGCCATTATAGCCATACTGCACCCTTTTTTAGCACCCTGCAAGAAATCCAAAGCCCAAACGACAAACTATTTAAGACAAACTCGGCGTTTTTTGCAAAATTCAACTGCTTTTCTTCTTTCAGAAAGAAAGTTCTTTTAGGTTTCATTGCTACAATTAAAGGGTGGCATGCTGCAACCATGATGGAAAATCGCTTCCACAACCTATCGCCAACCAACCACAAGCAACATGAAAAACACTCTGCACAACCACAATTAAACAAACCCCAAACCACAACCCAAACACAAAAAGCAACCCAAAAAACAACCTAAAAAATGCGAAAACAACATTTCTTCTCATATCAGACAACAGCCTAAAAAAACTAACTGCAGAAGTGATAGAGGAAAACGTCTATTCATATGATGGGCAGGTCATATTTGCAGAAAATATGTATATTGGAATGGGTAAAATAGTATGCTTAAAATTAAGGATACTTTAGTCACCTATAATTGTTGGAGCAATAAGGGTTCTTTTAAGAATAAACTAGGCACACCTATAAAAGGGTGAAAAACAATCATTGCCTATTCACAAGCGGAATAAACATGACTGAACAACCAAACGAGCAAAACAGCCAACCCCAAATCCAGAAACTTTTAATCGACAACCCCGAGAGTTTTCAGTTCCATGCTGCATACATTGTTTATGAAGAGGCGTTTGACAAGTCAAGTGATGTTGAATCTAAAGAGGAACTGAACCAGAACATTGAAGATTTAAAAGAAAACAAAATCGATGTGGGAACATTCTACGCAAACATTTCTCGTTTCAGAAAAATAGATGTTCCCCGCCAAGAAAGGTTCTCCATGCAGACCCAGCGAAAAAAAGATTGGCGCAAAAAAACGCAGCGACAAGATAGAATCAAAAGGCACAAGAAGTAGTCAAGTAAATTCCATCCTTATTCTTCCATTTGTTCTTCATTAGGTCAGTCTAAGCTAGGATTTCTTTAATGATAAAAGTATAAACATGTTTAAACAGTTCATAGGGAAGTTTTATCTATAAAAGAGAACTCTCAACAGCTTCAAACATTGGATAACAAGGAAGCAAAAGTTGAGATGCCCCAATTAAAAGCCTTTAGCATAGCGATAATAGCTCTATGTGCTGCCCTATACGCAGTCGTAGGTTACCTTACGAGTTTCAACCTTAGTTTTGGTGGAGTTGCTTTTTGGCCTGCCGCATTCGTCCCGGCAATTTTTGCCGTCTTATTTGGGAAATGGGAAGGCGGCATCGGTGCAGCGCTGGGTATATTCGTTCGAGACGTATTTGTCACTGGACAGCCATTGCTTAGTTTAACCGCTGGAGTTACCTCAAATTTTGTAATGTTCTTCTTGATAGGTTATTTTGCGCACAAAAAACTGGACCGAAAACAAACCTTAGTTAGTTTAGTAATTGTCGCCGGAGTTATCCTCACTGGGCTATTATTGCCAACTGTGTTTCTTCCAGCAGAATCCCAAGTTTTCACTGGATTATCAACAGAAACAATGGTTATCCTCTTTAGCGTCGTTATGGGTGTATCCTTCGCTCTGTTTGTTGGAATCGCAAAATACTGGAAAGAATTCCAAAGCTTTGGCATCGGCGCAATCGTCGGTCAGGCAATCGGCGCAATGATTGTGGCAATCGGCGTATGGACATACAGCCAACTGTTCTATGCACCCGACGGCTATTTTACATCACCCCTATCAGCATCCTTTACAACCCTAATCTTTGTCTGGACGTTTGTAACTGAAATTCCCTTTGTGCTGCTGGTTTCGCCACCGGTCGTAAAAGCATGTCAAGCTGCATTCCCGTTCCTTAAGCAAAACAAAATCCCCGAGTAAAGGCGCGATCAAATGCCCAAAAAAATCGCTAAAGCCTTTGCGCCAGCGGCTATCTCCAGTTTCTTCCAAATCCACGACACCGAAAACGGCAAACCGATCACTGATTTGGAAAAAATAGGTGCAATCGGTGGAGGTTTTGGGCTTGAAAAGGGAGTCAAATACCACAAGTAACTGCTAAAGAAGCGGAAAAAAACAGCATCAAAGTTTTCATTAATTCCAAACCCGCCGCGGAAGCAAAAACCACAAGGCAAGTAATAGAAACGCTTCTGGGTAAAACAAGTGCAAAATACGCTGTCACGGTTGAACATCAGATCGAAGTGCCCATCGGAGCAGGGTTTTGGGACAAGTGCGGGTGGAGCATTAACCGCAGGATTAGCGCTCAGAGAAGCATTAGCGTTGCCGTTAACGTACAATCAGATTGGCAAAATAGCGCACGTTGCCGAGATCCAGTGCCAAACGGGCTTGGGCACAGTGAGTTCTTTGACTTTTAGCGGCGGCTGCGTGCTTGTCGTAGAACCAGGTGCACCAGGAATTTGCCAAATTGACCGCATACCATTAACACCTGACTACATGGTTGTAGCAGGCTTTTACAAATCAGACATCCCCAAAAAAACGGTTCTATCGTCACCGAGAAAAAAGCAGGAGATAAACCGCTACGGCAAAAAAACCTTGGACGCAATCCTTGCTGAGCCTAGCTTGGAGAATTTTCTTGAATGCTGCTGGGAATTCTCTCAAAAGGCAGGTTTTGCAACCGAAAACACCCGCAAGCTCGTTAGGTTGGCAAAGAAGGCTGGTGCAGTGGGTGCAGCTCAAAACATGATTGGGGAAGCAGTGCATGCTGTGGTACATGAAGAGAACGCTGACGCGGTGGCAGAAGCTTTTAAGCAAGCCCTGCCTTCCCAGCAAGTGATAGTTAGCAGAATTGATTTCCAAGGCGCTAGGCTGGTAAAATGAAAAAATTCAAGAAAGTTGCGGTCGGCGGAACCTTTGATGAACTCCACAGTGGTCACAAAGCACTAATTAACAAAGCATTTGAAGTCGGCGACAAAGTTGTTATTGGCTTATCTTCTGACGAATTTGTTTTTAAAATGGGCAAACCCCACATAACTGCACCATACACTGAAAGATGTGAAGAACTCGAAGGTTACTTGAAAGAATTAGGTTTAGCTGAAAGGGCGGAAATAGTGCCTTTGAACGACCCGTTTGGCTTAACTATTTCAGGTAAAGGCTTGGAAGCTTTAGTTGTAAGCCAAGAAACTGAGCAAACGGCGCGAAAAAATCAATGAAAGACGACAGCATTCAAGGCTTACGCCCCTTGAAATAGTTACAGTGAACATGGTTCCAGCAGAAAACAGTACCCCAATTTCTACAACGCGAATTCGCAGTGGGGAAATCGACCGCAAAGGACACATGTTGAAGAGCGCTCAAAAATAACTTCTTTTTCCTGTTAGAGTATTTCTCCTATTACACAGATCGGTTTAGGAATTAAAGAAGTTAAATCTTCAAGATTCTCCTTGCTAATAGTAGCAAAAACCACGGTTGCGGGACCAGCTGACTTATTCAAATCCAAACCCTGCGCTTCGCAGAGTTTGAGTTGCCTGCCAACGCCATACGCCATCATTCTCGCTTCACTGGCAATTCCAAACCCTCCAACAGGCCAAATATCATGAACGTACTTTTTCTGTGAGAGTTGGGTTACGTTTTTTAAGTCTGCAATTTCGCCTCTCGCTTCCGCTGCGATGACTTCGTCTCCGACTTTTGGTTTGCCGATTGCAACAATTAAGTCGCCGGGGCATGTTTTTCCAAGCCTAAGCTCGTCTTCATTTACAAATCCAACCACAGTTAATCCAACGCCAGTTTGCACGGTTTCAAAATTGTCCTCTGTGTTCTCCATCAACACTTGGTTTGGGTCAAGACCAAGACTTTTAGCTTCATGCCTAATTCCCTCAAGTATTGCATTGCCCGTGGGCTCTTTCTCCACGCCCAACGTAACTGATAAAAGAACGGGAAATGCGCCTGTTGCGGTAACATCCATCAATGCAACCCTTGCCAAGAACTTTCCCAGCACTCGTCCATTTACTTTGACTTTGTCCATTTCTTTAGGCCCAACAGCGCCACTTGAGGTTGACCCAGCTACGATGGCGTGTCCTGTGGGAACTTTTAGGATTGAGACGTCGCCTCTTCTTGTATAGGTTATTTGGGCTGGTTTTACCTGGAAAATTATTGGTCTTAGCATTGTGCCGACATTTTCTGTCAGGTGCAAATAGATGGTTAATGCTTGACGAATGACCTCTGAGCGGGTGAGGTTGTGTTTTTTTGCTAGTTTATCTATGTCTGAAGTTAATTTGTCGGGTAAGCGTACATTTATAATTTCCATTATAGTCACTGTATTATACTCGTAATGTGCTTGAATTCTCTTATCCTTTGTCCTGACAAAGCAAAATCAGATTAATTTACACAAATTCATTATTCGGCTGAAGAGTCTAATGAAACAAACCAATAAGTTTGATGTATTTACTAGATTAATTGAGCCTAAAGGTCTTTGTTAATCTAATGCGTAATCTTAATAAAATGTGAAGCCTACCAATCTTTTAGATCATTGAAACCGCCTTTTAACCAACTTATACAGTTAAAAACTCTAAATTGAGCGAGAATTTTTTTTAGTTTGAATACTGAGCGAATAAGCACAAGTGTTATATGTATCATACAACTAAAAAATTGGGAGGGTTCAAATTGAAAAACAAAATTCTATCTTTAAGTCTCATGTTACTATTAGCAACCGTGATAATTATCTCCATTTCACCACCAGTTAAGGCTGTAGGTTTAGGGCAATGGATAACAACGTATAAAATCGAAGACTCGACAGGGCAACTTTTAATTCAATATAATCCTGCGACAAACACAACCAACATTTTAGCCCCAGTTTTACCCGGAGCCGACATTGTAGTGACGTTCACTGTTGATGTTATCGCACCAGGTTCAGATACATTGAAGCTTGGCACGAGCTTGTCTAAATCAACATCGCATCCTAATGGATTCTGGGAACTTCTAACTGAAACCTATGACATGGGCATCTACATACAATCCAGCATCGCAAACTACAACGTTCAAATGGACTGTCGGAACTTTTGATATGGTACTTTATGGAAAAGTTCCACTTAGCGCATCAAACATCGCACGCCCAGTAAACGTCGTTATTTTGTCAAGTGGCTCAGGGGGTGCTCCGCTTGACTCAATAATTGTTCAAGCAACCAGCGCTGATTTAGCGAATTTCAACGTTCTCTACAGTCAACAAGAGGAAAAACTGAATTCACTCATATCAAGCGGAGTTTCTGCAAGGCTATATCGAGATTTACACTAATGTTCTCAATGCTTCAAGAGCTATAGCTAATTCAGGTGACGTTACCAATGCAATTGCGCTCTTAAATGGACTCAACGTTGCCAATCCACCAGCATCCTCAGCTATGGAATCACTATTCTTACCTTTAGTCGGTGTACTGGCTGCGGTAGCGGTTGTGTTCGTGGTCTTGTTCCTACGGGTACGGGGAAAAATTAGCTACTTACAACTCGTAGTTGAAGACCAAATTAAAGACTTAGAAGGCTTAACGCTTAGGGCATCAAAGATCGACAGAACAATGTCGTCAAGTTTAGAATCAGTTAAAGACAGATTGAAAAGATTAGTCGGGATGTGATAGAAACGCGAATCTACCAGAACAGTGTTCAACTAATAGGTATCGGTTCAGCAGGCACCAACATAGTCGAAGCTTTCCTAACCAACAAAAAGACAAAAGAGCTAATGGAAAACGACCTGACACGTCTTTCTCTTTTAGCCATCGATATAGCTGACCCTGAAATCCGAAGCCTACAAGAAACCAATGAGCAAATAGCAAAATCAATGATTAAAGCAGGCATTCCTCGCGAACGAATGCGGCTAATCGCCCAGTCTGTAAAATTCCCGACTGCCGAAGCCATGTTCGATTTTATCAACCAAAAATACGGCGAGTACTTAGTAGGTGAAGGTTCAAAGCTTGAAAACTTCGTTCCCTGGCTACAAACCACAATGGCTATTCCACCAATGGCTGGTGGCGCTGGCAGAAGAAGAGCTCTTGCAAAAGCAATCTATGCACTAAATTACTATCAACTCGGGATCATCCGTAATTGCATTAACGCTTTCAAAGAACAAGCGCTTTCATCTATAGTGACTCCGACTGTAATTTTGGTTTATGGACTTGGCGGTGGCACTGGAAGCGGCGTTTTCTTTGACTTTGCTAAGGCACCTTCGAAAAGTATTAGGTTCCGGCGTGGCAATCATTGCTTTCGTTATTACACCATGCGGTGGCGATGATCCCCCAGCAAAAGGATGCTCAGCCTTCGTAGCCATGAACGAACTTTCACTATTACTCAACAAGGACTACAACGAATACGTCATAAACGAATTCGGCGAACCTTACCGAAACCCTCTCAACGCTCTTATTTACTTGCCATTGTTACCTGCCTTCTCAAAGGTTGGAAACATTGTTAGTGCCAGACAAGAAATGGACCAAATGTTCGTCGACATGCTCTACGTTTTGATGGACTTTGACTTAGCAGACCTTCTAGGGGGTATAGGTACCGAAGTAGGACTTACCAACAATTCAGCGCATACCTTAGGCATGACCAAAGTGACGTATCCAGTTGAAGATTACATTATGGCTTACAAGTTGAACTTTGAAAGCATGCAACTATTGCAGGAATCAAGGAAAGAAAAACTTGATATCATGGAAGAAATCAACAATGTTATTAAAGTGGACAGCGACGTTACCCGAGAACTCTTCAAGAACTATCTTATAAAAACTGGCACCTTTAATGAAGAACAGTTCGAAGAAAAGCTGAAAACCATCATAAACAGCAACCCACGGCTTGAAGACGACAGAACCTTACACGTTAAAGGTACAGAGATACAAGTTAAAAACTGGCTAGACGACATAATGAAGTTTCTATCTACAATAAAGCTTATGGGCAAAATTGGTCCCATTGAAGAGGCAATCATAAACTTAACACTGCAAAAGGACGGCCACAGAAAACTAGACAATCTTGAAATCTTACTTACAAACCTAACAAAAACCCATCTGGATTTCCCACAGCGAAAAGCAGCAATTGTGGAACGCTTAAACCAGCTCATTCCAAGCTCACAAATATTCACCCTAAGACAAAAGAAAGTCCTTGAAGATCTCGTCAACATTGCCGAGCTCGCTGAAAGATCCCTTAGCATACTTAAATTCTACGACGAAACCCGATACCTGACAGACGCATTAATGCGTTACTACGAAGTTCTACCAGATTCCAAAGCTGAACTTCAAGAGCTAAAAGACATTCAAGATGAACTCGGAACTATTTACCTGGTTATTCAACTCATGCTAAGAACACCAGCCGACGAAGCCAGAATGATCGACGAACATTTAACATACATAAATGAAATTCTCACACGCCGCATGCAGAAAAGAGGCAACTTTGACAATGAAGTCATGAGAGTTCAAGAGATAAAGAAACGCAAAGAATTCGACAAAACCAAGATGGAGAGACAAGTCAGAAAGTTCCTGAGCGGCAAACGATATGCAAGAGAACAACTGTTGGAAATCGATAGAGAACTTAAACGCGTTGAACAGGAAGAAGCTTTTGCAATTGAAAACCTCGACAAAGTTGACAGCACAATCAAACTTTACGAAAAATTGGTAAAACGGTTCGAATTAGTAGCTGAATACCGCAAACGATTGAACAAGATAGTTGATTTACACAATGAGTACAAAGCTAAGACTGCAGAAATAGTTTCACAAAAACCCTATTTCGAGAAATCAGCCGATCTAACTGAACGCGAACAACTAAAAATAATCTTCAAGATACTTACTGAACAAGAAGATACACTAACACGCGAAGTAATCTTCAAGCAAATCCTCGATATGGACCACTTCAAAGACTATATGAAAAGCGTTATCCGAGCCTTCAAGACACCAAGCATAATGGGATTCAAACCCACTTACAAGACCGACTACATATGGGTAACTATCTCGACCCCACCTAACATGTGGTCAGAAGATCTTTCGCAAGAAGTCTACACTGCACTAGCAGGATATGTAACCAGCGAAGTTTCAAGAACAATCACAGTGCGAGTAATTGAATCAAGAGACGAATGGACGACCCGCGTTATGGTGGTAGCCGGACGAGGCAGACCCGAAGACATGGAATCATGGGATGAAATGCAGCTCCTCTTCAGCAAATCCAGCGAATTCGAAAGACACCTATCACGTTCATTCCTACTAGAGCATGGAGTGCACGCTACCAAAATAGTTAAAGAACTTAACCATGCCAACAGCGGCAACAACAATAATAAAAAATAAATAACAACAGCAGAAGTTTTTTTGCCCTTCTGCCTTTAAGGTTTTTTCCTTAAATTAACTTTCTTTAGCAGGTTTCTTATTCGATCTGTAATTTTTGGTTTGTTGGCGTTTTTTGTTCCTTCCATTTCTCTTTCGATGATAATGGGAGGAGCATCATCACTTTTTGCTTCGACAGTATTTGGCGTAGTGTTTGTCATTTCTTTGTTTTCAACCAATTCATCTATTTTTTCAACGGATTCTGTAGTCATTTCTTTGGGTGTTTCCAATATTACTTGCTCTGGTTCACAGTGGGTACTTCAGGAATTTGTGGTTTAGCTTCAATTTTGGGTATAACTTGCCAGTCTTCAGTCATCCAGCCCTTCTCAACTGCTTGATTCTTTAGTGCTACTACTTTTTTCTTCATGTGAGCAAACATTTGGGTAGTGTCAAAGCCGCCTAATAGCAAGGTTACGTCTACTCGGTCAGTCATGTCTTCGGTGTAGACCGGTTCAGTTACGTAGATTGATTTGAGGTTTGCTTTATCTCCAAACCACTTGGTTATTGCTAATTCGACTTTTCCCCTCTGAAGCTTATCTTTCAGGCTCAGTGGCATACGTAAAAGCACATAGAGTACTGAGACGCTTGACAGGTCAAAAGTTAAGAGTGGTTTTAGCAAGTGTCGTGTTTAACATGTTTTCCAGTGAACCATAGATCTTGTAACTTGCACCGGTAATCAAAAGGACTGTGAACAATTTGCTGTTGAATGTTTTTGATAATTCGGTTACTTCGTCGACGAGTGTCTCTTTAGCTAAAAACAAGTTTATCATGTAATTTGCGACAGTGTTTCCTTTTATTAGGTTCACCTTGTCTGTCAACGCCTTCAAAGCTTTCAAGATAGTCGCGGTCTAAGAGAACTACGGTTGCGCCATCGATAGTTTGGCACATTTCGAGGGAAGCGTAGGCGTTGAAATGGGCATCTGCGGGTTGAACTTTGTAGGGTAATATAGCGATTGATAATGAATTAATATTTGAATCAATAAACTTTGAAACAAAGGATGGCAATGAAGCGCTGCCTAAACCATCCCAAACTGATGAGAAAATAATTGTTCCGTGGAATTTTTCCAAGGATTTTTTCTTTAAATTCTCAACTACTGAATTATCTTTTGAAATATACGGCATTACGTTGTACCAGAAATGTGTCTTTACTTTTGCGTCTTCAAGGTCTAATACAAAGTATGGTTCAAAGCCTTCTGGCAGCCATTTGTAAATTTCCTCGCTTGATTTTTCAATAAAAATTGGTAAGGGACCTTTGGTTATGCCGTCTTTTACGAACACTTTTATAGGGTATTCACCGATGCAAACTACTGCCTGTCTAGGGAGCAAGGGCTTTAGAGATTCTATATGCTTCTCAACGCTTGCTAGAACATCAAAAGTATCTTTGCTATCTTTCATCCGAGGTACCTGCATAAGCTTTAAGAGGAGTCTAAGCAAAATAAGGTTTTAGGTTGATTACGTGAAGAAGCCCTCACTGAAAATTTCTGGCTTAAACTCCTGGTACAAAACGCAAAAGCAGAAGCGTAAAGAAAAGGAAGAACAGGAACGAAACCTTGAGCCTTCGTCGTTGAAAATGGTTACTTTCGCGATAACTTTGGTTGCCATGGCGCTTGGAATGTCTTTTCTGCCGCTATTCCCCCAACCACTGCCCGTTTTGATCGCTGTGTTGGTGGCGTTTGTTGCTTACATGAAACCGCAGATTGGGATGCCTATCGGCGGATTTGTCATTGGTTTAGGTTTGATGTATCATTTAGCTGATTTGTCCTTCATTTCTTTTCTAGGGGATATGGAGGTAAGAGTGGCCTTTATCGTTATTTGGATGGGGTTGTTTGTGGCTTTGCCTCTGTTCTTTAAACGGTACAAGAGTGCGCTTGCTATCGATTTTGGAATATTGGCCGTAACTATGCTTTTCTTTGCACCTCTCTACTTTTTAGCGATTCCGTTGATTTTGGCCTCAGCTGTGTTCTTTAAAAAATATGTAGCTCTCACAGTTATCTACTATGCTTTGCTGTCAGTGCCACTTCAAATTATGCAGTATTTCAAATACGTAGTTTTGCCGATTACTCAGCCTGAGTGGTGGCTTGCACCCGGTTCAAGTCCACCTCTTCTTAGTTCCCTTGAATTTAATTGGCAGAGATCTCACAGCATCGATGAGTCAGTTTCGACTCTATGATACATCCAAGGTAATTTACGCTATTGCAGGGCAAACAACATGGACTCCGGATTGGACAGGTCGAACAATCAAAGATGCACTAACCCAGTATTTGGATTCAATACCGGGCATTTTGATGTTTGTAGTTATTGTGGCTGGGTTAGCATTGACGCTTGTATTCTTCACGAATATGTTGATAAAAGCAGGCGTTCTTGGCTATGGCGACAAGTTTTTCCAGTGTTTCACTGCAACTCTTGCAGCAGCTTTATTCTTTATTCTGGTAAGTGCTCTACAATTGCCACTCGCCTTTAAAGCTGACGTTACCCCAATTACAATGATTCTCGGTATTTTTGCGACTCTTCTCCTAACGTTGCCTGCGCTTTTTATCGATTTTACACCAAAGCAGACAACTAATCTAAGTGAGCTTAAGCGAAAAGCGGAAGAACTTAACGAAAAATTAGGCGTTTTTGCGGCTCAAGTGCAGAATGTTAAAGAAAATATCCCTGTGGTTGTTACTGGTCCAGAAGGAAAATCGTTAGTTATAAAGGATTCAGTTGAGGAGACTCTTAGAAAAATCCTAATGCGGAAATATGACCAATCAGAGTTAGACCAGAAATTCCAGGAACTTGCCAAACTCGGAAAGGACCAAGATTCTATAGAAGAAGATGTTAACAAAATCTTGTCGGAATACCAAATCTTTGCCAACTGCGAATTATCTAATTGGGTAGGCAAACTAAAAGAAGCTGGCTTAGACATCAAAACACCGGTAAACTCTGATTACCAAAAAGAGATGCCCTTGGAGCAACGCATTGAAGCAATCAAACAGATTTTGGAAGCAGGCAGAGCGGTTGTGCGGGAAGTTGTTGCGGTAGTAGATCCCATTTACGGAATTATCCGACCATTGTATGATCCAATGCTTCCTGAAAAATGCCGAGCTGTGGAATTTGCATCTCAGAAGCTTGCAACTAAAGAAGCGCCATGGATTGTCATTGAAGCGCTTGTATACTTCCCTTAACAATTGGAGTAGGCAGTATGGAGCTGAAATCCAGACTTCCATGAAGTACCTTAAAAGCTCCTTGCCGCCAATTGCCAATTTGAGCAGTCAGGGCGAGGTTTTGCCGTTTGTCTTCGGTGAAAACACAACTAAAGTACTTGATTACGCAAAGAAGGCAGAGGCAATGTTGCAAACAGCGCAGAAACGGGTTGAGAGCGAGAAACTTAGGCATGCTTGATGTGGTTGCGTTGAAGAATGATGTGCTTGAGTTTTTAGGCATTGCCAACGACGTGTTGTCCATGCTTTATAACGATTTAATCAGCGAGGAAGACTCAATCGAACGTTTACTGCCAACCAAGGATTATCTTATGGGAGCAAAACAGCACACTTCGTGAACGATTAAAGAAGGCAACTGAAACCCTTGCTAACCCTGCAAACTATAAAATCAACCAGATAATGGAGAATCTACCGCATTACCTCTCATACGTGGATGAATCAGTACAGACACTTGCAATATACCACGAACGCAAAGAGTTCCTACTGAATTACCCCTTGGCAGAAGCAGCCATTACGGAACAACTCAAAACCAAAGAAAAACTAACACCCAAAGACTTACCGTTCCAACCACGCTTTGCCGCAGAATACCTAAGACTCTACTACACCCAAAGGTTTGGCGAGTTTGTATATGACAAGGATGAGCAACTGCTGACAAAAAGGGCATAACTGATAGTTTTCTTTTTTTTCTTCCTATTGTCGGTTAAAACTGTTGATGCAATCCTAAACCCTTAGTAAAATTACTTTTTAAAAGGTAAAGGCAGGCTGTAACTATTGAAACTGAAGTGAATTGGAGGTTGCAGTTGAACCGTTAAGTTTCAAGGTTGGTTTTGTTCTGGCTGAAGCTCGAAGGTTATGATGGTAATTGTTAGTTGTGCTTTCATCGTTGTCTTTGCTGCATTTTAAAAATGTGTGGTTGTTGTTGCGACTGGCGCACAGCAAACAGTTACAACAACAACTTCTCTAACTTCTGTTTTTGATTAATCAAGCGTTTATAAAGTTAGTCCAGAATAACCAAAACTGCTGTTGGTTACCCTTTTTATATTCCAATATACTAATTATTTCATAGGTAATTTTGAGGAATAAGTATGGCTTTTTTTACTGACCGTGTTGATGCAGGTAAACGTCTAGCTTCAACTTTGAGCAATTTTTCTGGAAAAAAAGGGATTGTTTTAGCGATTCCAAGAGGTGGCGTACCCGTGGGCTTTGAGATCGCAAAAGCTCTTAAAATTCCGTTGGACTTGATTATTCCCCGCAAAATAGGCGCGCCCGATAATCCATGAGTTGGCTATTGGCGCCGTTGCTGAAGATGGAACCGCAATTCTCGATGACAACTTGGTTAAATATTTAGGCGTTAGCCGAGAATATATAGAAGAAGAGATTGAACGGCAAAAACGAGAAATCAGTCGCAGGCTAGAAACGTATAGGCAAGATGCATCCTATCCGAACCTGAAAGGGTTTGACGTTATCGTTGTAGATGATGGTATAGCTACAGGTTCTACCATGAAAGCGGCATTGGCTTCTGTCAAAAATAGAGGTGCCGCAAGTATTACGGTCGCGGTTCCTGTAGGTCCACCTTCAACTATTGAAGAACTTGAAGAAATGGCTGACCGCGTGGTTTGTCTCTACACACCTGAATATTTCCAGGCTATAGGACAATTCTACAATGATTTTGGTCAAACGGCCGATGAAGAAGTGATAAAACTGTTGCAGGAAAGCAAGCAAAAACTTGCGTATATTTCAAAGGGAAAGGTTGCGGTATGATTCACAATAAAGCAGAAATGAAAATTCCAGTGGGCAACGTAATAGTTGAAGGAACATTGACGTTGCCTTCTGGGACAAGAGGAGTGGTGTTGTTTGCTCATGGTAGCGGCAGCAGCAGGTTTAGCCCCAGAAACCAGTATGTAGCAAAAGAATTCAATAAAGCAAAAATCGCTACTCTACTTTTCGACTTGCTTACGCCCGAGGAGGAGGAAACCGACATTGTGACCGCGGAGTACCGCTTCAACATAGGCTTGTTAGCTGAACGACTAATTGGGGCAACCCAGTGGCTAAGAAACGATCCACAAACAAAAAAGTTAGCTTTCGGATACTTCGGGGCAAGCACAGGCGCAGCGGCGGCACTGATTGCTGCGGCAAAACTTCCTAAAGAAATAACGGCGGTTGTTTCGCGTGGGGGACGCCCTGACCTTGCTGGAAAATACCTCCCTAATGTTATGGCGCCGACCCTGTTGTTGGTAGGAGGTTTAGATACTGAAGTTATTGAACTTAACCGTGAAGCGATGGAGCAGATGCCTGCTGAAACGAAACTCGTTATAGTTCCAGGTGCGACGCATCTTTTTGAGGAAGCTGGTAAACTTGAAGAAGTTGCAAAGTTCTCGTCTGATTGGTTCCTAAAGTACTTTCACTGACATTTTTCTGCAATGCGGGTCTATGGATGAGCCGATTTTAAGTGGTTTTTTTGTTTAGCCTATTTTTTTACGGTGCATCATTACTGGCAGAGGCATCGACCAGATAATGCACTACCCAAACAAACGAAATGGCGATAAGTACGGCTTTACTGCGCTTTTGGCTGCTTGACCATCTTGAATAGAGCATAGTTTTCTGCGATGTCTGCAGTGTAGAGGAAGCTGAAGGCTAAAATGCTTTCTAGGGGCACATTCATGTAGGCTTTGTCTCCCTGTACCATTACGGCTTGTGGATCAGAGGTTAAAATCACGTTTAAGATGTCTCCAATCGCTAATTCATCCCCGATTTTGTGGCCGTCCTCAGATTCCTGGTCGAGAGGTATTGCTGTCTTCCAAGTGCCGCCGCCAAAATCAATAATGACATAGGGGTGCCCAATTTGAATTATAGACGAAATGGATATTGAGGGCATGCATTTCTCGCATTGCCCAACAAGCTGGGTCATTTCTTTCTGGTTTAAGGGTATAATTAGAATTTTGTGTTTAACGCTAGATGGATCTGTGACAGTGAAAAACTGCATAAAATCACTAATTAACTATTCTTTGGGTGGGCTTTAACTTTTTCTGTTCTGCAGAGCTTACGCTGCCTGAAAAGAGAAAAAATTAGGTTGATTTGTTATCGGTTTATTGAGGTGGTGGTGGCGGTGACGTTGGGGGTTGGTTGTTTATGTTGACGGTTACTTGCTGTTGGTTTTTGTCCTTCTTCTTGCCCATCATTGCCAACGTGAATATTAGCCAAGCTATGAATCCATAGATTACACCGTTGAAAACTGCAATAATTGCGGTAACTGCATTAACAGTACCGCCGATCAAATAGCCCGAAGCAGCCTCAGTGTTAGGCAAAACAGCATCGTAAATGGACTTTCCTGGTGGAATGTTTGTGTTGCCCAAGGTTATGACGACAACTATAGCAAAAACAACTAAGAATACTATTGCTCCTTTCATACGATATCCATCAGCGTTAATTCGATTGTTTAAAATATAAGCTTTGTTTCAAATAGCATCTTGTGATCATAGCTTATGAAAATTTACCTTAACAAAATTACATGTAATTTTGAAAATGTTTAGAGTTTTAGTTTGATTAATTTGGAAAAATACCCAAACGGCATTTTAACTTTATTAACTGGCTTTTAATTAAATAAATTTGACTTGAATATGTCCACCCAGTTTTAAAGGTGGCGACAAAATTAGATTGGAATCAGAAATTTTATATTTTCAGAAAGCAGTTCATTATATAGCGGCTTTTAGAAGGTGATTTTGTGGCAAAAAAGAAAGGTGAACAGTATAAATGCGAAGAATGCGGCCTTGTTGTTTTAATTGAAAACCCATGTGAATGCGAAGAAACATGCGAACTAGTATGTTGCGAGGAACCTATGAAGCCCGTTAAGGGGACAACAAAAAGCGCTGCCTCCAAAGCTCAAGTGAAAGCTCCTAAAAAATCCAAGAAATAATCTGGCGAAAAGCTTTTTCACAATACTCTTTTTCTTTGTAAAAGTAGTAGGAACTTTTTGAGAAGCCATTTCTTGAGTTTTATTCTTTTATGGTATTTACTAATTTCTTAACCTGCTCAATGATGTGCTGATTTATTTTTTTTCCTTTTTTCACTGATGCTACCGTTGGGTCCCCGTTTACTCCACTTGGAAAGTAAAGTTCAGGATGCGCAAGAACTTCAAAACGGGGTATCTGCCAAACACTAGCTTCGCCTTTTGTTTTTACCAATTCAGGTTTGATTGCCATCATACGAGAAGTTTCAAGGGTGCCTGCATGCCCGTCGTTTATGTCAGCGTATTTGGGTGTTAATTCTTGTGTGAAGTCAAAATCAGATAAAACCATAATCCGAGTTTTCTTTTGATCCCCTTCTTCTTGGGTTTTAATTATAACATCCTGCGCCGCAAGCCTTAATGCAACCATGTGTGAGTTCCCAGCATGGCCACTTAGAACGATAATCCGTTTGAAGCCATTGCGGACTAACTCCGAGAGAACATCGTGTGCTACCTTAAAGAGCGTGTCGAACTGTATGGTTAAAGTTCCTGGAAAGTTGCGTGTGGCATTGCAGATGCCGTACTTGAACGGCGGCGCAACCAAGCATCCTGTTTTCTTTGCGACTTCAAGAGCGACGTACTCGGGTTGGATGCTGTCAGTGCAAAGGGGTAGGTGGTCGCCGTGCTCTTCAACGCTCCCCACAGGAAAAATCACGACGGCGCCCTCTTTTGCGGCTTGTGCTGCTTCTTTGGTGCTTAATTCATCAAGCCACAAGTATTGCTGCTTTTCGAGTTCATGACTTTTTGTCATAGGTGTAAGGGAGCGAACGCTCTTTTTCTATCTTGCGGAAGAGTTGGTTACTGTTTTTGGTTTGACGGGTGAGATTGTATTAGGATTTCAATAACTATCAGGGCTAATTTCAGTTATTTTCATTAGGTTATGCTATTTATGGAAACTTCTATTTGTTAATCTGTAATTCGCCAGAGTTGATCTAAAGGTGCCTCTTTTTAGATAACTATTTATTATGCTTTCTGGTTTTGAGTGTTTTGCTTGGTAATCTGGCAATTGCTTTTACCAAAAAAATATGAATTAAAGGAAAAGGAAAAAAATGAAATTATCAAACAAAAATCTACTAAACAAAACTATGACATCTTTGATTGCAGCAATTTTGATATTGACTATCTCGATCACAATTATTGCTTTACCGGCTGTTAGCGCACATACTCCACCACAAAACGTCAAAACCTACGCATTCGTCACTGCTACACCTAGCCCGGCGGGCGTGGGCCAACAAGTTTTAATTGTGTTCTGGCTCAACATGTATCCGCCAACCGCTGGAGGTACCACAGGAGACAGATGGCAAGGTTTTAAGATTGACGTCACAAAACCAAATGGCGACGTTGATCACTTAGGACCATTTGTATCCGACCCAGTTGGATCTGCATTCACCTCATACATACCGACAGAAATTGGAGAATACAAAGTTGATTTCAGCTTCCCCGGACAAGTATTGCAAGCAGCTGGCTACACAGGTCTGCTTGGACCTAGCGCGAACAACGCTTATGTAAACGACACTTTCTTGCCTAGTACGGCAAATACAACTTTCATTGTACAACAAGATGCAATACCACTCTGGACGCAGCCTCCACTTCCAGTTAGCTACTGGGAACGCCCCATAGATACAATGAACACCCAATGGTATGTCCTTGGATCCCACTGGTTAGGCCAAAGCGAACAAGGCTTAAACTACCTCAGATACAATGCAGCGGGAAGAGCACCAAGCACAGCACACGTAATGTGGACAAAACCGATTTCTTTTGGAGGAATAGTTGGAGGAACCAACCTTAATACCCCTGACGTAAACTTCTACTCAGGCACTGCATACCAATTCAGATTCGCTAACCCACTAATTCTTTACGGAAGACTCTTCTACAGTCTACCCCTAGCCAACAGCCCAACTGGAGGCGGATACGCTAGTGTAGATCTGCGAACAGGGGAAACAATATGGCAAAAAGACATCCCATCTCCATCATTTGGCCAAATCTTCGACTTTGACTCACCCAATCAACACGGAGCCAACCCCAACGGCTACTTATGGATAACAGGAACAGTCACCGGAACAGGAATAACTAACCCCAATCCAATTGCGACCTATACAAACGCTAGCTATACCAGCGCCAGTAGTAACTCCACTGCAGTTGTTTCAACATCAGGATGGATAGCAATTGACCCAATGACAGGCAGTTTGGTATTTAACGAGACAAACATTCCTTCAGGCACCCGATGGTGGGGACCAAGAGGCGAAGTGATGATTACCAACATTGGAAGACAAGACAACAACGCACCTTACACGTATATGTGGCAATGGAACAACACTAAGCTGCCGGGAAATGACGTCGCAGGCGGTATTACTGCATGGACACCAGGAAGAACCAACTGGAATATGAGTAAATCTTATGATTGGAACGTGACGCTATCGCAGCCATTACCCGCAGGGTCTAACACAGCCATAATTCATGTAATGCCAGGTGACTTGGTATTCGGCCGAAGTACATCTTTGAGTTCTGCAGGATCCACTGGAACAAACCAACTTGGAACTCCAGACTACACGTTATGGGCAGTAAACCTAAACTCGTCAAGAGGACAAATAGGACAAGTTATGTGGATAAGGAACTACACTGGAACACCTGACTTTAACATATTGATTGGACCACGCGATCAAAAAACCAATGTCTTCACTACATACTTGAAAGAAACTATGCAATGGAACGGTTACAGCTTGCTAACTGGAGAAAAACTTTGGGGACCAACGGCACCTGAAGAAGCATTTAACTTCTACGGCGGTACCACAGGACTCACATCTCCATACGCAAGTGGCGACGGTATATTTTACTCAGCTGGCTACTCAGGAGTAGTTTACGCATACGATTACCTGACAGGCAAAACCTTGTTTACCTATGGCAATGACATCAACGACCCCAAGAACAACACTAGAACACCTAACACAGCCTACGGCGATTATCCATATCAAGTAGCTGCCGTTGCAGATGGCAAAGCCTATTTGATTTCTAGTGAGCACTCTCTTGATGCGCCGCCATTCCTAGGAGCAGAAGCACGATGCATTAACGCCACTACCGGTGAAGAAATCTGGAAAATAGTTGGTATGACCAATTGGCAAGAGGTCGCATTAGCAGACGGATACTTCGTATACCTTAACCTCAACGACATGCGAATATACGCAGTAGGACCAGGACCCAGCGCTACAGCAGTATCGGCATCACCCTCAGTAATAACACACCACGAAGGCGTACTAATCACGGGCTCAGTTACAGATCAATCACCCAACACGGCGCTAAAAGGAACAGCAGCAATCTCTGACGCAGACCAAGGTCCATGGATGAACTACATGGTCATGAAAAACGTTGTAAAGCCAGATGTGAAAGGTGTTGAAGTATCATTAGATACCTATGACCCTAACGGCAACTTTGTCCACATCGCAACAGTGACAAGCGATTCAAGCGGCATGTTCAAGACAATGTGGACTCCAGAAGTTCCAGGCGAATACACAATAATCGCTACATTCGCAGGGTCTGGATCCTATGGACCATCATCCGCAGAAACTGCAGTAGGCGTAGCAGAAGCACATCAAACAACGCCTCCCCCAGGATATCCACAACCAATCGACAACACACAGACAATCGTAATCTCAGCAGTCGCCATAATAATCGCGATAATCGTTTCAATGATACTGCTACTTACAATTCTTCTAAAAAGACGTCCTTAGCTGTTAAAACAAAAAACAAACCAACAATAAATTTCCTTTCTATTTTTTTATTTTATAACCACGACAGCATTTAGAGAAAAAAACGGTTTTTTAGTCTCAAAAGTTTATCGAAAATATTCAATTTATTTTTCCAAGCGGGAAAATAGGAAAGAAAGTATGGCTCAAAAATCTTCTCTGTTTAGACGGTAGAGAAACCATTCCAGTTGTTTTGCTTTGTTCTTTTCGTAGAATTCTTGGGCTGTCTTGTTCCACTTCAGTACCGTAAACTCAATTCTACCGCAGCCCTCGCGTTCAGCCACTTTTCTTGCGTATTCGAACATTTTTTTGCCAATGCCCCGTCTTCTGTATTCTTCAAGGACAAAGATGTCCTCTAGAAAAAGCGTTGGCTGAGCTAGAAAACTTGAGTAAGTGAAGAAATAAATCACATATGCAGCAGACTTGTTCCCGATTTTTCCAATATACGCCTGATATTTTGGTTTCTCTGATAAGCAGTCAGCACGCAACCTTTTTTTCGCTTCTTCATCCGGTGGAACCAGTTTCTCGTACTCAGCTAGTTTTTCGATAAGGAGCAAAAAATCATCAAATGTCTCTGAATCAACCTTCTTTATGTTTAATTGGTCTTTATTTTTCATAAAGCTAACTGGTTTGTGTTAGAATAAAAATTTTTCAGTTTTAGCCTGTTAGAAGCTATATTTAAGATTTATGCAAATGTTAAATATCAAAAACTCCGACTTAGTATAAGCCTGAAATGAAAGATATTCAGGTTAAAAGGAGAATGATGGAAATGACGACTTTGAAACGAAAAACTATGGCTTTTTTGATTGCGTTGTTTCTAATGTTAACTATTGCTGTTCCACTTATTGCTTTGCCAACAGTCAATGCTGCTGTAAACTACTACCATTCTTACGTTTACGCTATTCCTGCTCCTTACACGTTAGGTGTTGGTCAACAAATGTTGCTTGTCGCTTGGACAGCAGACATGCCGCAAGATATTGGTGAAACAGCTGGCACCGTCAATAGCCCCACAGGGAGAGCCGGATGGTACGGCATTCAAATAAACATCACACATCCTGACGGTGAAACGGAGATCGTAGATACGCCTTATAGCGATTCAGCCGGAAGCACTTGGCTAGCTTACGTTCCCACAAAAGTTGGTGAATACAAGATTCAAGCAATCTTCCCTGAAACGTGGAAAAATGCCACTGCAAATCAATATTGGTATAGCTCCGCCGTCAGCGAGATACTATCATTTACCGTGCAGGAGGAACCATTACCGCCATGGAATGAGTCACCTATTCCAAACGATTACTGGACTCGCCCAATATACGGTGCAAGCAGAAACTGGTATGCGCTTGCCGGAAACTGGCTGAGTGGCGCCGCCAACGTATGGCCTGTAGGCGGTGCAGGCGGCACAACTACTTTATTCGGCTACAGTCAAGGCCCAGAAAGTGCTCACATAATGTGGACAAAGCCGCTTTGGGCAGGAGGCATCATGGACGCAAGAATTGGCAGTATTACCTACACACCAGAGCACTACGGAGGTATCACTTTCGTGCCAGTAATCATCCAAGGAAAAATTTACTACCCAGCGCAATATAGCAGCGATATGCGACAAGGCCATTATTGCGTTGATCTCTATACAGGCGAAACGCTATACCTCAAGAATGCCACTATGCCGTCATTCGGGCAAATCTACCTCTATGACTCGCCCAACCAGCATGGGGGCTTTCCATACATATGGAGGACTTCTGGAATTGAATTGCCCGAAATAGTTCAGGTACCCCGTGCGACACTTGCCAACGACGTCAGACAAATGCCAGTCAGAGTAGCTAGTGTTCAGACTATAAATAGAACGGCAACGCCGATAAGCACTGGGAATCTTAGGGAGATACTTGACGCACAAACAGGGAACACATTATACTATATAGCTAACGTTTCTACCACCGGTACAAATGTCTACGGCGAAGACGGAAGCATACTCTACTACAACGCAGCCAACCTAGGCACCACCGCAGAGCCCAAGTACTATTTGACAGTATGGAACTCTTCTCACGGAACTGTGGTAGCCAGCCAAACTGGATCAGGACTCTGGCAATGGCGGCCTCAGGGCGGGAATTTCGGCGCGTCTAACGCGTATCTAGGGGGCTTGCGACGAACTACGTGCATGACGGAAGCGTCTTTTATTCGTTAAACGTGTCAATACCAAGCCTATATGGTCCAAGGAATACCATTATAAATCAAACGGCCAGCATACAAGCGGTGCGTCAAGACAAATACGTAATCTTTGGAACTGCAGGACGAAACGACGAACGAGGACTTGCTTCAGGCTGGATGATGGCTGTCAGTCTAGAACCAGGCAAAGAGGGCACAAAGCTATGGGAGTCCACGTTTACGCCGCCGTTTGCTTCACAAGCAGGCAACGTTAGTGTGAGCCTTACAGGTGTGTATCCAGAAGACGAGGTTATCCTCTTTTGGTCTGCAAAACTGGTGAAACGGTGGGCTTATGACCTAAAAACAGGGCAGCTACTCTGGGAAAGTAAACCTGAAAATCCAATGAACTACCATATGTACACAGTGACCAATGTCTACCAAGGCAAGCTCATCACCACTGGCACCAGCGGAGAAGTGCTCGCCTATAACGTAACGACAGGCGAAATAGTGTGGAAGTACGAAGCCGATTTCGACTTTCTTTCTGAATCTCCCTATGGTCATTCGCCACTTGTAATATCCTGTATTGCTGACGGAAAAATCTATACGGGACACACTTTTTGGGGCGTTAATCCTGGATGGCGCGATTATATACGCTGCATCAACGCATCAAACGGAGAGGAACTATGGAGAATACTATATCTTGGAAGGACAGGCGGCACCGCGGGTCAGCTTTACGTTGCAGACGGCTTTGTTGTAGGCCTCAATTACTTTGACAATCAGATATACTGCTTCGGTAGGGGTCCAAGCGCCACCACCGTTACGGCTTCACCGGAAGCTTCAGTGCATGGAAGCAGCGTTCTTGTTAAAGGCACGGTGACTGATCAGTCTCAGTCAGGCAGACGCACCACCAATGATCGAATAGACTTCACGTTGAAGGGAACTCCAGCAATATCCGAAGAAGACATGGGCAAATGGATGGAATACCTGTTCATGCAGCAAGCATATCCGGAAGACGCGAAAGGCGTTGAAGTAGTCTTAGAGGTGCTTGACCCAAACAACAACCTATACGAGATCGGCAGAACCACAAGCGACATTACGGGCACTTATGGCTATGCGTTTGAGCCGCAAGTTCCAGGCACCTACCAGATCATGGCAACCTTCAAGGGATCAGCATCCTACGGACCTTCTTTTGCAACAACATACATTCATGTGGACGAAGCACCTGAGCCTGATCCAACGCCAACATCACAACCAGCAACTATAGCCGACATGTACTTAGTGCCTGGCGTAATAGGCATAATCATCACAATCATCGTAGTCGGAATATTAATCATGCTGATGCTCAGAAAACGGTAAACCCACAACGAAAAACGCACAACCACTCTCCCCTTTTTTAATCTAAGCCCTGAATTGTCAGGATTCCTCTATCCAGCTTTGTTAGCAGTCCAGTTTGCCTTTCAGTGCAGTTAGCCATTACCCCTTTTTGCAAGGCAAATAATCAACGCGACTATGCTTTAAGGGAACCTTACACAGCAACTGCGGTAACTAATCAAAGAAGAGGATTCGATTTAATGAGAATCACCTATATGCAAACAAGCGGGTCCGACGGGAATTGAACCCGCGACCCCCGGATTAAAAGTCCGGTGCTCTAGCCTGACTGAGCTACGGACCCGCAAAGATTCGTTGCGGCTGATAGGAAAACACGAAGGGGTTTTTTAGTATTTCTATTGAATTAGCGATAAAAAGAGACTGTTAATGGGGTGTTTGGGCTTTGAGGATTGTTGACATGAAACCTTTGATTTTATCGTGTGAGCCAAGGATGGCTGCGATGGTTTTGGCGCCTTTTTCAGTGAGTTTGTATACTCTTTTTCGTTCAATCCAGATTCCTTCCACTAAACCGTTTCGTTCAAGGGAGTAGAGTAGGGAGTAGACTGTGCCTGAGCTGGCGAGGAAGCTGAATTTGTTGTGTATGAATGAGATTGCGTCGTATCCGCTTATGGGTCCATTTTGGAGTTCAGCCATTATTATGGTGTCCATGAAGCTTTTTATTACGCGTTCGTGCATTTTTTTGATTATTCTTGCTTCGGATTTTTCCCCGTTTACTGTGATTGTTAGTGCTACCATGTTTTTTGCTCCTGGATATTGTTTATTCGTGTTTAGATATATAACTATTATTCAGATTTGGAATAAAAAGTTATAACAAAAACAAAAAGTATAAACAAAATAGACTCCTGAATGCCTAGAAACCCCTCTCAAGACGGAAAAAACCGTTAAAAATTGTTCAGACAAGTTTTCATATATGGCTACATAATATGCAGGTCAATGCGTAATAGTTTACATAGAAGTGTTATCTTATTTGCCTTAATTTCATGAAAAATTTCACTATTTATATACATAAACCAATACAAAGACAACCTGTTTTTACTTTAAAATTTCCATTTTTCTGCTCAATCACACGAATTTATTAGTTAGCGATATATGTGCATGTTAACAAACGTTAATTCTCATTTTACGTATGGATGCTACGGTGCCCTAAACGTGATTTCATGGAAATATACATTTAAACGATTAAATGAAGAATACGAAATAGCCAACAAAAAGAAGCAAGCCTTAGATAACCTTTTTGAAACAGGCAAAATCTCACAAGCTACACGTGATTCATTCACCGGCGACATCAGCGCAGCAATAGCTGAAATCGAAAAACAGCGCAAAGACCTTGCCGAAAAGATGAATGCAAAAACCCAAGAACTTGAAGGCCAACTTAAAACATTAGAAATGCTTCTCGCTAACTACGAAATTCAGCATGTTGTTGGAGAAATAGATGAAGATAGTTACGTACGAGAGATAAACCTCCTCGGAACCACCCTTCAGACAACCCGAAATGAACTAGATGTGATAAAACAAGCAATAAACCAATTATTTCCCATAGAACCAGCTATCCAAACGCCAGCTGCTCCCGAAACAGTTGCTCAAGTAATCGAAGCTCCAATTATTCAACCAACGGCGGTAGAAGCGGTCCCTTTAGAGGTCCCAGTGGAAGCTACACCTGTTGAGACAGCCCCTATTATAGAAGCTTGTCCTGTTGAGGAAGTTGCAATCGAAACTTCTCCAGCAGAAACTCCTGTAGCCGAAGTAGCTCCAATTGAGTGTGCTCCAGCAGAGACTGCTCCAGTTGAAGCAGCCCCGGTAGAAGCGGTCCCTTTAGAGGCCCCAGTGGAAGCTCCAGTTGAGCAAGCCACAATCGAAGCCCCAGTTGAAGTCGCTCCAATAGTCGAAAGCATACCTCTTGTTGAAGAAGCTAAAATTGTTGAAGCTCCAACGATTGAAACTCCAATTGTAGAGGGAACCGCTCCAATTGTTGAAGAATCTGCGCCAGTTGAAGCTGCCCCAATTGTCGAAGCTCCAGTTGTTGAGGCTCCTGCAGTTGAAACTCCAGCTGAAGCTCCAGCAACAGAAGCATCAATTGCAGAGGCTCCAATCATCGAGACCCCAGCAGTTGAAGCACCCATAATCGAAGCCGCTCCAATAGTCGAAACGCCAGTTGAAGCTCCCATTCAAGTCGTCGAAGAAGCTCCAGCAGAAGTGGTCGAAGAAGCAGCCCCAGTTGAAGTCGCTCCAATCGAGACAGCTCCAATAGTGGAAGCTGCTCCAGTTGAGCAAGCCCCAATTGAAGCTACACCAGTAGAAGTAGCACCCACAATTGAAGAAACTCCCGCAGTTGAAGTAGTTGCAGAGGCAGATCCAATAGTTGAGATAGCTCCAGTTGTTGAAGAAACAGCTCCAGCCATCGAGGAAGCCGCTCCAGTAGAGGTTGTGCCAGTTGAAGTTGTTCAAATTGAGCAAGCTCCAGTTGTTGAGGCTCCTGCAGTTGAAACTCCAGCTGAAGCTCCAGCAACAGAAGCATCAATTGCAGAGGCTCCAATCATCGAGACCCCAGCAGTTGAAGCACCCATAATCGAAGCCGCTCCAATAGTCGAAACGCCAGTTGAAGCTCCAGCACCAGTCATCGAAGAAACTCAGGTCATTGAAGCAGCCCTAGTGCAAGAAGCTCCAGTTGTTGAAGCTGCGCCTGAAGCAGTAATCGCTGAGCCAGCAGTTCAAGAAATAGTTGCCGAAGCTCCAGTTGAAGCCGCTCCAATCGAGCAGCCAATCATCACGGTCGAGGAAGCTCCAGCAATTGAAACTCTATTTGTAGAAGCTCCAGCAGTTGAAGCCCCAGCAGAAATAGTCGCTCCAACCGAACCAATTGTAGAAGCAGCTCAAGAGCAACCAACAGTGGAAGCTCCACTTCAAGCATTCGAAGTAACCGAGCCAACAACAGTTGAAACTACCCTTGAAAAAGTCTTAGAAGAACCAGCAATAGAAACTGTTTCCTTGGTGGAGGAGGCCCACATTCCAGCCCACCCTTCAGAAGCGCCCCCGGCGGCGCATTCGGAAGTAACAGCGGAAGCGGACAACAGCGACCAAACCCCCCAAGCAGAAGAAAGCGAAGAAAACACAACTGAATAAAACAAATTCGTAGTCTTCTTTCTTTATTTTTTTATTTTCTCTTATTATCTTGATTCATATATTCCATTTTTTGAATTTGTAATTTCATTATTCCCTACAATAAGGGAAAGCTCTCGTGGTCTGAAAAAAAATTGCATAGCTTATTTTTCTAGTTGTGACCTAATCAGGTTTATGGCTGACCAAGCTGCAAGAGCGCTGGTGTGAGGGTTGTCAGGGTGGGGGTCATTGGCAAACCGCATAGTCATTTCACCGTACCGCCATTTAACTTGGATTTCGTGAGTATTGCGTTTAACAGTTGGGTCAGAGACCACTTGCACTTTTACTTTGGCAGGCTTAACTGTTAGCGCCAACGTTGCTGCAACGTTCATTTCCCGTGGGAACTGTCTTGCGGCTTCCTCTGCGTAGCCCTCATAGACGGTTTCTTCTTGGCTATTGGTTTTTCCAAGGGCTTTGGGAGGCTTGCGAGTAGTCAACGTGACCTGGTCGATTCCAGCTAAAGCAGCAGGAGAGATCGCGTCTAATCCTCCGATGGCGCCTGAGGGAAAGTGCAGTTTAGGGGTGTTTGTGTTTAGATCTAAGAGTGCACCCGTGCTCATGACGATGAAGTCAACGTTTGCTGCTAAAATTTTGTTGTAGTATTCCCGTACGGCTTGCTGGGATGCTGCCTCAACAACTATTGCCGGCTTGGACAAAAGCAACTCCTCTACGTTTGACACAATTTTTACCGGGAATTCTAATGCTTCTTTGAGCTTCTCTGCTTTTGCCGCATCCATATCGAAAATTACCAGTTCATCACAGACCACTATCTTGCGCTCGATAGCTTCAGCTAAAACTGTTCCAATTGCACCACAGCCAATCAACCCGACACGTTTCATTTTTTAGTTACCGCCCCGAAGACAGCGACGGGAATTACCCCTGGGAACTGTGGCACTTCTTGTCCTTGACCCGCTTGGGGAACAACTTTGAAGTCTCCTACAACTTTGAGGGTTCCTGCTATGTCATTTTTGCTTGAGTTGATTAGGTCAGCGTTTGCTTGATTTGCTGTGTAGACTTCAAGGGAGAGAATGGGAATGTTTAGTGGCAACTTTAACGCGGCTTTTTTTCTTCGCACATCCTCAATTAGAGCCATCACTTTGTCGCCTTCCTCTTCCACCGCCTTATCGACCAGTACACTGGTCATTTTTGGCCAAGGTGTGATTTGTAAGCTCTCAAAGCCCTTACCATCCGCGTACATATTTTGGTATATTTCTTCAGTCAAGTGCGGCGTAATTGGAGCTAGCAGCTGCAAAATCTTGTACAAGACATTGTAGAGGGTTTGTTGAGCAGCTTGCCTTCGCGCTGAATTTTCCTTTTCTACACGGTAAAGTCGGTCTTTTACTGATTCAATATAGTAGTCGCAGAATACGTGCCAGGTGAAGTTGCGGATGTCTTCGACGGCGACGTTGAATTGGCATTTTTCGAAGGCTTCTGTGACTTTGTTGACTAGGTTCTCGGTTTTGCTTATGATCCATTTGTCGAGCGGTTGCAAGTCAACTTCGACGTTGGCTTTGGGGTTGTAATCTGTCAACAGGTTACTTGCGAAGCCTGCAACGTTCCAAAGTTTAACAAGGAAGCGTCTGCCGTATTCGACGTCTTGGGCGCGGAAGGGAATATCTGAGCCTGTTGCTCCGCCGCCAGCTGCCCACTGCCGCGTCGCGTCAGCGCCGCTTTTGTTGAGGACTTCTGGTGCGGCTGCATAGTTTTTGAGGGATTTACTCATCTTTCTGCCGTCGGCGCCAAGCACCATGCCGTTTATGAGTACGCTGTTGAATGGGCGCTGGTCGAATAATGCGAGGTGGCGTACCATGAGGTAGTATGCCCATGTTCGGATGATGTCAGTACCTGATGGGTGAATACTTGCGGGGAACAGGTGCTTCCAGTCGGCTCGGTCAGGCCAACCAGCGTGAACAGCACAGGTTATTGAGGAATCCATCCAAGTATCCAACACGTCGGTTTCGCCTCTAAATTCGGTTCCGCCGCATTTGGGACATTTGTCGATTCGCGGCTTCTCCATTCGGGGGTCGATTGGCACCCAGCTTTCTTGGGCAAGAATGACTTCGCCGCAGCTCTTGCAGTACCACACGGGGATGGGCGTGGCGAATAGGCGTTGGCGGCTGACAACCCAGTCCCAATCCAGCGCCCGCGTCCAATCGATTAAGCGGTTCTTCATGTAATCTGGATACCACGTAATCTCGTTAGCGTTCATTTCCACAGCTTCGCAGAGCGGCATGGTCTTCATGAACCACTGTTTAACCTCAAGGATTTCAACTTGCGCTTTGCAGCGGTCGCAGACACCGACTTCCTGCTGAATCTTCTCAGTCTTCTCCAGCAAGCCAGCAGCGGTTAAGTCGACAACGATTGCATGCTCGAGCTTGGTTAACGTACAAACCAGCATATTTGCAACCTGCTTCACTGATTTTTCCGCTCTCAGTTAGGAGTCGAATAACTGGGAGTTTGTGTTTTATGACGGTTTTCACGTCTTCTTTGTCGCCGTAAGTGCAGATTTGGACCACTCCCGTTCCAAAGCATGGATCCACAGATTCTTCCCCGATGATCGTTACCTCACGGTTCATGAGGGGCACAGCGATTTTTCTACCGATGTATTTGCTGTACCGCTCGTCTTTGGGATTAACTTCCACGGCGACGCAGGCGGGAATGAATTCGGGGCGTGAGGTGGCGATTAGCAGGTATTCGTTGCTGCCTTCCAGGTGGAAGCGTATGTAGTGCAGGGTGCCTTCCTTTTTTACGTGGTCAACTTCTGCGTCGGCAATGGCTGTTTCGTCTCTTGGACACCAGTTAACAGGGTGTGTGCCCTGGTACATGTAACCTTTCTTATGAAGCAAAACAAAACTGAGTTGCGTTCGGCGCCAGTAGTCAGGGTTCATCGTTTTGTATTCAGTTGTCCAATCTATGCTTGCCCCCATCTTGAGTATGCCTTCCTTCATCATGGCGATGTATTTCTCGACGAGTTCGATGCACCATACTCGGAACTGATCTGGGGGCACGTCGCGTTTTCGGATGTTTCTTGCTTTTTCCACTTGGATTTCTATGCCTAGACCATGGCAGTCCCAACCTTGAGGAAATAGAACATTGAAGCCCTGCATGCGTTTGTAGCGTGCAACCATGTCAAAGTAGGTCCAGTTAAGGACATTGCCCATGTGCAGTTCACCCGAAGGGTAAGGCGGCGGAGTATCGATGCTGTATGGAACACGCTGCTTGTCGTTCCAGTCGTAGTGGTAGATGCCCATTTCTTCCCATTTACTCTGCCATTTCTGCTCGATTTCGGCGAAATTATACTCTTTCGGCATAGGCTGCATGTGAAATAACCTCTCTATGTTGACGGTAGGAAAACTAAAATATAACCTAAAAACATTATCCCCTTAGTTCTTGGGGAGCTGGGAAAGGTAACCTGGCTGAGAGGACGGCTATTTGCTGTCGACCCTTAGGAACCTGAACCAGGTAATACTGGCGGAGGGAAAAGAATGAACAAAACTAAATCTAAAGCTAAAATTGAATCAAGAACTCAAATCCTCGCGGAAATAGCAATTTTTACAGCTCTAAGCACAGCCTTAAGCTTGATTACGTTTGTAGTCTTTCCGCAAGGCGGCTCAGTCACTGCGGGCTCAATGGTGCCCATGTTTGGTTAGCCTTACGCCGAGGACCCAAAATCGGCATCTTTGTCGGCATCGTCTATGGACTTGTCCAGTTGGCGGTTTTACCGCAGGTTTACTTTCCAACGCAAGTATTGCTAGATTATCCTTTAGCGTTCGGCTGCATCGGGTTAGCGGGGTTCTTCAAAAAATACGCTATACTCGGCGTTGTCGTTGCCGTTACAGGAAGATTCATCATGCATCTTAGTTTCGGGAGCAGTTTTTTTCGCTAGCTATGCTCCTACAGGTATGAATCCTTGGATTTACTCAACATTATACAATGGGAGCTATATGCTTCCTGAATTGTTGATTAGCATTTTCTTTATTTACCTGTTGCAGAAAAGCAAAGTGTTAAAGGCGTACATATAAATTGGGGAAACTTGCCGCTAAAGAACTCCAAGAAATGTTGGATTGCATAAAGAAGGATTTCCGAGTGATCGTTCCGCCCATGATTGGGTATGATGCAGGAGTTCACCTTTTGCATGGCAAGTACGTGGCGGTTGCCACTGATCCATGCACTGGTGTTCCTGAAGAGTGGTTTGGGTGGCTGATGATCCATTATGCTGCTTCAGATGTGGCGCTGTTTGGGGCTAAACCTGAATTCTGTACCATCAATCTCCTTGGACCAAGAGGAACAAAACCAGCGGTCTTCCAGAAAATCATGAAGCAAACCTGTAGTACCGCGGATGAATTGGGCATTGCCATCGTTCGAGGGCACACGGGAATGTACGATAGCCTCTCAGGGTTGCTAGGGGTTTGCACCGTTTACGGGACTGTAGAACCAAAGAAGTTGATTACGCCAGGAAATGCTAAACCAGGAGACTTGATTCTGTGCACAAAGCCGGTTGGTTTAGAAACAGTCACAAACATATCGCTAACTTACCCCGCTTTTGCTCAAACCCTCTTTGGAGCAGAACAACAGAAAATCTTTGCAAAACAGGTTTCAATGCAAAGTTGCGTTCGCGAAGCACTTGATTTGTCTGAAATGGGAGCTGTACACGCGATGCATGATGCGACGGAAGGCGGTTTTGTGGCAGCGCTCAACGAATTGTCACAAGCTTCAAATGTAGGTTTTATGGTAGACTGGGAAAAAATGCCAATCAGCAAAGAAGTCTTGGCATTGCAGAGCTACTTTAAACTCACCGATGAACAATTGTTGGCGATGTCTTCAACGGGTACGATTTTGGCGGCTGTTGAGCCAAAAGCGCAAGAAAAAGTCAAAGAATCATTAAGAAAGAACGGACTTTCAGCATACTTTTTGGGCGAGTTTACCGCAAACAAAGAACGTGTTCTAATTAGAAATGGAAAAGAAACGCAGTTTCCACAGGTTGCTGATGACCCCTACACCATGATTCTTTCGGGCAAATAGTTATTTTTTCAGTTCCGCCAACATAAAGTTGACTATTTCTTCAGCAATGTTAACTTTGGCAACCACCTGCAAGCCTTTCCAGCCCGGCTGACTGTTCACGTCAACGATGCGTGGTCCATCTGGTCCTTCAAGAATGTCAACACCAGCTATTTTGCATCCGACAGCTTTAGCGGATTTAACAGCTCATCTCTTCGAATTCTTTGCTGATTTTGGCTGGGGCAGGTTTTGCTCCTTGACTGTAGTTGGTTTTCCATCCGGTGGCTACTCTCCGCATAGATGCGACAACTTGGTTACCGATGACAAAGGCACGTATGTCTGAGAATCCATGTTCGACGAATTCTTGCATGTAGATGACCCCGTGATGGAATGTGATGGCTTTGAATATTGTATCAGCTATATCAATGTCGTTTACGCGTGTGGCTCCTTGTCCGCGGGAGCCGAAAAGTGGTTTGACGACTATGTCGCCGCCCAGTTCGTGGAATGCTTTTATGGCTTCGTTTACACTTTCGGTAGCTAAAGTGCGTGGAACAGGAACGCCCACGTCTTCCAGAAGCGCCAAGATATCATATTTGTCGACGCAGTGCTCAATCGCAGTCGGCGGGTTAACCATGTAAAAGCCCTGGCGTTCCAGCTTGTAGAGCATATCCATTCGGAAAACTAACTCCTCAAGCGAACCCCGCCCAATCGGACGAATAATAAGCGCGTCCAAGTCATCTAGGATGCTTGTACCGTTAACTTTAAAGTAAGGTCTATAAGCTAACCGCGCAACAAGTCTGGGGAATGTGAAGCATTCATATGTGATTCCCCGTTTAGTTAGTGCTTCTCGGACTTGTGTGCTGCTCCATGCTTCCATGTTCCGCGTCATTATTCCAATTTTCAATGCTGGTCTGTCCTTACCTTGGTCTTTAGAACATGCTGAAGGATTGCACTCTTAAAGTTTCCGCGGCAAAATAAAAGAGTTCGTTATTTTATTCTTTCTAGCCGTAGCGTATTTAGCAAGAGCAACATGGTTACCCCGTCGTCTCCTGATGCCACTGTGAACCACAAAGGCGTTAAACCCATTAAGCCCAAAGCACCCAAAATCAACTTAACAACCAGTGACGCGGCAATGTTTTGTTTCGCAATTACCATTGTTTTGTTGCTTAACTTAAGCAGGTAGGGAATTTGGGCAAGCTCATCTTTAACCAGCACAACATCCGCAGATTCCAACGCGACATCAACTCCGCGTGCGCCCATGGCTATTCCCACATCTGAAGCTGCCAGGGCTGGTGCATCGTTTACACCATCGCCAACCATTGCTACAAGTCCATCTTTTCCTTTCATTTCTTCAATGCATTTCAGCTTGTCTTCAGGCAACAATTCCGCAAATACATCGCTAATGCCCAGTGATTTTGCTGTGTCTTTAGCAATCTCGGTTTTATCTCCTGTTAACATGACAGTTTTAATGTTCGCCTGTTTCAAGGCGCGAATTGCTTTTAACGCGTCTTCCCTAACTTCATCGACAACACAGACTGCTGCTAAACCTACTTTGCCCACTGAGACACAGACAGCCGTGTGAATGTCACCAGAGATGATTTCAAATGCTTCCGTGCAGTCACAGCCCAATTCACGCATGAATTCCAAGTTGCCAATCGCTACGTGTTTATCGTTTACTATGCCGACGATGCCTTTTCCTGGGACCTCCACTATGTCGGTTACTTTGATTTTGCTGAGGTCAATGTTTCGCTCTATAGCCCGCCGCACGATGGCTTGCGCAATGGGGTGATTAGAATATTGGTCAAGCGCAGCAGCATAAATCAAAGATTCCTCTTCAGCTTTTGAAATATCTACCCGCCTAATCTCGTGAACTGCCTGCCGCCCAAGCGTTAACGTTCCCGTCTTGTCAAAAACCACTGATCTCACTTGGGCTAGCTTTTCAATGAAAACTCCGCCCTTAATTATTACTCCTCTTTTGGCGGCAATTGTAATGGCAACGAACACGGTTGCTGGAACAGATATGATAAATGCGCTAGGACAGGAAACTACCAGCAGTATGAGGGAGCGGTAAAACCATGTTTGAAAAGTTCCTCCAATGAGGAACGGTAAAGCTCCAGCGGTGAAAACTGCAAGCCCAATCACAATGGGCACATAAACCTTTGCAAACCTGTCAACTAACCGCTCTATCGATGCCTTTCTTTTCTGCGACTCCACCACTAGCTGAACAATCCGCGAAACCAAGGTTTCCGTCGCTTTCTTTGTAACAGTAATCTTCAGAACGCCAGTGGTGTTTAAGGTTCCAGCATATACGCAATCATTCACTTTTTTGGGGACGGGTACAGATTCACCTGTAACGAGGGCTTGATCAACATGTGAGAATCCATCAATCACATTGCCATCCAAGGGGATTCTTTCTCCAGGTTTAACGAGAAGAACTGCTCCAGTTTCCACTTCGTTTACATTTACACTTTTCTCGGAGCCTTCGCCTAATACACGAGCATTTTCAGGAATAACTTTTGATATTTTTTCAACCGTTCTTTTTGCTCTATCTTGTATGTAACCTTCGAAATATTCAGCTAAACAATAAAGGAATAGTACAGTGGCGGCTTCAAAGCGAAAATCAAGGAAAAGCGCTCCTAAACCTGCAACCGCCATTAGGAACTCTACACTAAAGCGCCTCTCCAAAAATAGCTCTTTTAAGCCAAACACGCCGATGTAGATTGCCGAGGCTAAAATTGCAGAGTAATAAAGAAATAGAGATATAGTTGCTGGAAGATTCAAAAAAGGTATAGTAAAGCCAAGCGGCAACCCCTTAGCAAACAAATCCAACAAGCCGCCAACAAGGATAGTTACTCCAAGCCAAACAGCAAACCCAACCAAAACTACCTTCTTGCGTTCTTCTCCTCCGAATACGGCTTCAGTCTCTTTTTCTTTACATGTACCCATATCTTAAACCAAAATTGCTGAAAACTTTCCTACATTAGTATTCATAAAATAAGCATTTTATAAAAAGAAATCTGTCTGCGCTCAGACTAAATGTTTGCGGGGCGGGGTTTGCAAAAAAATAAAAGGTACCTAAAAAAGAATAACCTTTGGCAAAGATGCAGAAAAAAATATTTGCTATAATCACAATCATAACACTCTTCACTTCAGCAACTGTGGGTTATCGACTTTTTTCTGTTGCATCGGCTAATCCCGACAGCTCTATTCCAACCCTATCAATGCCAGTGGAATACGTTAACTACACTATTAGCCTTATAAACGGCACTTTGTGGGCAAAAATCGATGGAAACTACCCCATCTACATTCACAACCAATCTAGCTGCGCGTTTAGTGGTGAGTTGCCAATGGTTTACCCTATGCCGCCTCAAACAACCAATATTCACGTTTGGTTAGGCGACAATGAACTCAGCTGGAGCAACTATACGCAGTCGAACCTCGGCGCTATGCATCATACTGCTATCGGCGACTGGTGGATGATTAATAGCATCCTTAGCAACATTTCTGGCTTTTTTGTACTAAAAATACACTATGAGCATCCTTTGAAAGATGTTAATGGGAGTTACCTTTTTCTCTACGACTTAAATATCAGCCCATACCTATCGCCGCATGGCAATAACTCCACCGCTTACTTCACGGTACGATTTGAATCAGACATTTCAGATTTTTACGCTTACACCGCAGAAACCGATGTCAAATGGAACCCCATAAGTTACTCAACAACCAAAGAAGGCTCAACACAAATAGTTTTCATCCAAATGCGCTCAGAATATAACAAGCCGCTGCTTGGTGATTTAGTCGTTGTTTTCTCAGAATCTGAACAAGTTGAAGAATTTAATTCGTGGATAATTCCTGTTTTGATTGACGTTGTTTTAATTATACTGTTGCTTTACATTAAACGGAAAACAGTTCTTTCAGTTTTGTCTTCGAGAAAAACATCTAAGTGAGCCAACCTTAGGTTTGGTGCAGCTCAGTATCAGTTTATCTTGCTTGTTTATTGTTTGCTGCGAGTCCGATTGGCCGTTTTCTGTATATAGGCACATCGAATTCAAAGAGTGAAGTTTTCCTCATTTTCTCTCTCAGCAAATCGTTTTAACTCGTTGGGTTTAAAACGTTTTCGCTAAACCAACTGTGTTTTACAATGGAAGGAGTCTTAGTTAAAGCTCATGGGCCGCTGAAATGTGTCAATAGAAGCAGGGAATATACTCTCTGACTTTAAATGCTACACCTAAACCATCAGCAACCGCTTGCACCTTCGCCAAATCAACCTCAGGCAAACGCACAGCCGTAACTTCGACAGTGAGCACTATCTTGGTTTTGCGTATGAAATCCAGTACCGCCTCGTAGGCGTCTGGGATGGTGGGCTTACAAATCTCTATGTAAATCTCTTTGTCGCCGGCATTTAAGCTAACGCTGACCCGGTCGATGCCAGCAGCCTTTAAGTCAGCCGCTACGTCTCTGCCAGCATTCAACACATAACCGTGACCATTCGTGTCAAGTCTGATTTGAAGCGGTCTCCCATAATTCTGCCTCACCCACCGTGAAACCTCAAGCAAAACATCCAGCCTCTCCGTTGGCTCGCCAAACCCGCAAAAAACCAATTCACCCCAACTTCGCATATGCAAAACCTCCGCAAGTTCGCCTGTGATTTCCTCCACGCTGGGTTCTTGTGCAAGTTTAAGGTTGAAGCCGCCCACACCACGCCTATAGCATTTAAGGCAGAAGTAGCAGCAATTTGAGCATTGATTAGTTATGTTTAGGTAGAGTGTGTCATCCAGCCAGTAAACAGTCTTGGGTTTATCATCTTGAGTCATGATTGATTCCAATACCTCGACGAGGTTCTTGGAAAACTAGATCTATTGGATGCTTTATGGTTTTTTCTTTTTGTGTCAATTTTTTGGCTTTGGAAAAGATGTTGTGTAATTGTTTCAACTGTACGCAGGGAAAGGCTTGCAGCAATAACTTCTTTTCATTGCGGATGCGGCGAATACTTTTTGACTGCCCACGTAGAATAGTTAGAATTAAGTGAATGTTTGGTGCCGTTAATCTCAAGCTTTGACCCTTGGCATTCAGGCCTATGCACATGTCCCCCTAAGCTGACATTTAACCCTTACACTGGATGCGACCATCAATGTACCTATTGTTACGCGTCAAGTTACATTCCTAACTTCAAGGACTGCAGACCCAAAAAAGACGCCCTGTCCCAGCTCAAGCGAGACGCTGCCAAACTCAAAGGCGATACCATCTCTATATCAAACTCATCCGATCCGTACCCAAGAGCTGAAGCGACAGAGGGACTGATGCGGCGGTGCCTCGAAATTCTGGTGGAAAGCAACTGCAAAATCCAAATAATCACTAAAAGCAACCTTGTAACCCGAGATGATGACTTGCTTTGCAGGGTTCCATCGACGGTTGCGTTAACTATAACAACAGATGACGACGAGTTGGCTAAAGTAATTGAGCCGTTTGCGCCTTCACCCACCCAGCGACTTAGAGCAGTGCAGGACTTGACCAAAGCAGGAATCCCCGTTTCTGTTCGAATTGACCCAATTATTCCAACAGTTAACGACAAGCCGCAAAAACTCATCTCCACGCTCGCAAGCATAGGCGTCAAACACATAACCTGTTCAACCTATAAAGCTAAAGCGGATAATTGGATGCGGCTCTCGCGGGTACTACCCAAAGTCATTGAAGAACTAAAGCCGCTTTACTTTCAGCAAGGTGAACGAATCGGCGGTAGCACACTTCTTCCAAAAGAATACCGTTTTAAACTGCTGAAGGCTTTCCGTGATATGGCTTTGGCGAATGTTATGCAGTTTGGGGTTTGCCGCGAAGGTTTAGCCCAGCTCAGCACTGCATCATGCGATGGTTCATGGCTTATGCCCAAACCAAAAGGAGATTTTGTCTGATGCAAAACCGGGTGGTGATTCTGGCCGATTTCGATTATTTCTTTGCGCAATGCGAGGAGCTCCGCAAATCAGTCATCAAGGATAAACCTGTCGTTGTCGGCGTTTACTCAGGACGAACTGAAGAGAGCGGAGCTGTAAGCACCAGCAACTACATAGCTCGCAAATACGGTGTCAAATCAGGAATGCCTCTTTTTTTGGCGAAACGTAAATTGGAAGGCACAGACGCTGTCTTCTTTAAAGTGGACCATGAATACTACGACCAGATTAGTGAACGCATTATGCAGATTTTCCGCGGCTACGCCTCAAGTCTTGAGCAGGTCAGCGTGGATGAAGCTTACTTGGATGTTACTGAGCAAGTTGAAGGCAACTACGAGAAAGCAAGGGATTACGCACAAAAAATCAAAGTTGACGTTAAAAACCAAGTTGGCATATCCTTCTCTGTTGGGATTGGCCCAAACAAACTCATAGCAAAAATCGCCTGTGACAGCCAGAAACCCGACGGCTTAACCATCGTTAAACCCCAAGAAGCGAAGACTTTCCTTGAACAGTTGGATGTGAACAGACTTTTAGGGGTTGGCAAAAAAACCTCGGCAAAGATGACCGAATTGGGAATAAAAACCATCGGCGACCTCGCAAAGTACGATTGTCAAAGGCTCATCGAAGTCTTCGGCAAAGCTATGGGTATCTACTTCCACAACGCTGCCAACGCCATCGACAACGAACCCGTCCAAGAACAAGGAGAAGCAGAATCCATCAGCCGAATCGGCACACTAAAACAAGACACACATGACTTGGCGTTTATTCTACAAAAAACTGACGAACTAACAGAATACGTCTACAAAGACCTTACAGAGCGGAACCTAAGTTTTAAGCAGGTTTCCATCTACATGGTTTTGGTTGATTTAAGCAGCAAAACCCGGTCAGTTACTCTTGAGCAACCCTCAAAAGACAAAGAAACCATCACAAAAAATGTCAAAACTCTTTTCGAAAAATTTATCGGTGAATCTGCACTTGAAATACGAAGGGTAGGAGTCAAAGTCTCAGGGTTCCACAAAGAAGAGCCACACCAAAGACAACTTACAACTTTTTTCCAAAACCCCCATAGTCCATAGGAATAAACAATTCCCAGTGGCATAAGCTTAAATCAAACTTGAAAACTAAATCGAGCTATTGCCCTGAGATGAAATTATGAAAAGAGAAGAAGTGCTATCGCTGCTAAAAGAACTAATGGTAGCTTGCGAATCGATGCATCACTCTCCAGTTGTCTCTTTGATGGTAAATCCCAACCCTGACCATTGGAAACTAAGCGTTAAATGGGTTAGTAACAACGAAAAAAACTGTTTCGACAAAATAATCCAAGAACGCGGATTAGTGGCTACCGAAACAGCAGACGGCTACACAATTTTCCACAAACCGTAGACTTTGAATAATTTTTCCAAATATAGGTAACCTTTTTCATAACCAAAAACAGTATATTCAATTAGTGATTGTTTTGGCTTCTAAACAACAAAGAAAACTGCCGCCCGACCAAACAGCTACAGACCGCATCCTGCGCTGGGGCAGTGACCATCCAGGCATAACCACAACCAACCCCCAACTAAAACAGGAAAACTACACCTTAACAATCGAAGGCGAAGTAGAAAACCCAGTAAAACTTAGTTGGAACGATTTCATGCAGTTACCAAAAACTGTTTTCGTTAGTGATTTTCACTGTGTCGAGGGCTGGAGTGTGCTGGATTGCAAATGGGAGGGCGTACGCATAAAAGACATCGAAAAACTTGTCAAACCAAAAGAAGTAGCAAGAGCGGTGTCTTTTGAGAGTGCTGATAACTATTTAACTTCTCTATTTCGTGAGGAGCTCATAGGTGATGATGTGCTTTTGGCTTGCAAACTAAACGGTGAACTGCTCGAAGAAGGCTTAGGTGCTCCGGTGCGGCTTATCGTACCCAGCAAGTATGCGTATAAGAGTGCGTTGTGGGTTGTGCGTTTGCGGTTTACTAGAAACAAAGAACTGGGCTTTTGGGAACGGAGAGGGTACAGTGATAGCGCGGACGTGTGGAGAAACGACCGTTTCAACCGCTAACTGATAAAGATACCTGTGTGAAACTAACTATCTTGTTATATGTATTTTCTTATCATTTACAATCATTTGTTAAATCAAAGAACCTTTTTAAAATCATGATAAGGTTTATAAGCGTAATCTATTACTTCGTTGGCTCTTCAAGAGGTCTAAAAATATGTCACAGAAAAATCAAGTAAGGCACCGCTCAAACTGCCCCGTAGCCGTTGAAACCACGGTTACATTAGCAGAATGCAGCAAACCAAACGTGCCTCAGAAAAGAAAAGAAGACGCAAAACAAACACTCTACTTAAAAAGAATATAGCCACAAAAAGCTTGCCTCTTAAGCAGAACAGCTTTTCTCCAGTTTAACTCTTTTATACTTGTACCTTCCGTTTTAACAAAGAAAAAGAGGCACCCATCTTGAATTACACAGAAGCCAAACTTGGAAGAATCTTTATCCTAAGACTCCAGCATGACGAGCGACTCCACGAAGTCATTGAAAAATTCGCAACGCAAAAACAAGTCAAAAGCGCCCTGTGCTTTTTCCTAGGTGGCACCCAAGACAAAAGCAAAGTCGTTGTTGGACCAAAAAACGGAGATGCGATGCCTCCCGAACCAATGGTTACCATTTTAAGGGGTGTCCATGAAGCCTGCGGTGTCGGAACAATCTTCACCGATGAAGAAGACAAGCCCAAGTTGCATATGCATGCGAGTTTTGGAAGAAACGATAATACAGTTACGGGTTGTGTGCGTATGGGTGTGGATGTTTGGCAGATTGGCGAAGTTGTCATTCTGGAATTGGCTGGCGGCTCAGCTAAACGTGCCAAGAACAAGGAAACAGGCTTTGAATTTTTAGAAACAGTTTAAGTTATTATTATCCTAAGAAGCGGACTAGAAATAGTCTGTAGCCCTTGTTGTTTGAGAAAGGACCAAAAAACGGTCGATCTAGAGGATCATCAAATCTGCCTGTTTGAAAAATCTGAGTTTGAACAGCTAAATAATCCAGTGTAGTATTGAAAAATTTCGTGTGCGGACCCCAATCGAAAAGAATTATGTATTTAACATTGTTGGTTTGACATAGCCGGACAAACTCGTCGATGTCAAAGTTAGGTGTAAAGGCATCAACTGCTAGGTATGGGTACTGCCAGATTTGTTCTTTTGACATGTTCGGAGGCAAATAGAAGCGGAACATGTTTTGATCCAAGAGGTTAAAGGCGCAGACTAGCACTGCAGTCTGGTTTTGAGTCAAATTGCCAGCTAAATAATTTGTTGTTTCTTGAATTGGAATGTGAATTTGGTCTCTAACGGTCATCTGATAAGCATCATAAGAGGCATACGCAACCGTAGAAATTACTATTGCGATAAAGAATGCCGATGCAAGTTTCTTTAAGCGGTCACCCTTGATTCCGACCGGTTTGGGCGTCCATGCATGGACTCTACTATAGAGAAACATGATAAAGCAAGTAGCAGAAATTGCCAAAATCGGGAAAAGTGGAGTAACATACCTCCACTGCCTGTTGGGAATTAAGGTAAAAAAAACATAAACCACCACAAACCACGTTAGGAAGAAGATATCCTGTTTTTTTCTTCGATATGCAAACAAACCCAAACCGCATAAGCCTAAAACAAAAATTGGCAGCGATATAGGGTGAACAGCTAGGTCTTTGAAAGGCCAGACCATTTCAGTCAAGTAGTAAACTGGAACTGGTTGGAATCGGTTGCTATAAGCAGGGCGGTCTTCTCCGCCTTCGCCCATAACATACATAATGGTTTCGAATTTGGTTACTCCATTGTAGTGATAAATCATTATAAACCACGGCACAACAACCAAAATCACAATCACCACAATCAGCAGAAACTTTAGAAGGTTGATTTTTAATCGCTTTCTGCAGAGAAACAGAATGCTCAGTAGCATAGCTAAAGCGGCGACTATTATCTGATATTTGGCTAACACGCCGATACCCAAAGCTAAACTGGAAAACAACAATGCACGTTTACTTTCATCCTTGCTTAACCATGTGTAGAAGGCAAACATCACTAGGGTAAAGAAGAAGATGAGCGTGGTTTCAAGCATAGTTACCCGGGAAAGCCAAAAGAATCCAGGCATGGTACCCAGCAATATGCTTGCAATTAAAGCATTTCTTTGTCCATACGTTCGTTTCGTAAACTCGAATACCAGCCAAACTGCCAGCAACGAAAAAGTAACAGCCACTAACCGCCCTGCACCCTCGCTTACTCCAAAAATCTGGAAATAACCTGTTGTAACAAGGTCGAAGATAGGTGGATAATAGCCATATGTGGTCATGTAATCCCAAGTTTGCCCACGTGAAAGCAGGGTTGCGCCATAGAGATGAGGCATTTCATCCCATTGCACCGACATATAACCCAAATTAAAGAGCGCAAAAATAGCAAAAATTACTAAAAAAATTAGCAGAGCAGGTCGATATTGATATTTCTCCATAAAGGCAAGTGTTGTCTGCCCATATCGATATAGATGGGTTTTGAGTCGCTGCCCTAGCTTCGCTTTTCTAAATGGCGGTTGCCCGCTAGTGCCGATTGTAATGTTTAGCGACCCCTTTTTTAGGATGAGAATTAGTGGGCAGCATCTAAAAAGAGTTTGCAATAGCTCACAAAATACTGTTGCAAAAATTTTTGGGACATACACAATTCATTTATGGGTTAGAATCATTTGTTTTTTCAGCTTGAATAGGTTGATTACAACTTGAAGAGTGGGGCACCTGACAAAGAAATTTCAATCCTGCTGCCAGCATACAACGAAGCAGTACAGATTGAGAAATGTGTGCTTGAAGTTGAAGCGGCTGTCCGTTCCTTTTCCAAATCATACGAAATAATCGTGTCTGAAGACGGAAGCACAGACGGCACAGATCTTATTGTTGGAAAAATGGCCAAGCATAACCCACACCTACTTTTACTTCACTCTCCAACACGTTTAGGCAAAGGCAAAGCCATCAAAAATGCCCTCAGCTCCTCCAAAGGCAAAATTATAACTTTCATGGACGTGGATTTAGCAACAAACCTTGAATGTTTACCCCAACTTCAACAAGTAGTTAGAAAGAACGGTGGAATGGCAATTGGCTCAAGGCACATCCAAGGCTCACGGGTTCAACGCCGCGTTTCCAGAACTCTCTTTAGTTTAGCTTATAACTTGGCAGTGAGGCTGCTATTTCTAGACGGAATCCACGACCATCAATGCGGCTTCAAAACAATGAGCCGCGAAGTAGCAGAATCAGTATTAAACATTTCAAAATCTGACGGCTACTTCTTTGACACAGAGATGATTGTGCGTTGCAAAAAACTCGGTTTCCCAGTTGCTGAAGTTGCGGTTGAATGGTCTGAGAGACATAAAGGCTCCTCAAAGGTTAACCCTGTGCGAGATGCGAAGAGGATTGGTTTGGATTTATTGGCTTTCAGGCTTAAAATTTAGATTTGGCTAAATTTCTTAACCATCCGCTTTATCCTTAAAACCTGCTGTTTAAGGTTTATGATCGGTGGCACTGAGTGACCAAATGGCTGGCAATGACCATCTACTATCGCTTTAGCTATTGCTTCAACGCTAGGTTCTGTTGCTTCAATAATCGTGTACCCGTAACCTATTTGGGGACCATAATGAGCGTCAGTTCCAGCAACACGCGAGAGTTTTAGGCGCTCCGCAGTTTCCTCGGCTTTTTTCACGCTATTTTTGAATGGAAAAGCGCGGGCATTTATTACTTCTATGGCATCAAAGGATACACAGACATTATCCCTCAAACATCCTTTGAAAAAAACATAAGGGTGACATGCAATTGCAACGCCGCCTGCTTTATGAATACGTGCTACAGTTTCGACAGCGCTAAAACCCCTTGGGATGAGTTCGTGAACATTAAGAGCAATTATGTGCCCGTCACTGCTAGAAACTTCCATCCCAGGGATAATTAAAAAATCTGTTTCTTTAGCGATTTTGTATGCGCCCTCAAGATTGTTGTGGTCAGTTACGGCAACAGCGTTTAACCCGCGTTTTTTCGCGTAATAAACAAGGTCCTTGGGAGTTATTAGTGAATCTTTGGAATAGGTGGTGTGGACGTGGAGGTCTGCTCTAATTTGCATTCTTCGGCCTCTATTTTTGGGGAGCTTTTGATCTAATCTGCGCGAGCATCTCGTCAAGTTTGACTTCGTCTGCGTCAATTTTGTGGAATAGCGGGGTAGGTTTGTCGATTTTGTGTCCCGCCTCAATAGGTTTTAATGCATCGTTCCAAGTGCTTTTGTCTACGCTTTCGGGAAGGTTGAGTGTTTGCCAAAGCTGTTGTGCTGTCTGGGGCATGAAGGGCTCAGAAACCAAGGCGACTGACTTAACAATTTGCGCTGCCACATAAAAGGTGGTTCCTGCTTTCTCCTTGTTAGTCTTCATCAGGTTCCACGGTTCCTTAGTGTTTAAATACTGATTGCCTATGCGGCTTATGCCGATGAGTGTGTTAGCAGCGGATTGCAGCCATGAATCTTCAATTTCCTTAGCAGCCTGATTTACTTTCTCCTTTACCAACTGCAGTACCGCTTCGTCGTCTTTGTCAAGTTTGGTTGGCGCTGGGATTTGCCCTTCAAACTTGCTGTTTATGAAGGATAGGGTTCTGTGGATGAAGTTGCCAAAAGTATCGTTTAGGTCTGCGTTAATTTTTTCGATGAACGCTGTCCATGTGAAGTTGGTATCTTTGCTCTCGGGGCGTGTAGCTATGAGGAAAAAGCGCCAGTAATCCACTGGGAACATCTCTAAGGCTTCATCTATCCAAATGCCCACCCGCTGGCTTTTAGAGGCTTTCTGACCCTTGAACTGAAGGAATTCAGTGGCGGAAACGTTCCACGGCAGGTTATAACCTTGACCAGAAGCCAACAGCAACGCAGGCAAAATAATTGTGTGGAAAGGAATGTTGTCTTTGCCCACGAAATAGAGTGTTTTGGCTTGTTTGTCAAACCAGAACTCCCGCCATTTCTCAGGCTGACCCAAACGCTGACACTGCTCGATAGAAGCGGAAACATAGCCAAGCACGGCGTCTACCCAAACGTAGATAGTTTTGCCCTCAGCTCCTTCGAATGGCGCTGGGATACCCCATTCAACGTCGCGGGTGACCGCTCGGGGTTTTAAGCCTTCTTTTATCCAGTTTAAACTAAAGTTTTTAACGTTAGTTGGAAGTTGCGGGTTATCTTTTATGAATTGGGTTAGGGGTTCGGAGAGTTTTGAAAGGTCGATGTACCAGTGCCGCGTGGTTTTCACCGTGGGCTTGCCCTTGCAAATAACGCAGTACGGATCCACCAAAGCTGTGGGTTCCAGAAGCTTGCCGCAGATGTCGCATTGGTCTCCACGGGCTTTCTCGCAGCCACAATATGGACACTTACCTTCCACGAAGCGATCAGGCAAGAACCGTTGGTCGTGTTCGCAGTAGAGCATCTGAGTGTCTTGAGCAAATATATAGCCGTTTTTTTGGATTTCTAGCAAAGTTTTTTGGACGAATTGTTTGTGGATTGGGCTTTCTGTGGTGGTGTAGTTGTCAAAAGAGGCTTCCCATCGGTGGAAGAGCTCTGAAACTTTGGCGTGGTTACGGTCGGTTAAAGCTTTAGGCGTTATGCCTTGCTTTATGGCTTCCACTTCGATGGGTGTGCCATGCGTGTCGGAACCGCTCACCATCAATACGTCGCTGCCCTTCAGCCTATAGTAGCGGGCTGTAACGTCGGCAGATAGGACTGAACCGACGAGGTTGCCGAGGTGAGGTGTGACGTTGATGTATGGCCAAGCGGATGTAACTAAAACTTTTTCAGGCAAAGGTATCCTCAACAAATCGTTTGGTGCCAACCTTATTAAAATTCCTATAAGCCTGTTGGAGTTTATTTTTGGTAAGGCTTAAATTTTAAAAAGCATACCTCGTAGCTTGAGGTTTCACTATGCCTTATTGCCAAAGATGCGGAACTATACTTGACGAAGACCAACATTTCTGCCAAAAATGCGGAACACCAGTCGTCACTTATTTTCCCCCACCCCCTCCAGCTCCCATGAAGCCAATTAGAAATGACCCCGTAATAATAGCAGCAATTGTGTTAAGTGTTATTTTAGTGGTTGGCGTGGTTGCTGTTGCCTTGCTTGCGACGCCCTTCTCAACGGTGAACTTTAACCAAAGCTACCCAGACAACTCAGCTAACATTAGCAAGTTAAACCTCAATGTGCAAATTGATGGGGCTAAAGTGAACGTTTTCACCCAAAGCGTAAACAACAGTAATTTTATAATTACACTTGAGGGTTCAGGTTCAAAAGGCACCTTTGGCGGCGGCAGCGACAGCCCCATTCAAGTCGCTTTTAACAATGACACAGCAAATGGCGTGTTAACTGTGACAGCAAAGATTACAGAGTCCACAGCTTTTTCAAGACTCAACGTTGACTGCAACATCTACATTAACCCAGCCTTAACATTAAACCTCAACATTACCTCACAAGCGGGGCAAATCAGCTTAAACGCTGATAAACCCACAACTTTTGAATCCCTCAACCTACAAACAAATGCAGGCGCAGTTCAAGCGAACCTGCAGAAAGTAACTATCGCAGGAAACGTGACTGTCAGAACTCAAGCTGGAACCGTAGACTTTCAGACAAACCAAATTATCATTAAAGGAAACAACACCGTCGACCTACATTCAAACGCTGGCTCCGTAAACATGGATATAACCCAAACTAAGAGTCTTCCAGGGAACCTTCAGATAAACGCCGTCACTGAATTGGGCTCAGTAAACGTTGGCTTAGTAATTGACGGTGATGTTGGAGCAAAAATTATTTCACAAACCAACTTGGGAAGCATAAACCTGGATGTGCAGCACTTTTCAGGCAACCAATCCCCAATCCAATCTGACAATTACCCAGCCGTAAGCAACATCGAAATTAACAGCCGAACAAATTTGGGCAGCATAAACATAAACGCCGATTACCAATCCATAGTTACACCCAGCGTCAGAAACTGACTACAAGAGCCCTAAACGTTTAAAACTATCTTTAAACTTTTAGACAGTTAAGAAAAGGTGAATTTTTTGGCAGAACAAAAAAAGATAACACTCCAACAACTACAAGAAAACAATGGGAAAAACGGTAAACCAGCCTACGTAGCATACCAAGGCAAAGTATACGAGGTTACTGATAGTAGTTTCTGGATGGAAGGCGACCACATGGGCATGCATGATGCTGGCAAAGATTTAACTGAAGAACTTGAGATGGCTCCACACAGAGAGGAGACATTCGCAAGAGTAAAGCTTGTAGGCGAATTAGTCTAAAATATGCATTGTAGCACGCTGTCAATTCTGCGTAAACCATTCAACACGTTTTTTATTTCTTTTGAGTTCAACGACTGTTTCATTTCATAAAGTTCAACGGTCGTTTTGTATAAACTATCAAAGGCAGATTTGACGTCCAAATCGTTGTTCATGTGGTTTTCAAAATCAGAAACGATATTGCTAGTTAGGGTATCCTGTTTCTCAGTTTTGATAGTAGGCTTTGTTTCTTCCAAACCTGAAATCATGCATCTAAGAGAATTCAATTTCTCACTTGCTTGAGCCAACTTTTCAAACGTGAAGTTCATTTTTTTCCGGTAAGGTCCATAGATGAGAAAGAACCTGAGCTGCCCTCCGCTAACCCCCTTAGCTAAGAGGTTGCAGGGGTAGTACACATTGCCTTTGCTTTTAGACATTTTTTTGCCCTCCACTAACAGATGGTCGCCGTGTAGCCAGTATCTTGAGAACTGTTTGCCTGAAACCGCTTCCGCTACTGCAAGCGTGTAGTCGTGGTGCCTAACCAAGTTGTCGATTCCGCCGCAGCCAAGGTCAACAGTGAAACCGAAGTGTGTGGTTACGATGGCTGCGTCTTGAATGTTCCATGCAGGTCGTCCGCTGCCAATTGACGTTTGGTAACAGACGTCATCTTGTTTGCAGCCATGCCAAAGAACAAAATCGCCTAGGTTCCATGGTGTGCCTGGATAGGTGTCTTTATGGAAGCGGCGTTTCTTCTTTGGCCATTTGCGCATGTCCAGATGGGCAAGTTTACCGAAGTCTTTGAATTTTAATGGCGCAAAATAAACGTTTTTTGCGCCATTGTAAATGTACCAGTAAGCGGTACCTTTTTCGACTAGTTGGGCAATGAGTTTTGTGGCTTGGTCAATTGCTGTTGAAGCTCTAACTGCCAAATCGGGCTTTTTAATTTTTAAAATTTCAAAATCCTTAAAGAAAACTGCTTCGTTTTTTTGCGTTAATTCTTCGACTGTTATGTTATCTTTTTTTGTCTGTGCAATTGCCTTGTCTTCTATGTCTGTCAGCGTCATCAGCCGCTTAACGTTGTAGCCTAAAAACTCGAGGTAGCGTTGGAGTATATCTTCAAAGAGGAAGGTTCGGTAGTTTCCAATGTGAGCTCGCTGGTAGGTTGATGGACCACAGGTGTACATTTTGACTTCTTTACCCTCTAATGGTTTGAAGGGCTCTATTTTCCTGTTTAACGAATTGTACAGTTTTAGCATAGTTCTTTCCCGTTAAGCTATGGCTTTTTCTTCTTTCTCTATTTCCATGAGGGTTTTTTTAGCTTCTTCCACATGCCGCTGAGCTTGAGTTTGAGAAACGAATATGTGCCGAACGATTCCCTTCTTGTCGATTATGTAGGTTACTCTGCCGGGAATTATGCCCATGGTTGAAGGCACCCCGTATAGTTCCCTTACTTTATTGTTTATGTCGGCAAGAAGAATAAATGGTAACCCATAGTGGGTAGCGAAAGACTTATGGGATTCAACACTCTGCCCGCTTATTCCAAGCACTTCAGCACCCAGACTCGTTAGCTGTTCATAGTTATCTCTGAAGGTGCATGCTTCTTTGGTGCAACCTGCAGTTTCGTCTTTCGGGTAAAAGTACAATACTACATTTTTCTTGCCTAAAAACTCTGATAGCGTTACGTTGTCGCCCATTTGCGATGGAAGAGTGAAATCTGGGGATTTGTCGCCAACTTTAACTGCCAAAAGCTCACCTTACAAATAGTGTTTTTTAAGGGCTATTATGGTTTTCGCAGTCAAATTAAATGTTATAAGAGGCTTTGCATATAGGAAACGTGGCGATTGTTTGGAAAAAACTTTGATTGCTGGCAGTCACAAATGTCATTCTTTATACTACGTAGCCTCTGGTGTTCCAATAGTTTTTCTGCATGGTTTTTCCTACACAGGCGACATTTGGCAACGTATAGGCATAACAGAAGTCTTGATCGAGAAACACATTCCCTTTTTAGCTTTAGACATGCCGTATGGGATGAAAAGTCAATGTCAACCGAAAACTCGCAGCCCAACACAAAACATAGCAGTTGTAAATGAAGCAGTTAATGCAATTTTTGGCTCTGCCGTACCTGTACTAGTCGGCGCCAGTATAGGCGGAAACATAGCGGTCAGATATGCAACGATGTTTCCAGTGAAGGGTTTATTATTGATTGCACCAGGAAAGGCGCTTGACCCAGACTTAGTGCAATCTTATGCCAAATTTAAATTTCCAACAACTATTATTTGGGGTTCGCGAGATAACATTGTTGCCAGCGAAAACATGCGTACTTTAGCCGATAAACTGCCCCATTCTAAACTCGTCGTTTACGATGAAGCAAGCCACTCTGCTTACAAGGACCAGCCTGACCGCTTTAAACATGATTTGCTAGAGCTCTATGCAAACGCGGAATAATCAAATTTATGGTTTTGCGGTAACAACATAATGATATGGTCCAACATCCTCAATGTCTATCACAGTAAATCTTGTAGATTGTATCAAGCAAGCCGCTTTTTCCTCGCTAAACCTAATGGCAACAGGAGGACCAAAAGGCATCTGCTGCTTTTTCCAATCCAGATCAATTAATCGCCCTTTTGGTTTTATCATTTGCTTTGCATTCTGAAGGACTTTTGCCGGGTCATTGAAATCATGGAGGTCCATGCTAAAGAAGACAAAATCGGCGCATCCCATGCAAAAAACTGTGTCTTCAGCTTTGCCTACTTCGGTGTTTATGTTTAGTAGACCTTCCGATTTAGCCTTTTGTTTGAGCCGTTCAATAGCTGTACCATCAATATCCACGGCGTAAACTTTTCCGTTTGCACCTACTTTTTTTGCAGCTAAAATGCTAAAGAAACCCTCGCCGCAGCCAACATCTACAAACACCATGTCAGCTTGAAGATCTTGCAAGATGACTTCAGGGTTGTACCATGATCGTCTTGTTGCATCGTCGAGGCTAAATCCGCCGTGGCATACCATGACTAAAAACCTGCGGGCTCTGGCTTTAGGAGTTCTCGAATTTGCTTTTCATGTGTCTGGCGAGTGGTTAAGGGATAGATTTCACGTTCAGAATCAAAAAACATGGGGTCTTGCCCAATTATTTTGGAGAGTTTCTCGTCTGATTCAACGTTGACTATAAGCATGCTGCCTTGCTTCCCGATTAGGTGATAGGTGACTTCGAGGGTGTTTTCTTTTTCCAATTTTTCAAAATATTTAAATTGTAGGGGAAGCAGTTTTGCCCATTTTTCCATGGGAACATCACGTTTAATTTTTTGCATGATTAAAAACTTCATGTTATCACTACTAAAAAAATGGTGATTTAGGTATAAAATCTTTCTTGAAAAAACTATCCTGCGAACCAACGACCTTTATGATTGATTTTTATCATCTATTTTAGAGGTGTGGACGATTCATTTTTTATAGTTTTTCAGCTAATACTTCAGTGCGTTAAACTGGTCTTGAACTATGATTACGTTTTCTGAAGTATTTCTTTAGCTGATTATTCAACCGTTGACATGGAACCTGAGTCATTTCTAGCAGTAATCACCCCAGCATAAGTATTTCAGCTCTGAGAGAGGTCTTCTGCCATCCACAACCTACCACAACCAGCCACAACCAACATGAAAAAACAGCTCCCACAACCACAACTAGAAAGAAAAAAAGACAAATAAAAACTGCAACCTAAAACAAAGGATAGAATTTTTACAAGCGAAAATATTTTTCTATCAGACAAAAATAATGCACACCTCTCATCTATTTAGTTAGGAGAGAAATATCGATTTTGGAATAAATTTTTATACATTCATGCATGGTAAGTTGATACTGTTAGATAGGTGAGACGTTGTCTGCTCGTATTTCCAAGAAAGAAATTGATGGCAAATCTGGGCTGTCTGCAATTAAATGTCTTTGTGGAGCAGTTATTTTGCTTGTGCCAAACGTTAAGGCTATGAGCGAAGCCATTGAATCACACGTTTCAAAGCACTCTCAAAAAGTTAAAGACCCAAAAGAAGCTCAGACAGAAGCCGAAAGCGTACGTGACGACTTAATTACGAAAATACTAGAGAAAGCAAGCAAATCAAAATTGAAATAACTAAAAAATAAGAAAAAAAGAAACTTTAGGTTGAAGCTTTACTGTTTGTTTTCTGTGCTTCTCCTCATCATCTCAGGAATTTTTGTGGATGCCTTAGACATTGCGTCTTTAACAACACCCATCAATTCTTCGTTAACTTCAAGTTCAACGGTTACTTTCAGCTTACCTTTCTTCTCTGGCATTTCAGTCATGGAACCACCTCCTGAACCTGCTTAACTGTTTAGGAAACAAGTTACCCAAAAGATGAATTGCTTGCTTACCTGTCAAATCCAAATTAATTTCGATTCGATAGTGGTATTTCCCCAGGCGTTTTGTGTGGGTTTTATAATTGCTTATGGCACCTGCTATCTTGAAACGGCGTAATTGCTGGTTCATCAGAGCAGTGATGGCTGTTGGCGCTAAGGGTTCAAAGACAAAGGCAACTCTCATTAGAACGCGAACTGCGCTGCTGATCAGAGATTCAGAGACTGATTCTTGATTTGTCAATTTTTTCCCCAGATATATTTAGCCTAAAAACTACCGAATATGTTCCTGTTTTTGACACGCAAGAACTTGATTCACTAGTAGTTAGGAGGCATTTTTTAAGGTTGCGTGACTGTTAGTAGCCAACAACAGGTGCCTTATGTGTCGTTGGAAGAAATTAACGTGCAAGTTTATAGCTGCAAAAAATGTAGGCTCTGGCAGGGTGCGAAACATGGTGTGCCGGGTGAAGGACCACTTAATGCGAAAGTCATGCTGGTGGGGCAGAATCCTGGAGCTGACGAAGACGAATTGGGTAGGCCATTTGTTGGTAGGGCTGGAAAATACCTGACAAAAACACTCTTAGAATTCGGTATAAACCGTGAAGAGGTTTTCATAACTAACATAGTCAAACACGTTTCACCAGAAAACCGTAAGCCATTCGATGATGAAGTTAGGGCATGCTTACCTTACTTAATCACCCAGATCAGAATTATCAAACCCAAAATAATCGTTCTCTTGGGCGCATCTGCAAAGGAAACGCCTAGATTGGAAGGCATAGAATACATCCAAATTATTCATCCGTCAGCAGCTATGCGTTTCACGAAAATGCGCGAAAAATTCCGGCAGCAAATTGCTGAATTACCAAAAAGAATAGAAGCAATAACTTAAGTTCAAGTCATGGGTTGCCTTATAATGGTTTTCAGTTTTTCCGAAGCAGTCGTAGCTGGATTGTTTAGGTAGATTTCGTGGTGTTTGCCGCTTAGTGTGTGTCCACTATTTTGGATGTATGCATGTATTTTAGTTATGGTCGGTCCCTCAGCCGAAAACGGTCCAACATACATTATTTGTGCGGCTGGTCCCTCCTTGAACCTTTCAAACCGAACTTTAGGCAGCGCGGTCGGATTTTTCTTCTTTTTCACTTGTTCAACCGCAACTTTAACTCCATCTGATGAAACATATTCGGGCTGCATTATCATGGCCGTCCATTTCCATTCCTCTTTACGGTCTGGGCTGAACTTAGTCATGTCGTCAACCCACCATAAACCTTCAAGCGGCATAACAGCATAATCTATGCCTTTGTTTTTCTTAATTGTAAATTTGAGCGTATAAGCGACGCTAAATAATGCCTCTATAGCTTCACTATACTGTGGTGATGTAGGAGCGCCTTCGCCGTTAATTAATAGGAAGTTCATAGCTGGGACGTCAACAACATTAACTTCTCTCGCTGACGGATTGTATAGGTTTTTTAACTCTTTTTTAAAGTCAATTTTATCCAACAAACTCGCCTATTCTAATATTTGGCGAACTAAAAATAAAACTAGTGCACTGCCAACTAGCAATTGCCTATCAACTTAACAACCAGAAATGTCATCGTTAAAACTATAAATGAAAGCAGCCGCAATTGTTTTTAGGTGAATTTTGTGGTTTTAGCAAGAATGTCTTTTTGGAATTTCAAAATGGGAAAAAGAGAAGGTGCTTTTGCAGAACTTGATAGAATTCTAAACACTTTATCTCAGGACGCAGAAGGGTTCCGCGGCTATATGTCGTTACTTTCTTATATGGATCCAAATGCATTAACCGTCTTGACTCTTTGGCAAGATGAAGAATCAATGATAAAGTCTGAGAAAGGCGTTTTTGCCCAAGCCGTAAAAAAAGTCCAAGACTCCCTTGAAAGAACTCCACGAATCGAAAATTACAGAGTATATTCAACACAGCTATTTCAGCGCCCATAATAAAACAGCCCGATAGGCGACATTTTTAGGTTGCTTTCTGATTTATTGTTCCTTTCGTGTAGGGCACAAACTCGCGGACTTGTTCTATCGATGTTTTTCCTGCTTTTTCGCGTTGTTCTTTAGTCAGCTTTAGCATTAGAAATTTAAGAATCTGCTTGAGCAACTCTTTGCCAGTTAAATCTCCAGGAACAATAACCACGTAAGCTTTGCTTTTTGCCTTAACTGCCTCTACTGGTCCACCCACAAAACTGGTTTCCTCACCAACAATTATGCCAACAGCAACCTTCAGCGCCACATTACGAGTCCAATTACGTTTGCCAACCACAAAAAACGCTCCATGAGGAACCGACTCCCCAGAAGGACCACTCTTGCTAAGCTGATCAAGTTTAACCCAGTAAACATCTGCTGAACCAGCGTTTTCACGCCAAGCCCGCGAAAAAGAAGCTGCAAACTCGCCAGCTTCATGTAGCGCTTGCTCACTTACCTGTTTGCCCTCAGATTTAATGACCACAAACGGCGCACCTGTGATTTCAGCGTGAAAAACTACATCATCCTGAGTGGTGTACTTTTTTATCAGCACCTCATTGCTAACGGTGTCTTTGCCTGCAACAACCAAGAATCCGTCTGAGGAAGTGAACCAGCGGAATTTTTCGTACCACTCCTTATTCTCCATCGCGACTTTGCGTTTTGCGAGAGCTTCCATCATTTCTGCTGGCTTTAGACTTTTGATTTCTTCAGCTTCAGCTAGCTCCCGCTCGATCTTAGTTAGTTTCCGCTTAGAATCCATAAGTGCTGACAATGCACCTTGCGATTTCTCTTTCGCGTGCTTACCGTGTTCATAATATCTGTTGGCGTTGTCAAAAATTGAATCTCTTAGGTTAAAACTAAAATGGAAATTATCTATACACAGGTTCAATGCGAGGTTTTTGCCGTCGAATCCATCAACATAAGTTGCTGGAGCTCTCCCTGTTTTCTTTGCTGACAAGACAGTTGTTATGATTTCGTCCCAGTCGTGTCCCTGCATGTTGGCTTTAAGGAGCTTTTCTTGGAAGGCTTGGAGTTCAGTAAAGTGAGCGTAGATGTCATCGCCGATTAGTTTGTCACGTTCAGATTTGGCTTCGTCTTCACGAATAGATTTTTCCTGCTCCGCAACAACACGCCTTAACCTCTCAGCTTCTTTTTTTAGCTTGTCCACTTCAACGCTGGCAAATGCCCTCTCAGCAGTGATAACCCGCAAATAAAACTCGTCAAGCGCCCGATTAAAAGAATCGAAAACTTGAACTTTGCAGCCTTCATAACGTTTAAGCTTAATGGGCACAACGTCCAAAAAATCACCCTCCTCACCCAAAACAATACAAGCCTCCAAATTGCCGCCTGAAACTGCAGCCAGCAGGGTCTGCAAAGCATCAAAAACTCCCTTGACTTCACCGCTTGACAACGCGTTGCAATGCTTGGTTTTTTCCACGTTAGCCCGCAGAAGAATTTCCTCCGCATAGACTCCTCCGACACCCAGAAAACGTGCAACTGGCCTAACAACTTCGGTTTCGCCCGCATTTTTGAGAGCTTCTTCCAGTTCACTTTGGGTGACTTTGAAGGGGTTTTTGCCACTTGCAGGCGGAAGCTGCAGAACTACATTATGAAGGATGTCGCGGTCACGCATTTTTTTGTAAACCAAAGCATGGATAATTAGGTTTTGCTCGTTTGTTAATATGATGTTGCCTTCCCCGAAGAGCTCTACAACTAGTTTTAGCAAGCCAGTTTTTGTTCGAAAGCTAATAGTCACGATTCTTTCAAACTCGTACTGGTCAACCCCAGCTACCCACGCGTTACGTAGGTATTTTCTTAGAGCCATGCAGAATGCTGGGGGTTCAGCTGGGTTTTCTTCTGCGTAGCTAGTGACATGTAACCTTCTTCCTGCTTCCACTACCAAGCGTATCGGTTGCATGTCTGTTTTGTGTAGTTTGAATACTACGAGTTTTTTCGGTGAGTTGATAGATGTTGTTCACTCTGGATTCAGCTAAAGTGGTCTTTAGTTCTTTGATTGCTGCGGCAATGTCAAAGCTTGAGAACTCTTTTTTACGCAACACCTACACCGTTGGAATTCTATATAGTGATTTACTATAAAATAACCATTTACGTGTTGGCAGAAACGATTAATACTTAGGCATCTTTTTTAAGGAAGAACAAAATATACACAGCAAGGATTGGATTTACATGACACCTGTCGTTCAGCTTTACTGGTTAAGAGTTGCATTGGGAATTACTGCAGGAGCAATAAGCGCGCTTTTAGCCGCTTTATTTTTTGACATAAATTCGGTAGACACGCTCATAAACAGCATAACCATCGCGTTGCTCATCTACTTCGTAACCTACTATATCCTGAGAGCATTCTACAAAAGCAAAATAGAGAAGCAATCAAAAATCCTCAGCACAGCAATAGGAATGTACTTCTTTAGTTGGATAACCTTCTTTGTGCTCATTCTACACAATAATCCAAGTTGCACTTGGAAACGTTGCCTAAAATGTTTTTATTCTTCTTTATCTTCGGATTTTTTTAGAAAATTCGCTATAGTAGCTTGACTTTTGTCGCTTCTGAGCGTTTCGATTTTTTCTGCCTCCACGGTGCCTTTACTGTTGCCGTTCTGCGAGCTTGGAACCTCCATGCGTGTTAGGATTCGCATGCAGTCTGCCCAGGCAGAAAAGTATCCGCGGTCAAAGTCCCCATGCAATCCGTTGCCCATGTGCTCGAGGAACTCTTTTCGATAAGCGTGCAGGTTTACTTTGTCAGTTATATCTATTTTTGCAAAGAATGCGTAGTCGTCTGTGGCGCTGTTTTTGCGTGAAAGGTACATTCCGTAGAGTGCCCTGAAGTATCCTCTGTTCCATTCAGTTTTCTGCATTTTTTGTTTAACTCGTTCCAATTCGCGTTCAGCTTCGGTGAATTGCCTGCTGACTATAAGCTGGAAGTACCGTGTTACGAGGGCTTGTGAGATAGGCATGATTACCGTCCACGAGGTTTAGTTGCTTTCTCTTCTTCAGAGACATCCTCTATTCCGTTCTCGGTTACTTTAAGGATTTCCTCTCCTTCCGGCAAATATGGACTTGAAACTAGTCTTGCGATGCGTATTGGTCCGTGTGATGCGCGTCTGAGGTAGATTCTTGTGTGGCTTGTGTGTCCGACAATGTTTCCGCCGATTGGGTGGATTGCGTCACCGAAGAACTGGTCTGGTTTTGCCATGACTTGGTTGGTTACGACTGCTACTGCGTTGAATGCTCTTGCTAATGCGATGAGTTTGTGCATGTGTTTGTTGAGTTTTTGTTGCCTGGACGCAAGCATTTCTCTTCCAATGTATTCGCTTCGGAAATGTGCTGTTAACGAGTCTACTATGATTAGTTTGATGTTGTTTGCTTTGATTATTTCATCAGCGTTCTCTAAGAGGAACATTTGGTGGTCTGAAGTGTATGCTTCTGCGTAAATGATTTTTTTCACGGCTTCTGCTGGGTCTAAACCAACACCTTTTGCCATCTGCACGATGCGTTCCAGCCTAAACGTGTTCTCGGTATCAACGTAGAGTGCTGCGCCGTTTAATCCTCCTTTTTCTGGAGGCAGCTGGACATTGATGCATAGTTGGTGGCACATTTGGCTTTTGCCGCTGCCGTATTCACCGTAGAACTCTGTTATTGTTTGGGTTTCTAATCCTCCATCGACGATTTTGTCTAGGGCTTTGCTGCCTGTACTTATCCGCAGGACGGTTTGCCGCATTTTGTAGAGTTCATCTGCCCTGATGAATGCGATGCCGATGGATGAACGTGCAGCTTCGATGATTTGGAAGGCTTTTTTCTCGCTTACTCCGACTGGATCAAGTTCACGTGCTGTTGCCATAGCTAAGGATTCTACGGTGTGGTAGCCGAGTTCCTTGAGTTTTTGGGCTGTGGCTGGACCAACTCCCGGCAAATCTTCTATGAACTCATATTTTTTCCTATTTGTTTCAAGTATAGATTCTTCTTGCGGTTGGGCATCGGAGTCTTCAGTCATTTTAATCTTCACACTTTGAGTGTTGATGTATGGTATGGTGTATTTAAAATAAGCTGAAAAAGATGTTGCGCCCGTAGTGGAGAGGGAAGTGAAAGTGAAGAATTTAGGGTTAATGCGATTTTTTTCTGCAAGTTCTTGGGAAGTCTGGTTTTTAGGACGGGGTGACTCTATAAGGCAAAGTCAAACTTTCTTGATCGAATGCATCATATGTTGGTCTAGAAAGAATTAAATCCGCCTGCTTTCCACTTATAGCGCATGCAGTCTTTTCTCAGTCTTCTCAAGCAGGAAAACATGAGCTTATTCACCGATTACTACGAGTTAACGATGTGTGCAAGCTACTTTGACAACAAAAACTTTGAGCCTGCCACCTTTGACCTCTTCATTCGCCGTCTGCCAGAAAACCGGAGCTACTTCCTGTTCGCAGGATTAGAAGAGACTCTTCAGTATCTGCAAAACATTACCTTCACAGATAAGCATCTATCTTACCTGAAAAAGCAAGGCTTCAATCAAGACTTCCTCGACTATCTTCATGGTTTCAAGTTTAAGGGGGAGGTGTGGGCTGTTCCAGAGGGCACCGTGGCTTTTCCCAACGAACCATTGATCCGCGTTACAGCCCCAATTATTGAGGCTCAACTCGTGGAGACGTTCCTGCTCAACTCGATTAACCTTCAAACAATGATAGCGACTAAAGCCTCACGCGTGGTCCACGCCGCCAACGGCAAATCAGTGATTGAGTTCGGATTGCGAAGGGAACCTGGCATTGATGCTGGGCTGAAAGTGGCTCGCTCAAGTTACATAGCTGGATGCCAAGGAACCAGCAACGTACTCGCAGGTATGGCTTATAACATACCAGTATTTGGTACCATGGCGCACTCCTTCATCATGTCCTACCCCAAAGAAATCGATGCATTCCGAGCATTCGCCAGAACATTTCCACACAAATCAACCCTCCTAATCGATACCTACGATGACTTGGTAGGTGCAGAAAAGGCTGCTATAGTGGCAAAAGAACTCGAAGCAAAGGGATTCAGACTTGGAGGAGTTAGACTCGACAGCGGTGACTTGGCAGAAACAAGCAAGAAAGTTCGAAGAATCTTGGATGCCAGCGGTTTGGAGTATGTGAAGATTTTTGCCAGCGGTGATCTCGACGAATTCAAAATCGAGCAACTTCTCTATGATGGTGCACAGATTGATGCGTTCGGAGTCGGTACCAAAATGGGGACTTCAGCCGATCGACCATATCTAGACGTCATCTACAAACTTTGCGAAACATTGACCTCTGATGGTAAATTCTCGCCGATTATGAAGTTGAGCAAAGATAAAATTACTTTGCCTGGCAGAAAACAGGTTTTCCGCTATAAAAATAAGGCTGGAGTTTTCACAAAAGATATTATAGCCTTAAGTAACGAGCTGATAGAAGCTGAGCCTTTGCTGACTAAAGTTATGGAGAAGGGTAAAATAACTTACAAGTTGCCTTCCCTTAACGAAATTCGCGCCAAAGCATCAGATAGTCTCTCTAAGCTTCCATCAGACTATAAGCTGTTAACCAATGCTCCCACTTACCCAGTTGAGTTGAGCCAAAAACTTAAAGACCTAATAGAAGCCACAAAGTCACAGTTGACTAGAAATGAGATAAACAACAAATTTACCTAGAAGAGATAGCTCGCCTGCAGCAGCCCAGATCTCCTATCTTGTTAAACCGGTATTTTTGTAAATCGCATATTTCATGGGGAATTTGGCAAACACTTAATAGTCGTTTCGAAAAACCTTTACTGCTATCCAAAAAGGGGAACATGAAATGCAAAACCGCCCAGCCATCGTTGCTGTTGGCCGAACCAAGTTTGGAGAATACTACGGCAAAGAACCCGAAAAACTAATTGAAGAAGCTTGGCTTGCCGCTTCAAACGAATACAACATCGAACGCAAAGACCTAGAAGCCTGCTACTTGTCAGACTGTTTTCTTCCCATTACCAACAAATTAGGCTTAGAAGAGGGTTTTCTTTCAGAGTTAACTGAACTTCATGTGCCCATGGAAGTCACCCGATCTTTTAGCGCCGCCTTGCTTACTGCATGCCACGCAATTCAAGCTGGTGTTTACAGTACGGTTCTGGTAGGTGGCATCGAGAAGATGACGGATCGCTGGGACAAAATCCGCGACGACCTCATGTTACTTGACGACCCTTGGAGCTACTATGCAGGTGGAACACCTGAATCCAACCATGAACTCATGCTTCGTGCATACATAAAAAAACACCATATAACGGGCGAAAATCTCAATAAGCTTAACATGGCGTTGGCAGAGGTTACTGTTAAGAACCATGCAAACGCAACCAAAAACAAGTTTGCTCAGTTCCAAAGAAAAATCACCATCGAGCAGGTTCTTAATGCAAGAAAATCGGCGCATAAACCCTTGGGACTCTACGATTTTGCTCCAGTCTCAGATGGTGCATCAGCATTGATTCTTACAAGCGACTTAGTTGCCAAGAAAACGACTAAGCAACCAATCTCTGTTTTAGGCATCGGTTCAGCAACCGATTATCTTAACTACCCAAAACGAGAAGACCTATCCCATTTTGTCGCAACTGAATATGCTATGAAAAAAGCCTCTCAAATGTCAAAAGTAGCACCGTCGGATTTGCAGATTTTTGAAGTCTACGACCAATCTACCGTGATGGAGATGGTTTCTCTTGAGGACTTAGGCTTCTGCGAACCTGGAACCGCTTGGAAAAGCATACATGGCTGCCAAAACTGCTATAACATCGGCGGAAAGCCGCTCTATGTTAACACGGATGGCGGCTTAAAAGCAAACGGCAATCCCTTGGGAGCAACTGGAGGCGCACAGATTTATGAGATTTACCGCCAACTCCGCGGTGAGGCTGGCGAAAGACAGGTTCACCCTAGTGATGGTTTACTTCAAAATGGTGGTGTATTGGAGTTTGAAGGCTTTGGAACTAAAGCCTACGTTACTATTTTAGGAGTGGATAAGAATTAGTAGTGAACCGATAGAGCGACGGGTTTCTTACTTGGGCGACCGCTTAAAGGCATGTCGCTGTCAAACCTGCGGCAAAGAATACTTTGAAGTCCGCGATTACTGCAGCAACTGCGGCAGAAAAAGCTACGGAAAAATGGACAGCATAGACCTATTCTATGACAAAGGCAAACTAGAACTATGCACTTTCATCAACGAACCCACAAACAAGTTCACGAAACTCTCAAATTTCGTCTACGGTATCGTTTCTTTTCATGACGGCAAAATCCGAGTTCCCGCAAGGCTAACCGACCAGCTAATATGTGATGGCGAGAATGTTGATTTAGCAAGCCTTGAAGGAAGAGAAGTAATTCCCCGCTTCCGAAGACGCTACTCGGTAGCAAAAAGTGACGTTATACCAACGATTTCTCTGGCTTTCACCTTAGCCGACGAGTACTATCCACATCAAGAGTACACAGTTGTTCAACCAAGCAAGGAAAGTGAATTGCCAGGCATAGTTGGCTATGGCGCTTACACCTCACGTTTCCGCATAAAAGAAGGCAGCTTGGAGCGTGCTGTTCCCTTCATCGACGAAGACGCTGTGACAGCGGCAGTTGAAGCTGGCAAACTTGCACTTATCCATTCAGGTCTTGACAGCTCATGGGTTGGAAAAGTCTACGTTGGCTCAGAATCAAACCCCTATGCCGTTAAACCAATAGCATCCAAAGTTGCTCAGGTTCTTCAACTCGGCGAAGAAGACGGCGATGTTCAAGGCGTCGACGCCGTTGATACCGAGTTTGCCTGCAAAGCTGGCACAAGCATGTTCAAAGATGCATCATCCCTTGTTAGTTATCCACGCTCAGGCATAAAGTACGCTATGGTTATCGGCGCCGACAACTCTCAAGCAGCACCCCGAGGTTGCCCAGGCGGAGAACTGGACACTTTTGTCGGCTACGGTGGCGCATCTTTCATCTTTGGAAAACACGATGTTATCGCTGAAGTTGAAGGCTGGTACTCATGTACATCTGACACTCCCGATTTTTGGCGCCGAGACGGCGAACAATATCCAATGCACGGCGGAAGATTCACAGGTGACCCAGCATACTTCAAGCATGTACGCAAAGCCGCCTGCAAATTAATGGAACGTTCCAACCTAAAAGCAAGCGACATAAATTATTTTGTTCCCCACCAACCCAACCCCCAGTTCCCAGTCCGCATAGCGAAAGAACTTGGGTTCAAAGAAGAACAGTATTCCCCCTCACTTTTAATCAACAAGTTCGGAAACACCTACTCAGGCTGCTCACTTGTTGGTTTGGCTGCAGTGCTTGATGTAGCAAAGCCTGATGAACGCATTTTAGTCGCAAGCTACGGTTCAGGTGCCGGAAGCGACGCCTACCTACTTAGAACCACAAGCCAACTGCTAGATAAACGCAAACGCCAAAAAATCAACGTGAAATTCCAAGCCGAAAACCCCTTCATAGAATACGTAGACTATACAACGTATAGACGTCTCAAACAAGGAATGTAAGGAAAGTAAGCCAAAAAATTTTTTCAAATATGTTTTCCAATGTTTCTACTTATTTTCATGTAGATTAAGCCACTTACCGTCGGCTAGGTTGGTAAAGTTAAAAACACTTAATAAATGCCGAGTAATTTCACATTTGCGAAGGGAAAGACAGATTGATTATTAACGACATCTTGCAAGTCATTTATGCGCCTAAGAAAGCTTTTAAACAAATAATTGAGAACCCAAAATACCTTGGCGCATTTATCATTTTAATCGTTTTCCTAGGCATCCAAATAGGATACGAGTATACGCAGTTTTCCAAAACATACGCCGAAGATACATCTCTTAGCCACTATACTACTTTTATTAACGCAACTTCAGGGAATTGGCATGGTAATTCAGGACGTAAGTTTAGCTAACGACGTTAACTACTTCAACTACACTGTTTTCACGGCCACTCAACAAGGCTACATGTTTGTCCCAAATGTCTTTGGAAACAGCAGTCTACAAATCAAAGGAGTAAATACCAGCAACGTATCCGTGACTCTTAGAGATCTCTTCAACGTTGACTGTAGTCAGACGGGATACCAAAATCTTTCAATGGTCATAAAACAAGGACAGCCTCAGAGTGCACCTCAAAAAGTAACAATGTCGCTTTATTCACTTAGCGACACTGATTATTACCAAAAAGATATAACTAATTCTCTGTCAAGCACTTCAACCGTCAATCAATGGAACAATTTGACTCTTCCAATTGGCCCTAACGCCTCAGGCTGGACAAGCAACGGGGCACCAACTTGGAGTAACGTAACAGCATTAAAATTGGAGTTCATTTATCCAGCTAACTCCAACGTAACCGTAAACATCGGTGCCTTGTTCTTCCGCGGTCACTACCTGTCATTCACTGAATATGACAGTACAGGCGTGTTCTTGCTGCTTTTGCAGGCGTTCTCTTTGCAGTTCTTGCTTGCATGGATTCTTATCACAGGAATATTGTATCTAATATTAAAGGGACTGAAAAGTGGTGTATTTTGGAAACCCATGTTTATCGCGGTAGGATTTGCCCTGCTCGTAATGGTTTTCCGAGCAATAATAAATCTCGTTGCCACGCTTGCACTTCCAGTCGTCTACTATCCCTTTGACTTATCGGGAGGTGTCGGCTTCACTCCTTACGGAACACTGGCTTATCCACCACAATATATCGGAATAACTTTTGCCGATACACAAGCTGCTTTTAGCAACATCGAAGCATTAACCTCAACTTTCAGGGCGATAAATGTCGGATCCGCTGCGTTGGCATATGTTTGGCTGGGAGCATTAGTCGCTATAATCTTGGGAACACTAAAACCAGAATTCTCGCTGACCAAGCGTCTTGCTCTCTCTGCATTGGCAATAGGCATAACCATCTTGGTTTTGATTTTCTTAGTCGTTGGCATCGCTTAAAAGCTCAAAGCGTTAACCACACATTTTTTCATTTTTTTATAGTTAGCAAGATTTATATGATTGTAGATCACCTTTGCAATTGAAAACCGACCGTTATCGGAAAGTTTAGAAGTGAATTGAAATGGTTGCGATTAAAGATTTACAAGACGGCATGAAACGGGTTAGTGTCGAAGCCAAAGTTGTCGACAAAGGTGATCCGCGAGAAGTTAAATCACGATTCAAAGATGAAACTTACCGAATAGTTGACGCTGTGGTTGCAGATGAAACAGGCAGCGTAAAGTTAACTCTTTGGAACGAGCAGATTGACCAAATCAACGTTGGAGATAACATAAAAATCGAGAACGGCTACGTTACAAGTTTTAAGAGTGAAATTCAACTTAACGTGGGCAAATTCGGAAAATTAACTGTCGAATAAACGCTCAACCTTTGTGCAGGAAATAGTATTGCTCTATGTTTTTTAATTTCCCAAATCATTAATCGATTTCTGAAACACAAAGAGATGCCTGAATTAACCTGTTTTTTAGAAAAAACTTAATTAATTCAAACTAAACGTCATTTCTTGTTACTTGTGGGGAAGCTAAGTGCAATTTGAACTTGTCGCACCATTCAAAATGTCTCCTGGACAGGAAACTGCAGTTGAGCAGTTAGTGAAAAACTTATCTACAAAATCCAAACAAACCCTCCTCGGCATCACTGGCAGCGGCAAAACCTTTGTCATGGCAAACCTCATCAACAAACTCCAAAAATCCACACTGATTCTAGCACATAACAAAACCTTAGCTGCACAACTCTACGCCGAGTTAAAAGAGCTCTTTCCAAATAACCGTGTTGAATACTTCATCAGCTTCTACGATTTCTACCAGCCAGAATCGTATTTGCCAGCCCAAGATATGTACATCGAAAAAGACTCAGACGTAAACGAGCAAATAGAAAAGATGCGTATGCACGCTGTCTCGAGCATCGTTAGCCGAAATGATACCATAATCGTCGCCAGTATAAGCTGCATATACAGCTTAGGGAACCCAGATGACTTCCGAACAATGGCGGCGGAGCTGGAAGTGGGCAAGCAAATGTCACGTACCCAACTCATCCATGATTTAGTGGATATGCAGTACGAGCGCAATGACATGGTACTTGAGCCTGGAAGGTTCCGAGTGCGAGGCGAAACCGTTGACGTGGTGCCGTCCTATGAGAACGACATCTTACGCGTCGAACTCGAAGGCAACACGATTAAGAAAATTAAGGAAGTTAACTCATTAAACGGCGACGTAAAGGTGTCAGTTGACAAATTGACGCTTTATCCTGCACGCCAATATGTCGTGCCTGAAGAAAAGCATGCTCTCGCCCTTGAGCATATTAAGCAGGAGCTGGAGCAGCGGTTGCTTGAGCTTCCGCCGCTTGAAGCACATAGACTTAAACAACGTACAAACTACGACTTGGAAATGATAAAAGAACTCGGTTACTGCGGCGGCATGGAAAACTACAGTCGGCATTTCGATGGACGCAAACCCGGGGTGCCACCCTTCACATTGATAGATTACTTCCCCAAAGACTACCTGCTTATCATCGACGAGAGCCACCAAACTATCCCACAAGCCCGTGCAATGTACAACGGGGACTACTCGCGCAAGAAAAACCTCGTAGACTTCGGTTTTAGACTCCCAAGCGCGCTGGATAACCGACCGTTAAAGTTTGAAGAGTTTGAAAAGAAAATGGGTAATGTTCTTTTCGTTTCGGCAACCCCTGCAGAATACGAATTGGAAAAGAGTGGTCCACCTGTTGAATTAATCACTCGTCCTACTGGGCTCTTGGATCCAGAAGTCGAAATTCGTCCTATTGAGGGTCAGATGCAGCATCTAATGGCTGAAGCTAAAAAAACCATTAACAGGGGCGACCGTATCCTTATCACTACCCTGACAAAACGAATGGCGGAGGACCTTGCAGATTACCTTGCAAAGGAAGGCTTCCGGGTTAGGTACATGCATTCAGACATCCAAAGTCTAGACCGAATCGAACTTGTGAGGCAATTGCGAGTCGGCGAATTTGATATTCTTGTTGGAATTAACTTGCTACGTGAAGGTTTAGACATCCCTGAAGTCTCAACTATTTTCATTTTGGATGCTGACAAAGAAGGATTCCTGCGTGACGAACGTAGTCTAATCCAAACAATTGGTCGAGCCTCAAGAAACGTCAACGGAAAAGTCTTCCTCTACGCTGATGTGCTAACGCAGTCAATTAAGCGTGCTATAGAAATCACCTATTACAGGCGTAGCTTCCAGAAACGCTACAACCAACAGCATGGTATTACTCCAACAACCATAATCAAGGGTATCTCAAAGAAAGAAGGAGTAATCAAAGGCACCAAGCACCTGCCAAAATCCGACATAAGACGCCAGATTATCGAGTTGGATGCGCAGATGCGGGAGTCAGCGGAGAAGTTGGACTTTGAACGCGCCATAGAGTTGCGGGATGCAATTGCGGAACTCAATAAAGCGCTAGCTCGGAAGCTCGAAAATGAAGCGTAGAACCCAGAAATTTAGGGGTTTGGCGCAAAAAGGTTCTAATCTATCAAGCTAAAACTGGTTAGAGTCTCAGAAGCGGAGAAGGAAACAGGGTTTAGAGTAATGCGTGACAACATTTCGATTAAAGGTGCACGGGAGCACAACCTAAAAAACATTGATTTAGAGTTGCCCAGAAACAAGTTGATAGTTATAACAGGGCTTTCTGGGTCAGGAAAATCCACCTTGGCGTTCGACACCATCTACGCGGAGGGACAGCGAAGATACGTAGAGAGTTTATCGGCTTATGCTCGTCAGTTCCTCGGTTTAATGGATAAACCCGATGTGGATTCAATTGAAGGCTTATCTCCGGCAATATCTATCGAGCAGAAAAGCACAAGCAAAAACCCCCGCTCAACCGTTGGCACAGTCACTGAAATCTACGATTACCTTAGGCTGCTCTTCGCAAGAATCGGCGTCCATCACTGCCCTAAATGCGGCAGCAGCATTCATCCTCAGAGCGCTGAAAACATAACCAGCCTCATAATGGTTGATAAAGGCAAAACCCTAACGTTTCTAGCCCCAATCATCCGAGGCATGAAAGGCACTCATGAACAGAGTATTTGATGATCTCAAAAAAGAAGGCTACACTAAGATTCGGGTAGATCAGAAAATCTACGAATCCGATCACATCAAAGAAGAAGTAAAGCTTGTTCGCTACGAGAAACACTGGATAGAAGCTGTAATAGACACAGCCACCGTTTCCGATGAAGAGCGTTCCCGCGTGGCTGAAGCCGTCGAAGGGGCGCTCGAAACAGGTAAAGGCACCATGATCGTAATTGATGCAGCAAATCAGGATGCTGGCAAGAAAAAAGAGCTGGAACGTTTCGAAGGTGAAACTATGTACAGCACCTTTGGAGCTTGCCCAAACCACCCTGAAATCGTGTTTGAAAGCCTTGAGCCGCGAATGTTTAGCTTTAATTCGCCCTTTGGCGCGTGTCCAACATGCCATGGACTGGGCGAAATCACTGAAGTAACAGCGGACAAAGTGATTCCGGATAAAAATCTCACAATCATGGATGGTGCATTGGCGGTTTACAAGGGTACAATGGAACTTAGTTGGCGGGCACAGCAGATTGCGACTGTGGGCAGAAAGTATGGATTCGATGTTTTTACTCCAATTAAGAATTTTACGGAACAGCAACTTCAAGTGCTCCTGTACGGCGACAAGGAACCAATCAACGGCAACTGGTCAAACGGCGCTAGTATGTGGATGCGGGACGGCTGGGAAGGAATAATCCCGCAGACAATGCGGCTTTACCGTCAAACAGAAAGCGATTGGCGAAAAGAAGACATTGAAAAATACATGACTTCCAGACCATGCGGCACATGCAAGGGCAAAAAACTTCAACCGGTGGTGCTTGCCGTGCAAATCTTAGATAGGAGCATTATTGATGTGACTGATCTTTCGATAGAAGAATCAGTTGACTTCTTCCATGGACTGCCACCCAAATTAAATGAAAAAGAACTCTTCATTGCTAAGCAGGTGCTAAAGGAAATCAACGAGCGGCTGGGGTTCCTTAAGAATGTTGGTTTGGGTTATCTTTCGCTGTCTCGTGCCGCCAAGACTCTTTCAGGCGGAGAAGCCCAGCGTATTCGTTTGGCTACACAGATTGGCAGCAACCTGATGGGTGTACTCTATATCCTTGATGAACCCAGCATTGGTTTGCACCAGCGAGATAATGCCAAACTCATCAGTACCCTTCAACGTCTTCGTGACTTAGGCAACACCCTTATTGTGGTTGAACATGACGAGGAGACGATGCGGCATGCTGACTACATTGTTGATATGGGTCCTGGTGCAGGCGTCCAAGGTGGACACATAGTCGCAGAAGGTACCCCACAAGAAATAATGGATACACCTAGAAGTCTCACAGGTAAGTATCTTTCAGGGAAACTTGTGATTGAAGTTCCCACTGAGAGGCGACAACCCGTCAGCTTTATCACAATAAGGGGTGCAAAGGAAAACAACCTTAAATGCCTCAATTTGCGGTTGCCGCTTGGTGTTTTATGTGGAGTTACGGGCGTTTCAGGTTCAGGCAAAAGTACGTTAATGAATTTGACGGTTATTCCTGCCCTGCGGAAGAGGTTCGGAGAACAAGTTGACAAAATTGGAAAACATGAATCGCTAGATGTTCCCTTAGTAGTTCGAAACGTAATAGTTATCGATCAGGATCCAATCGGAAGAACGCCACGCAGCAACCCAGCCACATACACTAAATTGTTTGATGAAATTCGCCGAATCTTCGCTTCGACTAAAGAAGCCAAAGCACGCGGCTACAAAGAAGGCCGCTTTAGCTTCAACGTAAGAGGTGGCAGATGTGAGACCTGCCAAGGCGACGGTGTTCTGCGTATTGAAATGAACTTTCTTCCAGACGTCTACGTGCAATGCAGCGAGTGCAAAGGCAAACGCTACAACAAAGAAACCCTTTCCGTTCTCTACAAAGGCAAAAACATTGCCGAAGTTTTGGATATGACAGTTGAAGAAGCTGCAAAATTCTTTGAGAATACTCCGCGGGTTGCACGTAAGCTAGAAACGTTGCTTGACGTTGGCTTGGGATACATTAAGCTGGGGCAAAGCTCAACCACTCTGTCAGGTGGAGAGAGCCAACGTATTAAAATCACCCGGGAGCTAAGCAAACACAAGACAGGTCATACTGTCTATATGCTTGATGAACCAACCACTGGGTTGCATTTTGATGATACCAAACGGCTCATTAAAGTGCTCAATCGATTGGTTGATAATGGCAACACCGTTTACATCATTGAGCACAACCTAGACGTCGTAAAAAGTTGCGACTATCTAATTGATTTGGGACCTGAAGGTGGAGCAGCAGGCGGCGAAGTGCTTGCAGAGGGAAAACCTGAAGAAGTCGCAAAAGCTAAAGGCTCTGCCACAGGCATGTTTTTGGAAAAAATACTTAACCTTAAGCCTCAAGAAATCATTGTGGCAGTGAAATAGCCTGCATGATCCAAATAAATGGTCCATCAGACTTCAAAAGTTGCGATATCCCAACCAACCCGGGCGTCTACCTGTATCGAGACGAAACAGGTGAAATCCTCTATGTTGGCAAAGCAAAGAGTCTGCGACCCCGCGTTAAAAGTTACTTTTCAACTACTGACCAACCCATTAAAACAAAGCAGTTAGTTTCTAGAATTCGCAATATTGATTGGATCGTGGTGAACAGCGAGGTTGAAGCCTTGCTTCTAGAGAACAAGCTCGTTAAGCAACACACCCCTAAGTACAACGTGAACCTCAAAGACGCTAAAACCTTCGCTTATATCTCGCTGACTAGGGAGGCTTTTCCGAGGATACTGACTAGCCGCAAGGTTTCGCGAAAGCTCGAGTCGTTTGGACCATACACCGATGGCTTCACACGGCAGGATCTGCAGCGTTTGGTGGTGAGGGTGTTTAAACTTCGAACCTGCAAGACCATGCCTAAAAGAGCTTGTCTAAACTACCACATTCACCTCTGCACAGCGCCTTGTATCGGCAAAGCCACAGCCGAACAATACGCTGACCAAGTGAAGCAGGCACGCAGCTTCCTAAACGGAAACTACATTCAAACCATTGAACAACTTAAAAATCAAATGCAAACTGCATCCGCTGCTCAGCAATACGAGACTGCTCTTGAACTCCGCAACCAAATCCAATCCATAGGGCTCCTCACCGAGCATCAAATCGTTGATAACGAGCGGCGCTTTGATCAAGATGTTTTGGCGTTTAGACAAGTTGGTGAGAAGATGCTTGCTGTTCAGATGGGCGTTCGCCGAGGTGTTTTGCTTGGTAAAAAAGATTTTAGCGTTGACCTTCAACCTCAAATTGAGCAGGAGTTTTTGAAAGCTTTCTACACTACTAACCAGATTCCAAGAGAAATATTGCTCAACAAGCCCTGTTGGCAGGACGCTGAAGAGAAAAAGGCATTAGAGGAATTCTTAGCTGCAAAGCGGGCTGCGCCAGTTTCATTAACGATTCCGCGGCGAGCAGATAAACTTGCGCTTGTTCAGTTGGCTGAGAAAAACCTTGAATCCAGCCTAGACGTCGACTGCTCACTTGTTGACTTACAAAACAACCTTAACTTGCCTGTGCTTCCACATATAATCGAGTGCTTTGACATCTCTAATCTGGGAACTGAACATGTGGTTTCAGGCATGGTTACTTTCAAAGAAGCCAAACCCGACAAGAAGAATTACCGCAAATTCAAAATCAAAACCTTCCTAGGGCAAGACGATTTTGCCGCTGTCAACGAGGTTGTCGCCAGACGTTACAAGCGTCAAATCGAAGAGAAAATCCAACTGCCCGACCTTGTGGTTATTGACGGAGGACCCGGACAGGTTAGCGCGGCAAAGCGTGCTTTGCAAACGCTCGGTTTGCAGATTCCGCTTATTGGTTTAGCTAAGGAACATGAAGAAATCTATCTGCCAGACGAATCTGCGCCAAGATACTTCGATAAGAACAGCCGAATGATGCTTCTTTTGCGGAAGATCCGCGATGCTGCACACGATTTCTCGCTGGGTTACAACCGCAAACGAAGGGAGATGAAAATCCGAGAAGAATTCAAACAAAATAAGACTAAAGAAACTGCTTAAGTGTTTCTTCAAGCTTGCTGAAGTCTTTTATAATGCTGTCTGAGTGAAACACAATCCATGGGCTTAGGCATTTAATCTCCGATACTACAATCACTTTTTTACCATTACGTTTTGCGTAGAACATTTCCATGCAGGCACCCGCGGAAAGTATTGGGAGGTAAACAACCATGATGTCGCATCGGTCAGCGTCGTCGAGATCCCGCTGGACAAAATCAAAAACCGGAACCTTGTCCCACCAGCACTCCTCAGTCCCATTGTATAGAACGCGCTCTCTTTTCCATGGGTCAATGATTTCGTAGCCTATTTTCGCGGCGATGTCAGTGATGGTTTTTCGGTAATCCTGTTGTTTTTCCATTCCAATTATGGGTCCTGAAATAAACAATTGCTTAGCCAACTTTATCAACTTATAATTTCAACAATTACTTCAACTAATATTCTTTCCCAATTGAGTTAGAATGTTTTAGGTGCTTATGTGAGTTTTTTCTTTTTGATTGATTGTTGTAGTTGGTTTGTGTGCACAAGTTTTGTGGGCGGTTGTTTTTGGGTTTGTGTTTTATGTTTGAGCTGTGGTTTGGGGTTTTTTGGTTGTTGTTGACTGGAAGACATTTTTTCCGTGTTGGTTGTTGTCTGCAGAAGGTTGGAATTTTTCGCGACCTGTTTGTGTGGTCTAGAATTAGGCTGCGCCCTGGCAGGCCAACGGTATTTAAGGCGATTATGCCGGTTGCTCCCTAACCAAAAATTGTAAAAAGCACCCAAGACCACTGTTAAAGACTTATACTTACGAATTCGTTTGCCAATCCAAGTCACATAAACCTTCAAATTACTTGGCGGGTGCAATTCTTATTAGCTGAATCTCCCTTAATGGTTACGTTGAAAATGTCTAAAAATAACTTGGTGTTTGAGAAAGCACGAGACTACGATAAAGACGGGTCGATTAGGCGTGAAGCTGATAAAACACTTGCCGTGTTAAAGGATTTTAGGCAGAAATTCCCATTCGCCGAAAACCTCCGAACAATAGAATGGCTAGATCCTGATAAACTGTTTAAATTGAACCCTGACGAAGTCGGCGAGTTCTTCAACCTTATGGAGACCATTTTCAAGTTGCTTGGTTACTCAAGTCTCAGTAGCTCGAACGTTTACCGTAACGCAAGACTGCAAATCAGCGACCTTAAAAACTTGCTCCGAATAGCTGTGGATAGTAGGAAGTCTTTGGCGCAAAAAGTGGATGCTCCTTGGCAAAAGATTGGCGGACTTGGAGAAGATAAGCAGCTTGCAAAAAAAATCATATTCTGCTTCAATTATGAGAACGGAACCGTACTGCCGATTTTTAGCAATCATCATCTTCGGTATTTCATTAACCGAATGGTTGATGCCCCCAGTGTGCAAGCAAAATATTTTTCGTTTGGACAAGAATACGAACACTACACTGCCGAATTACTGAAAGCCAAAAAAAACCTACCCCCAACCCGAAGTTGGGACGTAATGTATTTCACACGTTTCTTGTACAAAAATTATCCGCCGCCAGATAGTGAACCCGGCGCTTCAGAAAAAAGAAATGTCGGAAATGTAGTGACCGAAGAACAGTTAGACATGCAAGGTTTCATGAAGTTGCTTGGTGAATTGCAGAGGCGAGGCAAAATAAATGGCGAACAATTTAGAGAAAAACGCCAATTATGGATGCAACAGCAACCCAACGATCGAGATGTACTAATCTGGCAACTAAAGCAACTACTAAACAAAGAAACCAACCCTAATCCACCACGAAATCAACCAGTTGAAAGACAAAAAATGTAAAAAAACAAAAATTTAGGTTTTCAAAGGTCATAGTTCTGCCCAAAGTTTCTATCATCCGTTTAACCATCGGCAAACCAAAATCGTGACCCTTAAACCTAGCTGAGAACGTTGTCGTAAAAATCATGGATTGTATCTCTCTGGGCTGCCAACAACTAAAAACAAGAAATAAACGACTTCGTGTATAATGGAGACATAACCCTCAAAAACCCCAATTTTTTTAGTATTAATGACTGAGGCGGTTCAGCTTGTAATACATTTAAGCCATAGCTAAACGTAAGTCTCGCGAGATACTTGCCCAAACCTTAAAAGTTGGCTGTAGCCCTTTGTTTAGTTGGGAGAAGGGGTTATGCAAAGAGGGACTTCATTTAGATTGGCCTTAGCTTTGTTGCTGCTATTATCTTGCATTTTAGTTTTTAAAGTCCAAATCCCAGTTGCTAACGCAGCATTATTTAGCGATGATTTCGCCAACCTCAGCAATTGGACGGTAGTTAACGGTGCTTGGTCGGTTTCCGGGGGTGTGCTTCAAGGAGTTGCTCCTAGTGAGAATTGTATGATTTGGGCAGGTGATACTTCTTGGACCAATTACCAATTAACTGCATACGGTTCCAAGCTTAACTCTGGAAACGTCATAGGCGTTGTTGTGAGGTATACGAATCCTGACAACTTTTATTGGATGGGTTTAGGCTGTTTTGGTCACAAGTTTAGCATCTCTAAAATGGATAATGGCACGGGCACAGAGTTAGCTTCTTCTGGACTTATCAGCGAGGTCGAAGTGGGTAAGTGGTACCTGATTTCGGCGGTCGTTGTTGACAACACATTACAGTTGTTTGTTGATGGGGTTAAGGTTTTGGAAGTGCAAGATAATTCGCTCCCTCATGGAGCTGTAGGTTTCATTACGTATGACGGAACAATGAGAGCCAAAGAACTAGCTGTGCAAACTACCGCGTTAGACCCGGATTCGTGGCCAATGTGGCGTAACGACCCAAGTCATTCAGGATATACCACTTCAATAGGACCAATAACAAACCACACCCTTTGGACTTTTACGACTAATGCATCAATTTCGGATGCTGTGGTTGCAAACGGTATTGTGTATTTCGATGGAGGTGATGGTTATTTTTACGCTTTAAACGCTTCAACTGGAAAACAATTATGGAATAAACTTGGTTCAACAGGCACTCCTGCGGTTGCAAATGGTATAGTTTATGTAACTGGCCAATTCGATGAAAGCGGAGGTTCTGGGGGTTTATATGCTTTAAACGCATCAATGGGCGAAAAAATTTGGAATGTTACGAGTTATAATGCAATTTCTCCTGTTGGCACACCTACTGTTGTTGAAGGTAGAGTGTACGTAGGCTACGGCGTTTTTGATGCATACACTGGTAATCTTATATGGACTCCTCTTGGTCAGCTGATAACATCCAATGTCTATATGGATGTTCAACTTCATAATCCTCCAGTCGTCAATGGCATAGTATACGGTCGAAAACAAACAGCTTCCTTTATCTATGCTTTGAATCAAACGAATGGCAAAGAGATATGGAATCAATCGACTGGAACTGGTGTGTATTCAGGCTCAGAATTTACTGTTGTCAATGATGTAGCATACTTTGGCGATGATTTTACGGGCTTAAATGCTTTGAATGCTTCAACAGGCGAAAAAATTTGGCGTATTGCGGTGCAATATACACCATGGACTGGTCCTTATAGTTTTGTGATGTCAACACCTGCCGTTGCAAATGGCATAGCATATATCGGTGCATACGGTCAAATGCTCGCTGTGAACGCCTCAACTGGAGAAAAAATATGGAATTACACTACAGGCGTAGGTATGAGATCTTCACCTGCTATTGCAAGTGATGTTGTGTATATCGGCTCCGGTCAAAGCCACTTCCTTGATGAAGCTCGTCCCCATAATATACTTGTGGATAACAAAGTATATGCTTTCAATACTACAACTGGTAACATGATATGGAGTTATCAAACAGACGATTCAGTAGATTCGTCTCCTGCTATTGCTGGCGGCATAGTTTATGTAAGCTCAGGCGGCAAATTGTATGCCTTCGGTCAACTTCCGACCCCGACTCCATTCCCAACACCTACACCCGCACCATCACCAACTTCCTCCCCAACACCAACGGTTGCACCAAGTCCCTCGCCCTCTCCATCACCTACACCAACTCAAACTATGACGCCAACACCTACTCCTACACCAACTTCTATGCCTACATCAACACCCACTCCTTCACCCACGGCAACGTCTTCACCCTCTCCGAGTTCTTCTCCAACTCCAACTGCAAGCCCCGTGCCCAATCCTTCTTTATCACCATCGCCTTCACCGTCACCCTCTCCGACAACTGCACCCACACCAACCTCCACAAGCACTGTTACAACCCCTCCTGTTACCACACCAAATCCGAGCCCCTCTGAAGCCCTTTCCCCTGCAAGTCCATCTCCAACTCTAAACCAATCTCCTTCAACCTCGCCTTCACCTCTACTACAGTCCCCGGCAACGCCTCTCTACCTTTACCCAGTGGTAGTTCTCATTATTTTGGCAATCAGCATCAGCCTTATTGTATTAATAACCAAGAAAAGAAGATGAAAGTTAAAGATCAAGAGTTGCTTATTGAAATCTGGAAAAAAATTAACCGACCTGATGACCACATTTTTCTTCAAGTCAAAAAGAGCCTTTCGTTTATCAAATTATTTTTATTTTAGTGACCGAATCACTCGTTGGTAAATGCAAATGAAGTAGATTAGGGTAAAAGCGGTGAGAACTATTTCAACTGAGAGTATGATTGGATTTGCTTCGACTGCGTTGAAGTATCCTTGGTATAGTATGCTTGAAAAGGTTAGAATTTGGAGGAATATTGCGCCGCCAGTGCAGCTTAAGCCTAAGCCATGGAAGATAATGCGGGTTTTTCGGCTAAAAGCTAATTCTGGCATCATAGTGTTCATTTAGCAATTAGCTTTTTTTAGACTTATGTTTTATGAATATATAGTCATGATTTTAACTAATTTCTATAGATATCGCAATTCAGCACTTACTTGCTCTACTAAAATTGTTGTTGATTCAGAGTCTTCAATATATTTTGGTATTTTTCATGCTTGTTGGTTGTATTATGACAACTTTTGAAAAGGTTAATGTCCACTTTAAATATTGTTCGTGTTTGTTCTGACTGAAGAAAAAAAGAATTGAAATTTTGGGTTTAGGTTAACGCAGTGGTTTGATCAATGATCTTTGCCATTGGAGCATTCTTCTTCACTGATGCTATTCCAGTTTCAACTGATTGTCTTGATAGGTAGGACTGACTTGCAGCAATTATCTCTCCGTTAGCAGCCTTTAAGTGGAAACGGAACTTACCAGCAGCATCACACAGAATCTCAAAAGCGGGGTCTTGGACAATTCCAGCAGTATTGGTTCCTTCAGGCATTGCACCCGTTGCGAAATCAGTGATCTTAGCGATCGCAGCGTTCTTTTGGATTGAAGCGATGCCTTTTAGAGCGGACTCTTTTTGTCCGTACGATTGGCTTACAGCAATTATTTGTCCATTAGTAGCTTTCAGATGGAAACGGAACCTGCAAATAGAGTCATAAAAAACTTCAAAAATGCCTGTCACTTTTGCTGCTACTGGCATTTGTTCCGTTATGACTTCAGTGGGTGGCAATGGTTCAGGCACTGCCTCAACTACTGGCATCACCTCAGGGATTGGCATTGGCTCAGGGGCTTTTTCAACTACTGGCATAACTTCTTCAGGCATCGATGTCTCAGGAATTTTTTCAACTATGTGAGCCGTCTTTGTGTGATCCTCCAAAGCTTGCATGGTCAAGAAGCCCATTCCGCATACAGGACAAGTAAGCTCCATATTTGGCATAAGCACTCTGTCCACAACGTGTACTATGCCGCTTTCTGTTACAATGTCCGTGCTTATAATGTGTGCGTCATCATTAATTATCGGATTCATGTGAAGATGCCTCCAACCGGTGCCATGAATCTTTACTTCTTGGCCTTGAACAGTTTTAGCAGTTTTCATCAGAGCTATTTCGTCAATCGTAAACTTTCCCGGAATAACATGGTACATGAGAATCGCTTTGAGTTTTGGAATATTCTTCAATAGTTCATCGACTGTGCCTGCGGGAAGCAATGCAAAAGCACCATCATCTGGCACAAAAATGGTGACTGGGCCTTTATCTTTCAATAATTCAACTAATCCTACTGCTTTTACTGCTGAAACAAATGTTTTGAAACCCCCAGCCTCAACAGCAATATCAACTATATCTTCCATTCATTTTCACCTCTTGCAAAAGTTAAACTTACAGTCTGTTAGCGTACTCTAAGCAAGTTAACTGTGAATAGCTTCACTTAAAAGGAATTGTGATTGTGGTGGAGCAAGCACAAGTTGCATTTTCCTTTTCAATAATTCCTATTTCGGGTTCGACAATTGCCATAAGGGCTTTGTTTTAGCGCACCAGTCAATAACTTAAGCAATGTTCTATTTTTTCTTGATCCACCATTTATATAAGAACCATAGGAACTTCATTGCGCAAATAGGTTATTTTGGGATTCTGTGGGAGATGTATTTTCAGCATAAATTTACCCAATCAAGATTCTATTTTTAACTATAGTTCTTCATGAAGGGTGAGGAGCTCTCGGCAGAACAGAAAGTATTCAATAGAGCTCTTTTCAAAGACCGGGTGGTTGTGGAGCATACGAATTCTAGGATAAAGAAGTTCCGCATATGGGGTGATGAGTTTAGGAACAGGCTTAGGCATTATGGGCTTTTGACTGACATAGTTTGTGGTGTAGTTAACTTTCGAATATCCGGTAGTTTAATTATCTGAGAAGATACACAAACAAGGGCAAGAGTTACAAAAAATCCAACCAAAATAATAGCGACTAAGGTCTAATGACATTAGCTTGATCCAACGCCTTGTCTAGCTCCGCGTCTTCTATGACTGTTTCTCTGTTTTCCCTGAAGGCATTATTACTCACACGAGTCAAAACAATGCATCCATTAAAATTAAGGCAAGAAATAATATTTTCAAAAAAGTCTGAAAAATTGAGTTATAATTAAACAAATCAAAAAAAGAAAAAGGGAATAGTTTGTTTGCAGTATAAATTCGTAACTGGAAA
>CAVYRJ010000006.1:0-29372 GCA_963770935.1 Candidatus Bathyarchaeota archaeon
TAGTAATGCTGGTTTTCATTTCAGTATTAAGATTTATGAATTTCAACTAAGCGCGCACATTGGAAATAATATTCGAGTTAGTCGCCAAAGTTTCATAAGCTATCCTCAAAACAACTTGTTGACCCCGACTCTTCAGACTTGAAGAAACAAATCCTGATGCCTATCAACTAAAATTAAAAGAAATTACAGTCTTCAAGAAGTCAGAAGTTTTCTTAAAAATAAGTTCATGCAAAGAGAAACCATGATTTCTTAATTATCTAGTCGCCAAAACCAATAACTATACCCCCACAAAATATGACTCCATGAAACGCGTTATCCTCATTACAGGCACACCTTGCATTGGAAAAACCACTACTGCAATGCAACTCGCCGCTAAAGTAAATGCAGATTATATTAACTTGACTGATTTCGCCAAAGTCTACAACTTGATCTTGGGCGAGGACAATGAACGCGAAACCACCATTATCGACGAAGAAGCAATGCAGCAAAAACTCGGAGAAATCATAAAAGCTTCAGCCAATGGTAACATCATCGTCGATGGACACTACGCATCCGCAGTAACTCCAACGGATCAAGTTACCAACGTCTTCGTGCTACGCAGAAACCCAAAAGAACTCAAGAAATTCATGCAAAAATGCGGCTTCAACGATGCTAAACTCTACGAAAACCTATCCGCGGAAATCCTTGACAGCTGCCTAATCGAAGCCATTCAGACCCAACAAGGAAAAATCTGCGAACTTGATGTGACGGGAAAAACCGTGGAGGAAAACGTGGCGGAAATCCTTGACGTTTTGGATAGAGGCAAGAAATGCGGTGTGGGCATTGTGGATTGGCTTGGACTACTTGAGCGTGAAGAGTTAACTGACCAGTTTTTGAAGGTGTAATTATCGGAAACTGCCGATTTTCTGCTTTGTTAATAGCGTGATTTTTCGTCTGTTTGAATATGACTTTGCATGATCACTAAATTTCTCGCCAATCATTATTGGACTCGACAAATCCACATCTTCCGAAGACGTATCCAAATTAATTATGACGTTGACGCCGATTGTTCGGTTCCAATCCCGCACCCAAACACCCTGCTCCAAACGTCCTTTCTGCACAATCAAATCAAAATGCCGCATAACGCCGCTGTGTCCTTCCAGCCTAACGTTTTCGCTGTTAACCTTGTAGCCTTCCTTCTTGAAGTACGCAACCGCCAAATCCGTCAAGTGGGCTCTTGCCTTAAACTGCTCATCATCAACACTCATAACGCTCGCTATTCCCTACCAAACAATTAAAGAAGCCGTGTGATGAAAAGCCTTTCGGAAGCAACCTCCAAATGGGCGCAACACTCATAGTAAAATGCACAAAATGTGGCGGATTAACCCTAAGCACTAAAACTCAGAAAACAAAGATCTGCCCCTACTGCGGCACAACCATAAACCTCATGCGAGCCCAAAAAGTCGCAGCCGCTAACTCAGCACTTGAAGCTTCCGAGATGCTGCGCAAACTAAAAAGCCATCAAAAACAAAACCACAAACCTTAACGTATATGCCTGAGCAATTCGCATGCTTTGCACAAATCAAGCGCTGATGGTTCACCACATTCAACGCACTCTTTGAAATCTTCTCTTTTGGCGGTTTCATCAAGCGCAGGACGCAAACGCTCCATGGCTTTTGAAACAGTAAACTTTGTTCCTGCGTGCTTTTCTTCCATGCGGTTAAGCATACCTCGTAAATCGTTGCGCAGCGCTTCTGAAGCGTAGGGGCAGGGCGTATCTTGGAAACCGATTTTTTTGACATAAGCATATAGGGCGCTTTCTTTTTCAGGAATTTCGCAGAAAGGCTTGATTTTCTTCACAAAAAGTGAATGAACCTCGCTGGTTACTGGTTTTTCTTTTGCTAATCTTGCAATGTCGCCGCGGAAGATATTCATCAGAACCGTCTGCACTTCATCGTCAAGGGTATGACCAGTCGCGATTTTTGTGGCTTTAACCTGCCGTGCTCCCGCATTAATGGCTTTGCGCCGCAGAACACCACAATAAGCGCATGCAGTTAATTCCGTCCGACCCTTTCCTCGGGCTCTAAAAATCATTTCGTCGAGCGTAAAACCGTAGAGTTCCTTAAAGGAGACGATGTGGTGTGGGATTTCGAGTTTTTTGCAGGTTGAAGCTGCGATCTCCAATGCTTCAACTCGATAACCTTTGATTCCTTCATCCACGGTAACTGCGGTAAGCGTGGTTTTTGGTCGAGAACGTGTGAGTTTTGCCAGTATGTGCAGTATGCTGAGGCTGTCTTTGCCTCCTGAAACTGCGACCGCTAAATGGTCATCGAAGCTCAACATGTGGTAACGCGTAATTGTTTGACGTACTTTCGCTTCGATGGATTCTGTGAAGCAGTGTTTGCAGAGTCTTTCTCCTGAGTATTTCCTAAAGAAGAAAGCTTCGCGGGTCTTGCATGCGGTGCATAGTGAGGTATCCATTGTATCCCTGCTACGCTTTGATTGGTTAATTAAATAAATCAAGGTTTAGGTGGAGATATCTCCAATATCCCACATATCTTTCCTTTTTTCTTAATTGGCTAATTAGGTTTCTACAATACCCAAAACTTGCCTTCTTCTGAAGATGTAAGCCATTATGTGGTGGGAAATACTTTCTTAATCAGCCAATTGAAAGTTGAGCTTTTTGGCATTAATGCGTTTTCACTCTTAAAGGGAACGGTCAGTACCTGAAATTATACCGGGTAGTTATGATGGTTGGATTGGTTGCCTTTTCAACGATTGCCTATATTGCTAAAAAGAAATTACCATGAATCTCAGTAAAAGTTTCATAAAACTAGCACTGTAAATGCAAGTATGCGTTTTTTTTATTAAAATTTAATCCAACCAACCATAAAACGATGACGACCACCACGACCTTACACCAAATTAAATATATTTCTTTTTACAATAAAACATATTGAGGTTCAATAAATGGGTGATTCTGAACAGGAATATTTAGAAAAAATATCTAACACCAAATATAATTCAAGTAAGAAAGTTACTGAAATTTCTAGACACTATTGGCAAGTCACAGAAGTTGAAAGCTGAATCTTTGAAGAAAACTGAAGAAATGATGACTAAAGCTGCAAGCGATTTAGAAAAGCTTGAACGCGACAAGGGAAAAAACCAAGATTTGTCCGCTGAATCTCAGAAAAAAATTAATGAAGAGATTGCAGCTGCTAGGAATCAAATAAAACAGAAGTATGACGAACTAAAAACACGAATTAGCGATCGCGTCGAATAAAACCGCCAAAAAGGAATCAAGTAAAGAAAACCTACAAAAGTACAGACCAAATAAAAATTGGAGATAGTGAAAAAAATGAGCGAGAAATCCAATAAAAATTTAGTCGATAAACTACCAGACGGCGTTAAAAAGAATCTTTCTCCGGGCGAAGAAATTATCTGTTACCTAAGAAGCTTCGTGATAGCTGAACTAACAAATTATATAATACTTACGAACATTCGCCTTATCTACTTCGACGAAAAACACCTGGGTAGATACGACCTTCAAATCCTTGCCCTTGCAGAAGGTACTTCAAATAACTGCGCATAAAGGCGCAATTGTGTGGGGAGAAGTTACGGTTAAAATGGAGGACGGTACCTCTTATACCGTGGAAAGAGTCAGCCGAAAAGACATGTCAAACTTCATAGATGCATTAGAAATTGCATATAATAGCATCGCAGTTGAACCGGTGTCGATAAAGCATAAAGGAGAGTTGCTTGGAATGTCGGATTGGGAGTTTAACAAACCTGCAGAGACGGTTTTTAGGCAGACCCCCTCTATTCAGTCTCAACCTGCTGAAGACCCATTAGTTCAGCTGAAAATGAGGTTTATCAAAGGAGAAATATCTGAAGACGAATACAAAACTAAACTTCGGGTACTACAAGAGAAATAAAACACAGACAACGCTTGGATTTAATAATTAATCCAACCAACCTTTCTTAATCCATGTTTGTTAAGGATAGACTTGAATAAGCAATGTTATCAACAATTCTAAGGGTAGCTTAGACCCAGGCTACTTTTCTAAAAATTTGTATCGTATCACCTTAAATCTATGGGACAAAAGTTTTCAGATAGCCAAAATAGCAAAATTGGCGTATTTGTTCCAGAATTGGTCTTTAAACTAAATAAATGATATCACACTAAATGTAGGAATTGACGACTTAAAGATGGCTATTAAACCCACAAGACACGGAGACTACAAAGAAGTAACATATTCCAGTGTACGTTGGGGCCAGCTAAAGAATCTAAGGAGCAAAGCGATTTGGGTTATGTCAGCGTTGGAAGCGTTCCATCTGCAGTCGCTTACTCATGGCAGCATAGCTAGAGGAGACGTGAAGTTGGGCAGCGACGTTGACGTATTTATTCCTGAGGTACAGAACAGCTTTCTGGTGGAAACTGCTCTTGAAAAAGCCAAAATCCCAGTCAACTCCCGTTTTATTGTGCAAGCCACACCTTCGTATGCCATGAAAGCCCATATAGAAATCGACGAAGAAACCACGGTTTCGTTTCCGCTTATGGAGATGCGAAGGGTTGAGCGGGAGTTTTACAGATTTGGCGGAGAAATAAACATGTCTGAGCTTAAAGCTGATGTTCGGGTTGCGGGTGTAGATAAGCGACTTATGCTTATCGAACCCACAGAGAAAGGACATGTCGAAAGCAGCGTTGTTGGCAGAGAAGAAGCGACGGCTAAAATTCTAGGGGTTGCCTCTGAAACCGTTTTGGATAGGGTTCACGCATTGTTGAAACGTGATGCGGTTGGCAGAACTGGGGTTTTCGTTAAAAGAGAATTAACGCAGGATGAAACTTTTGAGTTGGCCTTAAAAAGGCTCTCTGACTTGAACCCTGCGGTTCGGCGAAGAATGAAAAAAGATGTTTAAGAGGGGTAGTAGATGAGTTCTTTTTCTTCGAGTAGCGCTTGGATTTTGTCGACTGCTTCGTAAACTTGCTCTTCTTTCTTTGCGCCAACGCAAACGAGTTTGCCTGCACTGAAAATTAAGAACACAACTTTAGGTTCATCCATGCGGTAAACTGCACCTGGAAACTGCTCAGGCTCATACATAACTTTGCTAAGTTTGTAAACAAGGCTTTCTAAGTCTATTTCTCCGCCAAGTTCCGCGGAAGCAACGATGTTTTGGATCATAACAACTGGTTTTTCTGTAATTTGGATGCCTTCACTTCGCAGTTCCTTAACCACTTTTTCCACTGCACTTCGTGATTCTTTTTCGGATTTAGCGCCTGTGCAGACCATTTTGCCTGTGCCGAAAATAAGTGTCGCTGTTTTAGGTTTTTTTAGTCTGAAAACAAGACCTGGGAAGACGCTTGGATTGTATTCGGTTTGTGGGAATTTTTCCACAATTTTTTGTAAATCAATTTTCTGGTTAAGTGAGACTGAAGCTACGATGTTTTGGATGTTAATGATTGGTTTTCTTTTGCTCATGGGACTCACGGTTGACTATTTAAATAGAACAGGGGTATATAAAGCATCTAATTATAAAGGGGTCTATAACCATTATTTATGTTGATCTATAATCTATTGTAAAACAATTAATGTTTTTTTTGCGATTTTCCGCTTAGAAGGATTAAACCTTTTTTCTAATACGCCAAGAAACAAGAAGAAATAGAAAAAAATTCAAATTATTTCATCCCAGCGGTAGATTTTCACGTATTTATTCTCGTAATTAAACTGGGCACTATCATAAATTATATCCAATTCCAGCCCATGCTTCTCCATGAGTTTAGTCATTTTATCCCAAAGTAAAGGAGACAAATCATCAGAAGACCAGACGCCCCAAATTCTATCATACTGGTTTCTCATCCCCCATCCGTAATCTTCGGGGAGCACAAAAGCTACACTGCTCTCCAACCTATTCGGTGTACCTTTCGAGGATTGGGTCAAATCCCAGAAGTTCTTCATCGCAGTAAAGTGGTTTTCTTCCAACATGCCATACTGATTAATTTGGGGATAGTTGAAAACTATGATATATTTTGCTCCAGCATGATAAGCTATAAGCATATCTTCGAAGATTTCTGGTCCGCTCTCCAGATACGGGGGATGACTGTATGTCCACGTAATAATGGCCCCCCAATCCTTATCCTGCACTTTTGCTGCACCTCTACAAAGACCGATTTGTTGAATTCGACTATTGTTCCACCCAAATTCAGCGAAGACAACATCATAGCCAACCATGTAATCAAACCAGTAAAGGGCATAATCGGCTGTAAATGTAGTAATACTATTGTTCTTTAAACGTTGCATACTGGGGTCAGAATTAAGGTCAGCAACAAATTTCTTTGAAGCTTCGTTATAATTTGACACATTCTCAAAAGCTTCTCCTCTCACCCAGCTATCTCCATCGATTCGGCTACCGCCTGGTTCGTCAAAGAAATAGACGCCTAAAAAGCGAGTGCCCCACTTTTCTTCTGCCTCATTTAACCAACGCAGGTGCCAATCAGAAGAAATAGAATTAAAATAAACCATTATACTCAATTTTGAATTTATAGCATATTCACAGACTTCCGTGAGTGCCGTCTCGTTTAATGCAATATCCCACGAATTAATGATAAATAGGTTAGAATATTCCTTCACCCTATCGATCAGAAGCTTTATCTCATCTATTTTAGTCGACCCACAGGTTACCCCGAAAAAGAAATCTTGGCTAGAACTATTCTCTATGTTATCGTAATGTATTATCAAGAATGATGAGAGAATAATTGAAAAAATCAGCGCGACATGCAGCACAACTTTTAAAGTCTTCTTCATCAAAACACAGAGCTATTCTTTGCAGTGAGTTATGATATAAGTTTTATGCAATAACCTCTCGCCCTCCGGATCATTTTATCGATTAGAAGTTTGCCCTGATAGCGTATACAAGAACATCTTCTCTAAAAGCTTATAAATTATACAATTAGAAACGACGATAGATGATCGAAGTAATAAATAGTAGAAAAAGCGAAAGCCCAAAGGCGGAAAAAAAATTAAACTCAGTTTTTTAGTTGCTAGTTGTGGTATCTCTGTATAATGGGAACCTTAGCAGAGCAGCGATTCCTCCGAGTGAGAGGAGTTTTGCGCCTGCTTCGTGTTCAGTGCTGACTACCGTTATAGGCGCGTTTCGCTTTTCGACTTGGTGCATCAGCTCTTCCAGTTTAAGCCGCTGTGTTTCATCGGCGTCGCGTAGGGTTGTATCTGCTACGATTAGTTTTTCAACTGCGCCCATCATGACTGCGTTCTCCACTGCTGTCAAGCCGTAAGTGACTGTTCCTTCGCCTTTGCCTAAGCGTTTCATTACTTCTTCCATGGTTTCTGTTTCATCTACAATCCGAAGTTGATGTGCCGCCTTCAACAAAACGCCTGAGCGTAGGGCTTCGTCGATTCCTGCTGTGCCGCCGTTGTTAACGCTCTTAACATCAACGATGGAGCGGGACATTTCTTTTGATTCTTCGTTGAGGTATTTTACGAAGTCAGTTTTAACGTATCCAGCACCGATAATAACTATGGGGTTGTGGTTTGGAGTCCATAGTTTGTTTAGGCTGGTGAGTGCAAGTTTGAAGTATGCTTTTGTGGCTTCAACCCGTTTGTCTGCTTCTACTTTCCCAGGCAATCGCATCCGTTGGTCAACTCTGGTCTCGTAACCGTACTGTTTGGTTTCTGCGATGGCAAAGCCTTCGTCGTCGATGGAGAGGATTAGAAGGGATTTTTCAGTTTCACTTGCCTTAACTAACCTATCCAAGAGATGTTTGGGCCATTCCTTCTTCACAATCGTCATAGGCTGATTGAGAGCTATGCTAAGGGTGTGATGGGCACCCGAGGGAATAATGTCTGGTGCGTGGATAATTAAGCCGTGAACGCGAAGCTTGCCAAGGAATTTGTCCCAGCCAACCGAGATTACTTTTACGCCCATAAATGCTGAAACTCGCTCGGCGCTTTTGGGACGCGAAGTCTCTGTGTCGCTTTTTATGGCTCTTGAACTGTAAGCGTAAACCTCGTCACCTTGGTAGATGACGTTGTATAGGTGCCATAGGTCGTCTGGCGAATCGGGAACTACCTTAACGAAACCTTGGCTAATGTTCTTCTCAATAATCTTCACTATATCGCAACTCTGCAGTTAGGTGTATACTAAGAAGTAGAAATAGACTGCGGAAGTCGCAGGTCAAATCTTGGTACCAATTAGAAAGTGAAAAATGTAAGATGCCCCCAAAGCAACTCATTGCCGGCAATCATTTTTTGATAATCTAAAAAAACCCTCAAAATTGTTTTGCTTTGTCTTTTTTTCCCACAGGCTTTAAATTTAGATCATTCAAATAACCAAACCGTCAAAAATAAGCAGGTTAACGATTTGTTTAACAAAAAAAATTATCCATATAGAAAAGGAGATTAAAAATGTCTGTTGTACCTACAAATTTCGAAACAATAGCGCTATGGAGCGTAGTTGGAATAGCCATAGGCGCCTTATTCTATGCACTTTTCCTTAGAAAACAAATATTGAAAGAGGCTACCGGTTCAGAAAAGCTGCACACCGTTTGGAGCGCCATCAAATCTGGCGCGAATGCCTATTTGAAAACCCAGCTCAGATCCATCGTGATTTTTATCGGTGTCTTGGGCATTTTCCTCTATGTGGCTTCGGCAGTAGCTCCGCCAATTGCCCTAGAAACTAGTCCATTTTTGATAACTATCGGGCGAGTTGGAGCATTTTTGATGGGAGCATTTTTCTCGGCAATGGTCGGCTTTTTTGGAATGAACATGGCTGTTCAAGGAAACATTCGAGTTGCTGAGGCTTCAAGAAGAAGTTTTGGTGACGCCCTCAAAATAGCTTACCGCACTGGAACAATCACAGGAATGCTCTGCGATGGATTAGGACTCCTCGGCGGAACTCTAATCTTTCTCATCTTCACGGTCGATGCCCCTGAAGTTCTGTTAGGTTTCGGTTTCGGCGGAACCCTGCTTGCATTGTTCATGCGAGTAGGCGGCGGAATCTACACCAAAGCAGCTGATGTCGGCGCAGACCTTGTGGGAAAAGTTGAAAAAGGCATTCCAGAAGATGACCCCAGAAACGCGGCAGTCGTTGCAGACCTTGTAGGAGACAACGTTGGCGACTGCGCAGGTATGGCAGCAGATATTTTTGAATCTTACGAAGTAACGATGGTTTCAGCATTGCTTCTCGGTTTAGCATTAACACCGTTCGGATTCAAATGGATTATATTCCCGCTACTAGCCAGAGGATTCGGAGTCATCAGCACCATTATTGGAACCTACGCAGTTTCTCTTTGGCCTGAAAGACTAACAAAAGGCGATGCCTTCAAAGCAATGGATCTTTCCTATGACCTCTCGAGCATCATCTCTGCAATTGGCTTTCTGCTTTTAGCAGTATTCTACGTTGGCGACATAAGAGTTTTCTTAGCAACTGCCATGGGTTTAGTTCTAGCAGTAAGTTTCAACAAGCTTGCAAACCACTTCACTAACCCAAACAAAAAACCCGTCGACGCTGTAGCTGCATCAAGCAAAACAGGACCCGCAACCGTTATACTGCAAGGTCTCTCATTGGGCTTTGAAAGCACCGTCTGGACAGCCCTACTAATAGGCCTCACTATTGTTGTATCCCTCATAATTTGGGCAGGAGCAGGCATAACATACGCATTCTACGGCGTAGCACTCGCAGGCATCGGTATGCTTTCGCAAACAGGCAATACAGTAGCTATGGATACATTTGGACCTATAGTTGACAACGCAAACGGAATAGGAGAGATGGCTGGACTAGAAGAAAAGCCACGTCAAATCCTAGCAGACCTAGACGCATCGGGCAACACAACTAAATCAGTCACTAAAGCAATGGCAATCGCTTCAGCCGTACTGGCAGCCGTATCACTCTTTGCAGCATTCACCGCAACAGTACACGTAAACCTTGACATCGCAGCAGACCCAATGGTCTTCGTAGGCTTGCTAGTCGGCGGTTCATTACCATTCTTGTTCAGCTTCATATCAATCAGAGCAGTCAGCAGAGCAGCAGGCAAAATAATAGAGGAAGTACGAAAACAATTCAGAATCCCCGGCATAATGGAAGGAACCAAACTTCCTGACTATGCAGCAGTAGTTAAGATCTGCACTTCAGCAGCTCAACGTGAACTAGCCAGCATCGCCATCATCGCTATACTCACGCCGTTACTTGTCGGAATCTTACTCGGCGCTGCAGCATGGGGAGGATTCTTAGCAGGCGTAATAGTGACAGGTCAACTCTTAGCAGTGTTCATGGCTAACTCAGGTGGAGCTTGGGATAATGCAAAGAAGAAAATCGAAGACGGCTACTACGGTGGAAAAGGCTCAGAAAACCACAAAGCCTCCGTAATTGGCGACACAGTAGGCGACCCACTTAAAGACACAGCTGGACCAGCACTCAACCCAATGATTAAAGTGATTAACCTGATTTCACTACTGTTCTCGGGCGCAATCTTAGCAGTCAGAGACATTTGGCTTATCCAGATACCTAACACAGAATTCCAGATTCCAGGGCTTGCAGCGATTCTTTCCGCAGTCTTGATAGTTATAGTCGGGTATGCCATAATGTACAGCAAACGCGAAACAAAAGAGGAAGCACAAACAATCGCCGACGCAACTCCATCAAAATAGTTCCCCACTTTCAACAACGGGATAAAGTTTTCCGAAAGGAAGACGTAACCCCTAAAACAGTTTTTTTTAAAAATCTTTTTTCTTATAAAGATGAATGATACAAATCCTCATTGCGCTCTCTATGAGTGCTTTTTTAAGGAACCATGATTATATGCATCTACAAATAAAATAATGTGTGCAAACTTTGCTCAGGGATGTTTGATGGCTGCCAAATTGGTTGTGTTGAAGGTTGGAACCAATACAATAACCAACACAAATGGAAACCTGGATACTGAAGAGATGGGTAAACTTGCAAGTCAGATAGCTGCTGCTATGAAGCAAGGCGACAAAGTTGTGCTAGTGACGTCTGGAGCGGTTGCAGCCGGCATCGCTGAGCTAGGTATCCCTCTAAAACCTAAGGATGTGGCTTTTCAGCAAGCAGCAGCCGCGACGGGTCAGAGTGTTTTGATGGCAAAGTACAGGGATCTTTTTAAGAAATTTGACCTAAAAGTTGCTCAGATACTGCTGACTGCGGAAGATCTTTCCAACAGAGCTTCTTATGTCCACACATGCGATGTGCTTGGCTTGCTCCTAAAAATTGGTGTAGTCCCGATAATAAATGAAAATGACGTGACATCCGTTGATGAACTCATGCGCACTGAAGGCTACAAAGTGAACTTCAGCGATAACGACATCCTCTCCGTCCTTGTGGCTGGAGCAGTCTGTGCTGATTTAGTCATTATTCTTTCTGATGTGGATGGCTTATACACTGCTGACCCTTCCCAACCCGGGGCGGAACTGATAAAAACGGTTGACGCAATCACAACTGAACTGAAGGGTTCGCTAAATGGTAAAAGCAAGCTTGGCAGAGGCGGCATTCAAAGTAAAATAAAAGCTGCTGAAATCGCAACTTCCTGCGGCATCCCTGTGGTGATAGCAAATAGCAGAAGAGAAAACGTCTTACTCGACATTCTTGCAGGAAAGAATGTGGGCACGTATTTTAAGCCTCAAAGCCGCATGCCCGCAGTTAAGCGTTGGATAGCTTATGGCGCAGCACTGAAAGGGACTATTCAGGTTAATGCGGGCGCAAAAAAAGCTATTTTTGAAGGCTCAAGCCTTTTGCCTGTAGGCGTCACAAAAGTTGTAGGTATCTTTGATGTGGGCGACGTAGTCAGCATAGAAGACGAAAACCATATTGACTTTGCACGTGGCAACCCCAACTTCAACAGCAGCCAATTAAACCTAATTAAAGGCTTACAGGTAACAGAAGTACACAAAAAAATCGGCGCCGATAAACCTAAAGAGGTCATTGAGCACCGAAACATACACCTGATTGAGGAAGAAAAATGATAAAAGAAATATGCCTAAAAGCCAAAGCCGCTTCAGTTGAGATGGCAAAACTCTCAATGGACACCAAGAACACGGCGCTCTGCAGGATGGCAAACGCGCTTGAAACTAACACCGACAAGATTTTAGCCGCCAACAAACTCGACGTGGAAGCTGCCAAAGCGAAAGGTCTCAAAGCCGCACTTCTTGACCGTCTAGCCTTGGATCAGAAGAAAGTTCAGACAATGGCTAACGAGCTTAGAGAAGTCTCAGCATTGCCTGACCCGATTGGCACAATCCTTAGTAGCTGGACACGCCCCAACGGCTTAATCATCAGCCAAGTCCGCGTACCGCTTGGTGTAGTTGGCATAATCTACGAATCTCGTCCCAACGTAACCGCTGACTCAGCAGGAATCTGTATAAAATCAGGCAACGCAGTAATTCTTCGCGGTGGCTCGGATGCATTGAATTCTAACGTTGCAATTGGTGAGGTCTTGCGTGATGCGTTGGCTGGAACAAACGTTCCTGTTGACGCGGTTCAAGTGGTGAATTCGCCTGATCGCAAGGTTGCAGAAGAGTTGATGGGTATGCGAGGTTATATTGACGTGCTTATTCCCCGAGGGGGCGCAGACCTAATCAAAACCGTTGTGGAGAAATCACACATTCCAGTCATTGAAACAGGAACAGGCAACTGCCACATCTACGTTGAAGAAGACGCCGATCTCGAAAAAGCAACACCTATAGTGATAAACGCCAAGTGTCAACGACCAGGAACCTGCAACGCAGCGGAGAAGCTGCTTGTTCACAGCAAAATCGCAAAGCAGTATCTACCATTGGTGATTGCTGAACTCAAAAAGAACGGCGTTGAAGTGCGAGGCGACAAAGAAACTCAAAAAATTGTTCCCGACGTGAAAGCCGCAACTGAAGAGGACTGGGGCACTGAATACCTTGACTTAATCATAGGCGTTAAAGTCGTAAAGGACTTAAATGAAGCCATTGCACACATCAACAAGTACGGCACCAAACACTCCGATAGCATCCTCACAGCCGACTTCGACAAAGCAATGAAGTTCATAAAGGAAATCGATTCTGCAGCTGTATACTGGAACGCTTCAACGCGGTTCACTGACGGCAACCAATTTGGGCTTGGAGCAGAAATCGGCATAAGCACCCAGAAACTCCATGCAAGAGGACCCATGAGCGTCCAGCACCTGACAACCACAAAATACGTTATCTTAGGCAGCGGACAAATCAGAAAATAATCACTTTCTAAAACATTGGGCTTAACCCCGTCCGCCCAGCGTCAACTGAACACTCGCCTATCTGTAACCTTCTGCCCCTTTCTGCACCTCACCTGCAGCCTTTGCAAAGCCTAAAATCAACTAAAAGCAACCCAAAACAAACTGATCTATTTTTGCAAGTGCAAATGTTGACTTCAGTTGAAGAAAGACCTCTAATTCAAATCCACCCCCGATAAAGCATGCTACAACTTGTTGAAAACCCGCTAAAATCTAGTTCTGTCAACAACAACCAACAAGGAAAAAAGCTGTTTTCTTCAACAACAACCAAACAAACGAAAATCCACAACCCAAAACCAAAACAAAACCCAAAACACAACCACCCACCCCACTTGTTACATACAAAACACCCACAACAACAACCAGAAAGAAAAAACACAGAAAACAAGATCAACAAGCCCAAAAATAAGAAGCTCCGTTTGGCAAAATCGACCACTTTTCTACTATCAAACAAATTTTTTCAAGAAACAAGACAATGGCTTAGGTTAACCATCGAGCTTTTGTTGCTGAATAGATATTTTTAAAGATAGATTTTTGCATGATGGAATATCGGTTTTTAGGGCAGTGGCATGATTAGTTGAAGTTGGCGTGTGGCGGGTTCAAGCAGATTTAGTACTATTTGCGGGAACAGTCCTAAAACAAGTAATGCGGCAGCCAAGATGAAGATAGGTATGAGTATGTTTCTGGATTCTTTTATCACTGTTGCATCTTTGTTTTTCCGGGCATACATGTAATGTATCAATCTAAACAAGTAGGCAGCTTGAAGGACACTTGTTAAAACCCCAATAATTGCGAGCCAGCTTAGGTTTGCTTGCAGTGCTGACGTAAAAACTAAGTATTTAGCTATAAATCCCCCTAACGGCGGAACTCCAATAAATGACAACCCAGCAATTACAAGGGCTAAACTTGCAAGGGGTAGTTTCTTACCTATCCCGGAGATGTCGTCTAAGGTTTTGAATCCATGTTTGTTTATTATGCCAACTGCCATGAACGCGAGAGCTGTGGTGATGCCTCCTATTAAGAAGAAGTAGAGGTTGCCAATTAAACCAAGTGATGTATAACTTGTTATTGCTATCAGGTTGTAGCCGACATCTGCTACACAGATATATGCTATTAAACGTTTTACGTCGTTTTGGATTAAGGCAAATACGTTGCCAACTATCATAGTTAACGCTGCTAGGATGGCTAGCATGAAAGTCCAATCTAACGCTGCAGTTGGACCCGTCGGAATTACAATATACAACAGTATTCGTATGAGAATATAGTAGCTACCTTGGTCAACAAGAGCTGAGAGGAAAGCAGATGATGGTGCAGGAGCTGCTTGGTATGCGTCAGGTAACCAGAAGTGAAAAGGAACGATTGCGGCTTCAATTGCATAGCCAGCAGCTATGAAAACGAAAGCTATAATGAGCAGGTTTTTGTCGGATTCAACTATCACGCTCAAGTGCATCTCTTATGGCTATGTAGTTTAGGCTACCGGTTATGCCGTAAACGATTGAGAGGCCAAAGAGAACGAACGCTGAGGCTATGATGACCATTACTAGGTACTTTAGGGTTGCATTGAGACTGAAAGCGCTCTTTCTATACATCATTAGGAAGGCTGCGGCGGCTGTCGCTGCTTCCCAAAAGATGAAAAACGTTAAGAGGTCCCCTGCAAGGACAGCACCCAGCAAAGCAGCGGTGAGTATCAGCATTATAGCAAAGTACCTATCTGATGGTCGCTCGTTTGAGTTAACGAAGAATACAGTGTAGATTAGGATTACTGCACTAATTGAAACGATGATAATTGCCATGTAAATGGAGATGGCATCAACAAGAAAGGAGCTCGAGATTGCTGAGGATACATCGCCGTTCAGGCTTAAATTTAAAGGTACAGGGTTAGCCACGCTGTAATAAGTCAATGTTAGATTGGCTACAGTTACTCCTGCAATTAAAAAAACGGCTATGAACCAGCATAGAGTTAAGGCGGTTTTATGACTACTCTTCTTAATAATTCTGAACACTGGAATTGTCAGCAAAGCAGAAATTATTAAGCTGATAATCGGTAACGAGATATCTACGATGTCAACCATTCACAGATCCGCCTTAATTTTTAGCCAAATTGCGCTGTTTGTATTAAATTCAGGAAGAAAGTCGGGTAAATTCCTATTAAAATGACCATAACTACCATGATTGCAAGTGCAATTTTCATAGATGTGGGCACTTCAAGAATTGGTTTATGCTCTGGAGTTTCCTTGCGGTTAGAGGTACCGAGAAACACGCGTGAAATGAATCTTAGAGAGTAAGCAAGTGAGAGCACTGTTGCAACAAGCATGAAAGCTGTTGGGAGCAAGAAGAAGCTGTCATATTTTATTACTTCGAAAGCGCCGATGAAAATCAAAACTTCGCTTATGAAGCATGCAAACGGAGGTGCTCCAGCGATGCTTAAAGCAGCTATGGTTCCTGAAACTGTTGTGAAAGGCATTTTGCCTGCTAATCCGCCCATTTCGCGGATGTCACGGGTTTCAGTTTGATGCATGACTGCTCCAGCCGAAAGGAAGAAAAGCCCCTTGCTAACCGCGTGGCTAAGAATGTGAAGGATAGTCCCTGCGATTGCAGTTGATGAAACAACTATGACTGCAGTTCCAGCAGCGACGTTTGTGGGGAAAAGTGAGATGCCGAACATTATGTATCCCATGTGGGCGATACTGGAGTAGGCGATAAGCCGTTTTATGTCTGTTTCCACCAGTGCGATTAAAGAGCCGAAAAATGCTGAAATTATTCCAAAAATTGCTAGGGCATGAAGGAAGTTTAATGCAAAAGCTGGGTCAACTAAGTTGACTGCTGGGAAAACCATACCTAATGATAAACGAAGAATTGCGTAAGCTCCTGCGCTAATAATTACTCCGCTGAGCAACGCAGACATGGTTGCTGGAGCTTCAGAGTGAGCATCGGGTAGCCACATGTGGACGGGTACGATTGCCATTTTAACGGCGAATCCGCCGGTTAAGGCGATAAGAATCCACTTCGCGATATCTGTGCCATGGGTCATTAATGCAGATTGAACTGTGAACATGTCGGTAGAGCCTGTAACCATGTACAAAGCTCCTAAGCCAAGCAGCACAAAGACCGCGCCTGCATGGGTGAATATGAAGAATTTGAAGGCTGCCTTGTACGAGTCACGGTAGCCCCAGTTGCCCACAATGAAGTAGGCGGGAATTAGCATCATTTCCCAGCAAAAATAAAATAGGATCAGGTTTGATGTTATGAAAACGCCTACAAGCCCTACGGACAGCATTGAGAGAAGGGCATAGTAGACTGCAATGTTTTTCTTTCCTTCCATATAGTTGATCGAGAAGATTGCAGCGGCTATGATCAAGACTACGCTAATAATTGCGATCGATAGGCTCATGCCATCAACAAAGAGCGAGAAGGAAGAGCTCAAAATTGGAATCCAATCGTAAGACTCCTCGTAGCGGTGGCTTGAATTGTTAAGAACCGCTGGTGCCGTGGTTAACAAAAGCGCCAAAGTCGCCAAAGCGATTAAGGCCACAAATATGGCTGCGGCTTTATTGGATTTTTTCCCTGTAAAGTAAACAAAGGGGATGCTTATCGCGGGAAGGGCAAATACTGCTAATAAAGTAATGGACATTTTTTTACACTCCTATTGTTAATATTATCAAGACAACAATCAAAATGAAACCGACCACTGCTGCAGCGATGTAGTTTCGAAGGGATGCCGAAGGTGCCTTCCTCATTTTTGAGACTCCAGTCAGCGTTGTATTGGATAAGACGTTAATTAGCTTATCCAGAGAGTGGTCGGCCTTCGTATCAAAGTAAACATGGACTCCGTTTGCGATTCGGATGACTGACTGACCGAATTTTAGAGGAAAGAGACTTATCACATTCTCAAAGCGCCTAACTCCATCGGAAAATCTTGAAATACCGCGCGATATTCCGCTATAAACGTCATCAAAGAAGAAGGCGTGGCTGAGCATGGTTGTTAATGGATTTTTCCCAGCTGCAATACGCCTGAAAGTTTGGTTGTTTTTGTAATACGTGAAATATGCGATTAGCCCTGTCGGCAACAGCAATGAAAGGAAAATTGGTGTTTCCAAATTCAAAAACGCGTCAAGTAACGTGTGTTCGAGTTCAAAATGCATAAAGTTTGCAATCAGAGGCTGAGATATACCCCAAATTATGCAGAAGCCAGCAAGAATCATAGCTGGAATAAGCATGATTTTTGGTGCTTCATGGACATGTTGTCTCTTTAGGTGTTCAGATTCTTTACCCATGAACACCAAGCTGAACATGCGGATGCTATAAGCGAATGTAATGGCGGTTGTTGCGTAGAGCAGAATAATTTGCATGAGGTTGCCCGCTTCAGTAACGCTGGTGATGACTAAGCCTTTGCTGAAGAACGCAGCAAAAGGCGGCAAGCCGCTTGTAGTTATTATCATTATGGCCATTAAAATGAAGGATATAGGCATGGTTTTCTTAAGTCCACCCATCAAACGCATGTCACGGGTGCCGATGGCATGTATTATGCCTCCTGCGAGGAGGAAACCGAGTCCTTCGAAGAAAGCGTGACTTACCATATGGAATAAGCTGGCGAACCAGCCGACTGACGCAGCTCCCTCAACAGCTGCACCTAAACCAGCCATCATGAAGCCGATTTGGCTGATGGTTGAGTATGCGAGTACTCCTTTGATGTCGGTTGTTGTTAAAGCTAGTGATGCGCCAATTATGGCTGTTAGTACGCCTATCCAAGCGACTATTGGGAACCAAAGAGGCTGCAGCACTTCAATTATTGCGGGTGCAACTGAGAAGATGAGTATGAACCTTGCAAGCAAATAGATGCCTGCTTTGACCATTGTGGCAGCGTGCAAGAGGGCGCTGACTGAAGTTGGGGCTTCCATGGCACTATAGAGCCAAGTGAACAATGGCAGCTGAGCAGACTTTGCAATTGCGCCGCCTAAAACCAAGAAAGCAACAACCACCATCAATTCATGGTCGAAACCGCCCGCGATAATACCGTCCATTATTCCACGGAAGCTGAACGTTCCGAACATCGTAAAGAGGACGCCAATGGCGGCAAGTAGCGAGATGTCGCCGATGCGGGTCATAATGAAAACTTTGGTGCCTGCCCGAACAGATTCTGGACGTTTATACCAGAAGGAGATTAACGAGTAGGAGCATAAGCCTACCATTTCCCAGAAAATGAACATTTGAATAAGGTTATCGGAGAGTACTAAGCCTATCATTGAACCAATGAAGAGGAGTAGCAAGTAATTGTATCGAGTTAAGCCTTCTTCACCCTTCATGTACCCTAACGAATAGATTGCTATGATTAATCCAAAGAAAGCAACTAGCACAGTGAATAAGACACTGAGTGGGTCAACAAAAACTCCCGCGTCGATACCTGCTATCCAGCTGACAGTTGAGATTATGGCTTCTCCATGACCGAAAAACATGCCTGGAACAAGTGAAAGAGCTAAAGTTGCAGTAGCTGCTGCAATTGCGACTACGAAATAGTTTCTGGCTTTGTCGCTGTATTTTCCAATTATGGGAACAAACAAGCTGGCTATGAGCGGAAGAGCCCAAACAAGCCATGAGGAGATCTCTTCAAGAACCATTATGCTTCAACCTCGCTTTCATCTTTGTCATGAATCGCCTGCATTATTTTGCTGATGTCGCTGGTCCCATATTTTTTGGATATGATAACAAGCAACGCTAAAATCACACCACTTACAGCCGTGTCCGTTGAGAACGCCAGGATTAGGAATGCTTGACCTAAGCCTACACCCATAGCGGAAGCCAGCATAACAAAATTTAGTGTGGCTGCAGTAGCAATTAACTCCACGGAAATGAAGACTTTTAGGAGTTGACGGTTGGTAAGCAAACCGTAGATTCCGATTGCCAGCATTACGAAGGATAATATGACAAAGTCCATCATTGACCACCCTTTTTCTTCTTTTCATACAAGACAATAACGATTCCCATTGCCACCGTCAAAATAACAAAAGCCTGCAAAACAACATCCAAGCCTCTTACATTCCACAGGGCGTCGCCGAAATCAAGGTTAGAATTGGTGCCTATTGAACCGGAAACAGAGAGAAAAATTGCGGGTAAAGATAAAACTGCTCCAGCACCAAGCAAAGCACCTATGCGTTTAGGGGAGGTTTTCTTTGTTGGTTTATCACCCAACATTTCGCCTGACAAGAACAGGATTGCTAAGGTTCCGACTCCTACAGCAAATTGGAAGATAGCTGCAAAATATGCACCATTTTGGATATAGATTAAGGCTGTGAAAAAGAAAGTTCCTGCCAAAGCTGCAACCGAATAGATGACATCATCGAGGAACAGGGCCAATACGGCGGAAATTATTAGACCTACTGCGAGAATTTCAAAAATCATTACGATTTTGTCTCCTTAGCATGGTTTGGCTTCTGAATTAACGCGCATTTGTCAGTTGTGGCTAACTCATAGAAGATTGAGCTCTTAATTGCACCTCTGGGGCAGCTTTCAACGCATTGGTGGCAAAAGATGCATTTGTCAAACCTTATTTGAGGACGTTTTTTGCCTTCAACTTCAACTATTTCAATTGCGGCTGCTGGGCAATCCCGCACACATACTCTACAGTTGGAGCCAACAATTGAACTTACATCTAAAGTAGGTCCACCTTTTCCTGATCCTATGTCGATTACGTTACAGGATGTAATTTCATAAACAGTTTTGCAGCGGGCATCCTCAGGAATTTGAGGTTTCACAAACGGATATTTTGTGGTTGCAGGCTTAGTAAATATGTGGGATATAGCCCGTTTGAATATTGGGGATATGCGTGATTTTTTCGACACCTGTTACACCACCAATGGATAAATCCATGCTACTAATACCACAGTAAGAATCAACGATAGCAACGCTGCAGGTAGAAGGATTCTCCAGTTACCAGATAAAACTTGGTCTATGCGGAAACGGGCAACTACAGTTGTGATGTACTCAGATATCAGTACGACTGCAAGCACTTTGAGCACAAACCACAGGGTGTACCATATCCACGATGGACCAAAGAAAACAGGTCCGTATGGTCCGCCAAGGAACAACTCCACCACCAACGCTGAACCGAAAACCACTTGAACGTCACGTGTCAAATGTAGGAAGGCAAGTTTGGCACCTGTGTACTCGGTTTCTAATCCGCCGACAAGCTCGCTTTCCGAGTGAGGAACATCGAAGGGGTCTTTTTCAAGTTCTGCCTGCATAGTTATAACAAACAGGACAAAAGCCCACGGAGCCAAGACGATGAATGGAAGGAAGGTGCCTGCCTGAAGTGAAGCTATATTTGCGATTTGTAAGCTGCCAGCGATAAATGCTGGAGTTAACGCGATTAGAAAGAGCGGGATGTCGTAACCTAAGAACTGGGTTAAGACTCTGGCTGAGCCAATTGTGCCATATGGGTTGCATGATGCCCAACCAGCGAGGAACAACAGAAAGTTGGCGACAGTTGCAAACGCTAAAATTACGATTAAGTCGCCGCTGAAACCAGAGGTTGAAAAAACGCTTGTGCCGTCAATAGGGAGAAAACAAAAAGCAAAAATCATAATTGCGAAAGCTACCAGAGGGGCAAACTTGAAAATTGTTTTTTTAGCATCTCTGGGTGTAATATCTTCTTTTGTTAACAGTTTAATGAAGTCAGCTAAAGGCTGAAGGATCCCTGCTGGACCTGCAACCATAGGACCTACACGATTTTGTATGCGAGCTTCGATTTTTCGTTCAACCCAATCGCAAAACAATGTTAAGAATATTATGAATGTGAACCCTGGAAAAATGAGAATGCGGAAGATTAGGGTGAAATCAATCATTTCTGAGTCACCGGTCTGTACACGAGAAGCAGGGATCTAGGCTAACAAAGTTTGCTGGAACATCGGCTATACTTTCACCTATGGCTGTTTTGAGGAATGATGGAATGTTAGCGAATGTTGGCGTGCGAACTTTTACGCGGTCAGGCATATCTGTTCCGTTGCTTCTTACGTAGTAGAAGAGTTCGCCTCTTGGAGCTTCAACGCGATTTACAGCTTCGCCTACAGGTATGGACCTGGCTACATCGATTCGGAACGGCCCTGCTGGCATGTGGTCAACTGCATATTCAATTATATTGATGCTTTCTTCAACTTCATCCATACGAACATTCATTCTCGCCCATGTATCGCCTTCCGTGTAGACTATTTCTTTGAACGGTATCTCGCCGTAGGCTTCATATGGCTCATCTTTGCGCACGTCAATGTCAACGCCTGAACCCCTTGCCACTGGACCAACTACTGAAAGCTTAAGAGCGTCTTCCCTTTTGAGCACACCCACATTTTTCATGCGTAGCTTCAGCGTAGGTTCGTTTTCGTAAATTTGTCTATAGAACGGCAGTTTTCCACGGAGATCTTTTAGAACCGATTTGACTTTCGGGATATCAGCTTCTTTTATGTCCCGCCTTACACCACCTACAGTTATAAGTGATGAGTAAACACGGTTACCGCTAGTTAACTCAATTAAATCCATAATAGGTTCGCGATCTCTCCAGAAATACTGAAACAGGGTTTCATAACCAATCTCTAAACCCGCATGACCCAATGTCAAAAGGTGACTGTGCAGTCTGTTGAGTTCCAAAGCTATTACACGAAGATACTTGGCTCTCGGCGGAATCTCGATTTTTCCGATTTTTTCAACGGCTTCAACAAAGCCACAAGCGTGGATACTGTTGCAGATGCCGCAGATTCGTTCTACCAAGTAAACATCTTGGAGGTAAGTGCGTGATTCAGTTGCTTTTTCTATTCCTCGGTGAACGTAGCCTATTCGAGGCTCAACTTTAGTTACTGTTTCGCCCTCAACTGTAACCGCGAATTTTTCGGGTTCCAAAAGAGCTGGATGCTGTGGACCGATGATTATTTTTACGAGCTTTTCATTTTCTGGCAGCTTAATTTCTTCAGAAGATGGTGTTGGGACTAGTTTTACCTGGTTTGCTTTGACATCTTTCCTCAGTGGGTAAACTCCCATAGGCCAATTTTCTGAAAGAACAAAGTGCCCCGGGGTTGGGTTTCCCTCAAATATGACGCCTAAAAGGTCTGCAACTTCCAATTCATGGAAAAGAGCGCCTGGATGAAGGTCAACAATTGTTTGGATTTTCGGGTTTTCTTTGGGGACTTCTACTTTTATTGTAACAAAAGCGTTTGATGTATGCACGTGGTAGTAGACGCCTATATTTTCTCCTAGATCTAAACCTGTTATGGCTGTTATGCCAGCTTTTTCGTCTGCGTCAATCATGGTTTTGAGAACATCACGGTGCAATCCGTTTTCAGCGATTATGGTTCCAGTGCTTAGGTGTCCTGGTTGGATTTGGATTTTGCTGCCAAGCTTGGATGCGACTATGCTAAGGATATCTATCTTACTATTTGACAAGTGTTTTCATCTCCTCGATTGGTTTGGCAACCTTAGTTTTTTCCGTTTCTTTGGGCAATTCAGGCTTATTTGTTTGTTTAGGTTGCTTTTTAGGTTTAGGCGGATTTAAAGCATTTAGGAGCTTCACAACTCCATCTAAGATTGCTTCTGGACGCGGTGGGCACCCAGGAATGTAAGCAGTAACTGGAATTACTTTGTCTACTCCACCGAGCACGTTGTAGTTTCCTTCAAAAATTCCGCCGCTGCATGCGCATGCACCGATAGCTACGACAAATTTGGGTTGAGGCATCTGGTCATAAATAGCTTTTAACCGTTCTGCACATTGCTGGGTGACACAACCAGTTACCAATAGGACATCGGCGTGTCTAGGTGATGGTTCGAGTTTTACTCCAAACCTTTCAACGTCATATTTTGGTGTGAGTAACGCGACTATTTCTATGTCGCAACCGTTGCATGCTCCTGAGTTGAAGTGTAGAACCCAAGGAGACTTTACTCGTGCCCATGTTTTTGTGTCAGTCGTTAATCTTTTCCTCCTTCGACAAGAACCAAACCGGCGGCAAGAATTATGCCAAGGTACAGGATTAGCAGAAGAGGATTTGTTGTTCCGGCTATTGAGAAAGAGGCAAAAGCAAGAACTAATACAGATGAGTCAAAGATTATGAAGTAAATTAAGTACTTGTATAATGATACATTGATTTTTAACCCGGAAAAAGTTACCTTTTCTCCACAAGCGTATGCTGCTTGCGCGTTCTCGCTTACGGAGGTTTTAGGCGCTGATCGTCTGCCTAAAGTGTATATTACCATTGTTGAAATGAAAATCAATATGAATGCAATGAGGGCTTCCTCAATCATACTTCTTCTCTCCGTTATTGCCTCTAATCATTAATGTTGACATGGGTGTCAAGGCAAGTTTGCATTTGTTATATCCAAAAGGCTCTGTGTGAACGTATTTAAGTTTATCTGCATAATAACTGTTCAAACAGGCAACATTTTGGGAAATTGACAGATGGTCGTCTTCTGCGTGATAGGCTTCTTCTCTAACGAGTTCGCCTAGTATACCCTCTCCATCGACTCTGTTTTCTCCCATACTACCCCGAGCTAGTTCACATAGAACTGCTGCACTTGCATTTAAATTTTAAGCACAAAAAAATACAAAAACTTCATGCTTTTTCAAACGGTAAAGGGCAACCAGAAAGATACATTATTCTGTTTCTGCCGTCCCATGCCATCTGCGTTCTAAGTAAAGAATCAAGCTAAAGAGACCTCGGCTAATAATTACTAAAATTAGTAGCGAAAATTCTGCATACGTTCTTGTAACGACTGTCTTTAGGATTTCGGCGCCGATGAAAAATTCTAAGCTCAAAGTTAAGTACCCGGATAAGAAGCGTGAAACGCATGACGGTTTATATGGATCTTTTAATTTGCATTGTAGAAAACGAATAGTTACAAGCGCCGCACCAAAAATAAGCATGCCAGCACCAATCAGGTAAAGTACATTAGTCGCAACAGTCAGCAACGTGTCAACAAGGCCTTCTAAAAAAGTAGTATACTGACCACTAACAGAGGAAAAAACAGCGCCTAAAATAGCAAAAAAACCTATTACAATTATCAAGATAAGCGTTAATGGATTCAAACCTTTTTTATCTGGCACAGCACATTCTGCCATGGGTGACGCGACCTAAACTAATTGATAAAATAAGGTATTGCTAACTTAATAAACGTGATTAAGCGGTTGCTGAGAACGTAATTCTTTAAAGAAGGAGAATAGCTGGAATTTTTATTAAACTTTAATTTCCTCTGTTAAACCAGCCTCTGGATACGGGAACAGATGAGCTTTATCCAGCGGATAAGTAATCGTGACTTCTTCACCAATCTTACCCCATTCCTCAGTAAGCGACGGCCTGTTGATAACGAACCTGTCACCGTTATCAAGCCTAATTTCATAACGAACAACGATCCCTTCAAAAGTAGTTTTTTCAACTTGCCCATACAAACTATTTTCAGCAACAATGTGCCCTCTTTTCATTTCGCAAGTTTCAGGTCTTATGGCTAAAACTACTCGCTCCCTCTGCTTGATATTCAATTTGTTTATGGCTTTAACTTTTAATCCCTGACGTAACTCAATCTCCGATTCACCGTTTGCTTTAGTAATGTAGCCTTCCAAAAAGTTGGACTCTCCAATGAAGTGAGCAACAAACAGGCTGTTAGGGTGCATATATAGTTCCTGTGATGTCCCCACTTGCACTATTTTGCCTGTCTTCATGACTGCAATCCGGTCGGAAATGGACATTGCTTCGGCTTGGTCGTGGGTAACGTGGATTGCTGTAAGTTTAAGGTCTTTTGCCATTCGGCGAATTTCGTAACGGATTTCGTTGCGTACTTTAGCGTCAAGCTGCCCCAATGGTTCATCCAAAAGCAGGGTTTTAGCGCCTGCAGCCAACGCTCGTGCAACAGCTATCCTCTGCATCATACCTCCGCTAAGCTCGCTTGGATAAGCGCTTAAGCGTTCGTTGAGTTTCACAAGCTCAAGCACTTCATGCCCAATTGTCTCAGCCTGTTTTGCATCGAAGTTCTTGACTTTAGGACCATAGAGAACATTATCCCAAGCAGTCATATGCGGGAACAAGGCGAAAGTCTGGAAGACAAAGCCGATGTCTCGGTCTTCAGGCGGAATATTGTCGACACGTCTATCTCCAATGTAGATTTCTCCGCTGTCAGGTTCGATGAGTCCAGCGATGAGCCTTAGCAAGGTGGTTTTGCCACAGCCGCTTGGTCCCAAAAGTGAAAAGTACTCTTGATCGTGTATTGTAAGACTAACATGATCTAAAGCGTACACTTTACCATACTTCTTTGTTAAATCTACGACTCGGATATCAGGCATGTTTTAGTTCTCTCCTTTTTTGGGTATTTGGGGTTTTGGTTATCATGTTAAACTTTCCCTTTTCGAGTTAAAAGCCTTAAGACCAGAAGTATGATGAAGCTAAACAGGATCAGCAAACCACAAGCTAAGCCCACTGTTAATTCGTTGACTCCAACGATTGGCTGAATAGAGCCTCTAACTGAGTTAACCCAGTTAACTATTAAGACAGGTGCCGTCTGTAATTTTGAAGCAACAGCGAGCGATGCGCCTGTTTCACTGACGCTTCTGGTGAAAACGATGATTGCCCCTGAAAGGATGGAATATTTTGTTATCGGCCAGACTATTGTTCGGAAGAGGGCAAACGGTTTAGCTCCCAAGGTTTTAGCTGCTTCTTCCATGTCGATAGATATTCGCTCCATCGCCGCCGACATCGACCGCACAAAGTAGGGGTAGGTAATTGCCAGGTGAGCAAAGACTAATAGTAGAAATTCTGGGATGCCCGGGACGCCCGTCCAGAAGAATTTTAATGAAACACCAAGGGCAATCGAGGGTACAATTATTGGAACATTTATAAGTGTGTCAAGTACGGCCGAGGGCAATTTACCAAAGGTTTTGCGAGCAATAAGGATAGCCATCGGCAAGCCTAAAGCAATTCCTAAGACTGTAACTATTGCTGCTAAACTGTACGATAATGTTAGACTTTGCCAGTAACTTGCCCAAATACCTGCGACCAGAAAACGCATCCGTTAAGGTGGTGCCTGTTACGATCGCTTGGAAAGCAGGCAAAGCCACAAACAATGAAGGAATAAGTACAATTATCAAGAACACCCCTAAAGCTACACCGTTACGTGTCCAAGCTGCTTTCTTGTAGCTCAGTTTCTTCTCAAAATGCGGCAAACCGTGACCAAAAGGAAGCTTCATCCTTTGGCCGACAACTCGGATCAAAACAAAAATGGTTAATGACACAACAATCAAGATGATGCTTGCGAAAACTGTTGCGCCTTCGTATGTTCCTTCTGATATCGAACCGTTTCTAAATTGGTTGCTTATTGTTTGAATAAATACGGGTCCATTAAGAAAAAGTCCTGCTGCCACGATGAAGGTGGCGCCTGTTTCAGAAAGCGATCTTGCGAATGCAAGTGTGTACGCTGCGATTATGGAGGGCTTGATTATTGGGAAAGTCACGGTTCTTGAAGCTGAAAGAGGGGGAGCTCCAAGTGTTCGGGACGCCCGTTCATATTCCATTTTATAGTCAAGCAAAGCGCCTACAATTACGCGGACTACCACTGGAAATGAAAAAGTAAAATGCAATAGCATAACGAGAAGCCAACCCGGCGAAATAAAGGGATTACCAAAAATTCTGGATATTCCGCCGCTTGAACTCCAAAATAGCAAAAGAGAGTAACCCAAAGCCGCGGTTGGGACAACGAAGGGTAATCAGCTAACGTGTCTAAAACCGTTAGCCATCTCGATTTGCCACGGGTAATCAACCACGCCAAAGGTATACCAGCAAGAAGGTCTAAGGCCGCTACAATCAACGCAACTATTATAAATGAGTTAGCAATTGCTCCAATGCTGAATTGACCAAAATAGGCTGGTTAAGGAAGCTTTGCATTGCAGTGAAGCTTTAATGAGTATGCCGATGATGGGCGGAACAAGGATTATGGCGAAGAAAATAATGATTGCGGAAAGATAGAGGGTGTACTTTAAGGGTTTTTTAGAAGATAGGGCATTTAGTGTGTTCCAGAGTTTGCTAAGCACGGCGCCACTCCTTTCCGTTGAGAGTACGTTTTGCTTCGATGTGAAAATAATTCGTTCAAGTATATTAGCTGTTACTTCGAACAATTATTTTTTGTCGTACTTACTACTGAAAATATAGTGTTAAGTTAAGCAACGGAATAAGGGCGCTTAGGAATATAGCAACAACAGAATTCTTTTATCAATCCATAGACATAGATTTAATGTGAATTTTTTGGAAGAAGCCACAGAATAATGAAGAAAAATTATGAAATAGAAATGTAGATTGATGGAAACGATCTACCTTTGAACAATTTTGTTCGGGAAACTATCTGTAATATAATGAGGGGGTTCTCCAAAACCCTCAAAGCTTAAGAGTAAGGATTTTCTTCAAGGTCATCCACAAATTAGTAGCGATTTAAGATTGTCGAAGCGTTGCACAGTTACGAGCGGTTTCAGTTTTCCTTAGTTCAAGCTCCAACTTTGGATTTAGACAAATATTTCAAAAAGTGTTTTTCTCTGGATACTGTTAATTTAGTATTAGAACCCGCTTTTTCCAATTTACTTTATTTACCCGTATAATTTGGAAAACCTTATTTTCTCAAGCAACAAAACCCTTATTGGTAAAACATGAAATTTACTTGGAAGTTACCAATTGTTATTTTGCTGGCTACTTTTGTCTTTCTGCCTAGCGTTTACTTTTCTCTTTTGAATGACAACACTGCTACTTCTACTGAAGACGCCCCTTTTTTCGGAGTTACTTTCGGCGGAAACACCACTAGCGCAGCGAAGATTCTGATAGATAAGGTAAAGGGATACACCAACCTCTTTGTCGTTGATAACTGGGATGTAGGAATGAATGAAACACTCCTTACCGATATATGTGACTACGCCGTAGCTGCAGGTTTGCACATCATGGTTTATTTCGATTTCCTTCTATACCCCTATAACGGCTCTGTCGCGGGGATCTATAACTCAACATGGAATGCTTACGGACTTAAGATGTTCCACATTGAATGGTTAAACAGCACAGAGGAAAGATGGGGAGACAAGTTCCTGGGCGTTTATCTTGCAGATGAGCCAGGGGGAAACCAGATTGATTCTGGATACTGGACTGGAGACTTAACGACTCTTTCAGGGAGACCTAACACTGCATTTGCGAATGTTTCCAGTTACAGTGATGCAGCAGATCGTCACGTTCGCCTCATTCGTCGCGGTAGCGGCATGAATTGGTTGATTAACAGTAGCTATGCTGGGTCAATTCCCAACGCTACAGGCAGAAGCATACAAGTTTTTACAGCTGATAATGCGCTTTACTGGTGGGATTATTTAGCTGGTATGATGTGTGTGTTTGCTGAGTTGGGTTGGAATCATAATGAGGCTCAGCATATTGGGTTGTGTCGGGGAGCTGCTAATGTTCAGGGTAAAGATTGGGGCGCTATAATAACGTGGGCAACTAATGATCCGCCGTATATGCAAGTGGAAGTCAGATGCTTGAGCAACTAAACACTGCGTATTCTGCTGGAGCCCAATATCTAATAGTTTTCAACTATCCCCAGATTAATCCATATGGAGCTTTAACAGATCAACACTTCTGGCAATCGAGGCTTTTTGGGATGAATTGCGTTCTTGTCCAAGAAATCGTTTGTTAAGGCTGATTTTGCGTTGGTGCTTCCTAACGGGTTCTGGTTGGGGTATCCGGCAGGCTAATGATAGGATTTGGGGTCTTTGGGAAGCTGATAATTTAGCTCCACAAATTGGAAAAAAAATCGCTTCTTTGATTGAGCAGTACGGATTTCATTGCGATATAATCTATGATGATCCTGCCTTTAGCTATAGAAAAATACTACTAGACTATCTACTACTGGAATGCAACAACCACCCAGTCACCCACGCCATTTTTTCAATATGTCCGCGCCCTCCCTGTCACAACCTCAATTGCAGTTGTCTTGTCAACGTTATCCTATCTTCGCTATTAAAAACAAAAAACGCCGCTAACCAACCCATATTTATAGTCCCAAGAAGTTAGTGAGTCATTCTTTCATCAGTTTCCTCATTTTTCGTTAAACCTTAACTTCAAGATAAGCAAGAGTAAAGGCTGATTGCGAT
>CAVYRJ010000007.1:0-133640 GCA_963770935.1 Candidatus Bathyarchaeota archaeon
ATTCCCTTCCATCAGCTGGTTTTTTGAATATTAATCGGCTTATGCTGTAGCCAAAAAAACGTGAAAGTTAACCCATTATAGTTGGGTGCGCATCTTCTTCGTTAATGTGATGCATGACGTGTATGGCTAAGCCAGTGGCGGCACCCGCAGAGAGTCCGACAAGAAGATAAGTCAACCAGGTATAACCCCCAACTAGCCCCACCACTGCCAAAGCATCAAAACCTAACGCAACGGCAAGGTAGCCGACGCACCACATTTTAACGCTCATTCCACGGGGCTTATTGATGCCGATGCCGCCAAGCATACCCAACATTATTAGGAAACCAACTAAAGCGTAAACTAGGTTTAAGTTTAAATCCACAGGATTCACCCATATAGCTGGAGCTATTTCGTCTTGAAGTTAATTAGTTTATCGAAACCCCAAACTGCTTGAAGATTCGTATAACTTAGACAAATCAAATACCGCTAACCTTTTTTACTATCAATAGGGAATCTTTAAGCCTCAAGGGTGTGGATGCATTAACAAACTTTGACGTTAGGCAGTGCCATAAATGGGCTCAGCTCTTAATTAGCCGCAGACAAAAACTCAATGAAGCCCTTGCCGCCATTGAAAAGCAAGATTTTGATCTGGCGACAAAGTTATTTAACCAAATTTTCACAGGTCTACCAAGTGGTAAACAAGCCGACCCAGGTATGGCTGGATCCCTTTTGTACCATATGGCTATGGTTACTAAGATGGAGTCAGAAACCCACGTGATCCTGAAAGAGTTGAATAAGAAATTGCCTAATGTTTCAGTACAACTAATCAAGGTTTATGGCGATTTTGAGTCTGACGCCAAAGAACTGACCAAAGAATCGGTTCCCAGCATGAATTTTCAGGGAATCACATCTAGGCCAAGATTAAACTCCGAAGAAAAAATTGCTCTTTTTAACAAACTAAAACAAAAAAACAGAAAAGTGGAAGCTATGGTAAACAGCAAAGATCCCAAGACTGGCAAAGCACTTGAGAGACTGTTTGAGACATGGGCAGAGCAAATCGTTAGTATGCGGCTTATACAAGAATACGAAACAATCAAGGGTCTACTTGTTACAGCCGAATTAGCTAAAATCATAGGTGTTACAGCACTAGAGGAAGCGATGGCGCGAGTGCAGGACAAGTTCGGCCAAGAAACCGTAAGCATCGCCCTTGATGTAACGCTAAAAGTTGGCATGCGCCGAGAAAAATTGCAGTCAGTCATGCTAAGCGACCACTTCATCAACATGGCAATGAGTAACGAAACTCTCGATGGTCACATGGAGTTTCTGAACTGCCCCATTTTTGGAAGCCACAGTTATACCTGATGAAAAGTACGGTGTAGACGACAAGGTTTCGGCGTTGTTCTGTCGGCATTTCTGTTTTGCCCACGCCAAAGCGATGCTTGACACAGTTTTGCCCTTCCCGTTCACGTTATGGCAGCCTAAACTGATAGGTTCCGATGGCAACTGCGAATTCTACCTCAAACTAGCTCATTCTCCTCAAGCAAAGGAAGCGGAACCATTTGTTCCATTAGTCATGTCCTGGAATGTCACCCGTGAGTGCAACATGAAATGTAGCCACTGCTACATCAATGCTACTGAGGGGAAACTTGCAAATGAACTCACCACTGAAGAAGCAAAAAAACTCATGGATCAAATATGCGAGGTCAGCAAGCCTCTTCTTATTCTCAGCGGCGGGGAACCTTTGCTGCGATCCGACATTTTTGAGCTTATTAAATATGGGGTCTCGAAAGGTTTGAAGATGGGGTTAGGAAGCAACGGAAGCTTAATTGACGAATTGGTGGCAAAGAAACTAAAAGACTCAGGCATAGCAACTGTTTCCATCAGTTTAGACTCCAATATTCCAACTCAGCACGATGAGTTCAGGGGAGTCGGGGGAGCCTGGGTAAAAGCAGTTAATGCCTGCAAAGCCCTCAGAAAAAACAATGTGCTTGTTCAAGTTAACACAACTTTAACCCATCAAAACTATAACCAAATAGACGAGATAATGTCACTAGCTGAAGGCTTAGGCGTAGAAAACTTCCACCTGTTTTTCCTTGTGCCAACTGGACGTGGCACCAAACTAACAGATATTTCACCTCAAAAATACGAGGATATGATAACCAACACATTTGCAAAAGTTGCAAAACACAGACTAAACGTGAGACCTTCTTGTGCGCCACAGTTCATGCGTATCGCCAAAGGCATGGGCTTAGATATGAGGCAGTGGATTCGCGGCTGCATTGCAGGTTTATATTATTGTCGCATTTACCCCAATGGAGATGTCACACCCTGCCCTTATTTACCTGTAAAGCTTGGGAATGTACGAGAAAAAAGCTTCAAGGAAATCTGGTTTGGCTCACCGATATTCAAAGCTCTGCGAGACCCCAATTCTTTGAAGGGAAAATGTGGTGCATGTGAATTCCGCTCGTTATGCGGCGGTTGTAGAGCACGTGCATATGGGCTTTCAAGCGATTTCATTGATTACTGCGGTGATTTGCATGAGCCTGTGGAGTTGAAAAAGGAGTACTTGACTGAGGATCCTTGGTGTACCTATCAACCAAAGAATCTTTAAGCAATATTTTTTCTTCTTTCAAAAACTTTAAAGCAATTTGCTTTTCTAACCACGCATGAGCTGTGGAAAAATTTGCAATCTGAACCAGAGATACACTAAAACTATAAGGAAGTAATGAGTATAACATACAGAGTAAGCTATCGTAATAATTAGTACACATGGGGAAAAAACAAATGCTAACATGCCAAAACCCTACATGCAGAAAAAACTTTACTGCCCCCCTTAAAACTTTGAATCTACAAGAAAACCCATCTGAGACATATTTTGCATGCCCTTTCTGCCTAACTGAAATAAAAATAGTTGAGGAAGCGCCGCTTAATGCAGAGGAAAAAATTAAGGAAGCAGAAGAACCAAAAATAATGCAACCTGAAGTTAAAGAAAAAACTAAAACAGGCGAAAAACCCGCTGGATGCCAATACCACCCTGGATATTTAAGTGAGCGCTCTTCGAAAGAACAGATTCCTGACGAATGCCTCATCTGCAAAGACATCGTAGATTGCATGCTAAAGAAGATGCATGAATAACAGCAGTTTTTTTGCTACCGTTAGACTATAACAATTAAAAAGTAAAAAAACTGAAAAGGAGTATTATAAGAAAAGGTTGAAGTAAGTTACTTCTTTTTCTTTGCAGCTGATTTTTCTTCGGTGGCTGCTGATTCTGATGCGGCTGCGGGTTCTTCAGCTTTTGGCTCTTCTTTCTTCTCTTCGATTTCGGTTGTGATTTCTTCAATTGGTTTTGGAGGCGGGGTTGTTGCCATTGTCCAGCCTATCCATGCGCCAATGAACAGTATAGCTACGAATGCTACAAATACTGGCACAGCTATTAGCCAGAATCTGACTTCTACAGTTGAGCCTATATTTAGCCATGGTTGGATTAGTTGTTGATAACCGAATAGTGCAACTAAGTAAAGTACAGCTACGACTACACAAACTAGTAAAATTGCTCCACCTATTGCTTGATCTTTGCTAACCATTTAGTGATTCACCACTTTATAGCCATGTATTAACTTAAACAATTTAAAGTTTGCCATGTTTTTCAAGCACTCGATTGATTAAGTAGTACCCATTTCCCAAGTTGAAAGGTACTTTTTCTGCTCAGCGGTAAGTTCATCGATTGCTATACCCATGCTCTTTAGTTTTAGCTCAGCAACTTTCTCATCGATCTCTTTTGGAACGGTATAGACTTTGGTTTGCAGTTTTGACGCTTTAGCTATGAATTCGGAGCATAGGGCTTGGTTTGCAAAGGACATATCCATGACCTCAGATGGGTGACCTTCTGCTGCGGCTAAATTGACTAGTCTGCCTTCGGCCAAAAGGTAGAGGTGTCGGTCATCTTCCAAAGTGTACTCTTCCATGTTTGGTCGCATCGTGCGTTTGGCTTTAGAGAGTGATTCAAGTTCTGGAATGTTTATTTCTACATTAAAGTGCCCACTGTTGCACATGATGGCTCCCTCCTTCATCTTTTGCATATGCTCTTTACGTATGACATTGATGTCACCTGTGGCTGTGACGAAAAAGTCTCCGATGGGAGCCGCTTCAGCCATTGGCATAACCCGATAACCGTCCATGACTGCTTCCAGTGCGCGGGTTGGTTGAACTTCTGTCACTATTACATTGGCGCCTAAGCCTTTTGCGCGCATAGCTATGCCTCTGCTACACCATCCGTATCCGCCGACAACAAAGTTTTTGCCTGCAAGCAACACTGAGGTTGCCCGAAGAATACCGTCAATGGTGCTTTGTCCTGTTCCATAGCGGTTATCAAAGAGGTATTTAGTGTATGCGTCGTTAACGGCTATGATGGGGTATTTGAGGCTGCCATCCTGTTCCATGGCTTTTAGGCGGACTACACCAGTGGATGTTTCTTCGGTTCCACCTATGATGTCTTCAATTTGGTTTTGGCGTTTGCTGTGAAGCATACCAACTACATCTGCGCCGTCATCCATCGTCAGGGTTGGTTTGAAGTCAAGGACTTTATCTATGCATTTGTAATAGTCCTCTGTATTTTGCCCTCTCCAAGCGAATACATGAACGCCGCTGTCTGCTAATGCTGCGGCGACGTCGTCTTGGGTTGATAGAGGGTTTGAGCCGCATAATGCGACTTTAGCGCCTCCGGCAATGAGTACCTTGACAAGAACTGCGGTTTCTTTGGTAACGTGCAGGCACGCGCCTATCGTCTGACTATGGAGTGTTTTTTCTTTTTCAAATCGCGTTTTAATTATGTTTAAGACGGGCATGTGTTTTGCTGCCCATTCAATCTGTAAGTGACCTTGAGGTGCTAAACTTTTGTCTTTAACTTGGAATTCTTCCATGAGCATTCCTTCTTTTTAGGAAGAGTGTGCGTTCTACCTATTTAGAATTTGCTTTGATGATACATGAAAGCCGCGAATGTTCTCTCGAAAAAGTTTAATTATCCAAAGTCAAGAGCTACTTGTGAGAAGGATAGAGAATGAAAGAACCCTTTGCCTCATTTATCAAAAAAGAACTGAACCCAAGAACTTTATTGATAACATGCGGGTTGCCTGCAAGCTACAAAACAGAAACCTCAGAGCATGTTTCCAAAATTATGGTGTACACTATCCTTCGCAGCGACTTGATTCGTCTGGAAGTCCTTAAGAACGAGGATATTTTTGACGCGAAGGTTGCTGGAAACATGAACAAGCGCTTATCAGTCTATGATGAATTGTTCCGACGAGCAGACGAACTTGCCGCAAAGGGTAAAGGAGGATTAATCTTGGATGCTACTTTTGTCACACAAGAACTTCGTAGACGAGCGGCTGAGATAGCAGCAAAAAACAACCTGACTTTCGTTATCCTACAAACCAGTTGTCCCCAAGAAGTGTCAATCGCTAGAATTAAAAAGCGAACTAAAGAAAAATATGAGTCAAACGCCCTGACAGAAGAAGCTTATCTTGCCAACAAAAATAAGTTTGAACGCGTTGACTTAGACGACTTAAAGAATAAATATCCAACTCTCAAGGTGACACATTTGATGGTTGACACATGTTATGACGACACAGACCGTTGGTTTGTAATTGGGATGGAGAAAAGGTAACGCATATAAGATGAAAATTGATTTACACGTCCACTCGAAAAGTTCAGATGGAAAATTTACTGTCCCAGAGATTCTTAATGAAGCTAAAGCCAGAAACATCGAATTCTTATCGATCACAGATCATGACTCCATCAGCTGCCAGCATCACGCCATCATACTGGCAAAAAGAGAGGCCATAAGATACCTCGCAGGCGTCGAGTTGAATGTGACTTTTTCTCACCCAAAATTTCAAGCAGGTAAAACGGTCTCACTGGACTTCTTGGGCTACCAATTCGACCCCGAAAACAAGGCTCTGGAGAGAAAACTAGAGACAATGGCAAAATACCGAGAAGAAAGGGCAGCCAAAATCCTCGACAACCTCAACTCTGAATTCCAAAAAGAACAAATTGCCGTCTTAACCAAAGATGATTTGGCAAGAATTGAAGAATCAGTTGACGGAGTTCTCGGCAGACCTCACATAGCTGACTATTTGGTTAAGAAGGGAATCGTTAAAACCCGTCAAGAAGCCTTCGACAAATATCTCGTAAAATGTGACGCCCCAAAATTCCCACTCCAACTGGAAGAAGCATCAAAACTCATTCGAGACGCAGGCGGAAAACTGGTGCTAGCACACCCAAACGATCCAAACGGGACTTCTCTGACATCGCTAACTAAATCGCTATCAGAACAAACAGAAATTATCAGAGAAAAAATGTTGCCCTTCATTAATGGCGTTGAATGCTGGCACTCAAGAAACACCCCAGAAACAACAAACCATTACGTTGCCTTCGCAACAGAGGAGGGGTTAATTATGACCGGGGGCAGCGATTGTCACCAAAAACCAATCAGGATGGGTACAGTTCAGACTCCCGATTGGGCAGTGAACCAATTCAAGTGAAAATGAAGTTTTTAGAGTTTTTTGGCGTATTCGGCGGCTAGTTTGAAGTAAGCTTGGGCTTCTTTGGTTGCAGATGCTTTTTCTTGAGGGGCTATGTTTGGGTCGTCAAGTCTGAAACTGATTACTTTGCCACGTACATATGCCCGATAACATTTGTAGAAAGGAAGAACCGTTGTTAGCTTTTGGTCTTTGGAGTACTCCAGGTATTTTTCTATGAAGTGATTTGCGAGGTCAGGTCTCTGTTGAAAGTCAAGGTCCATAGCCAAGAATGCTACGTCTGCAGCGACATCGGAGTATCGAAAGCGGTCATTGAATTCTATTGCGTCAAAAATGCAGATCTTGTCAGTGATGAAAATGTTTCCTGAATGAAGATCGCCGTGGCAGTCTCGGATTCGTTTGTCAGCTATTCTGCTTTCAAAAAGCTCTGGGTTATTCGATACGAAATTGTTGATTTTGGCTTGGACGAACTGAAAGTCTTGTTGTGGAATTGTTTGATTTTTGTATTTTATGGTTTGAGTAAAGTTTTCGTCCCAATTAGTCTTTATTATCTTTAGGGAACCGAACTCGTTAATTTTAGGGTTTGTCTGTGCCTTTGAATGGAACTGAGCAACTATTCCTGCTATTTCATCAATCGCTTTTTTGTCCACCTTGTTTTCTTTGAGGAGCACCGTCATTATTCTTTCTTGGGGCAGACGCTTCATTTTTAAAGCATATTCGATTGTTTCTCCCGTACCTTTTATTTTGATCTTGTTTGATTTGTTGATGGGGACGACCTCGATGTATATTTCTGGGCAAAGGCGCCTGTTTAGCGCTAATTCTTTCTCACAGAAAATACGTCTTTTTTCAAGCGTAGAAAAGTCTAGAAAGCCAAAGTTTACGGCTTTTTTTACTTTATAAACATAATCTTTCGTTAAGAATACAAAGGAGATATGGGTTTGGATTAGTTCAATTTTGTCCGAATCTTGGGGATACGCTTCTACAGTAAGCAGGGCAGCTACCACTTGTTTTTGAGCTTGCATGCGGATTTCTCCTTTGTTGAATATTGGTTTGAATTGGCCACCAATAAATATAGGGGTAACTGTTTATATGCGGTACAATTTATTTGGCAATTCTATTTTTGGCTAGCTTTATATTCTACTCATCTAAGAGAGTTTGGGATAAAAAGTGGAAACCGACAAGTCAGAGTACCTAAAGAAGGCACTTTTGAACAGTGGTATTTCCAGCGATGTGGCTGAAAAAATAATTGCACATTATATTAAAAAAGTTGAAAGTTATTAACGTAATCCAAGACCTTGTCAGCCTGCTCCTTAGAAATATGCTTCCTCTTATAGAGTGAGTCCACAATTTCTGAGATTTTTGTTAAGGCATTCACTTGATAACCCAGTTTTTCTAGTTTCTCTTTCCCACCATGCTCCCGATTCACCACAACCAATATGTGTTTGACGTTGGCGCCTAGTTCGTGGAGGGGTTTTACGCCTTCAACTTTGGATAAACCTTCGCTTATGACATCGTCAAAGAAGAGTACATTGTCCCCTATTGTTACCTCTGCACCCGTAATTCTGCCTGTGACGCCATAGGTTTTATCTTCTTTCCTGACTATAATACAGGGAAGGTCCAAGTTGCAGGCGATGCTTGGTGCAATTAAAGCACCTTTTAGCTCTATTGAGGCTAATTTGTCAATCCGCTCAGTTGTCATTATCTCTCTAATTTTTTCAGACGCGACTTCTGCAATGGCACAAAGTTGCTTTGGCGTAGAAAGAACACGGGCAAGATCGATGTAATAGGGGCTTATGGCACCGGACTTGATTTTGAACGAGCCAAATTTTAAGCATCCGGATAAGTAAAGAGCATCAGCCACTTTATCAGTAATTGTTGGCATTTGAGGTATTCCCTAATTTGAATGTGAACTTGCAAATTTAACCCTTTACCAAGAAAAAAGGCTCAAAAAAAGAGTTCAAAAAGATTACACAACCAAATCAGCCATGTCTACACTTCGCTCGTAAATCTGCCTAAGAAAAGATGCTGCAGTTAAAATCTGCGGCATCAAATCAACTGATGATTCTTTTGCAACTATCTCAACTTTTGAGTAGGTAGCTTCGATTTTTCCTTGCAGGTTACGTACATTCTCTGCCAATGAGATATCTTTAGTTAAGAAGGATTTTATTGCTTGCTCATCAGCATCATAACACGTGGATTGAAGTTCAATCAACAACTTGCGTATTTCCTCAGGTAATTTTACGTTGTTGAGCAAGATAGTGTTTGAAGCCAATTGAACGCATGCATCACCTATGCCTTCGATTAAGCTTGCAGCCAAACGGAAATCTAAGCATTCTATCGGAGTAATGCCAATCTTCTCGCTTAGCCGTGGATTCTGAATAATGGTACGCAAAATCCTAACTAACAAGAAATAAAATTTATTGTTCTCTACGTCTCTTTCGATAACGTTTTTAGCCAGATCTATATCTCCATTAACAAATGAGTTAGCGGCATCACGAATCATTCTTGCAGCACTAGCATGATTTCGCTGCAAAATTTTTTCAGGAGACGTAAAAGGCTGTTGCTGCATCAAGCACTGCAGGGAAATCATTGAAGGGGTTTCCTCAACTATCATTAAGCCAGCCAAGGAGTTAGCAGTTAATTTAACAAGGCTTCTTACGTTAGATTCAATGCGTTCCTTTGCGTCTATACGGATTATATCGAAGCCAAGCAGGTAACGACCAACAATTTCACGTCCTAAAAAAGGACCTACATTCAAAGAAGCCACTCTGGGCTGTTGTTCAACATCATATTTGGAATCAACAAGAAGTTTGCCATCAGCTGTGACTTCCAAATTAACCAAACTACCCTTCTGTAAACCATTCTTTTGAGCCCAGTCTTTTGGAACACAAACAAAGAAAGTGCCAGTTGGCGTTTGTTGAACCTTGCGTAAATCACCCATATTGGACACCTGAGCAAGATATAAGGTATTTAAACTAAGGGTTGCTTATATAAATTAACTTGATTTTAACTAACTTTAGGTTCCAATATACAATCATTCAATTACCTCCAAATAGGAAAAGCAATTTTGCCGAAAAAGCTCATCAGGCCTCCCTACAATAACTACCCTAACAAATGAAAAACAGTAAATAACTCAAGAGCATAACTGCCTAACATCAAAAACTCAATATTTAATCATAGGTCAAGGCAAGTACTCGATGAGCACGCAAGAAAAACTCCAAAGGGCAATCCAAGCAACAATCGCTGCAGGATATCAACTGAACAGCGAAGCCTTTGAGTTCCTGTGCCAAAATTGTCAAACCAGTGACCCCGTCACAATCATGAATCTAGCGTTTGAACGAATACAGGAACTACAAGACAAGCCAATGTTCATCGAGAGAGGTTTTTTGGAATCGCTACTACAACAACCTACAACACCTTTGCCAGAAATACAGATACCAGAGCAGCAAAAAGCCCCAGAACCAATAGCTGAGCCACCGGTAATACCAGAACCAAGCAATAACGAAACGGAGTTCTATCCATACGCCAAAGACATACCAGCCGACATCAAAATCATAGAAGACGCTACAGGCAAACTGAGCTCAAATGGAACCCTCGACGAATATGTAATGTACTTTCAAGATCGCTTCAAACGCATCGAACATTTATTAAGGCAGAGAATGGACGTTAGATCTGCAACCTCAATTATGGAAGCATTAAAATCGCCCGCAAGAACTAAACTAAAAATTATTTGCATGCTGACTGAGAAGCGGGACTCAAAAAATCACACTATACTTTCAGTTGAGGACTTGCAGGGCAATGCAACGGTTCTTGTACCTCAAAAAGCCCCCGAGGAAGTAAAGAAAAAAGTCCTCATGCTTCTACCTGATCAAGTAATCTGTCTAGCAGTAGTCAAGACACGAACCAACGTTTTCATGGTAGAAGACATTATCTTTCCAGAAATTGGTAGAAAACAGCAGCAGAGAGCCCAAGAACAAGTTTATGCAGTCTTAACATCCGACATACATATCGGTAGCACAAAATTCACTAAAGAATCATTCAAACGTTTCATACTCTGGCTTAAGGGCAAGTATGGAACTCCCGAAATGAAAGAGATTGCAAGCAGAGTAAAGTACCTCTTAGTCGCTGGAGACATTGTTGACGGCGTTGGAATCTATCCTAACCAACAAAACGAATTAACAATACGCGACGTACATAAACAGTATAATTTCGCGGCCAAGTATCTTGAAAAAATCCCAGATTACATCGAAATCTTCCTATCGCCCGGCAACCATGATGCATCCCGTAAATCCTTACCTCAACCCGCGATACCTGAAGGATACCTAACGGCAATTAAAGGAAAAAAAAACATCCACTCCGTCGGAAGTCCATGCTTCCTAAGTCTCCATGGTGTAGAAATCCTCATGTATCATGGCCGAAGCTTAGATGACATAATTGCTGTTATACCTGGAATGGACCATGCTCATCCGGAAAAATCAATGCGGCTGCTCATGCAAAGCCGTCATTTAGCACCGGTATATGGAGGAAAAACCATGCTATCCCCAGAAAACAAAGACTACTTGGTCGTGGATAGAGTTCCGGACATTTTCCATGCGGGTCACATACATGTGATTGGTTACTGCAATTACCGTGGAGTGCTTGTGGTTAATTCGGGGGGTTGGCAAGACCAGACTGATTACATGGAAAAATTGGGGTTGGTTCCTACACCTGGAAAAGTGCCAGTTGTAAACCTACAAACTCTACATACCACCGTTCTATCGTTTAATTGATTAGACTTTGCTGTTTGAGCTTTTTCGGGTAGCTTGTGGGGAATACTCGATTAATCGGCTAAAGCGGTTATCGCCGCCAAATACATCCCGAATCAGATAACGAGAAATTTCCAGCCTGATTTTTTTTGTTCTGCCGTATCGTCCCATGCTTACAACTTTTGCGTTCACAAGACCCATCGAATCTAGCTCATTGACTAAAGTGCCTAAACGACGCTGCGTTAGAAGCCCAGCGCCCATTTCACCGCACAATTCATTGTAAATATCGTATATTTCGCCTGTAGTAGCGCTTGACCTATTTAGATGGTAAACGCTCAGAAGAACCAACTTTGAATGCAAAGTCAGGTTATTAAGGGCTTCAATAACTCGGTTGTGTTCAATATGTTTCTCTGCTTGGCGTACATGTTCTTCAGTAATCGTTTTTGCACCCAAACGCTCAGCAACTTCGCCAGCAACACGCAATAGATCTAAAGCGCGCCTAGCATCGCCATGCTCTGCAGCTGCCAAAGCCGAGCAAATACTCAAAGCTGAATCTGAAAGAACGCCGTCTTGAAAGGACAATTTTGAACGTTCTAGCAATATATTTCGAAGTTCACCAGCATCATATGGCCTAAAGACAAGTTCTTCTTCGCTTAATGAACTGAATACTCTCGGATCCAAGAATTCTTTTAGCCTAAGGTCGTTTGATATTCCAATTAGGGCAACCTTGCTTTTGTTTAACGTTTCGTTTATCCTTGTTAACTCATACATGAAGGCGTCGCCATGTTCCTTAATCAAGGCGTCAACCTCATCCAAAACGATGATAAATATTATTCTTGATTGTTCTAACCCTGAGCGGAATCTGTCAAAGACTTCACCTACTGACAAACCTGTGAAGGGAATGGATAATCCTACACTTTGGCTTAGAGCTGCGAAAACCCTGTATTCTGAACCTGTCATACGGCAATTAATGTAGCAGAATTTGACTTGTGCACCGTACTCTTTTGCTTTGGATTCTAAATGGCTCAATACATATTTTGTTACAGCTGTTTTTCCTGTTCCAGTTTTTCCGTAAATAAAGATGTTGGAACATCGGGAATCTCTCAAGACGGGGGCAACAGTTGCTCCTAACAATCGAATCTGGTCTTCACGGTGTGGAAGTTTCTCCGGAAGATAATCATGTCTTAAGACCTCTCGGTCTTTAAACAATTTTACTCCGTTTACGAAGTTTTCGAATACATCATCTAATACGCTTGAATTGCCCATTCTACCCACACTTCTTCAGAGGTAACACCGTTACTTCGATTGGAACAGATAAAGGATATAGTACAAAAAAATGGTTTTAGAACACAACTATCCTAAAAAACAATGAAAACAGTCGATAATACCCAAACAAACTAAGAGCACACACACCCCAACGTTTCTAGTGGAGAAAAAAGTTGCTAAACAAAAACCACTATAATATATATATATATGTTAATATACTCTGATAGGTAAGACGTTTTTTTATATATTAATAATTACTATCCAAGAAATTAGACTAACATTCTGCAATTATTTTTTCAACCTCTCCTGAGTTCTTTTTGTTCCAAATACTTCGAGGGGAAACATAGGGGTGAGTCTTCAACCATTTTTCCATGGTAAATTGTCCATGCACTGCCTTTCAGGAGACGGATTGTATTATGACGTACCTGAATTCAAGCCAAAGTTTTCTTAACAATTTTTTTCGTGGGCTTTTACTGAATTTTTCCTTCACAAAACTGTGAACAGATGTGAATTCGCAAAGAAGATGTTGGTTTATCAAGCTCTGTTTCTAGTAAATTACCCTATTTCTGTCTTTAACAAGTGAAAAAGGCACCCCTACGCTTCTACTGGAAAAGCATAACCAAGGCTAAACTGAATTATTTCAGATGGTTCGTTTTACTGTGAAGCTGGTAATAACAAATAAACTCCAAATTACACCAGATATAGCATTATGAGCATGTAAATCACTTCTTTAATATCCATGCTTCACCATAACAGCTATAAGGTGTGAAGTATAAAGTTGTGAACAACCTTAAGGTGTATACCTGATGCCGGCTCGTAAAATGCGCGTTGAGCTGTTCGATAGCGATGGTAATCGATATACCATTGCTTTTGAGGGTCAAGTGACCCGTGACAAAGCTCTTCGTCTTTTGGATCTGGTAGAGTTGCTGGGCGGTGCACCTGGAGAGAATCCAACTGTAAATGCAGGAAATGCTTTGCCGAATCGGGTTTTGTCACGTTTTGAAAAGGTTCAAGCAGTTATTCAGAAGAATTTTCCCCTAGTTTGGTTTTCTTCAAAAGATATTCAGTCAATTTATGAGCAGGAACTCAAAGAACCAATTAGCCTCAGTACCGTTTCGACCTACCTTTCAAGGATGGCAACCAAAGGTATGCTTCTAAGGACTGGTGGCCAAAATTGCCTAAAGTATAAGACCGCGCCAAACTTATCCCTAGCAACAATTAAGCAACGCATAAAGTAACCTCGAGAAAAAACCTTAAATTGATTAATTTTGCTAAAAGTTGCTTACCTCTTGCTGATAAAAAATTGGTCCCTCTGGTCTCACGACGACTTGTTTTCAGCTTTCTGCATCAGCTTCTCCATTTCCTTCTTGATGCTATACTTGAAAGGAATTTTGCCTGCTTCCCTTTCAAGGTACCCTTCTTCATAGAGTTTCTTCATCAACCGAGCCGTGTGCTCCCTGCTAAGTCTTACCCGCTCCTTGATTTCGGGTGCTGTCTTGGCGCCCTCTTTTGATAACATTTCTAGTACGGCGATTTCTGTGTCAGTTAAGGCAGCCATGGCTTTATCTCGCTTAATTGGCATTACACCCATTTGTGGTTCAATGATTGTTTCTGGTGGTGTGACCTGTATTTTTTGTACCTGTTCTTCGATACCTGAGATTTTTGCCCTTAGAGTCTCCTGAGAGACTTCGATATCTTTGATTTTTAATTCTAAACCAGACAGCCCTGATAGAATTCCTGTGTTAGTTTGCGTACTTTGCGCAATCGAATGGTTGATGGCACCAAGTTGTTCTTCGAAGGGGGTGATTCTTTTCTCAACGTTGTCCATCTTCTTTAGGCTCGTATCGGCTTTGACGGAGCTTCCCTCAACTTTAAATGCAATCAACTCGACCCTGTCCGCTTCACGTTTAAGTTCCCTGTTGAAACTTAACACAATATCTTCGACGAAGTTTCTAGCTTTCTCATATTCTTTCTGTGCCTTGCGAATTTGCCTGTAGTATTCGATTGACGTAGCCACTGTTGCAGTCAATAGAACGCCTAAGATTACTGGTGTTAAGTCAACCGTGATTTGTCACCTATGTGATTTAGGCGTGATTCACGCCGTTGCATCACACATCACAGATATTCCATGGACTTTTTAAGGTTTGCGGTTATATCCTCACATGTTCGTTATGACGTCACATATCACAGTTCAATTTCCTTTCTTTTTTACTACTTTCTTTTCTGTAAAAACGCTTTAATTTGAAGTTATTTTACTATTTAATGCTTGAATTCAACATAGATTTTGGATTATAATTACATCCTGTAAACTCATAAAAAATTATGGTTGCCTCTGTGATTTGTGACGTCACAAAGCCTCTTCTGATGGACTAGAAAGACGTTTTAGGCTTGTTTCAAGCTCATTTCTGATGATTTCTATGACTTTTAGATGATCTTTTAGTTCCTCTTCCTTGCCCGGCATTTCCTGGTGTGCCTCGACATATTCGTGTAATTTATTGGCTATTTCGAGATACGGGTCAAGAGTTGTGCTCTCAAAAACACCCAAATACCCTAAAAGTAGTACTGTGTAGATTGATTTAATTACGTTTTCTTTGGACTGTTTTAATGTCCTGTTAAAGGAGCCGCGGCTTATTTTAGACTTTGTTAGTCTTAATGCAGCTTTTTCATCGTATTTCAACTGTTTGCCTGATAAATTTTCTGCTAAAACGTCTATTAGGTACGTTTCAAGTTGTGTTTTAGTTAATTGGCTATTTTTTGCCAGTATTTCAACTATGGGGTCGCTTAATGCCCCATTTATCCATGCTTGTACGCCGTCTTTTAGCTTCAATTTACCTTTTCTCTCCATCCTTCAAATGGATACAGTTTTGTATACTGAGGTCACTTTTTAACCTTTGTCCGCGCCACGAGGTCCATGAATCAAAGAATAAAAAGGCTAAATTATCTCCAAAATGATGAAATAAAGCTAAAACAAGTGCTTTCGACTGTTATTCGGCAAAATTAGCCAATTTAACATATAAACGGCTAAATTCTCAATTATTTAGCACACGGTTTGTACAGAACTTTACACAAAAAATGCACTTTTGCAAATGAATACTACCCTTTTGTGCCCCTTTTTTAACGGACTTAGGTCGAACAAAACACAGTTTTTGTATCCTTTCCCTAATTTAATGAGTTGATTAGTCTCCAGTACCAACATAGTGACTTAGGCAAAAACTCTCGTGACGTCACCTATCACGAACAAATCACGGTGATTTATCCATGGACTTACTTGATATCACAATGCTGTGATGCTCTTGTGATTTCAAACACCAAAGAAACTTTTCCATGTGACATCTAAAGACGTTCTGAAAATTCCTTCAATTTTTCAAAAAGCTCAGGCCGCAAGTCCCGCAGAGTTGGAATGAACGTCTCAGCCGTCCTCAATTCACTATAATCCACTTCGCAAACTATAAAATCTTCTTCATCATAACTCGCCTTGGCAACCACATCGCCCGTTGGGCAAACAAGCCTGCTACCACCCCAGAATTGCAAGCCATCTTCAACCCCAGCAAGGTTAACATAGGCAAGAAACGCTGTATTTTCTAATGCTCGGGCGGAAGTCAAGATTTCAAAGTAGCCCTTACGAACAGCTGGAGACGCAGAAATGCAAACCAATAGTTGTGCACCCTTCAATCGTGTCAGCCTGTAAACTTCTGGAAAGAAAACATCATAGCAGATACTCAGACCGATGTTTCCCAAGTCAGTTTGGAAAGCGGCAGGCTCGTAACCTGGACGGAAATACCTTTTCTCCTCAAACACGCTATGAGTGGGCAAATACATCTTTCGGTATTTACCGATTAACCCTTTGGGTCCAACAAAGACTGCTGTATTAAAGACTGTTGCTTGAGTTTTCTCGCTTAACTCAGGCATCCCAAAAATTATGTGCATCCCAGTCTGTTTTGCCAAAGTCTCAATTTTCTTGGTTGAAGTTCCAGGTACTGTTTCAGCTAACTCGTAAACTTGATCCAAAACCACATAACCTGTTAATGACATCTCTGGGAAAATAACAAGGTCTGCCCCTTGATACTTTGCCTTTAACGTTAATTTTTCCATTTTCTGAAGGTTTGCTTCTTTGTTTTCTCTTTTGCTGCTAATTTGGGCAAGCGCAAGTTTAAACTTATCTTTCATGGGGTCCACTTTTAATATGTGTGCCTTGGAAGCCTAAAATCGTTTCCCACAGTTCTATACCCAATTTTGGGAGCAAGTGGCATTCTTCGCTTGTGCTCGTTTGCGAGCCATCTGCTCTTTACCTTCTCAACAATGACCTTCTCGATGTCCAACTGTTCGGCAACTTCTTCGGGCGTCATGAACCGTTCGAGTCCATAAAGCATAAGGTCCAAAGTTTCATACTTGATTCCAAGTTCTGATTCTGCGAGCTGGTTTGGCCAAAGAGCTGGTGTGGAAGGTTTTAATGCAAGGTCCTTTGGGATCCCTAAATGAAGTGCAAGTTTGCGGACTTGTGTTTTGTATAAATCCATGATTGGAGCTATGTCTGCAGCAGCATCTCCCCATTTGGTGAAGTAACCCATTATTGTTTCGGACTTATCGGAACTACCGCAGACTATTCGGTTTTGTTTGTTTGCGTAGTAGTAGAGGTAAATCATCCTTGTTCTTGCCTTAACGTTTCCCTTGCAGAGCCTGTCGGTTTGGTCAAACAAAGGGACAGCCCCATAAATGCCGCTAAGAGCGTCTGATATGTCACAGACCTGCGTTTCCAAGTGAAACTGTTCTGCAACAAACTTCGCGTCGTCGATGTCTTTTTGGATAAAATTTTCCTGTTCGGGCAGCATAAGTCCCAGAACGTTTTTGCCTCCAATGGCAAGGCTTGACAGCGCTGCTATGGTTCCACTGTCGATTCCTCCAGAGAGCCCGAGAACGATACCTTTTGCTCCAGCGTTTTCAACATATTCTTGGATGAAACGGCAGATTCTCTTTTGAGCCTCAGAAAAATCAATCTCCAACAGGGAAGGCGTTAACTTCACTTGCAATTGCAGCCTCATTATTGATCGTTAGTAGGCAAGTATTTAAGGACAAGCATAAATATTATGAGCCTTACCAGAAGATGAAGAAGGTTGTTATATGGGGCGAAGAAGGAAAAAAGTTGTTCACATTCCAAAGAAGCGTTTACCAAAGTTCTTCTCTTGCCCAAGATGCGGAAAAGAAACCGTTAGAGTGGAAATCATCAGGGAAGATGGCGGCCATTCTATTGCACAATGCAGTAGCTGTGGTCTTAAGGAAGAATTTCCGGTTAAATCCGCACAAGGCGAAGTTGACGTTTACTGCATGTTAACCGACCGCGTTTACGGAACCCAAAAAAGAACACAAGTAACAAACGTTAAAAAAGATTAACTGAAGGATTATCTGAATGCTAGGACCTATTGAAAGGTACTTGCTTGAAAAAATAAAAACCGATGGCTCAATCCACATAACCCTCATAGACCCTGAAAAAGTAACCGCTTCCAATGCCTCGCAGATTGCAGAGAGTTCCAAAAATAGTGGAACAGCTGCCATAATGATTGGGGGCTCAACCTTTGTTTCTGAAAATCATCTTGACGCGGTAATCAAAGCCATAAAATCCAAAGTAAACATTCCCACTATACTTTTCCCAAATAACGTCACTGGAATTAGCAGCCACGCAGACGCAATATGGTTCATGTCCCTGCTAAACTCCGTGGACCCCTATTTCCTTATAGGCGCCCAAATCCTAGGAGCTCCCCTCGTTAAAAAGTACGGTTTAGAACCGATTGCTATGGGCTACATCATCGTAGGAGACGGCGGTACCGCTGGTATAGTTGGAAAAGCAATCTCAGTGCCCTACAACAAGCCCGAACTTGCAGCCGCTCACGCTCTAGCAGGTCAATACCTGGGAATGCGTTTTATCTATCTTGAAGGAGGATCTGGAGCAGCAAACCCCGTGCCTCCTGAAATGATTCGCGCTGTTAAACATTTGATCGACATTCCACTCATCGTCGGCGGAGGAATAAGGGCTAAGGAGCAAGCGATAGTTGCGGCTTCGGCAGGAGCAGACGTAATAGTTACTGGAAACGTCACTGAATCAAATGATGCAAAACAGCGAGTTTCTGACATTATAAAAGCAATAAAAGGCGTCAAAGTCTAAGGTTCTGTTCGTTCGTATTTCTGTTTAGTTTTAGAAAGCCAAAATAACCCATCGCATTATATCTTGCAGGTGAATTATCAACTTGAATATCAGCAAGGGCTATCGAAACTACGTTGAAACAATGGAAAACCAGCTGAAAGAATTGTACGCAATCAGCGACAGCGCCAGATCAAAAGGCCTTGATCCAGCCCTAAAAACAGAATGCATAATAGCTCAAGACATCGCCGATTTAGTGGAAGGTTTGGTTGGACCCAAAGGCGTTGCCCTAAGCATCAGGGATTGGAGCACAAAGATGCCACGGGAAGAAATAGCCTTCAAAGTGGCTGAAGAAATCACCGTGGGCAAATTCGGACAGATGCTTCCTGAGAGAGCAGCGGAACAAGCTATTCGGACGGCTCTTGCAATTTTCACTGAGGGCTTAACTGCAGCCCCAATTCAGGGTATAGCTCAAGTTAAAATAAAGACAAACGCCGACAGAACCCGCTACTTAGCCATTTACTTTGCTGGGCCTATCCGTTCAGCTGGCGGAACAGACCAAGCCTTAACCCTTGTCGTAGGCGATTATGTCCGGTGCCAACTTAACTTAGACAAGTACAAGCCAACTGAAGAAGAAATCTCACGCTTCATCGAAGAGCTAAGACTCTATGAACGCTCCGTGGGTCGTTTTCAGTACCACATACCCGATGAAGAACTACGAAAAGCCCTCAATCTAATTCCTGTTGAATGTACTGGAACAGAATCAGACCCCGTTGAAGTCTCGTCATATCGAAACTTAGAAAGAGTTGAAACAAACCGGGTCAGAGGCGGAGCTCTCAGAGTTGTCAACGACGGAATCGTGGGGCGCGCACAGAAAGTCTATGTGATAATTGATAAACTAGGTTTTCAGGGTTGGGAATGGCTCAAAAATTTCAAGAAGAAATCTGAGAAGAAGTCAGGCGGCTTCATGGATGACGTGATTGCGGGACGACCAATTTTCGCTTTTCCTTCCACACGAGGCGGTTTTCGCCTAAGGTATGGTAGATCACGAAACACTGGGCTCTCAGCTGTCGGTATCCACCCTGCCACAATGCTTGTGGTTGAAAGGTTCCTTGCTGCAGGCACACAGATGCGTCTAGAGTTGCCCGGCAAAGGCGGTGTCACGATGCCCGTGGATAGTATCGAGCAACCCGTGGTTTTGCTAAAAGATAACTCTGTGGTTAAGGTGTCGCTGGAGAACTTTGCAGAGGTTAAAGGTAAGATTCAAAAAATTCTGTTCTTAGGAGACATGCTCATAGATTTCGGCGATTTCCTCTATTGCAACAAGGCACTTCCACCCTCTGGTTACGTGGAGGAATGGTGGGCAAAAGACCTGCAAATCGCTATTCTGGAAAAGTACGGTTCCGATTATCCTAAGGTAGCTCAAGCGACAAATCTTCCCTTAGAGAAAATAGAACGTTTTGTGTTAGACCCATTTGCAAATAAGCCAACAGTTAAAGAAGCGGTTGCATTGAGTTCCTTTTTAGGCATCCCACTTGCTCCCAATTGCACATTATTTTGGGGAAACCTCTCCAACCTACAAGACGTTGACTTGCTGAGACAGTGGTTCACAGCTTGTGAAGTTGAAATGGAAGATGGCGTTGCAAGCAAGATTGTGGGCGAAGCTAGCGATGCCGCCATAAATTCCCTTCGGAAAATCTTTGTGCAACACAAAATTGTAGGCGGCAAAATCATGCTGGTCGGTGAAGATGCAGCTGCTTTAGCTTTCTCTCTTGGCTATGGCAAAACTCAAGCTGGTCAAGCAAATTCCACCCTGGAACTGCTGAGTTTGCTTTCAGGTGTGCAGATCAAGGATAAAGCGCCAACCTATGTGGGCGGACGCATGGGCAGGCCTGAAAAAGCCAAACATCGAGAGATGAAACCCCTTGTCCATGTCCTTTTTCCAGTAGGTTTGAAGGGTGGTTCACATCGGGATCTCATGGAAGCCTCACGGCAGGGACCAGTTTTTGTTGAGTTGGCTAAACGTAAATGCCCCACCTGCAAAAGTTACACACTCAAAGTAAGATGTCCCGCCTGCGAGTGCGAAACCTTCCCTGAGAAGATTTGTCCAAGATGCAGTAGAACAGTAAAAGACGCTGGTTGCCCAACCTGCAAAACAGAGGGTATTCTGTATCAGCGTCAACCCATCAATTTCAAAGAATTAATCGACAACGCCAGCAACATTCTTGGCTATCCAGCGCCCAAAATGTTGCGTGGAGTTAAGGGCCTAACGAACCTTGACAAAACCCCCGAGACTATTGAAAAGGGCATCTTAAGGGCAAAGCATGGCCTATCAGTTTACAAAGATGGCACAATACGTTTTGACGCCACAAATGCCCCATTAACGCATATCACACCTGTCGAAGTAGGCGTTTCCATCGAAAAGATGAACCAAATGGGTTATTTAGCTGATACGAATGGAGTGCCCTTAACGGACCCTGATCAAATTTGCGAACTAAAAATCCAAGACGTCGTAATTCCTTGGCGTGCAGCAGAGTACTTTGTCCAAATTGCCGCCTTCATCGATGACCTATTAACGCGCGTTTACAGGCAACCGCCATTCTATAATGTCAAGAAAGCTGAGGATATGGTAGGTCACTTGCTTTTTGGGTTGGCGCCTCATACGTGTGCTTGCATTTTGGGCAGAGTGGTTGGCTTTACTGACCGCAATGTTATCTATGCTCATCCTGTTTGGCATTCGGCTAAGCGTCGTGATTGTGATGGCGACGAAGACACCATTATGTTGGCGTTAGATACGCTCATCAACTTTTCACGCGTCTATTTACCTGCGCAGATAGGCGGAATCATGGATGCCCCTATCTTGCTTATTCCATTCGTCAACACAAAAGAGGTTCAAAGGCAAGCTCATGATTTCGATGTCAGCGCAACATATCCTCTGGAGTTTTATAAGAAAACTTTGGAAAAGAATGATGCTAGACCTACCAGCGACATCATGGATGTTATCAGCCACAGATTAGGCACTGAAGCGCAGTTTGAAGGCTTCCAATACACCACTCCCTGCTCAAGCATCAATCTTGGCAATGCAAATAGCTCCTACAAGGAATTCAAATCCATGATAGATAAGCTGCATATGCAATTGGAGTTGGGTGAAAAGATTGTTGCTGTTGATGCTAGGCGTGTGGCGCTGAAAGTTTTGAATACCCACTTTATGCGTGATATAGCGGGTAACATGCGTGCTTTTTCAACGCAGGGGTTTAGGTGTAAGTCTTGCAACAAGAAATTTCGCCGATTACCCCTCAAAGGCAAATGTCCGTTTTGCGGTGGAAAACTAACGCTTACCGTTTACCGTGGCGGCATAGAAAAGTACCTTGTTGCGGCACAGGAACTGGTCGATAAGTATGGCTTGCCAAAATATTATACACAACGCATGGATCTAATCAAGGAAGAGATAGCCACCATGTTCGACAACAAAAAGCCAAAGCAAGCAAAGCTTTTTGATTTTAATTAGACCTAAAGCTTTTCAATGCAAACCGCATTTTCATTTATCGGTGGAAGAAAGCATCAAAGAAAACCTTCATCCCAACGCTTACCTGAAAAACATAAGAAATGTTCACAGTGGCCTTGTTGCCAGAACAAAAATCTTAGCAATATTGGAAAGGCAAAGTTTTGCAGCTTGCAAGATTGCCAAAGAATCCGGCTTGTCTTATGGTGTTGTGATGTATCATCTTAGACTTTTAAAAAGTGAAGGTACAATCGAACGAAAGGGCAATACGCGTTATGTTTGGTTGACGACGGGTTTTGGGCAGAAACGTCTTGGTTAAAACGTGCATTGGCAGGGTGTGCTTTGGCATTTTGGGCATTTGTTGTTGTACTTGTTGATTGCCGCTTTTTCAAGGTCGATTCCAATAATGTTGGCAAGTGACGCGAGCCAAGCAATGACATCAGCAAACTCTTTCTCCGTTGCTTCTTTATCGTTTCCCTTCAACTCTTCCCCAAGCTCGGCGACTTCACCGACGAGCCAATTGAAGGTTCCCTCTATTCCTCTTTCGGAATCACGTTTAAAATAGAGACGTTTCATCATTTCTTGAAATTCGTGAATTTGCATTGCTCTCACGCAGAAGAGTTGATTTTGGATGTAATAAAGTTTGAACTTGCAGATTCTTAGGTTTTTGTGTGTTTGGTTGATGCTTTTGTATACGAAGGCAAGTGTTAGGAAATGGTATTATAAAGTAAGAAAGGTTGAAGTTTTGTTCGTTTGTTTTTAGGGTTTTAGGATAGTTGTTTTGGGGCAAGATTAATTAGTTTAAGCAAATATTAGGCATTGCACATCATAGGATAAGGGATGTTTGGTGAGCAGAAAGAAAAAGAAAGATACTGGTCCAATGCCCGCTGCCAGTGCAGGTTTGCTGAGGTTCTTCGAGGAAGAGACCGAAGGAGTAAAAATCCGTCCTGAACTGCTCGTGGTCTTTTCAGTTGCACTAATAGTTGTATCTGTTTTAGCAAAAGTATTCTTCCCAGTTTAAATGCTTCTTTAGCGTCTGGGTGGAGTTGCATGCAAGACTTCAATTCGTTGAACTGAGTTTAGATGCAAAAATAATTCGCTTCTTTCTTCTCGGCTTGCAACCTGAGGGATAGGTTGTGCTATGGTTGACCTTAAAACGATTGCTTCAGCATCGGAGAGCCAGATTCCTGAAGGTTCATGTGTCACGGCGCTTAAGGTGCCTTCGAAACCGTAAGCTGGATCTAGAATTACTCTGATTTTCTTGCCCACGTTTCTCTCGAGCATGTGGAATATTGATGGGGGCAAATCTTGATCTGGCATAAGCTTCGCAAATTAATATGATTGTGCTTCTAAAGATAAAACAGTTCCCTTGCTGGGGCATGTTGATTTTTGTAATTATGGTTGCGAGATTGGGTTTGCTGTCTCTGTTTTTTGATTGATTTATGATAAAACATTATTGCGTTGACTTTGGGTTATAGAAAAAGGTGTATTAATTGTTATAAAGTAGGTAGCTTTAGCTTAGCTAAATTTTAATAGGTCTGTCGAATTCCATTGTGGAGAGAAACATGGCGTCTGACAGTTCTCTTAATCGTTCAATGGATAGTGCAACCAAACACTATTCCTCAATGTTCTTTCTGCCATCATACAAGACAGCATTAGTAGGCGTTGCCGCATTATGCATCATCGCAGTCAGCCTCTGTACATTCCTGCTCTATCCCTCAATGGGTAGTTTGGCATTGGGCTTCTCGCTTTTTGTCATCGCCTATCTATCCAACATGGTTGTCAGTAAATCCCTGCTTAGAAACGACCCCATCTTTTCAATGCGCAGAACGTTAGGCTTATCATTTGCCTGTTGGCTAATATGGCTAGTCTTTATCGTTCTGGGCGTCGGCTTAAGTTTCTGGTTTGGCTGGTTAATTTGGGTAAAACTTAGCCTCTTAGGCTTTGCTGCAGTTGTGACGCTTCGGTTTTTAGTTTTTAATGCAACCTCCTCGTCAGCAAAATGGCGACAAGTCCTCTCTATACTACTTGAGCCAGGTTTGAGCGTTGTGGCCTTTTTGGTTTTTTGGGAAGTAGCCATTTCAAACTCGTTTATCTTTGGGGTTTTGCCCTTTGTAATTTTATCCCCTATAATCGGTTATGTAGCGGTGTATCTGCTGCTTTCATCTATTGACCGTTTTGGCAAAAAAAACTACTCGCTGCCCGCGCTACCCCTGTTTAGGGCTTTTCTACTTAACTGGGTCACTGATCAAAATGAACCTCTTGAGAAACACCTTGAAGCGATGGGCGGAGATGCAGATATTGAAGTGACTCTTCTAAAGTTTGACGCCAGCAAACCCAAAGCATCCATAATTGTTCCTCAAGTGCATCCAGGTCCATTCAAAAACATAGGCAGTAGTCTTTTGCCTTCGCTTCTGAAGCGGGAGGTCGAAAAAGAAATCGGCGGCACCGCTTGCGTTCCCTTAGGTCTTCTAGGACACGAGCTTGATTTAGCTTCACAAACGCAAAACTACAAGATTGTGGCTCAGGTAATTGCTTCTGTCAAATTTGAATGTCAAGCTGCTCTAGCTTCACCCCTAGTTAGAGTCACTGATGGCGCCGCAACGGCTTCCTGCCAAATTTTCGGTGACACCGCATTTCTATCATTTTCACTTGCACCCAAAACCACTGAAGACCTACCTCAAGAATTAGGTCGTATCGTTGAAGATGAAGCAAAAAAGCACGGAATCCAAAACGCTGTTGTCGTTAACTGCCACAACTGTTTAACCGAAGTAATCGACACTGCCGAGCATCTGGACGAGTTGCAGCGGGCAGCTTCTCTGTGCCTTCAAAAAGCCGTTACTTTGCCGACAAAAACCTTCCGCTTGGGCTCTGCTACTGTTTTTCCAACAGAATTTTCACTAAAAGCCGGTATGGGTCCTGGTGGAATAACCGCTACAGTTGTTCAAGTGGAGAGCCAGAAAACAGCTTATATAGTTATAGACGGGAACAATATGGTTCCAGGTTTACGCGAAAAAATCCTTGAAGCTTTGACGACACAGGGATTCGATGTCAGTGAAGTCTTTACCACAGACACCCATGCGGTTACTGCTTCTATCACTGGGCGACGCGGTTACCATCCTGTCGGCGAAGCCTTGGATCAAACAGTGCTTATTCGATACATAGAGGAAGCGGCAAAGACGGCAGAAGCAAACCTTGAAACCTGCAAAGCGGGTTGCCGAACTTTGATTGTACCAAAAGTCCGAGTTATCGGTGAGGAACGCCTAAAATCAGTGACGACTCTAGTTGACAAAGCGATTGTTAAGGCAAAACACATTGTATTTCCAATCTTTGGATTAGAAGGCTTACTGCTAATCTTACTTCTACTGCTTTTTTAAAATAGACCTATCTTGACTTTAGCCCTTGCGATTGCCTCTTTGGTTTCCTCTTCAATTCGGTGCCACAAATTTGGCACTCCTTAAACTTGCAGTCAGCAGAATATTTTTTATGGCAAGCAGGACAGTATCGGATCCATTCTAAAAGGCGTTTGATACCCAGCGTTGCCAAAGACAAAAAATCTATGCCCATTTTGGTAGCAACATTTTGGATAGAGTAGTCGTCGGTTACTATTTGGGGGATGTATCCTGAAGCTTTCAGTTCAAGGGCCAAAGCTAAAAGCTGTTTGTCTGTTTCCGATAACTTAAACGAGTCACCCACCTTGTTGGCAGATGCTTCAGCTTTATATGAGAATTCTTGGGTTGGCGCTTTGACTTTGAGTTTGCCGCTTTCAATCGCCATCTCTAAACGCATCTTAACCATTGAGTTCCTACGGATTTCTTCCTCAACTTTGGGCACCGTAACTTGCTCTACACCCAACGCGAACGGGTCAAAACCAGCAACAAATGCCGAAGTATCTAAAACAATCACGCGACTGCATTGATCCTCGGTTTGACTTGTCATTCTGTTCCCTTAAAAAGCAACCTATTCCGTAATCTGGCATAAAAGTCAGCTTCAAATCGAATAAACGAAGTTACATTTTTAGACTTTGTTACCTTTAACATCTCGTCAGCTCTGGCAAGTTTACGATAGCTCCCATCGATCAATACGAGCATTTCTTTTGGTCTCTCGACGTTGATACTTAATGTGGAATTCGCTGGAAATACGAGCGAACGGAAAACCGTTAACGAACATATCGGCGTCAGCACAAAAGCTTCGATTTCTTGGTCTAATACTGGTCCTCCTGCCGAAAGTGAATACCCCGTTGAACCTGTTTGAGTTGAAACGATTAAGCCGTCAGCTTGACATTTTAGGATGGGTTTTTCATTCTTGCATATTTGCGTGTAGAGTATTTTTGATGGTTCACAGGCTGAAATGACAACATCGTTTAACGCGTCAGGCAGCTTTTCGTTTCCTATAGTTACTGATAGCTTTGCACATTTTTCAATTTTGTAATTGCCTTGTAGAATTTTGTCTACTGCTTCACAGGCGTTTTTGGGTTCAACCTCTGTAAGGAATCCTCTGACACCCATGTTAATTGTTAGAATTGGAGGTTCGGGCTTAGGAACAGTAATGCATGTCCGCAGGATGGTTCCGTCGCCACCGATTGTAACAATGAAATCAGGTTTCATAGCAGAAAGCGGGATAAACTCTGCTTGTGTGGTTACCTTGCTTGCAAGGGTATCTTCTACATAAACCTTCAAACCTTTGTTTGTCAGGTATTTGGATAGTTCCTCGGTTTGCTCCAACGCCGCATTGTTATCGTAGCGAGCGACTAATCCCACACTTTTGAGCACTTTTTCCACCGGTCAGTAACTAGCGTAAACCTTAATCTATATATGGGTGTTGTTCTGAATTGCATTAAATAGAATTAATCTGTGGTGAGCGTATGAGTAAACCAGTAGATGTTGGAGAATTACGCGTTGGCGGCTACATGATGATTGAAGGCGAACCTTGCCGCATCGTTGACATTGCCAAATCTAAACCTGGAAAACACGGGTCAGCCAAAGCAAGAATCGTCGCAATAGGCGTCTTTGACGGTCAAAAACGTCAATTTGTAAAACCAGTTGACCTCGGAGCAGAAGTTCCCATAATCGACAAGAGAGCAGGCCAAGTCTTCGCAATTAGTCCTGCAGGCGTGCAGATAATGGACTTAGAAACCTACGAGTACTTGGATGCGCCGTTCCCAGACGAGGTAGACCTTAAAGCCAAACTTGTAGCCGGTGCAGAAATTGAGTATTGGCGAATACTTGGAAAAGTAAAAATCGTCCGAGTAAAATAATTAATAAACTATTTTTCTAATCTTTTCCATTAAAGTTTATGTTCTAGCGTGAAGCCTCTTGCTGTGAAGCCAATGATGCATGAAGAGCCGTCTGAATTGTGAAGAATAATCAATATGGGGAAACTGAGGCTTCACCTACAAAATTGAATGTCTACTTCGAAAAGCACAAATAATATAGGCTTAAAATTGGGCTTTATTTGTGTAATCTTTATCTAAAAGAAAAATAGAATGGTTAAGCTGGAGATTCAGATGGCACTCGACAAATTAGGTTCCTCGTTAACCTCCGCCATAAAGAAGCTGTTTAAGGCTGGTGTAGTAGACGAAGCTGCAGTGAAAGAACTTGTCCGCGACATCCAACGCGCTTTGCTCCAAGCTGACGTTAACGTTCAGCTTGTTCTGGAAATCTCTAAACGCATCGAAGAACGCGCTTTAAAGGAAAAAGTGCCTCCGGGAATTTCCCGGCGTGAACACGTAATAAAAGTTGTTTATGAAGAATTAACTCGCTTTGTAGGCGACAAACCAGTTCCGCTAAAGGTGGAGCCAGGCAAAAAGAAAATAATCATGCTTGTCGGCATACAAGGCTCAGGAAAAACAACGCACGCAGCTAAGTTATCTAAGTATTTCCAAAAGCGAGGTTTAAAGGTTGGTTTGATTTGTGCTGACACTTATCGCCCGGGCGCTTTTGCACAGCTTCAGCAGTTAGCGGCTAGAATTAACATTCCTCTGTACGGCGAGGCAAAAGCCAAAGACCCCGTTAAAGTCGTCAAAGAAGGCCTCAAGCAATTCACTGACAAAGACCTCATAATCGTTGACACCGCTGGTCGCCACAAAGAAGAGAAGGATTTAATCAAGGAAATGAAGGACCTTGAAAAACACGTCAAACCCGACGAAGTCATTATGGTGATTGACGGTACCATAGGTCAACAAGCCCTTGCACAGGCAAAAACCTTCCATGAAGCAACCCCGATTGGCGCAATCATCGTCACCAAACTTGATGGTTCCTCACGCGGCGGAGGCGCATTATCCGCGGTTGCAGCCACTGGCGCACCCATAAAATTCATCGGCACAGGCGAAAAAGTTGAGGATCTCGAAGCTTTCATTCCTTCACGCTTTGTCGGTCGACTCTTGGGCATGGGCGACTTAGAAACTCTGCTGGAAAAAGTCAAAGACGCTGAAATCAACGTTCCTCAAAAGAAAGCCAAAGACATCATGAGCGGTAATTTTACCCTAACTGATATGTACGAGCAATTCCAAGCGGTTAAAAAAATGGGGCCTTTCGGCAAAGTGCTCAAGATGATTCCTGGAATGTCTACCGATGTGCCCGAAGAAATGCTAAACACAGCTGAAGGTCGTCTTGACAAATGGGGCATAATAATCCAATCCATGACGCCTGCCGAAAAAGAGAACCCTAAACTTTTAAACTCTTCGCGGGCAAGACGCATCGCTCACGGTTCAGGAACAACCGAAAAAGACGTCAAAGAACTCCTCAAACAATATGTTATGATGAGGAAGATGCTAAAGATGTTTAAGCACAAAAAGAAGCTGCCCTTCGGATTAGGCGGCAAAGGAATGGGAATGCTGCCAGGCATGAAGTAGGCTAAACGGAATGGATGTTTTAAAAAAAGCCTTTGAAATTCTCAGCAAATACCCGCTCTGCGACCATTGCTTGGGTAGACAGTTTGCATTGCTCGGTTACAGTATGGAAAACAATATTCGCGGTCAATCCCTAAAAGTCAGCTTAACCCTTCAAGCCAACGACCTTTCAGCAGAAAAAAACGCCGAAGGGATAAAGCACCTTAAAGTTCTGGCATCTAACGGGTTTTCCAGAGAAGCCCAAGAAACCCTAAAACACCTAAAGAAAAGGCTTCCAAAAAAGGACGACGCCATCAAGTGTAGTCTCTGTGATGGCAAATTTAAGATAGTTGATAGCCTAACCCAAAAAGCCATAGCAGCAATCGCAGACTACGAGTTCACAACCTTTCTTGTCGGGATTGAATTGCCCTTAAAGGTTGAGGAACGCGAGGATGAGTTTAAGGCTGCTGTTAACGTTGGTTATGGCGAGAGCATGAAACATGAATTCGGGCGCTTGCTTGGCAAAGCAGTTGCTAAACGTACAGGCAAAGAAGCAGACTACCTAAAGCCTGATCTTGTGATAGTTTTCAACCCGTTCCTGGAGAGAGTTCGCCTCCAAGTTAACCCTCTTTTCGTTTCTGGCAGATACCGTAAGCTGGTACGGACTATTCCTCAGTCGAAATGGTTCTGTTCAGACTGCCGTGGCAGAGGTTGCGAGAAATGCGGCGGAACTGGAAAATTGTACCCTGAATCGGTTGAGGAGCTATCTTCTAAAGCGTTGCTTGAGACAACTCAGGGAGCGGAGGCGTTTTTGCATGCTTCAGGACGCGAAGACATAGATGCGCGAATGCTTGGAAGCGGTAGACCATTTGTGATTGAGGTTTCAAACCCTAAGAAGAGATTTGTTGATTTGAAGCAGATTGAGATACAGATTAACGCTGGCGCGGTTGGGAAAGTTGAGGTTTCAGGTTTACGCTTTGCTACCAAAGATGTTGTTAGGCGCCTTAAGAAAGGCGAGAACGCCCAGAAAGAATACGCCCTGTTGGCTGAATTTGAGAATGAATTATCAGACCAAGATTTGCACATGATTGAAGAGAAGCTATCTGGCGTCTGTATTAAACAGCAGACGCCTCTTCGTGTTTTGCATCGAAGGGCAGATTTAATCCGAGAAAAGTACATATATCAGGTTAAAGTTAAGAAGGTGTCGCTTAAGAGGGCTCTGCTGGAAATTCGTTGTCAGGGAGGGCTCTATGTTAAAGAATTGGTGTCTGGAGATGAAGAAAGAACAGTGCCGAACGTTTCGGATTTGCTCAACAACAGAGCGAAGACGCTTAAGCTTGACGTTCTAAATGTAATAATGGATGATAATTAAGGGTGAAAATTAGATGAGAGGTTCAAAAGGATACTACACTGGAACTCGCAGTCTACTGCGCAAGCCAACTCGTGCCAAAGGTAAACCACACATTGGTAAGGTACTTCAAGATTATACTCCGGGTTCTCAAGTGATTATAAAGATGGATTCTAGTACGCAGAAGAGTATGCCTCACAAACGTTTCCATGGTAAAATCGGTGTAATAGTGGAAAAACGTGGTCGTGGATACGTTGTTAGCGTTCCACAAGGTAACGCGATAAAAGAAATCATTACTCGCTCAGAGCATCTTGAGCCTTATACTGGTAAGTGAGAAGATGAGCAAAAGAGAAGTAAGCGAAAGCCGCTTAACGCTACCTCAAGTTAAGAAGGTTCTGGAATCCGTCGGTGAAGAAAACCTTGACCAGTTTCAACGCCGAACACTCGATTACGTAAGTAAATTCTCCAAATGTGAGCCAGATAAAGCTGAAGAACTCTTGCAAATACTTCTCAAAGAATACGAACTTGATGAGGCAGAAGCAGTTCAAATTATCAATTGTATGCCCGAAACCGTTGACGAGTTGAGAGTGTTCTTGGCAGGTGGACGCAAAATAATCGAAACCTCGAAATTACACATAATTGTCGAGCTTTTGAACGAGAACCGAACATTGAAGTAGCGGGAAGCCAACAAGTATTTTTAAGCAGTAAGCGAGAATAGTCTAGCGGACGGACTCAGTGAATGTTATGGAAAAGCGGTATGAAGAGCACGCTTACGTGTTAGATTTCCTTCAGCACGGCAAGCCAGGATTTCGCCCGACAGGACGGGCAGGTTACCGAGCGGGAGCTCTAATTCAGTGTCTAGGTGAAGAATTCTTTACCCTTCTGGAGGCTTTGGTCAAGGAGGATCTGCTCCTTAAGCCGGGTGACCGCGTTTATGTGGGAAAAGATTCCCGTGAAGAAGTTACCTACATTATAGGCAGAATTGGCTTTGAAGAATTAACCGCTTCAGCGAAAGCTGAACTTCCCAGCGTAATAAGCAAAATAGTGGCGAACCGGGAAAAATGGTTTGTCAACTTCTTCAACACCACACGAGCGATTACTCCTCGAATGCATGCATTGGAGCTTGTTCCAGGTATCGGCAAAAAATACATGTGGCAAGTCATTAACCAGCGTGAACGGAAACCGTTTGAAAGCTTTGAGGATTTACAGAAGCGCACCGAATTGCCAAACCCAGTAAAGTTGATTACGAAGCGGGTTATGGAAGAGCTTGAGGGTGACAGCAAGTACCGGTTGTTCACACGGGCGCAGTAAAGGCATAGCGATGAGCTTTGAGGAAACGAAGCAGCTGCTTCGAACCCATCGAATTTTCCCGAATAAGCTTTTAGGGCAAAACTTTATGGTTGAGCCCTCGCTCTATCCCAAACTTTGCATCTATGCAGCCCTTGGCAAACTTGATGTGGTATTGGATGCTGGTGCAGGCTTCGGTTGGTTACCGTGTTTTTTGGCTGATAAATGCAGGGCTGTAGTTGCTGTTGAGAAAGACCCGCAAATTGCTGCAGTGCTTCGTGAACAAATTACAGGCTTGGACAATGTGATTGTGGTTGAAGGCGACGTGTTGAAAGTTTCGTTGCCTAAATTCAACAAGGTCATAGCAATTCCGCCTTACTACTTGTCTTCGAATTTGGTGTTTTGGCTTTTAGAGCGGAATATTGATATTGCGGTTATGATCTTGCAAAAAGAATTTGCCCGCCGTACTGTAGCACCAGTAGGCAGTGAAGAATACAGTTGGTTAACGGTTATCCTAAGTCAGAGAGCGGAAATTGAGCTCTTAGATATTGTGCCCAAAAAAATGTTTTATCCTCAGCCAGAAGTAGATTCAATAATGCTTAAGCTAAACTTTCTGCGCGCCAAACCGTTCGAAGTAAAGGATGCAGCTTTTTTCGTACGAATAACAAAGTGGCTTTTTACACAGCGAAATAAAAAGTTAGGCAAAGCGGTTACACCCTTCATTAGGGACCGCTTCAAGCTGAAAAAGCAGGAAGCCGAGAAACAAGCACTTAGTTTGCCGTTCCATGAGAGGCGAGTGAGAGAATTATCCCCAAAAGATTTTGGAGAAGTAGCAAATGCCTTATCCAACCACTAAGAGAATTCGCTTTGACGATTATGTTTTTGATTTAAATGATGATGTTTACGAACCTGCTGAAGATACCTTTCTTTTCGCCGAAAACCTTTCCGTTAGGGAAGGCGAAACGGTTTTAGATGTTGGCACTGGATGCGGATTGCTTGGCATATTAGCCGCGAGGAGAGCCTGCATCGTCGTTGCTGTTGACCTAAATCCGTACGCGATTCGCTGTGCAAAAGAAAATTCAATCCTTAATTGTGTGAGCGGTAAAATCGATTTTGTTCAAACAAGCCTTTTTACGGCTCTAAACTTAAAAGCATCCTTTGACTTGATCCTGTTTAATGCTCCTTACTTGCCTTCAAATGAAGATGAGACGAAAACATGGATTGGGCGCTCGTGGGCAGGAGGAACAAATGGAAGGAAAGTAGTTGATTGTTTTATTTCCGAAGTACCTCATTATTTGAAGCCAAGCGGGCGGGTTCTCTTAATGCAGTCCACGCTTACAGGAGTAAAAGAAACCATTCAAAAATTCAGTTCACAGGGACTTAACGCAAATGTGAAAGCGGAGTGTAAACTTCCTTTCTTTGAAACCTTAACCCTTATAGAAGCCAAAACAGATGTGTAGACGAAACAATTTAAAGCCAGAAACCAACTCAATAAGTATTGGTGTATGCTATGACGATTTGGTTTTATGTCAAAACTGATGAAGACCCAAAAGCTGTAGGGGACATTGTCTGTGCCTTCAACTTCATGCAGGGGCAACATCCTGAGGATAAGTACTCTTGGGTTATTGAGCCTGGACGCGATGAACCTGGCTACTGGGAAATCAAGGGCAAATATGCTGCCTTAAAGGATGTCACAATCATATGTATCGTTTATAGAATCGGCGATACTGTGGTTTTTGCTGAAATCGACGACGACTTGTCCCCAAACTTTATCGACCCACTAGTAGCCAAGTATGGGTTTGATAATGTCAAGTGGTTTGTTGTCCCCACAAAAGGATAGGTTAGTGCCTATCCTTCTTATTGCTTGTCGTATTTTTCGACTTCAGGATTCATTATACAAAGCTCTATGCCTGCTTGCTTAAACATTTCAATAGTATCCGCATCAGCATGGTACCTTTTCTCGCAGACCACACGTTTGATTCCAGCGTTAATTATTATCATAGCACAGGTGCGACAAGGAGTCATTTTACAGAAAAGCGTGGTTCCCTCAAGGGGATACCAAATCTTGCAGCTTGGATAATTGCGTTTTGCTCTGCATGCAGCGTCCGAACACAATGCTGGGTGACTTCTCCGTTGGAGTTGAATACTTTGCGCAAATCATGCCCTGCTTCGTCGCAATGCGGCAAACCTGCAGGAGCACCAACATACCCTGTAGTCATGATTCGTTTGTCCTTGACAATGACACAACCGCTTCTTCCGCGGTCACATGTTGCACGCCTAGCCACTGCTTCACACATGTCCAAAAAGTACCTGTCCCAATTGGGTCTTGAACCATTACTCACTTTATTGCCTCAACCGTTTTAGAACATAGTTTATTAAACAAATTAATAAATTGTATCTGAAGCTAAACCGTTTATTTCTCAAGGATGTGGATTTCTCTGCCAACCATGTGGCGCTCATCCATTTCAACCAAGGATGAAGTGTTAATTAACCGTTCAAGTCCACCTGCGCTTTGCGAGAACATTTCTTTCGTAAAAGCATAATAAACTTTAAACCCAAGTTGCTCAAGCTTCTCACCAATAGGCATAGTCACTGATTGCCCCGAACGCGTTTTAATGTATGGAGTAACCAACACTAAACGTCCACCGGGCATTAAAGCTCTATATGCTTGTTCCAAGAAACCGAAATACAGCGGTTCCAGCTTCTCAATAATTTTTTCCGCGTATGGACCAGTTGGCACCTGCCGCAAGGCTGGACCCAAATCAGGTTCACAAACAATACAATCAACCGCTTCCTGACCAATCTTCTCCACTAACTTGCTAACGTCTCCTTGCAGAACCCTAAAATCCGAACCCTCAAGCCCATATTCCCGTACTAACCACTCAAGGTTTTCGCTTGCGGCTTTAACACACCAAGGGTTAACATCCATGCCCACAACCATTGCCTTCTCCAATAACGCTTCCTGAAGAATCGTGCCAACGCCGCAGAATGGATCGAGCAACACCAATCCAGGCGCACACGCAGACAAGTTAACCATAATTCTTGCTATCCTAGGAGGCATCCCGAAGATTTTTCGTTGATTAGGCTTGTAAATGTCTCTTTTCTGGAACTCAAAGGGGTTATGCACCGCAACCGTTGTTGCAACAAATGTTTCGTTTCTACCTATGCAGAATAATACCTCTGCTTTGTTTTCAACTAAATTCTTCTTTAACACTTCAACGTGGCTTAGCTGAGCTTGTTTGCGGTCGTTGGAAAATCCCATGAACTTTGATTTTTTACCTAAATCAGCCAACTCATCCTTAAGAGCGCTTCCGACAAACCGCTGGATACCCATAGACGATGACCTGAGGCGTGCTTTCAGTGCAGTATACGCTAACTCCAAATAACACCTTCTCCTCAGATTTAGCAATTCCCTCAACTATACTACTCAACGCCAAAGATTCGATTATCTCCGATTTAGCTTGCTTGTTCTTTTTTAGGAACGCTTCCTTGATTGTTTCTGTTGAAAACTTTGTTTTTACTTCGCCAATTTTTATTGTTCCCCCCAAATCCATTATTATCGTCGATTCGAATTCTTTTTCAAAGGATAAAGCGAAGAATTCGCCGGAGAAAAACTGGATCTCAAACCTGATGTCTCTGGCTTTAAAGTAAGCGGTTAGCTCCGCTAATGAGAGCATCCAATTTTTCCCTGAAATAAACAGGCATGTTGGCATTTGGGAATCAAAAAGTAAACCTTACTATATAAGTTGATGATAGTCAACACTTGAATTTGATATTTTAAGTAAATTAGTGGAACAGAGAAAATACACGGAAGTATCGTCGTGTATTTACAAATCGTTTAAATATTGCTGGGCGCAAATCCCTTACAAAAGGGATGCGGCATGCAAGCACGAAACTACAGGCACGTAAAAAATCGGGCCTACACGAGAAAAAAATACGCTAGAGGTTTTCCCCCACCAAAAATTGTAAAGTTCACTATGGGGGATACAAAGGGAACCTTTGAAGTCGAAGGACAACTAATCGCACAGGAACGAGCTCAAATACGCCACAGTGCCTTAGAAGCAGCACGTGTAGCTACAAACCGTATCTTGATGGATAAACTCATAAATGATTACCTAATGGTTGTTCATCCATACCCACACATAATCCTAAGAGAAAACAAAATGATTTTTGGCGCTCACGCTGACCGACTTCAACAGGGAATGAGACGTTCCTTCGGCACAGCAATCGGCACAGCCGCAAAAGTAGAAGTAGGCCAACCCATCATAACAGTCAAAGTGAAAGCTGGTCAAGAGGCAATAGCCAAAGAATCCCTCAAAAGAGGAAGCGCAAAACTTCCAATACCATGCAAAATAGTTATCTCAAAAATTAAAACTTCTCCAATCATGACCGAAACGGCTGAACCGGAGACGGAGACAACTTGAGCGCCAAAGAGAAAGAATTGGTTTTATGGTTTGATAATTTAAGAAACACTGACGTATCCATTGTTGGCGGCAAGAACGCCAGCCTTGGCGAAATGATCCACGCCGCGCTACCTGTTCCTTTTGGTTTTGCGGTAACTGCTTTTTCATATGAGCGATATATTCAAGAGAAAAAAATTGCCGAACAGATTTACAAGATTATTGCGGAAACAGTCACAAACCCAAACGACCCTAGACAGTACGATACTGCATCAAAAAAAATCCGTGAACTTATAGAAAAAACTCTGATGCCTAAAGACATTGAAACCGCCATAAGGAAAGCTTACGTCGAATTAAACAAACGTTTTAACTTAAAAGACACCTTTGTCGCGGTACGGTCAAGCGCAACTGCTGAAGACTTGCCTGATGCGTCGTTTGCGGGTCAACAGGAAACTTTCCTAAACGTCAAAGGTGCAGACGACCTCATCGACAAGGTGAGGAAATGCTGGTCTAGCCTCTTTACACCAAGAGCCATATTTTACCGAACCGAGAAAGGTTTCCCACACGAAAAAGTCTTCATTAGCGTCGGTGTCCAAAAAATGGTTAACTCCCGCGCCGCAGGAGTCATGTTCACTATCAATCCAGTTACAGGTAACAGAGACGAAATCGTAATCGAAGGCAACTTCGGCTTAGGAGAAACCGTCGTCTCAGGCGCAGTTAACCCCGACGATTTCGTTGTCGACAAGAACTCGATGCTGATAAAAGAACGCCGCATCTCACGCAAAACAGTCAAGTATGTCCGCGACCCCAAAACTGGAAAAACTGTTCACCTGGACATCCCTGAATCTGAACAAAAAACTGTCTGCATAAGCGACCAAGAAATCAACAAACTTGCTGAACTTGCCAAGCGCATCGAGAAGCATTACGGTAAACCCATGGATATTGAATGGGCAATAGATCAAGATCTTTCTTTTCCTGAGAATATGATGTTAGTTCAAGCTCGTCCAGAAACCGTTTTCGGAACAAAAACAACGGAAGCGATCAAAAATGGAAGAAAACAAAGCTCAAGACCTAAAGGTTATAGTTCGAGGAATCTCCGCCGGCAGAAGAGGCTACGGCATCGGCAAAGCCAAAGGTTGTCCTAAACATTGAAGATGCCCACAATAGAAATGTGCAAAGGCGATGTTCTTGTTACAGGCATGACTGACCCTGACTTTGTACCCTTTATGAAAATGGCAAGCGCCATAGTCACCGACAAAGGCGGCATTACATCGCACGCAGCCATCGTAAGCCGAGAACTCAACATCCCATGTGTTGTAGGCACTGAAAACGCTACACAAATAATGAAAACAGGCCAAGAATACACGGTGGATTCAAGAAACGGCGTTATCTACGAAGGCATAATGGCACAAGCAGTTCAACCAGCCGCATCAAACAACGGCGGCGGAGTCATGCAAGTGGCCGACGCTGCTCCCGTAACAGCTACAAAGATTTACATGAACCTCGGAACTCCCGAGATGATTGAGCAATACAAGAACTTGCCGTTTGAAGGCATCGGATTAATGCGTACAGAATTCATCTTAGCCAGCGCCATAGGTCAACACCCAATGGCGTTTGTTGATGCAGGCCAAAGCCAACAATTCGTCGACAAACTTGCTGACGGCATCGCAACCGTTGCCCGTGCAATCCAGCCTAAACCAGTCGTGGTGCGTTTAAGCGACTTTAAAACTAACGAGTATCGAGGCTTGAAAGGTGGCGACAAATACGAAATTATCGAAGAAAACCCCATGTTGGGTTGGAGAGGATGTAGCCGCTATATAAGCAAATGGTACGACAAAGCCTTCCGACTGGAATGTCAAGCTATCAAGAAATGCCGCACCGAATGGGGGCTCAAAAACGTCTACGTTATGCTGCCCATGGTTAGAACCCTCTGGGAAGCAAAAGCTGTTCTTAAACTCATGAGCGAGGAAGGGTTAGAACGCAACAAAGACTTCAAGATCTGGTTCATGGCTGAAACACCATCAATCGGAATCATGGCTGACGAATTCAGCAAACTCGTCGACGGCTTCAGCATAGGCTCTAATGACATGACTCAAGGTGTGCTGATGATTGACCGCGACTCTGAACGGCTTGGGCAGATGGGCTATTTCGACGAACGTGACCCAGCAGTCAAACGCATCATTGCCCACCTCATAAAAGCCGCCCACGAAAACGGATGCACCGTTTCCATCTGCGGTGAAGGACCATCGAATTTGCCTGACTTCGCAGAATTCCTCGTCCGAGTCGGCATCGACAGTATATCCGTAAACAACGATGCCGTAGTCCAAACACGCAAACACGTTGCAAGCGTCGAGCAAAAAATAATCCTTGAACGCCTCGCAGAACAAGCAGCAATAGCCCGCGGGCAACCCCTCAAGAAGCCAACCCAAGACTGGGAATGGCAGCTTTAAGCCCAAAAGCCCCCTGCGACCAGTGCAACCTTTTAGTTTTATTTTTTATTATTCTCTATATACAAATATGAGGGCAGAGTATGTTAGGGTTTGATTTTGAAGAGGAAAGAATAAAACAAGAAATCACCAATCTCGCTGCCAAACGCGTTCTTCTGCAGATGCCTGAAGGATTAAAACCCCAAGCCCCCAAAATAGCAAAACTTGTCGAGAAAAGTGGCGCGGTTGCGATAATTTCAGCCGACCCATGCTACGGTGCATGCGACATTGCCATTGCTGAAGCGGAAGGTTTAGGCGTAGATTTGATTGTGCATTTTGGGCATGCGAAGATGGTTAAGCATGAACCGATTCCAACAATTTATGTGGAAGCCCGGGCAACCGTAACTGTCGACCAAGCTGTCGAACAATCCGTTACGCTCTTGAGCGACTATACAAAAATCGGTCTGGCAACATCAGTGCAACATTTACAAATGCTCGACCAAGCAAGAGAAATCCTTGTCCGAGCTGGAAAAACCGTTATAATTGGCGACACAGGAAAAATGGTCTACCCCGGACAAGTAAGCGGCTGCAACTACAGCAACGTAAAATCCATAACCAACGAAGTTGAAGCTTTCCTTTTTGTCGGAGGCGGAATGTTCCACGCGTTAGGCATTGCCCTGAGCACCTCTAAACCAACCATTATAGCTGACCCATATGATAACAGGGCTTACCCGATAAGTGGTGAGGCTCAAAAGATTCTCAGGCAGCGCTTTGCAAGCATCCAAGAAGCAAAAAACGCCAAGAAGTTTGGGGTTTTTGTCGGGTTAAAGCCTGGGCAAAAACATCTCGAGAGTGCCCTAAGGATTAAGGAGTTAGCGGAGAAAAATGGTAAAGCAGCATACTTGTTGGCTGCTAGGGAAATTAATCCGGAGACGCTTTTGGAATTTCCATCCTTTGATGCTTACGTGAACACTGCTTGTCCCCGTGTTTCTCTTGAGGCAACGAGAAAGTTTGGGAAGCCTGTTTTGACGGTTAATGAGTTTATGGTGGTTTGCGGCGAATCTTCATGGGAGAACATGCTCAAAAAAGGCTTATTCGAAAACTAGATTTGGAGCGGTTCCTCTCTAAAGTTTCTCCCCAACCTAATCCCCAAGTGCACTTGGAACAGTACACAGTTTCAGAGCAGCTTGCCGCAAACATGCTATACATCGCTGCCTACGCAAACGACGACATTGTTGGCAAGTCAGTGTTGGATCTTGGGTGCGGTACAGGCAGGCTTGCGTTAGGCGCATTGTATCTTGGCGCCAAGGAAGTTGTGGGTGTTGACATTGACAGGTCCGCTATTAAAACAGCCCATGAAAACTCTCGTAAAGCTGGTTTGGCTAATGGTGTTCAATTAGTTAATGGCGATATCAACACTATTGTGGGCAAGTTTGATACTGTCTTGCAGAATCCGCCTTTTGGAGTGCAAACGCGTGAGGCTGACCGCGCATTCATAGTAAAAGCCCTCGAAGTTAGCAATTCAATATACACGCTCCATAACCATCCCGAAGTCGATACACGGTTGATTAAACAGCTCAAAGCCCGCCAAGGATTCCTGCAAGTTCCTGCTTCTCCCTTCATTGAAAGGTTCGTTACCAAACATCTTGGCACCGTTAGCGCAGTTTATGCCATGCTAATGACGATTCCTCGCATGTTCGACTTCCACACAAAACTAAAACATGACTTTGTCATCGACTTGTATGTTATCAAAAAGAAAGAGTCCTAAGCAGATTTTTTTGTTGCCAGTGAAATCGTATTTTTGTTTATTAATCAAAAGGTTTATTGCGAGGAATGGAAACTAAGCATATGCATTTATCAAAATTAAGCTTATTCACAAGTAAAGGGAACCATCATGAGTCTAAAATCTCCAGAACAAAAAAGCGGTCATTTAGTTTTGCCTGGCGAACGCTTAGGCGTTATTGAAGAATTTATTCCAGACTCGGGAACATACGTTAAGGACGGCGTTATCTTCTCAAAGATTGTTGGTCGCTCACTTATGGATCTGCAAACCAGACGTGTATCTGTTTATCCCGTAGTCGAAGGAGTGGTGGTCCCAAAAGTTGGAACTGTCGTCATCGGACAAGTTGGCAATGCTCAATCTGACAATGTGTTAGTAAAAATCTTTAGGATTGGACGTAAGAAACTCACGGGCAATTTTGGCGGCATTCTGCATGTTTCTGACGTTTCTGACCGTTACGTAGATCAGATAAGTGACGTTTGCAAGACTGGTGACATCCTTAAAGCTAAAGTCATAAGTGAAAAGAACCAAGTTTTCCACTTATCAACTAACGATAAGGGGTTGGGTGTTTTGTACGGTTTCTGTTCACGATGTAGCACCTTGCTTGAGCAGCATGGGTATGACCTTAAATGTCCAAAGGATGGCAACGTTGAAACACGTAAGATAGCTCCAGATTACGGCAAAGAACAAATTTAACAAAGGCGAAAAATAGCATGAAAGTTAAAGTGTTAAAGAAATCAGAAAACGAGCTAAAAATAGAGATTGAAGGCTCCAGCCATGGACTCTGTAACCTTTTGGCAAAGAGACTTTTGGAAGACAAAAAAGTAGAGTTTGCAGGTTACGATGTACCGCATCCTTTAGCTTCAAGCCCCATTATCTACGTTAGAACTAAAGGCACTTACAAACCTGAAGATGCATTGATTGAGGCTACAGAGAAAGTACGGCAAGCAAATGATGCTTTCGGTAAAGAGCTCGAGCGTGTCCTCAAAGTCTAAATCCCATTAAATTTTTGTTGTTTCTTTTAGGTTTCTTTTGTTTAGACTTAAACCCAACTTGAGACTGTTTTGCGATTACTTTAATTTAAAAAACCAACCTTATACTGTTTTAAGGGGAAAAGTTTGAGCAACCAAAAAGCGTTTCGAGTCATAAAACCAGAAATTCGAGTGCTCGGTATAGATGATGGAAAATTCATCCCTCACACACAAGGCAACGTTATTGTCGTTGGCGTAGTACTCCGAGGCGGCTCCTCGATTGATGGCGTTATGCATACAACTGTTGCAATTGATGGTTTGGATGCTACAGAAAAATTGGCGTCAATGATTAACACGTCGCCGCATCGTAGGCAACTGCGTTTGGTAATGCTAAACGGAATAACTTTAGCGGGCTTCAATCTTGTTGACATAAAAAAATTGCATGAGACAACAAAGCTTCCAGTTATGGCTTTGACCTGCATGAAAAACCTGACTTAGACTCTATCTATGAAGCCCTAAAACACTTGCCTGACACCAAGGAACGTTGGCACATAGTTCTTGAAGCAGGAGAAATCCACGAACTTATCAATAGAGGCACTAAAATTTATGTGGAGATCGCTGGAATATCACTTGCTGATGCACAAAAAATTATTGAGCTAACTTCTTCAAGGAGCAGTGTGCCTGAACCAATACGTGTTGCCCATCTTATCGCATCTGGAATTACCACTTGACCTAGGCTAAATTAGAAAAAGTTTAAAAGGTACAATGCTAAGGGATTCCCAAAACGTGTGGAGTAATGTACTATGGAATTCTGCCCTAAATGTGGTTCACGTCTTGAACCAAAGAAATCAAAAAGTGGCAAAGAAGCAACTCTGGTTCTTGCATGTTCAAAGTGCGGCTACAAAAAGCCTGAAGCAGACAAAAAAATTGAAACCAAAGTTGCACCCAAAGTTATTCAGCATACTCCCCAACAGTTTGTAGCTGTAATCGGCAAAGAAGAGCAGAAGTTAAGTACTCTGCCGACGGTGCGTATTGAGTGCCCAAGATGCGGCAATAACACGGCTTATGTTTGGCAAGTGCAAACACGAGGCGCAGATGAGTCTTCAACTCAGTTTCTACGTTGCACCAAATGCAATTACACGTATAGGGAATACAGCTAAACGTCTTTCAAATTTTTTCTTATCTTTTTCAAGCATAGCAATGTGAAGCTATGGCAGACGCATTCTTTTTTAAATCCATGTGCATGTTTAATGGTTGTGTGCGGTTTGAACAACCAAGAAAATCAGCCAAAACCTAAAAAATACTCAAGTATCCTCATTAAAATCCTGCCGCTAATCGCATTCGCCGCCCCATTAGCGCTGATTTATTTTCTAAACCCGACGGATCCACACATGAAAATTTCAGCGCAGGATTCTTTCCAGTTAATGTGGAAGGGCAGAACTTTCCAGTTGTTCTTCATCTGGCTGGTTGCGTTGGAGTTTATTCTCAGTTGGGAAAGCATTAAGTTAAGAATAAGCAGGCAAAACAAAGCAGGTGCCCTTGCTTTTGCCTTGGTTTTGTTGCTTCCAACATTGTACGTAGTGATAGCGAATTTTTTTGGGTTAAACTCTGCCATTGCAAACTGGGCATCTCAAAGCGGAGTTACTTTTTCAGGATCGATGCCGCTTGCAATCGAGTATCTTGTTTTTTCACTTCTCTATTTCGTGACAACTTTGTTGTCTTTTGGAAAGAAGGGTTTGGTGGGTTTTGCTTTGCCTGCTTTGTTTGTCGGCTTGGTCGGGGTTCTCTACACTATCGATAATGTTTTTCCTTACGGACAATTTACGCCGTTTCAGCTTTTAGTTCCAACAACTGCCACTCTTGCCTCTGGCATTTTGGGTTTAATGGGGAACACTGCTGTGCTTGGCACTGAAATTGGAACTGGAATGCCAACCCTTCAAGTTTATGGCGTATTGGGAACTGCAAAGTTCGCGATAGCTTGGCCTTGCGCAGGCATTGAAAGTTTACTTATCTTTACGGCTGTGGCTTTGCTGTTTTTAAAACGGATGAACATTTCTTGGAAAGCCAAAATAGGTTTCTTTGTCTTTGGTGCAGCAGTTACGTACTTCATAAATGTGCTGAGAATTGTTAGTATTTTCAACATTGGGATGGAGTTTGGCGTAACCTCAAATCAAGTACAAACATTCCACTTCTACTATGGACCATTGTACGCGATGGCGTGGATTATCTCTTATCCACTGATCATTCTCGCAAGCCAAGGGCTATGGCGAAAAATTAAAATTAGCAAACTTCAACCAATACCGCTAAACCCTGCTTAACCAAAATCTGAGCGTTCTGAGGCGGCAAAGAAGCAACATCTTCAGCAACGAATGGACCGTAGGATTTCATGTCTGCGCCCATGATGGCTGGGATGCTCTTCAGAAACCGTATAGTAAGCCGTTTGGGGACTGGAGCTGTTTCGGTTTTGACAACAACTTTTATTGGGGCTCTATCTGACTCTGCTATTTGTTTGATTTGTCCCTGCATCAAGTCGTCGGCGAAATTTTGATATGCTTTCGTGAAATCGGCAAAAGTCTCACACATTCTGGCTTCTTCAGCCGTGAGCAACTCTGAAGGCAACTTTTGATTTTTAGTGACAGTTTTGATTATTTTTTTGTATCTTGCCCCCAGCAATTCCTTAAGCATCCGCTCAACATTCAAAGCTTCATGCTCAAGCAAGTTCATTTTGACAGATTTTTTATCAAGAACCTTGTCTTCTGTTTTGATGCGCTGCAGGTACTCAGCGATTTTAGCGTAGAAGTCTATCTGTAAAGCTCCAAGGGTGGAGTCATCGATTTCTCTTTGCCACGCCGCATACAGTTCATTGTACATTACTTTGCCAGCCGCGCTCTTTTTTTACAGATAAGCATAACTGCAGCAGCAGACAGGCAATTCAACAGTTTGGTTCTTATATGGACCCAACGTTTCCCCACTCACTCTAAACTCTGGAGCATCAGACACCAACACTTCTACCTTGCCCTTTTTAAAAGCTACTGCTCCAGTGAACGGGTCAAAATCCTGTAGGTTCTTTCGCTGGAAACTCTGACTTTCTTTAGACCTGTTTTGCCATGCAGGGTGCCGTTCATGCGGATTAGACGATGAATGTCTGTGGTGACAACTGTGTCGATTTTTGAGCGATTTTGGTCTTCACGTATGTACTCGGCTAGTTTCATCCATGTTTGAATGCTCACGCCGTTGAATGCTTTCCCATTTTCCGTCTTTGATGGCGCGGTTAATTATGGTTTCCTTATTATGACTCAACAGTGCCCTGTTGCTTTATACCGACTAGCTTTTGAGGTCGTCTTTGGTGGCATTTAAACGAAAATCTTGCATACCGATTCTTTTAAACGTCTGTTCCAGCCGAAATTGTGCAAACGAAATTTTTTGGTTGAGCCAGTTTTCCTTGGGGTCACGTTTCTTTTGCGCCTTTTTTTCGAACGGATGCTTATGCCTAATCCAATAACGTAATCAACGATTTCTTTGCGTGCCAATGCATCTAGTGATCTTATTGATTCATTCTTCGATGTGAACGTGATATCCTCTGTGGCCTGAGAAAATACACGTGCAATTCATCGTCGGGAAAAACCAAAATCTTTTCTAAGATATCAAGTAACTTAGCGGTTTCAGTTCGCGGGCGAGATTGAATGCAGAGATCACAAGGCCAAGTTTTGTACTTCAAATTTTGTCGCTTCACAGTAAGGACATATTTCTGGAGTGATTCCTCTTCCTTTCTAAATCCGCATTTACACATATCAATTCATCATGGATTTTGTCGCAAGTTGTTGGAATGTGGTCGGCGTCTATGTCGAAGACTAAGTCGGCGCCAAGCCAGCCTTTTTTGTCCATGTCTAAATCTGGGTTTTCGTAGTAAGCGCAGGAATGGTAAACATCCGACGGCACAGTTTCAGCAAGCGCTGCTCTGAGGATTTTGAATTCAGCAAACCTTCTGTGCCTAACCATGAACCTCTCCTTGAACATAAGATAGCCGAATTCGCGTTGCTCAGGCATTGAGACTTCAGGTATAATTGTGGAGGGGTCTTGGTAGTATTCGGTGAATTTTTGGTAAACGAATTCTCGAGAAGCCTCCATACCCTAGTCCCTTTTGACAGAGTAATTATTCTGTTAGCCTAAATTTAACTATAGCCGCTAAAAAGAAATAAAATGTTAGATTTTGAGTGTGTACCTTAGGTTATCTATTATTTGTAGGGGATTGAAGGATAAGCCGCCGAATGAGAGCAATGCAATCATAAAGATTAGCCAAATAATTGTTGGTTCTAGCTCTTTCTTTCTCTGAGGAATCAACACGTAGACAAATATGAAGGGTAGATACCAGTTCTGGAAGTATGGCAACATGAAGCTTGGTCCTAGCAAGGTAAGGGCTAATATCGAAAGCACCCCGTTCTTGTTTAGCATGTAAAATGCGTAAACTAACGTAGCTGCAAGTGTCAGGAGCACTGAAAGGGATTGCCAGGTCCAAGAGACTTGGGCATGGGGCGCGAAAGCGTTGATGCTATTTAAAATCAATTCTGGTCTCGTTTGCATCAAAGATGGCGCACTCAAGGCAGCGGTAAACACGCTTATGAGCACAAAAACGGCGCCAGCAATGACAGCCTTATTTCGAAGCAGTTGGCTTCCAGGTCTATTTTTTTCAATGATCTTCAGGACCCCTATAATAATTAGGGGCAACAGGAATACTCCCGCTTGATATTTTATAATAAATGAAATTCCCACAAACAAAAAGAATCCGTCATAGTGTCCTCTTAAAAACATGGTTACGGCGATTAGAGCAAAGAGGAACGCAATTGAATCAAACATTCCGTTGGCAGCATAAATGACCAACGTCAAATAAGCAATGTAAACTCCAATCAATTTCCATGTTAAATGCATATCTTTCCTCAAAAAAACCTTAAGGAAGAAATACAGGCAAAGATGAGCAAAAACAAGGAAGAGAGCAATTTCGAGTTTATAAACCAAAACTGGGTTAAAACCGTTCTGCAATAAAGCTCCAAATGGCAAAAACAACAGAATGCTGCCTATCGGATAGAAATGGGGCATTTCGGGCCAAGTTACAAAGATAAACTGTGAATTGTCTTGGCTTGCAAGTGCCCCTAAGGGTTGGCTAAAAACTGATAAGCCATCCTTAAGAAATAGACTTGAAACGTATGCGTGTCTCACATGGTCAGTGTACCAGTTTTCAAACGTTGCAAGCGGGTTAGAATTTACCGCTAAAAGAGAGAGCCAAATTACCAATGATAAAATAACAAGAACCAGCAGGTGATTACGGAAGGTTTTGCTTATAATCAGTAGGGGCGTCTTTTTTTCTAGTTTTTCAGTGACTTTTGGAAAATCCAATTTAAACATAATAATTGTGGCAGATACTAAACTTAGTAGGAACATTATTCTGGTTGGAACGGTAAGCGTGGAGAATGGGAAGAAAATTTGTGGCTTTTCAAGTGTTACTTCAAAATGAACCCAGCTTGCGTTGGGCGAGCTGGAGGAGAAAACTGCATCGTAATAGTCAGCGCCCGCAGTGAATGAATAAACAATGTTTGTGTTTGAATAATTGGTGTAACGGGTACCGTTGTACGTTACGATGGAAAAGTTTTTCATGAAACTATTTTGACAATCAACTCTGACCGAAATGTTTTCTCCGCGGTGAAAGGTGCCTAAGCCTTTTCTATACACTTCATTTTGGCTTAGTTTGAAAGAATCTTTGACGACTGTGACTTTTTGATTACTGCCTGTAACTATTGGAAATAAACTTATGACAGATAGAACGATGCTTAGCACCAAAAAAACAGTAGCGACTAAAAGAATAATTTTAGCCAAGCTAAGTTTATTCATTAACTTGCCTTCACATCGCTGAAATAGGGTTCCACCCGTATTTAATTTTGCTTAAAAAAAGAAGCGGTAACTCCCAAAACGTCTATGAACGCCAAAATGCCCTAATTGTATAGGACAAATAGCTTTTGATTTCAGCCCATGAAAGCTTGGATTTGCCACGCTTCCTATTAACAAACAGTATGGGGATTTCCTTTACGTTAAAGTTTCTAAGCGCTGCCTGTCTTACAGTTTCTATCTGGATTTCATAGGTGTGGCTGTGTAAGTTTCCGATGGCTTCTTTGAGGAAACTTGTGGAGTAGCAGCGGTAGCCGCTGGTGCAATCTTTCAGCTTTAAACCGAGCGAGGCCCTAGCGATGAAATTGGCTGTTTTGCTTATTATTTTTCTGCTGAAGGGCCACCCGGCAATTCTGCCTCCTTTGATGTATCTGCTCCCTATTACAATTCCACAATCACATTCCTTCATAGTCGCTAAAAGCTGGGGAATGTCTTGCGGATTATGGGAGTAGTCGGCATCCATCGTGAAGACGTATTTTGGGGGTTCTTGGGCTGTAAGAAATATTTTGAATCCGTCAGTTATAGCTGTGCCTAAACCGGTTTTTCTTGGTCTAACATGTAGAATGATGTTGGAGTATTTTTTTTGTTTATCCTGCACGAGTTCTGCGGTCTCGTCAGGGCTGGAATCATCAATAACCAAAATGGATGTATCTATCTTTAGGTTTTCAATGTCTTCGATTAATTTCGAGATGTTTTCGGCTTCTCTATAAGTGGGAAGAATCACGCCGACCTCAGAGCCCGTCATAGTGTTACCAATTAATTGATAAGTCATAAAAAATTTTGCCAACCATATAAGGGTTTAATGGACTAATAAATCTTAACAAGTCATTTCGTCTGAGGCATTGTCTTTTGTTTTCTCTTATAGTACTGTAACGGGTGATAAATCCAGCGGCACAAATCATCCCGGTTCTTGCATACACCGTGCGTTTGCAGAACAGAGCATTGGGGACAGGTGTACTTAGTTCCCGATCCGCGTTCTCCAGCTATGTGCTCGATTTGGTAGCGGGTTAAACGTTCGTTATAATCTGAAAAGATCTTAAACATCTCGTTGAGTCCCTCCGGCGTCATCCCAATATTTACCATAAACGAGGTTAAAGTGAAGCGTCCAATGTGGGAAAGATGGTGGGCTTGAGCTGCATCCGCATACAACGCGTTTATGCACGGGGGAAAAGCTGCTTGAATGACAACTTTGGGCATTTCCTCAATTTCTTGCCCCATTATCTCCTGCGCCAACTTTGTTAATCCATCAGCGATTGCAACTATCTCCTCTGGGAGGTTCTTGATTTCCGAAACATCAAGCCTTTTCTCAACCCGACTCTTCACTTCTTCCTGAAGGAGACGAACAACCTTATCTTGATTTAAGTAAACCATGCCCTTATCCATAATTTGGTTAACAAGCTTCCACTCAGAACCATGCATGTGCGCGGCATTTTTTAAATAAAAATTGAACCCTATCCTAAAATCCTTAAAGGGTTTTCCGTCACTGATATCCCAATTAAAATCTTGAGCTATAGCCCAAATTTTTTCTTTACTTGTTTCCTCTTTAAGCATTTCGGCGTGAGCAGATTTTGCTACTGCCAATGCAAACCTCTTTTTTATCCACGAATTTTTGGTTGCAATAACCAAAACAAGTGCCGCGGCAAAAGAGGAAATTTCGGTTTTTTTATCTTTATCCATTTTACCAATATTTACTTCAGATATTGCCTTTTCTACTCGTGCTTGAGCGCGGTCAAAAACAGATTTCTCAGAAGATAACCCTGCAATTGTAAACTGGAGTTCCTCTATTTGTTTGGAGGCTTGTTTTAAAAATGGGTATTTAGCAAAATCTTCAGAAGATAATGCTGATTCCATTTGCAATTTGACGACTTACTCTGTTTCGATTCTTGGCGCCAAGAAGAAGGTTAACTTCCCCTCTTTTGTCTGCTGGAAGTCGATTCTTACCGGCATGTCACTTGAGAATTCAAGGGTTGCAATGTCTGAGGTTGCTGAGGCTGCTTTAATGATTTCGGAGAGGTAGCTTAGGCTGAATGTTGCTTTGGCATTCTCCTTAACTTCTAAATCCAGTAGCGCGTCGTTGCCTTTTTGGAGAGTGATGGTTGCACCCATCAAGTCGCCTGAGGCGCTAAGGGTCAATTTTTCTGGTTCAGCCTCGATTTTTACGTGGTCGCTTACCAACTGAGCGTCTTCGATTGCTTGGCTTAAGCCTTGGGTTGTGGTTTTGGCTTTGACGTTGAAGCTGATTTTTGGAGTTGGAACTTCTTCTTCTGAGGCTTCAAGTGTTGGCATGGTAAAGTTACGGCTGTATTTTCCCGTTATTATAACTAGTAATCGTCCAGTTTTATCGTCTAAGGATAGTTCGACTGCTTCTTCTTTTCCTGCGCGTTTGAGAAGTTTTAGCAGTTCACTTATGTTCAGGCAGATTTTTGTTGGTTCAGTGGACACGAATTCTTGGAAGATAGATTTTGGCCATTCAAAATCAATCATCGCTACGCGTGATGGATCCATGGCTCGAAGTTTTAAGCCTTCGGCGTCAATTTTGAAGGTTGCTTCATCAACAAGAATTGAGATGGCAGTAGCCATATCTCGCAGGAGTTTAGCGTCAGACACTTTAAGCTTGAACATAATCTCTTCCTCGCATAATCATGTATTGTAAATTTATATAGCTATTGATTACGCTTTGAGTTAATAAAATTGTTCCTACCCAAATTCACTAACAAGTCTTTAGCAACATTTCTGATCAAAGCAATAACAAAATACCCGCAGAAAACATGGTGCCAGAATCATTCCTAGCAATTACCCCGATAGAGACAGAAAATACATGAAATAAGATAGTATGAAACTAGGCTTATAGCATACTGGAGAACTGGGAGTGCCACTTAACCAGAACTCAAAATGTAATAATCTGCGCATTATGTTGGATTGTTGTGTGTAGGTGCCTTTTCAACAACAGCTACTAAAGAAAGAGCAAAGCCAGATACTAGAAGCTGTTGGTTTTTGCTTTAAAAGTCATAAAGTATAAGAATGTGTATGTTTCTTTTATGCGAGCTGGTCGATACCGTGAACGTTCCTAAAGAAGTAAAGACTTACTGTCCAAAATGTAAAGTTCATCAGATTCACAACGTAACTCTCTACAAGGCAGGAAAACGCAGAGCCTTGGCAAGAGGCGAACGCCACCACGCGCGAGAAAAGCTGGGTTACGGTGGACAAAAATATCCACTGCAGCGAGAATTCGCTAAAACAACAAAAAAACAGACCTTGCGCCTAAAATGCAAAGTTTGCAGTTTCATGCGTCACAAAGACGGCATCCGACTACGAAAATTAGTTATACAATAAAATTAACGGAGTGGAAAAAATTTATGTCTGATTGGAACAAACTTATTCCAAAACCGAGAAGCGTCTTCCTTCGGGTTAAATGCCAAAAATGCGGCAATGAACAGCTCCTCTTCAGCAATGCAGTAAACAAGATAACTTGCAATGTCTGTGGAGAATTGTTGGCTGAGCCCTCAGGTGGAAGAGCAAAAATTAACGGTGACGTCCAAGCAGTTCTCGAGTAAGAGATGTACAGCAAAATGGCTAAGCGTAAGCTGGATTGGCCTGAAGCTGACGATTTGGCACTTTTTGGAAGGGACAATTAGTGGTTTGGCAACTACGCAAATGCGTAAACTGCGAAAAATACACATTAAATAAAACTATTTGCCCCTATTGTGGTGGACCTGTGAGAATTCCGCATCCAGCCAAATTTTCCCCAGACGATAAATACCTAAAGTATCGTATGGCAATGAAAAGGAGCGCTACAACAGAATGAAAGAAACATACATCAAAGAATTTGCCGAAATACATCCCAACAACCCTATCCTCATCGAAGGTCTTCCAGGTTTAGGACTTGTAGGCAAAATCGCACTCCGCTATCTAATTAAACAATTAAAAGCTAAAAAAATCGCCTACCTCTACTCACCACATTTCCCCTACTTTGTTCTCGTCAACAAAAAAGGCAACGTACGACTCCTAAGAGGAGCATTCTACTATTACAAAAACCCAAAAGGAAACGACATAATCCTCTTCACTGGCGATAGCCAATCACAAACAATCGAAGGACAATACGAAATCGCCGACCGCATGCTGGACTTCTCTGAAAAACACGGCGTAAAAACAATCGCAACCATCGGTGGCTACCGCATGGAACCCAAAGAGAAACCTAAAGTCTTCATAGCAGCAACCTCCCAAGACATCTTAAACAAAGCAATCCAGGCAGGCGCAACCCTGAGTGCCTCGGGAAGCCCAATTGTAGGCACAGCTGGACTAATACTTGGCTTGGCAAAGTTCAAAAAAATAGACGCTTTATGCCTGCTGGGTGAAACACGCGGTTATTTACCTGATCCTCTTGCCGCCAAAAGCGTTCTAGAAGTGTTAGTGTCAACTTTCAATTTCGACTTGGATCTTGCTGGCTTAAACGAGGAGATTGCAAAAGCTGAAACAATGGTTACCCGCCTACAGCAAATAGAAGAAAAACGCGCCGTACAAGCAGAAGAAACCAGAAAACAAGAAGACAAAAAAACAACGTATATTTCTTAAGCAAAATTTTTCTTTATTATATCAACCGTCTTTGCGGCTGCTGTGCCATCCCCGAAAGGTGACGCAGAAGGCAACTTCTCTTTTTTCTCAATGGCTTCCTGTATAGCAGCTAAAATGTTGTCCTTGTTAGTTCCAACGATTTTGGCAAAGCCCGATTCAACGGCTTCCTGTCTCTCAGTAGACAAACGAATAACCAGCACCCTTTTCCTTATGTCTGGAGCAGTTGCCTCTTCCTGTATACCCCCTGAATCGGTGATGATTAACCTGCAGTTTTTCATCAAAACCAAGAAATCCAAGTATCCCAACGGCGGAAGAATCAGAATGTTCTTCATTTTTTCCATTTGGGACAGCATGTTGTTTTCTTGCAGCCGCTTTTTTGTTCGCGGATGCATTGGGTAAACAATCGGCAGAGGAGATTTCGAGAAAACCTCCATAAACGACTCAAGAAATGCAACGTCATCGACGTTTTCTGCTCTGTGCGCTGTTGCTAAAGCGAACGTTTTGAAGGGAATCTTCTGCATTATGGTTGATTTCTTTTCGGCGATTGGCAGATGCTGAATTACGGCGTCGATGGCTGTATTTCCTGTGAGGTAGATTCTGCCCCAAACACTCTCTTTAATGAGATTAGCCTTGGCTCTCTCTGTTGGCACAAACAAGAAGTCGGATATGTGGTCGGTTAGGCGTCGGTTGTGTTCTTCAGGCATGCGAAGGTCAAAACTCCTTAAGCCAGCTTCCACATGACCCATAGGGATTGTGCGTTTGTTTGCCGCTAACGCCGATGATAACACTGTGTTTGTGTCGCCTTCCACTAAAACGATGGAGGGCTCAATCTTCTCCAGCAACTGATCCATCTTCATCAATATCTCAGCAGTCTGTGCTCCAGGCGAAGAAGCATCAATTTTTAATGCATAGTCGGGAGGTGCGAGTTCGAGGTTTTCGATAAATTGCTGAGACATGTTATAGTCGTAGTGTTGACCACAATGAACAAATATGCAGGGTAGTTTGGCTTGGTTGAGGGCTCGAATTATCGGTGCCATCTTGATTATTTCAGGTCTGGTTCCTGCAACTACAACTACTGGCTTCATCGCGCTCGTTTCTCGCTTATGTTTTCTTTAGGCATCCTTCCCGCGGCTCATAAATCGTTCCTTCCCGCAGCAGTTGCCCAATCATGCGTTCGATTTCGCCCCTTGGAATCTTCTGCTTAGTTTCCAGCTCGTTCACAAGTGCACCTTTCTCTACGATGCCCGTTATCTTCTCCATATCCATCAGCGTTGAAAGCACTACGTGTAATCTGTCGCGGATGCTCTTTGGTCTTCCAGTCATAATCAAGTCAATGTCCACTTTGTATGAGGACATGTCGATTCCGACTTCCTCCAGCGAACGCTTCATAATCGCAATTGCTGCATCAGCATCTTCCGCAGTAACTTCTTTGCGCAAGGCAACGCGTGCTCTGGCTTCAGCGACGCGAACCAGCGATTCAAGCTGACGTGCCGTTATTGCCACTGGTGAACCTTCGGTTTCGCTTGCGGAACGCATAGCTAAGTAAAAGTCACTGAGGCGATTTAATGCGTCATTGCCAAGCTCTGGCTTGATACCCTTAGCGAAACTGACATATTTCCGCAAAAGCTCCGCATCAACTTGTGCTTCTACAGGGCTCACTCCTCTTCTGTGAATTTCCAAAATGTGCCTGGACATTTTACTGTCCGATTCCTTGTTTGGCACATCTCGAAGAACGAAGATTAAGTCAAAACGTGAAAGGATGGTGACTGGTAGGGAAATGTTTTCTGCGACGGTTCTGTTAGGTTCATACCTGCCCAATGATGGGTTTGCCGCTGCAAGAACCGCTGTTCTCGCGTTTAATGTAGCAACAATACCACCTTTTGCCACTGAAACTGTGTGCTGCTCCATGGCTTCGTGGATGGCAACACGGTCTTCGGGACGCATTTTGTCCATTTCATCGATGCATGCGATTCCTTTGTCGGCAAGAACCAGTGCGCCTGCTTCAAGACTCATGCTTCCGCCTTTCTCTCGGACGACTGCTGCGGTTAAGCCTGCAGCGGTGGTTCCTCTGCCTGAAGTGTATAAGCCTCTTGGCGCAATTCTTGCAACATATTGGAGCAACTGCGATTTGGCTGTGCCTGGGTCACCTATGAGAAGCGCGTTCATTTCGCCTCTCACGTTCACGTCTGGCAGGCTTTTTGAAACTCCTCCGAAGAGCAGGTACATTATTGCTTCTTTGATGTGCTCTAAGCCAAAGATTGAGGGTGCAATGGAGCTCATGATTTTTTTGTGTACTAAGGGGTCTTTTGATAGTGCAATCATTTTTGCTTCTTCTTCAGGTGTGGGCGGTGATGTTTCAGGTTCTTTGCCTAAGACTTCTATGGAGTTGGCGTCTAGTTGGAGTATGAATGTGCGGAGTTTTCCCATGCCCATAAGCGAAGGTGCAAAGGCGCGTACGATGCCAACTATGGAAACGTGGTCTCCTGGTCTTGCAACATCCACTATTTCGTCTCCGATAAGTTTCACGGCTAACACACGGGGAAGTTGTCCTGGTGGGAGGTCTTCGGGTTTTTCTTGCAAGCGGAGGTCTTGTGAATCTATGAATGTGGATTCTTCTTGGCTAAACTCAAATGGTCCGTCTCTTCCACAATCAGGAGCAACACAAACTGCTGGAGCCTTCAAAAACTGCCCAGTCTGCTCAACTTGATTCATTGTGCCGCAGCGTTTGCATTTGAAAGCTGCTATCTGAACCATCGGTCGCACAGGTGTAGCCCGAACAACGATGCCTTCAATCATGATTAGCTTGCTCATCTGTCTTGAGCCGAGTTTTCGAAGTTGCTCTTTACCAAGGAGCTTCACGATTCTAACTATGACTTTCTCTGTTTTCTCAGCATATTCGGCATCTTCAATTCGAAGTTGCTCGTAAGCTCCTTTGCCTGAATGCTGCAGGTACTCTTCGGGCTTGTTAAGTAGCAGTTGCTCTGCAAGTGCTTGGTCAAAACCGTAGAGTTCTTCAAAATCGATTGTTAATGAGCCTTTTCCTGAAATGGCTAATTGCGCGATTTTTTGCCGGTATTTTTCTTTCTTGAAAAATTCTTGAAAACGCTGCTGAGGATCGATAGTTTCAAGCTTAGCCATCTTTACTTCTCTCCTGCGTTTTCTAAAATCTTTGTTTTCCATTCGGATATGATTTTGACTAGTTGCTCGTAGACGAGTCTTTCTTCGCTTGTGAATTTTTTCAGAACCTGGTCACTTTGGGCTGGAGCGGCGGATATGGCGACTATTTTTTTTAGTCGTGAGTTTACGATGTCGCGTGCTAACTGTTTTGCACGGTCGTATTCCTGGTATTTCTCGGATTGTTTTGAGGCTTGCTCTTTTAGGTCAGCGATGAACCTGCGGAGTTTCGGGTAAAAGTCTCCTGGCAACTCAGAGATTTGTCCCGGAATTTGTACGCCTTCTTTCCATTGTACCTTAAACAGTTTGGTGGCGTCAAGGATTTCGTCTTCTCGGAAATGTACCATTCCTGCTGCAGCAAGTTCTTTTGCTACCCAAAAATAAATCTCGTACTCATTGCCTTCGTCAAAGGGTCCAACAGTAAGCCCTGCAAGCTTGATTTCTGGGCAGTTGCGGTTGGCTACGATTTTAACTAGGGAATTCTCATAACAAAAGTCCAGTTTGCATATTTTCGCTGCCAACCTTGTTCCCTCTCAATCTGTTTTGCCCTTAACGGGATTCAACACATATAGCGAGATTACGTTTAAGGCTTGCTAGAAAAATAAATTAAACAATCTGGAACCCGAGAGCTCCTTTTTTGTCTACACTCTTCTATTTAGAGGGCAGAATAGGTGGATTTGGAAGCGACCAGTCACTCACAGAGAACTATCTGCCTTCTATTTTTAGATTTAACACTTCCACGGCATTCCAAGTAAGCCTCAAAGGTTCATTTGTTAGAAATTTAGCATTTAAAAACTAGCAAAACTTAGTCTATCAGTTATTCACTGTCGCTTTTCTGGTTTCAGGAAATTGTTTTGAGAATTAATCATCAACAACATGTGGAGGGTTTAGGTGGAATCTGCAACTGATTTTCTTTCAGACTTCCAGCGTAACAATCGATGGATAATTGAGAATTATAACAATTTAAAAAAGGCGTATAACAACAAATGGATAGCTGCCTCAAACAACGCAGTATTAGATCATGATTCTGATTTGAAAAAGCTTGTAAAAAGACTAAAAACTCATTACTTAGAAGTTTACGGTCAAATCGCGGTAGAATACATTACTTCTGAAGAATTAGAGAAACTAAATGAATCAAGGCCACAGTCCTAGGACTTTTATTGCGTTTGCAACTCTGCCCACTCCCAACATTAGGGCTCCTGTGCGCATGTCACTTTCTTCTTTAGCAACTATTGCCTCTACGTCATTGAAGGCTTTAGTCATCTTTTCTTCAAGTTTTCTGTTGACTTTTTCGAGTGGCCATTGTTCGCGAGTTAGGTTTTGAACCCATTCAAAGTAGCTGACGGTTACACCGCCGGCGTTTGCGAGGATGTCTGGGATGAGACAGATTTCTTTCTCGTACAAAACTTTGTCTGCTTCAGGGGTTGTCGGTCCGTTTGCTGCCTCAGCAACCACCTTGGCTTTGATTTTGTTAGCGTTCTTGCAAGTAATCTGGTTCTCAACCGCTGCGGGAATAAGTACATCACACTGCAATTCAAGCAACTCTTCGTTGGTTATGTTCCGGCAGCCTTTGTAGTTTTGAACGCTGCTGGTTTTTTCTTTGTGCGCTAAAACCTCCTGTGGAATTAAGCCGTCTGGGCAGAAAATTCCTCCTGTGGAGTCACTTGCTGCTATGACTTTGCAGCCGATTTCGTTTGCCGCCACCGCCGCGTGGTATCCTACGTTTCCAAAGCCCTGAATAGCAACCGAGGCTCCTTTGAGTTTTAATCCGTTGTTTTCTGATGCTTGTTTTACGCAGTGCATCACGCCTCTGCCTGTGGCTTCTGTTCTGCCCCAAGAACCTCCGATTTCGACTGGCTTACCGGTCGCACTTTCGGGTATGCTATAGCCTTTAAGTTGGCTGTAGGTGTCCATTATCCATGCCATAGTTTGAGCGTCGGTGTACATGTCAGGCGCTGGAATGTCCCGATGCGGTCCAAGGTATTCGGCGATTAAGCTTACGTACCTTCGGGTTAAGCGTTCGAGTTCGTGTTTGCTTAGTTTTTTAGAGTCGACGCATACACCACCTTTGGCTCCGCCGAACGGTATGTGGGCGATGGCGCATTTCCAAGTCATTAACATCGCGAGCGCAGTGACTTCGTCGAGGGTAATGTTTGGGTGGTAGCGGATTCCGCCTTTGAAGGGTCCACGTGCATCCCAATGCTGAACCCGAACACCGTTAAAGACGTTAACTGCTCCGTTATCCATTCGGATGTCTATGCTGACTATGATTGAGCGTTTAGGTTGGCTTAGCATCTTATGCATTCCGGAATCCAGCCTGAGCTTTTTGGATGCTAATTTCAGTTGGGATAAAGCAACGGTTAGTGGTGTGTGTTCTTCCGCCATAAAGCAAGCCTTCTATTAACAAATGTTAAGCAGATTGGCTAGATAAGAATTTTGTGTGTTTGGTTGATGCTTTTGTATACAAATTATTAATTTGGTACTTTTGCTTGGTTAATTGTTGAGGCATAAAACACTGATTATGATCCTTTTCAAGGCAAAACTTTCCTGAATCCAGAAAATGGGCGTTTCAAGAGAGCGTTAAGCTTAAAAGCCAAACCATTTTATATTTAATTAGGGAAAATCAATGGCATTTGATTTTGTTGCATTATTAATTCAAATCGTCATAGGCATCATTGTAGTTGCACCGATACTTTGGCTAGTTGGAAGAGCATTAGCAGGAAAAGACAAAGCAAAATTCACAGACGCCATCTGGATAGTTGTTCTAGGAACAATCATAGGCGCAGTCGTTGGCGCCCTCGTAGGCAGCCTGATATCAGCAATAATAATGTTCATTATTTGGCTTGCACTAATAAAGCACTTTTTCGACTGCGGATGGCTAAAAGCATTCGTAATTGCTGTAATCGCGGTCATTGTCTTCATAATCATTGTGTTGATATTAGCAGCCATCGGCATTGGCATAATAGCACTGGGTTTGGGTTTCTAAATCCGGTGCCCACCACTTTTTTAAAATCATGTTCTTTTATATTTCTTGCTGTATGCATCTTTTGATTTGTTCTGTTTGACTTGGACATTTTTGCCTGTTTTTATGCGATCTTGAAGCTCGTTCAAATGCAAAGTTTATTACTGGATTTTATGTCAGTAATTTTTTGTCTTCTGATGTTTATTCTAAAAAAATAAAAAAGAAAAGATTGTTTTAATAGTCAAGAATTTTCTTGACTGCGTCGTTTTCTACTTCATGAGCCAACGGAATGCCGGTGACTTGCGTCGCTATCGTGCTTAGGCTCATCAGATCGTCGCGTTTTAGCAAGCCAAGATTCCATTTGCGGTTGCCTGCCATCAACTGTTTCAAGCCAACGCCGACTCTGTCCGTTAGGTATGTATAGACGCCTATGCTTTCCAGTGGGATATCGCTGAAGCGATTGCCGTATTTTGCTTTTAGTTCGGGTGTTGCAATGAAGAATTTGTCTGGCGTTGCACCGAATTTTTCTACGAAACTCTTGGGTAGTTTGCCCTCTTTCGCGAGTTGTCTGAAGTAATTTGCTTTCATGGCTGCAGTGATAGGTGATCGTCCCATTAGAACCGCTTTTACTAATGGTCCTTGTCCGAAGTTGCTCATCGCTATGGTTTTGAATATGGAGGTTTCTTCGATGAAGCCGCCTGCCATAACGAGGTCTGGGACGTACTTGCCTTTCTTCTTGAGGATTTGTGCGCATTGCATGACTAGTGCTTGCAGGTACAGTGTGGGAATGCTCATTTCATCCATCATGGGTACGGGGCTCATGCCTGTTCCGCCGCCTGCGCCGTCAAAACTTAGGGCATCGATTTTTGCTTCTGAGGCCCATTTCATTGTGTATGCTACTGCTGAGGGTCTGTATGCGCCTGTTTTAAGGAAGACTTTTTTGGCGCCCTGTTTACGAAGCCAATCGATGTCTTCTAGGAAGCCTTTTTCTTTGGGTATGCCGACTCGGCTGTGGCGCTCAAAGGTGTTGAATACGCCGTCTTTGAAGGCTTGCTGAACCACTGGGTCTTCTGGGTCGGGAATAACGATGTAGCCGCGGTTCTTAAGCAAAATTGCTTTCTGCAGGTCTTTTAGACGTACTTCGCCGCCGATGGCTTTGGCGCCTTGACCCCATTTGCGTTCGATTATGTTTACTTCGAGTTTGGATAAAGCGTAAGCGTCTATGCCGAGTCTTTGGTCTTCAACGTTTGTTTGAATGATGACGTCGCCGTATTTTCCATCCCAGAACTTGCGGAATGAGTCGACTCTTCGTTTTAGTTCGGGTGAATGGGTTATTTTGTCTTTGGTTAATGTGGCTTCTGTGTCCATGCCTGCGATGTTTTCGCCAATCGTTACTGATACGCCTGATAGTGCTGCTCCAATTGCTAGGGCATCCCAGTTTGCGCGTGCAACTTCTGTGGAGCCGAAAGCGCCTGTTAATATTGGGAGTTTAAGGGGCATTCCGCCTATGACTGTTTCTATGTTTGCGTTTGGGAATATGGCTGCTTCTGAAGTTTCCGGTATGCCTTGGGCATCGAAGAGTCCTGCTTGTATGCTGAAGTGTGACCAGTCTAAGCCGAAGTTTTTGAGTGCTCCTGCGGTGCTGGTTCCGAATTGTGCTGGTTCAGGGTAGAGTGCTTCTCGTCCTCTGAAGGCTGAGAGGCTGATTTCGCATAGGATTGGGCAGTCGTGGATGCAGATGGGGCACATGCCACTGATTGTGCTTGTGTCTTTGACTCTGGTGTTTGTTCCAACTGTTGATTTTCCGTTTAGATATGAACTGTTTTTATGTACTCTTTCACTCATTTGTTCATTTCTCCAAGTTCCACTAACGTTAAATTGAACACCATTGCGTTTGTTCAGTATTTAACACTATTCAATAGCATCTATACGAAAAAAACGATGTTTATACGAAATAAATGTAACAACCGTTCAACATTATACATGACTTATAAAAACAATTTAGACCGCAGAAAATGCTTGGACAATTGTCTAAAACTTTTCAAGATACTGTTCAAACTGCTTCCTATCTCTCAAACAGTTGGGACAAACACATCCAAACGGAAGATTCTTGGTAGTGCACAGATCATCGTATTTGCATTCACCACATGCAAAATCTTTGCCGCAGCGCGTGCAGCTTTGAAGAAAAACCACTTCAGTGTTAAGGATGCCTCCAATTATATCCATGAGCTTCTCGATGTTGTTGTAGCTTTTAATGGAGAAGACACCTTGCTCTCGGTTGTATTCGCAGCCCAAATTCATGAGGAGAATGAACTTTTCTTTTTCAACCCGTGGAAGCTTGAAAGCTTTCTTGTTCAAAACCGCCATTTTTGCTCAAAACCTGTTCATTTTAAGTAAGAAATCAACCTCTTCAGGCGTAAACTTAAACCACGCTGCCAGTGGACTTGTCTTTTGCTTTTGCAGAATTATCTTAACGAAGGGAACAAAATCGTTTTTTGCGATTGAATGTGAAACGTGGCATCGGGCACCTATTTTGCCGCATATTCCCTCCAGCATAGTTCTTTTGCCCTTAGTCCAGAACAAAGTGATAATGCGAATCGGGGGCGAAATGAACTCAAACGGTTTGTAGGATTGGGGATTTACCGCGGCGGCTTTAGATAAGTTGTTGAAAAAATACTTCAAAAGATGCCAATGCTCTGTTCCAATCCTGCCCCGGAAAACGTCTGCTTGCGAAACAAAATCGTATGCAGCGGCTAGCTCCTCTGGGTCAGTGTACCGTCTGGGAAGGTTGTCGCTTATGGAAAGTAGAAAGTCATCGTAGTCAACGTTTGAGTAGCTTAGCAAACTTGATACTTGGGCGATTGATTGTGCCGTGAAGAATCCTCTGAGTGTGTCATCCATGCTGATGTCTTTGTTTCTTGAACTCAGCATCACAGTGTCCTGAAGGGTTAATGTATGGTTTTCTTCGCTGAGGCTTTGCAGGTCGTTTATGGCTGACCGCACGTCGCCTCGGCTGTTTTGGGCAATTCTCTCAAGCGCCTCAAACTCCGCTTTTACATGTTCTAGCAGGCAGATTTTCTGCAATAGTGCAATTACAAGTGGAATGCGTATCTGCTGAAAACGCACAAGCAAACACACTTTCTTTAGGGGTCGCAGTTTTTCTATGTCAGGGTCGTTGGCAGCCATTATAACTGGTGCACGGGCTTCTTCGACTATTTTGATGATTGCGCCAACGCCGCCTCGGTCTTCGTTGCCTGCGATGCCGTCGACTTCGTCGAGGAAAAGAAGGTTTCCCTTGCCTTGAGTTTTTGTTGAGAAGTTGTCTAGTGCGACGTAGGAGGTGGCAGGTTTAGCAACTGCGTTGATTGCTTTCTCTGAGCGTGTGTCGCTGGCGTTCATCTCGATGATGGAAAAGCCGAACTCTTTTGCGGCAGCATTAACCAGTGCCGTTTTCCCCACGCCAGGGGGTCCATACAGCAACACTGCCTTCTTGTTTCGACGTTTGCTCTTTAGCCACTCCACAAAGGTAGCTTTTGCTTCTTCGTTGCCAACGATGTCCTCTATCTTTTTTGGGCGGTATTTTTCAACCCATAAAAGATCATTTCGCTGCATAAGTTTCCTCTACATTTTTCCCAAACTTTGCAAACTGCGCCAGAAGCGCGCTTAGTTGGATGTCGCTGTTTGCGCCCTGCGTTAGGCGATAGTCGTATTCGCCGATGATGTTTGAGAGATCAGCTTTCTGTTCTGGTGTTAGGTCGGACATTTTGAAGATTTCCCGTTGCACTTGTCGAATGATTTCTGAGCCTGAAAAGCCGAAGGATCCCATTATTTCATACATTGTTTTTCTGGCTTCGATGAAATCGCCGTAGAGAGCTTTTCGGATCATTTTTTGGACTTGCATGGGGCTTGCTTCGCCGATAACCAGTGAAACCGTCTTCTCGTCTACGCAACCTTCCTTGTAGGCTGAAGCAGTTTGAAGGGCGTTTATGGCGTGCCTTAGGTCGCCTTCTGAGTAATCAACGATTTTCTCTGCTGCTTCAGGCTGCAATGTAACGTTTTCTTTCTTGGCAATGCATTGCAGGTGCTCTTTCATGGCTTGCTTGTCTAGCCGGGAGAAGCGGAAGATGGCGCAGCGGCTCTGGATTGGCTCGATGATTTTGCTGGATTGGTTGCATATTAGGATGAATCTGGATGTCCGTGAACTGGTTTCCATTATACGTCTGAGTGCTGTTTGGGCTGGTCCAGTCATCTGGTCACATTCATCCAGAATAATTAGTGCGAATGGAATGTCGCCAAAGCCTGAGCGACTGTAACGTGAGAAATCTTTGATTCGGTCGCGGACGGTATCGATGCCTCTCTCGTCGGAGGCGTTAAGCTCTAATGTGAAGTTTCTCCAGTTTGCCCCGTATAGTTCATGAGCTATAGCAAGAGCGATGGTGGTTTTTCCTGTGCCTGGGATGCCTGCGAGCATGAGGTGAGGCATGGTTTTGGATTTTTTCATAAATGCTTTGAGGCTCTCCACGATGTCTTTTAGGCCTACGACATCGTCGAGGGTTTTGGGGCGGTACTTCTCAACCCACATAAGCGCTTCTTCATTAGTTGTCATAAGTTAACCTTCAACAATAAATTATAGAATAACTTGCTCTAATTACTATTTTATCTTTCTCTATCAAAAAAGATATAGCAAGATTAGCCGATCTTGCTGCCTTCAACAATATCTTTTTCAGGCTGCAATACCGTAACGTTGCCAGCTTCGTCTTCAGCCGCTAAAATCATGCATTGCGATTCTATGCCCGCCAGTATGCGCCTTTGGAGGTTTAAAAGGAAAACGCATTTTTTGCCAACCAACTCCTCAGGCTTGTAATATTTAAGCAACCCCGCAACTGCCTGGCGCTTCTCTGACCCAAAATCAACGAGAATTTTAATCAGCTTTTTCGATTCGGGAATTTGGGTTGCCTCTATTATTTTTCCAATGCGCAAATCAATTTTTTCGAAATCTGTGAATGTTATTTCTTCAACCATCCAGTTCACGTCATCGCTAGGTTATGGCGCATTTAGATATTTACTTTGCTTGCTGGTTAGTTGGTTTCTATGTCTGATTTTTTGCGGCAACATGTCTTCTAAAATTAGCTTTTTTGATATGCAAACTTGTGTGTTGTGGGCTTTTTTTTACTGAAAAATTCTTTGAAAGCTTGAGCAATTTTAAGACTTGCTGTTTCTGGGTTTTCGCTTAATTGTGCGTTTCACTGGGTCAAATCGTTTTAGTTGGTCCTCAAGTGATTTTCTGCGCACTTCCAGCGTGATGTCGCCCCGCGTAGACTCAATGATTCGCCTCGCAATGTCTGATTTGTGTCTGAGTCCTGGGACAAGCATGTAAGCCTCATCCAACGCTAACATTTGAATGAAGACTTGGTCCATGATTTGGAGGCATTTTTCGCCTTTCTCAACTTCGCCCTCTCGCAGGTTATCAAGCGCCAAACGCCTGTACTCGCCGATAACATCAGCTAAACCCAGCACATAATCGACAGAAGGCACATTAATCTCCGCTGGCGTCACAAACCGCTCTTCCCTAACTAATACCAAGAAGATGTTCGCTTCAGAATATTCTTGAAATGCCGCGCTAAGCATGCCCCCGTAAATGATTTCGGGGTACTGTTTAGCTTGTTCTTGGAGTCTTACGATTTTTTCTTTGGCGCTTGCAACCATTTTTTCGGCATCGTCGAATCTTTTTTGGTGAATAAGCAGAATCGCTTGTTTAGATAGGCTTGTGGCTTTACGCATACTTTCATGCGTTTCCTCGCGAATCTGGTTCTTTTCCATAAGCTCGCATTTTACTGCTTGGATAACTGCTTCTAGAGAGGACAATACTGCACCCAATAAAAGGATTGGTTTGGTTGTTTATTTCAATTTCTTAAAAAACCTACGCATATTCTTATATCGGTTGGGAGCCTGCCCACTTCTCAACAAGCAGCCTTCCATCGCCTAAAGCGAAGCTTACTTTAACAAAAACTGTGCCTCCGCCCTTAAACGGGAACATGCTGTCCTCTGCCAAGTCTTTAGGCAAGTAAACAAGGTACTTGCCGTCTTTCCTTCGAAATAGCCTTCCTCTTCCTTCGCTTACCATAGCATGATCCCCGAATGACCAAGACAGAAAAATTAGTATTTAAATTTATCCAACTCAAGGTTTTCATATTCGGAGTCTGATTGAATGCAAAAAGTTGCAGAATCCTAAGAGCGATAGTTTTCCGTTCACAGGTAAGTAGTTAGTTAGGCTCTAATCTGAATCGGCTTCTCTAACCTACTTAATAGCACCACACGACTCTCAGGCGCTTCATTGATTACTTTGTACCCTGTTTTCTCAGCTAATTGTGCTGCGAAATCCTTGACTTCTTCATGCATGGGCATGCGGTCAAAGCCTAAGCGTAGATTTGAAAAGCCAATATGCATGTAGGCTTTCGCTTCGATGTAAGTGGGGTTAGCATTCTCTACAAGTCGGGCGTACGAGTCGACTAAATTCATATTATGCTCCTTTACCAGAGTCATGCGGATTACGGTTGGGCAATGAAAACTCTGTAGCAAACCAAGCGTTTCATTCAGCTTTGCCCATGCACCGGGAAATAGGGGGCGGCAAACCCTTTTGTAGACTTGCTCGTTGGGAGCGCAAAGTGAAATGTACAGTTGGGTGGGTTCTTGACTTAACTTCGAGAGTTTGGACGGCAGTGTACCGTTTGAAACAAGAAACGTGGTTAAGCCTTTCTGGTGGAACGTGCGGATAAGTTCGCCCAGCGGCTCGTAGAGTGTTGGTTCACCAGTTAAGCTTATCGCCACTTGCTTGGGTCGTTGCGCTTCTTGGAATTTGCGCCAATTCGTCTTCTCGTTACCCTTATAGCCGCTCAAAATTTTTTCCTGTGCCCTGAAACAGCCCTCAACAATCTCTTCGGGAGTGTCTTTGGCTGGGTTTTTCATCTCATCCCATTTAACCTCCAAGTCTCCGCTCTGTGCCCTCCAACAAAACAGGCATTGATGCGTACAAGAGTATAGGGACGGTGTCATCTGGATGCATCGGTGGGATTGAATGCCATAAAACTTCTGCTTATAACATACTCTTCCGTTGACTATGGATTCGTAAAGCCACTTGCATCTTTTAACCGCTGAGTGACTTCCGATTAAATGATACTTTTGCTTTTTGAGAGCGCCTAAAAGCGGGGATGCCCCATTGTTTTCCAAGGAATACACCGAGTTGCTGTAACATTAGAAAAAGCGTCTTTTAAAAATCCCTATGCTCACAAGTAATTTTCTGCTTGAAATATCCTTTAAGATGTATCTATTCATTCAGGCTTATGTTGGACATTTAAAAGGTAAAGTTTAAAATCATCTCTTAATTAAATCATGAGCATTCGAGAATGATGGCTATCTATTTAGGAGCGCAGATTGGTTTGAACAAGAAAATTATTACAGTTTCCATTTTATTCCTTATTACGTTAGCCGCAGTGGTAACGCCCCTTGATGTCTATGCGCAGACAAACATTGGCGTAGCGATTATCCAAATAACCCCAAGTACAGCAACTGGACCAGTGGGAACAAGTGTAAACATTCAGGGATCCATTTACACTAAAAACGGTTCTTACCAGCTTATATTAGGTAAAACTGTTGTTGCAAGCAGTATTTCTGAAGGTTACTATGTTAATAGAAACTTTACCGTACCCGAGCTGCCAAGTGGTCCGTATGCATTAATACTTAGAGATGTTGCCATCAACATTAATTATTCTTCAGCTTTTACGGTTTCAACCGGCTACATGATAAATGCGATTCCTTCATCGGTGCAGGAAGGCAGTAGTGTTACATTAAACGTTAGCGTTACTGGCGGTCAAATAAGCACTTCATACAACGCCGATATTTCTGTGTCTTTCCCAAGTTCGCTTGGCACCACATACTCAAAAATTGTTTTCTTAGGGACCCCCAATGTAAAGGGAACTGCAAGTGCACAACTCACTTTTCCCGATAGCAGTTTCCAGCCCAGTGGTTCAACTACTGTTTATGCTGGAGTATACTCAGTCTACTTTAACAAATCTGCATCTTTAGCGCAAAACCAGTTCTCAGTAAATTTCATCGATTCAACCACCTACCATAGAGGTCAAACAGTAAATGTGCGAGCGATAGGTTATCAACCTAACGAACCGGCAACCCTTACTGTAACAAATGTTAAATCTAGTTCACCCCTTGACACCGTCTCAGCAACGGCTTCAGCTGAAGGCATAATTACCACAAGCTGGGCAGTTCCCTCTAAAGCCGACATTGGTGACTATACAATAAAAATATCTCCTCAAAACAATCCGAAATCAATACCGGATTCAGAAACCTTTTCAGTTATTGGATATTCAGTTAAAGTTCAAACTACAAATTTAGCTGGTGAAGTTGTCCCTGAAATATCGATTCAAGCCCTTGATGTGTCAACAAACACTGTGTATGACGCTATTAGTGGTTCAGACGGGGTTGCAAACTTAAAGCTTGACAAAGGAACCTACGCTTTAACAGCCCTCTGGAACGGCGTTAGTGCTGGAGGAACAAACATTACCGTCAGCGGAGATGCAACCTTTAATTTCCCTCTCCAGTTAACTAATATTAAGATTACAGTAAAAAGCATCAACGGAGTTACAATGCCTTTCGTTGACTTAAACATAGAATACCAATCAAATACCGTGGGTGCTTCAGGCCAAACAGACTCTTCAGGAAGCTTCATTTTACATTCAGCGTTAGCGGGCTCAAGTTACACCATAGACGCATCAATTTACGATCAAATCTTTAATGCAGGCAACAACACCATAAGTAATCTCCCCGCTCAGGCAACCGTCCAAGTATTCATTATTTGTCCAAGCAAGACACTTTCACTCAAAGTTGTCGGTTATAACCAGGAAGCAATTCCAGATGCGCGCATAGAACTGGTAGAGTTGTCAAACGGTTTGTTCTATTCTGCCACAACCGACAACAATGGTGCAGCCTCAGCTCAAGCTACCTTCGGAATGTACCGAGCGAGAGTCTATAAGGGTAATGCCCTGATTAATGAAACAAACGTACAAGTCTTCAACGACAGTCAGCAGCAAATCCGGTGTACACTATTTGGTATTCAACTTTCAGTTGCAGTTGTTGATTTCTTCGGCAATCCAATCTCTAATGTAAAAGTCACTTTGAATGGTCCTGAAAAACTCTCGGAAGTCACTCAGAGTAATGGAAAAGTCACTTTCAACAATATTGTCGGCGGAAACATGCAGATAATAGCTCAAGCTACAGGAACAAAGGATGCCTATCAAGCTTTAGCATTAACTGTTAACGAGCCAACAGTGGTGCAGATAAAGATTGACAAGTATGTTGCTTTGGGGTCGTTGCTGATACCTGCAAGCTCGCTTATTACGATACTGATAATATTGATAGCCATAATCTTGTTTGCTCTCGTAGAAATCTACAGACGAAAAAGAGCCAAACCCGCCACGGCAAACTAAATTTCCCCCTTTAATAGAAAAAAGTTTATATGGTTTCCAAATCACTTAAAGAAAGCTAAGGACCAGTACAAAAAACACAACATTTTGAATTGACAATTGAGGTGTATCTGTTGGCTCAATCAAAAGCTTGTTCTCCAGCATGTCAATCTTTTAAGTGTGCAAAAAACTCTGTGTTCTACAGACGCGACTCTGTTTGGTGTAGAGAGACCGAAGAACAATGTAACGTTGCAAAATGTACATATTCAATGTGCATGAAAAGACGTATGCTACCTGGTGGGATTTGCGGCGAAACCGTTAAACGCAAAACCGTTGAAAAAGATGTCGACGACTTCTTCGATGATTCAGTGAAGATTAAAGGAAAGGCACTGCGTAAACTCGGAGACCAAGACTTCTATTAAACAAAAGGCTAAAAACAAAACTTGATCGTGAAAACGCGAGTTTTTTTCTATCTATTTAGATTTAACCCGTTTAACTACTGGCGGCTTAACCTTCTTCAGAATCCTGTATCCACAGATGATGCATTTGGTTTCTCCACCACGTAACTCTAACTCTTCAGATGGTACTCTTGAGCCGCATCTCATGCATTCATAAACAATTCCAGATTTTTCCATTGAAAGCGCCTGTCCTACAAAGAAAAGCATTTTACTTTTAAACATTTCCAATTACTTGCAGATAATGAGGATGGTTAGTTGAGAAAACGGCTTCGAGACAAGCTCTCCGCGGCTTTGCCGCCCGATCAGCTCCGTAGAGTTTACAGTTCATTCGATATTGTAGGCGACATAGCCATAGTCAAACACAATAAAGTCCAAAATCCCGAATCCGTCGCAAAACAGATAATGGCTACTCATAAGAATATTAAAACTGTCCTCACTCCAACTACCCGCATAGAAGGCGACTTCAGAGTTAGAGAATTAATGTTGTTAGCGGGAGAAAACAAAACAAGCACAATCCATAAGGAGTCTGGATGTACCTTTAAGGTGGATGTTGAGAAATGCTATTTTTCACCCAGACTTTCGCATGAGCACAAACGTATCGCAGAACTCGTTTTGCCCGGCGAGGTGATTGTTAACATGTTTGCAGGCGTCGGCTGCTTTAGCATACTCATCGCAAAAACCCAAAGCCAAAGCAGAGTCTACTCGATTGACGTCAACCCAACCGCAGTTGAGTATATGGAGGAAAATATTAAAATCAATGATGTTTGCGGTCAGGTTATTCCGTTGCTGGGTGACTCAATGGACATAATCCAAACTCGCTTGCAAGGTGTCGCTGATCGAGTTCTAATGCCGCTGCCAGAGAAAGCCCTCGATTACCTGCCTTTTGCACTTTCTGCGCTCAAAAAAGTAGGCGGCTGGATTCACTACTACGATTTTCAACATGCAGCGGGAAATGAAAACCCAGTTGAGAAAACCAAGCTTAAGGTTGCTGAAAAACTTGATAGCATCGGCGTAAGTTATGCGATTGTTAATTCGCGTGTGATGCGTCCGACTGGTCCAAACTGGTATCAAACAGTCCTAGACATAAACGTTGCCGTGTTGCCGAACAAGTTTTAATAACTCAACGTTAACTATCTATTTTGTGGAATCCAATGAAACGAAAATTAATGGAAATCCTCGCTTGCCCAATCGATAAGTATCATCCTTTGGACCTTCACGTTTTTGAAGAAAAAGACGAAATAGTGGAAGGATTAATCGTTTGCCCAAAATGTCTACGTTGGTACCCCATCCGCGATGAAATCCCAGAAATGCTGCCTGATGAACTACGCAAAGAAGCAGACGATTTACCGTTTCTGAAGAAATGGAAGGAAAAAGCGCCCCAGAAAATTGTTTCTGAAGGCAAACCCTTTAACTTAAAATAAGTTTTTTTTATCTTTTTATTTGTATTGCCCTGTTTTTTGCTGAGGACTGTAATGCAGCGGTTGCGACTTCTAGAGCTCTCACTCCGTCTTCGCCTGTAACGAGAGGCTTCTTTTTGTCCACTATGCAGTCGACGAAGTGTTGGAGTTCCTGTTTTAATGGTTCTTGGAACTGGTTTCTAGGCTGAACGGTTTCTTTTTGTTGCTCAATCCATAAATCCTGTGTAATATAGTCGAGTCGCATTATAGCGTCGCTTCCTGTGACGGTTAGGGAGCGGGTCTTGTAGGGTGTTAGCCAGTTGGATTCAATGAATGCGCTTTTGCCGTCTTTGTAGGTTAGCATTATGTGGGCGTAGTCTTCAAATTTTTGGATTCTCATTTTGCCCATCTTTGCGTAAACAGAGATTGGATCCTCATTGGAAATGAAGCGCATAACGTCAATATCATGAATGGCGGTGTCCTTGACGACTCCGACATCGCCGATTCGCTCGGGCCATTGAGAGACACGTTTAGCTGTGGCACATACTAGTTCTCCAATTTTTTTGTTCTCAACTGACTGGCGAATAATTTGCAAACCAGGTATGAACCGCATGAGGAAGCCAACGGTAAGGTGGAGACCGTTTTCTTGTGCTGTTTTCACCAGTTTCTGGGCTTGCTGGGTGTTAGTTGCCATTGGTTTTTCTACTAAAACGTGTTTTCCTGCATTAAGCGCTTTGATTGCTTCTTTAGCCAGAATCGTAGACCACGTGCAAACATTTACCGCTTCAATAGATTTGTCTTTTAACATTTGTGCGCTGTCAGAGTAGGCTTTTACGCCGTATTGTGCAGCCATGGCTTTGGCTCTTTCCGGATTTACATCACAAACTGCGATAAGTTCAGTTGAAGTAAGTTCCTTGTATACTCGCGCGTGGTTTTTTCCCCATTGCCCAGTTCCGATTACTGCGACCCCAAGTTTCTTCATTTCTTATCAGTTCCTCTTCCTAAGCCAAGATATATGAAGCCTTCTGCTTCAACTTTTTGGGGTTCAAAAATACCTATTAAATCAACGATAACCGCTGGTGCTTTCATTAGGGCTTTTAGTTTTTTCAGGTTTAATTTTTTAAACTCCTCCTGCCCCGTCAGAATTACAATGCAGTCTGTACCTTCCACCGCCTCATTTAAACTGGTCTTTACAACACGCCAATCTTGAGGACCCATCTTTGAAACGGGGTCGTAAAGGTTGGGTTTAGCGCCTTTTTGTTCAATCATCTTAACGAAAACGCCAGTAGCCGTCGTTGGGTTAGCGGTGCCTAAAACTGCGATTTTTGCTCTGCGCAAAGGTTTGCCACCGCTTCTTAGAGCATCTTGTGTTAAATTAACCGCGTGTTTAACCATGTTCTCGTTAATCTGCCTAGCCAACGTTGGAAGCCTAAGCTTAGCATTCAAGTTCTCCGCGCTATCCAGCAGCAAATACGCTTCGTTTCGGTGTTCTTCTTCAACGATTGTCGGCCAAAAGCTCGGATCGTTGAGGTCAAGGAATTTTAAAACTTTGAAGTAGTCGGTGTTTGCGTTTTCGCAGAAAACCGACAGCTCGTTAGCTAATGCCCTGTTTGCATCTTGCTTTGCCACTGTGAAGAGCGTGGCTGTCTCTGCCGTTTTTATGTCGTTGATTTCCTTTACTTTTTTTGTAATAGTTTTGAGGATAATTGAAGCTGCGTTTAAGCTTGCTGGGTCGGCGGCTGCAACCTTCAACTCCAAGTCTGCAATCGCGGCCTTTAAGGTAAGGAGGGGGTTGTAGGCTAAACCAAAATCTTTCCCTACCTTGAGGCCCGACGTATTCTCCAATGTTTCTTTTACAGCGCCGTCAATGAAACCGATGCCTGCAATACCGCCATAAATAACCAACATGCCCTGATGGAGTGCTGCTCCGACTTGTTTACAAGCACTTACTATTTGTGAGTAATCTGTTTTTTTCTGTTCGTCCACTTTTGCTCCAATAGCTATTACGATGACGTCGCTTTGGGAAACAGCTTCTTTTCGGTCGTTGCTGACGCCTATTTGTCCCGAGTTGATGTGGTTTTTGAGGTTCGCTTCATCTCGCAGTTGCGAGTTTGGAGTTTTTCCCTTAGCCACCTTTTTCATAACCGTCGGGTCAGCGTCCGTGCAGATAACACTAAAGCCGACTTCAGCAAAAGCATTCGCGTAGCTGATTCCTTTTTGTCCACATCCGATAACGCTCACAGTATATTTTGAGCGCTTCTCCTTGGTGTCTACCTCTTCAGGTTTCAGGTTTAGGACTGGGGGCATCAGCTATTTCTCCAAAGTAAAAGTTTTTTTTGGCTTACTACATAGTTTCTAAGATTTGTTTAAGCCTTGAACTGTAGTCTTCCACTAGCTTTAATGCTTTTTCTTGGTTTTTCGCCTCAGCATACAATCGGAAAACTGGTTCTGTGCCGCTTGGCCGAATGAGAATAGCGCTGGCGTCGCTAAACCAAATTTTGACTCCGTCTATAGTGCTGACGTTTTCGCCCTTAACTTGTTCTGAGAGCTTTTGTAGGAGAGGTATCTTTTTGTCGTCTGCGCATTCTATTTTTCCTTTTTCAATAAAATACTGCGGTTGTTCAGCGACAAGTTCGGCAAGTGTTTTTCCTGTTTGCGCCATAGTGTTTAGCAGCAGTACAGTTGTCATTGCTCCGTCGCGGACCGCTTGGTGTGGACCGTAGAACACTCCGCCGTTCTCTTCCCCACCAAGACTGGCGTTCTGTTCCTTCATTTTTTGGGAGACAGTTACGCTTCCAACCTTTGTCCAAATTAAGTCGCCCTTGTATGCTTCAACAGTGTCTTTGATTAAGGTGGAAGAACTGACCGGAGTTATTATTTTAGCGCCCGGATTCTTGAGCAGGTACTGTTTTATGATTATAGCGAAGGTTTTGTCTCCCCAATAAATCTCGCCGTTGCCGCCAACAAAGATTGAGCGGTCAGCGTCACCGTCAAATGCTACCCCCATGTCGGCTTTGATTGCTTTTACAGTTGAAGCCAAATCACCCAAACTTTCGGGACGTGGCTCAGGCAATCTTCCAGGGAAGGTACCGTCGATGTTGGCGTTTATGCTAGTGATTTTGCAGCCGAGTTCCCTCAATAGCGAGGGCGCAGTTAATCCACCTACGCTGTTTGCGGCATCCACAACCACATGGAAATGAGCGTTTGCAATTTTTGTTTTGTCAACTTGTTTCTTGATAGCTTGAATGTATTCATCGTTAATTCCAAGCAACTCTCGCTTTGTTCCAAGTTTGTCCCAGGGGGCAAAAACGATTTTATTGTCAAAGTAAATGTTCTCTATTTCAACCTCTTGCTCATGTGAGGTTTCGATGCCGTCACCCCAAATAACCTTAATACCGTTGTATTCTGGGGGGTTGTGGGAAGCCGTGATGATAACTCCGCCATCCATCTTGTGGTTCTTAACAGCGAACTGCAGGGAAGGTGTTGGTGCCATTCCAGCGAAGAAAACATTGCATCCAGTGGCTGTCAATCCAGCAATCACTGCTTTAGCAAACATCGGACCGCTGGTTCTAGCGTCATATCCTAAAAGTAAGTTTTTTTCTTTTCCGAAAAAAGTTCCGATTGAAGTTCCAATTTTTATGGCCATTTCAGGCGTCAATTCTACGTTGACAAGGCCACGGATTCCGTTTGTTCCAAAAAGCTTTCTTGTACTCATGTAAGTTCAACTCAGTACTTACTTAACAAACAAGTCTAGGTTTTAAAATGTTTCAGTGACTTCTTTGGCTGGACAAATTACTGAACCATCATGCATGTGAACGCTGTCTTTAACTCTGGCAAGGTCGCCAATTACACAGCCCTTGGGAAGTTTGACGCCTTTGCCTATTTTTGCTCCTTCTCCAACGATTGCTCCGTTGAGGATGGCACCGTCGGCTATTTGAGCTTCTGCAAAGATTACTGAATTGGCAATTTGTGCGTTTGTGCCCACTTTGACGTTTTTGCCCAAGATTGCATATGGGCCTATGACTGATTTTTCCCCAATTGAGACGCCTTCATCCAAAGCAATGGGGTTCTTTAACTCGAAGGATGCTGGATTTTTTTGTTCAACTTTTTTTGAGATGGCGTCGAGAACTATTTTGTTTGCTTCTAAGTACTCTTGTGGCTTGCCAATATCTATCCATAAGCCATTGATGCAGTGGCCGCACAACTTGCCTTCCTCTGCCAACTTGGGAAAAACTTCTCGTTCCAAAGAAACTGCTCTACCCCCCGGAATATACTCGAAGATTTCTGGACTGAGAACGTAGGCTCCTGCGTTTATTAGGTTGCTTGGTGCATGCCCTCTGGCTGGTTTCTCAACGAACCGCCTGATTGTGCTGTCGTGTAGGTCTGCAACGCCAAAACTGCACGGATCCTCGACTTTGCAGAGCGCAATTGTAGCTAACGCGCCCGTTTTTCTATGGGTCTCAAGCAGTTCTCGATAGTTAATGTCAGCATATATGTCGCCGTTTAGCATGATAAAAGGTTCGTCATGCCCGATTAGTTTCTCAGCTTTCTTTAGTGGACCACCTGTTCCCAGCGGCATCTTGGGCGGGTCAACGGAAAATCGGACTTTCAGACCACATTTTAACGGTTTATGTTGACGAATATAGAAACGGGTAAGTGCGTTGACGGCGAGGATGGCTTCGTTTACACCGTTGTTGACTAAACGTTCAAAAGTCCACTGAAGAAGAGGCTTGTTTACTATAGGAAAAAGAGTTTTCGGCCTAGAACAACTCAGCGGTCGAAGTCTTGTGGCAAAGCCACCCGCTAAAATCAATGCTTTCAGAGATGTCACCTTGGTGTATGTAGTACAGTAATGATGCTGTTTTTATTTAAACGGTTATGGCGCTTAAATCTGAATTGAGGGTATCCAAATTTATTCCCACTCGATTGTTGCTGGTGGCTTATGAGTAATGTCATAGACAACGCGGGTAACCTGTGGAATCTCGTTTGTTATTCGGGTAGAAATCTTCTCCAAGATGTGGTAGGGAATCTTGGCAAAACTTGCTGTCATGGCTTCACGGCTCTCCATTGCTCGCACAGCAACAACGTAGCCGTACGCGCGTGCATCACCCTTAACGCCAGTAGCTTTCGTGTCTGTAACCACCGCAAAGTACTGCCATAGGTTCTCCATTAGATCATTCTTCTCGATTTCTTCTCGGACAATTTTGTCGGCTTTTTTTGCAATAACGACTTTTTCGTCGGTTAACGGTCCGATTATCCGTACAGCTAAGCCTGGTCCTGGGAAGGGTTGGCGGTTGACTATTTCTTTGGGTAAATCCAGCATTCTTGCGACTTTGCGGACTTCGTCTTTGTATAGGTCTCGGAGAGGCTCGAGGATTTTCTTAAACTTTATCTTATCCGGCAACCCGGCAACGTTGTGGTGCGATTTTATTTTGTCAGAGTTTTTTCTGAATCCTGATTCAATCCTGTCTGGGTAGATGGTGCCTTGGATCAGGTATATGGCGTCTGACTCATTGGCGATTTCTTCAAAAACCCTGATGAACTCCTCGCCCATAATTTTTCGTTTAGTTTCGGGCTCGGTGATTCCTCTCAATTTAGCCATGAACCTTTCTTGGGCGTTGGCAACGAAAAATCGGATTGGAAATTTTTGGAAGGCTTCGCGAATTTGTTCTGTTTCGCCTTCCCGCATGAAACCATGGTCAACATAAACCGCAGTTAATTTTTCGCCGAGAGCTTTAGCTGCCAATGCCGTAGCGACGCTGGAGTCTATCCCTCCGCTTAACCCAATAATGGCTCTGGCGCCATGGGTTTCGGTTTGGAGTTCTTTTATCATTTTTCCTATGAGGTCTTCCATCTGCCAGTTAGCTTTGCATTTGCAGACTTGGAAGATAAAGTTTTGAAGCATGCGCATGCCCTTTTCGGTATGTATGACTTCAGGGTGCCATTGGAGTCCGTAGATTGGTTTGGTTTTGTGCCTAAACGCTGCAACGGGGCAGTTTTCTGTGTGAGCTAACGATTCGAATCCTGGAGGCGGAGAGAAAACTGTGTCGCCATGGCTCATCCAAACCTTCTCACTCTCACTTAACCCTTCCAATACGCCCACTGGCTTGTCTATTGAGACTTGGGCAATGCCATATTCTTTGCAGGTTGCCGGTTCAACTTTGCTGCCGGTTAGTTGAGCTAAAAGCTGATGCCCATAGCACAAACCAAGAATTGGTAAGTCCACTTCTAAGATGCGTGGATGAAGTTTAGGAGCGTTTGGTTCATATACGCTTGAGGGTCCGCCTGAAAAAATCATGCCTTTGACGTTAAACTTTTCATTTAGAGCCGCTACTTCTTCGGGTGAGATGTCGTGGGGAACTATTTCTGAGTAGACACCATGTTCCCTGATTCTTCTGCCGATGAGGTGGCAGTATTGCCCGCCGAAGTCCAAGACGAGTATCGTGTCGTATTTTGCTTGCATTATAGTGGCTCAGAACTTATTGGGGTTTAGGCTCTAATTTAACATTACTATCTATTTTCTGTTAAAAATCAGGCGTTACTGTACCCCTGGATTGTTGATTTATGATTCATTGTTCGGGGAAAAACTAAACTTTTATTAACTTAATCATCTGAATATCAGAAGGATGTTCCAAAAAAGCCAGTTCGGCTGAAAGAACGTGCAGGGTAGGATGGTTATAGAATTGAATGAAACTGACGTAAAAATTCTAAAAGGTCTCCTAGAGGATGCAAGGTTCTCGAGCAGACAAATCGCCAAGAATGTTGGCGTTTCAGTCGGCACAGTCTTGTCTAGAATTAAAAAGATGGAAGAAGACGGTTTAATCAAAGGGTACTCAGTTATCTTGGACCATGAAAAACTCGGTTTTCAATTGACTGTAGTGACTGAAATCACAGTCTCCAAAGGCAGACTTGTTGAAACAGAAAACGAAATAGCCAAAATCCCCAATGTCTGCGGAGTCTACGACGTTACAGGCTTAACCGATGCCATCATCGTTGCCAAATTCAAGAGTCGCGAAGACTTAGGCGGATTCACCAAAAAACTACTCTCGTTGCCGTACATAGAACGCACAAACACTCACGTAGTGTTAACGACAGTGAAAGAAAACTTCCGGTTACTCTAAAAGGAATAAGCCGAAAACTTAGGGATTAGCTTTTTCAGAGTGATTTTCCATCTTGTACTTTAGTTCTGGCGCGGCGATGGTGATTTTTGTTCCTGCCGCCACAGGACTGGTTATCCATACGTTTCCACCTATAACTACGTTGTCGCCTACTATGGCTTCTGCTCCCAGAAGTGTTGCGCCTGAATAGATGACTACATTGTTGCCGATGGTTGGGTGGCGTTTTCTGCCTTTTATTATGTTTCCTTTCTCGTCTTTTGGAAAGCTTAGCGCGCCCAAGGTTACGCCTTGGTAGAGTTTAACGTTGTCTCCGATTTCCGCTGTTTCGCCGATGACTACACCTGTGCCGTGGTCTATGAAGAAGCTTTTGCCGATTTTTGCGCCTGGATGAATGTCTATTCCTGTTAGGGAGTGCATGTGCTCGCTCATTATCCTTGAAATCAGTGGCACACCATTCAAGTAGAGCTCATGCGCTATCCTGTACGTAGAAATTGCGAGAACACATGGATAACTTAGGATAACTTCTTCTGAGCTTACTGCTGCTGGGTCACCGATATATGCTGCTTCAATATCTCCGCTAAGCATGGAGCGGATTTCGGGCAGTTTTTCAAGAAGTTCCTTAACTACGACATGGGCGCGTTTTTGGCACACGTCCTGTGGGCACTCGCTGATTTTTCTGCATATGTACTTGAGGCTTTTCTCAACCTCTCCCGTTAGTCGCGTATAAACCGAAGTGAGTTTTGTGCCGAGATAGTATTTTACGTTGGCTTTGGTGATTTCTGAATCGCCTAAGTAACCTGGGAAGAGAATCGTGAATAAATCTTCTAAGACTTCAATAACTACTTTTTTAGCTGGCAGGTCTTTGCCTTCAAGATGATCCATGCCGCCGAACTTTTGGTAGTTGACCATGATTTCGTCGACTAGTTTGGGAAGGCCTTTTTCAACCCAATCCTGCTCCACTTTGTCATTGTTTCGCATAAGGGCATCTAGCATTCTGTCTGGGTTCCAGCAGTCTGCTTCGAATTTTTTTTCTTTGCATTCTTGGCAATCTTTTGGTCGGAACTGGTTGGGTTTTGTGGACATTTTCTTTCCCTTTCTCTACTATGTGAAAAGGGGGAATATAAGAAAAGCGTCTTTTTGACGCAAATTATATGTTAAGATTTTAGGTCTTGGAACAAAACCGTGCTTAAGTAGCGTTCTCCTGTATCTGGTAGGATGACGACTATTAGTTTGCCTTTGTTCTCTTCTCTTTTTGCGATTTCTATGGCGGCGTATGCAGCTGCTCCAGAAGATATCCCGACAAGTAAGCCTTCCTGTTGAGCAAGTTGTCTTGCCGTTTCCAGTGCCTGGTCGTCAGTTACTTTAAAAATTTCATCAATCAAATCCATCTTTAACACGTCGGGTTTAAAACCTGCACCTATACCTTGAATTTTGTGGGGTCCTTTCTTTCCACCGCTTAGCACTGGCGATCCTGCCGGTTCAACCGCCACGGTCTTTAACTCTGGCTTTTGCGGTTTAATGAACTGCGCGATGCCTGTTATGGTTCCGCCTGTCCCCACGCCCGCAACAAGGATGTCTACTTTGCCATCGGTGTCTTCCCAGATTTCAGGTCCAGTGGTCTCTTTGTGCACTTTGGGGTTGGCTAGGTTTTTGAATTGTTGAGGCATGAAACTGTTTGGGGTGACTGCGATGAGTTCTTCGGCTTTTTTAATTGCTCCACCCATGCCGTCGGGTCCTGGTGTTAGCACAAGCTGTGCTCCGTAGGCTTTGAGGAGGTTGCGGCGTTCCACACTCATTGTTTCAGGCATGGTTAGGATAAGTTTGTAGCCTTTGACTGCTGCTACCATGGCTAAGCCGATGCCTGTGTTGCCTGAGGTAGGTTCGATCAGAGTTCCGCCGGCCTTTAGGCCTAGTTTTTCTGCCTCGGCTATCATGCTTTGACATATGCGGTCTTTGACGCTGCCGCCCGGGTTTCTGGCTTCTATTTTGGCGAGTACAGTGGCGTTGGCTCCTTTAGTTAGTTTGTTTATTTGGACAAGGGGTGTTTTTCCGATTGTTTCAAGGACGTTTTGGTTGATTTTCATTTTTAACACCTAATTATTATAACAGTGTTATAGAGAGCGTTGTTATAAACTTTATCACTCATTAACACTCGTAAAACACTATAACACACTAAACCTAAAACACTTACGCCAAAACACAAAGTAAAGCCTTTAAATGAGCCCTGTTCCTATATTTCCGCAACACAACGCGGAGGTCGCCCAGCATGGCCAAAGGCGTAGGACTGAGGCTCCTATCCCGCAGGGGTTCGTGGGTTCAAATCCCACCCTCCGCACCAAAATTCAAGTTTTCCGAATACACAAAAGTAAAATAACTGTTTATAGCAATTGACAATCGGCGACTCGTATGCCTATTTCAGTTAGGTGCCAATTTACTCAACGTTTTACAGTTTCTGCCCAAGAAGCATTCGACTGGTGTACAAACTCCGTGGAATTGCAGGGAGAATTGAGAAGCAAAAGTTAGTTCACATCTACCCGGACCACTACAAATGGACATCAACGCATTTAACGGGTCCAATTAAGCCTCCCAATTCCTTTATCAGATAACACCACAGGGCAAAGATGCTACAGTTTTAACCTTTGAAGCGCTTCACATAAATTACGATGGAAAAGCTGATGCTAAACTATTTGCTGAGCGATTATGCAAAGAAGATGCTCATGCATGGAAACTTTTGGCAGTCGCGATGGTTGAAGACAAGAACAGACGTCAGAAGTCTTAGACCTTTGATTTCCACAAAATAGTTCTTTGTCCAAGAACTCTTTTTTAAATCATTTGCCTTCATATAAAACGGTTGGATTCTCCGGGCATGATTGATATTTTTGCGGTCAATTGGTTTTTCCATCAATATAACGATTTTCTTAAGTAACGCATAAAAGCCAATGATACACAGTGATAATTTAACACCAAGAAAGGTTTGGTAACAATGTCTGCTAAAACTCAACAGAGAAAATTCGTTTCAGTTGACCCAGGCAAATGCATTGGTTGCGGAATCTGCGAGTACGCTTGCACCGTGGAAAAGGGTGAAGGCATCTGGAATCCTCTTAGGTCCAGAATCAGGGTTGTCCGCATGGCACCTATCTTCAATTTTGCTTTAACTTGTCGAGGGTGCCAAGATGCAAGATGTGTAAAAGCGTGTCCCGAACGAGCTCTCTCACAATCAGAAAGTACAGGATTACTACTTATTGATCAGGATAAATGCAAGGGCTGCGATTGGTGTGTTCAAGCCTGTGAACATGGAGGAATCACCATTCATTCTGAAACAGGAAAAGCTATCGCATGCAACCTCTGTGAAGGCGAACCAAAATGCGTCGAATCCTGTCCAGAGGAAGCCTTAGAAATTGTTGAGTCAGACGAAGCAGCCGAAAAACGTTTCAATGACGCATTCACAAACCTGGCAGCGCAAACAGAAAAATTAACTGCAGCCGTCAAGAGCAAAGATTGGAAGCCGCTGTTAGCTACTGCCGAAAAACGTTCTGAGAAAATCACAGAGAAACTGCAAGCCTTAAACAAGAAGGAAAAAGCTAAAAAACAAAAATAACTTTTTTCCTTACAACAAGTTTCCTTCGTAACCACGCAGAAGACTGTCGATGTCTAATCCGACTTTCTCGCCAACGTAACCGCCTTCCAGAACAAAGAAAGCTGGTTTTTTTAATTGTGCTACTTTTTTGCCGATCTCAAAATAGTCCTGCTCAACTAAGCCTAAAGTAGCTAAATCACCTTGATGTGTGTCAAAGCCTGCGGAAACTGCTACGGCCTCAAACTTGGCTAAATCAACCATACTTAATGCTTTGTCGAGAGTTTCCAAATATCTTTTTCCGCCAAGATCCCCTGGTAAGGCGAAGTTTATGCAGTTGCCCTCTGTGAAGTTGCCTGTTCCAGGGTAATTGGGTGACTGGTGAAGGGAAACATAAGTTACTTTTGGGTCGCCTTGAAAAATTTCTTGCGTACCGTTTCCATGGTGTCCATCGATGTCTAGGATCAAGGTGTGTTTCCCTGATTCTTTGACTGCTATGGCGATGTTATTTAGGTAGCAGAATCCACGAGTGTAAGCTCCCAGTGCAGCACCGTTCCTTCCAACGTGGTGTCCAGGTGGACGCATAAGCGAAAAACCATTAATCTTGCTCGCTAAGAGTGCACTGCCAGCCGAGAGTCTAGCGAACTCATAGATGTTGTTGTATGCAGGTGTATCTGAATCTTCAACTAACCCTTTTTTTACGTTAAAAAGGTAATCAGCATCATGAATTCCTAGCAGTTCCCAATCGTCTGCTGGCGAGGGCTCCACAAACTCCCGACCCTTGGATTCCAAAATGTCATGCGCTCCTTTTACTCTCTGAGGTCCTTCAATGTGCCATGTGCCATAGCCTAAGCATTTTTCTGAATAGACTATTTTTGTTTTCATCGCGGGTTGCATCCATTAGACACATAAGTACGCTTTCACATTTTAAAAACATAACTAGCCAAAATTAACATTACCGAAGTAATCGGAGACAAAGTTCATGGTCGCTCAGAATCCATTTGACAACTTTCGCCAAGAATGCCAAACTACATTAGCAAACGCATTAAACAAGACTCTGCCTGAAATCAAACAAGCCACAATAATTCTAAACAAAACACCAAACATCGAATATGGACAATTAGCTTCATCTCTGTGCTTTGAGATGGCAAAAAAACTTGGACAGAAACCAATCGTTTTAGCCAAGCAACTTGTCGACGCCATGGACAAATATAGTTTCTGTCTCATTGAGAAGGTTGCGCCTGCAGGTGCAGGATACATAAACTTCTATGCTAACTTCGCCAAATTCTCATCTTTAACCTTGAAGTCAGTTAAAGCATTAGGGTTTGAATACGGCTTTGTAAAAACTGATAAGCCTCAAAAAATAATCGTTGAACATACCAGCGTTAATCCGCTGCATCCCATCCATATTGGTCAAGCCAGAAATCCAATGCTTGGGGATGCACTGGCGAGGATTCTCCAGTACAGAGGGCATGAAGTTTCACGGCACTATTACATTGATGATGTTGGTCGACAATCATCTGTGGTTGCATATGGGTATGCTAAACTTGGTAGACCAAAACCTACTGAGAAAGCAGACCTTTTCGTAGGTAAAATATACACAGTTACTAGTTGCCTAGTGGAGATAAATCGCCTAAAGAAAGCACGCGAGCATGCCAATGCCGTTCATTCAGCTGATGATTTAGTTAAGGCAAACAAAGAAATCGATGAGTGGATGTCGATTGCGGTTGAGCTTAAAGAAAAGTTTCCTGTGCTTTTCGAGGCGTTAACCGCAGAAATCGGTTTAGATGAGAACCCGGAAGAAGAAATCAACCGGTTGAACCGCGCTTACGAAGATGGTGAACCAAACGCAAAACAGCTCATCCGGGAAGTGAGCGATTTGTGCCTTGAAGGCTTTAGGGAAACCATGAAGCGTGTCGGAGTCACTTATGATTCGTGGGATTGGGAGAGCGATTTCGTTTGGAGCACGCAAGTTAATGATGTTTTGGCAAAGCTGAAGACTTCAATGTTTGTTCATAGCGAAAAGGGCGTGTTGGAGTTTGACGCTGAAAAGGTTGTACAGGTCTTTGGTTTAAAGGCGAAGTTGGATTTAAGCCCAAACAACGAGGTTCCTCCACTTACGCTTGGACGCGCTGACGGCACCACACTCTATACAACCCGAGACATAGCCTATACCCTCTGGAAGTTTAAGCAAGCCCAAAAAGTCATCAACGTAATCGGCATGGAGCAGTCGCTGGCACAGTTGCAGCTGAAAATTGCGCTTTACGCCATGGGTTATATTGAGTATGCTGAGAACTTGGTGCATTTCGCCTACAACTTGGTTACGTTGCCAGGTTACAAGATGAGCAGCAGAAGAGGACACTACATCACGTTTGACGACGTTTTGACCGAAGCGGTTCAACGTGCTTATGAAGAGGTTTCGAAGCGTTCACCGATGCTCTCTGAGGAGGAGAAACGCACTATCGCCGACTTCGTAGGTTTAGGTGCTGTGCGGTATGCACTCGTCGACGTGGATTCTTCTAAGCCAGTGGTGTTCACTTGGGAACGTGTGCTGAACTTCGAAACCAACAGTGCACCCTATGTTCAATATACTCATGCAAGAGCCTGCAGCATCCTTCGCAAAGCTGCGCGTGACCCCGAAAAACCAATGTTTGAACTGCTAACTGAAAAGCTTGAACACGAACTCATCTTAGCTTTAGCTGGGTTCCCTGACATGTTCATCGAAGCCACAGAATACCATAAACCCAACATGATTGCCGACTATACAAACGTACTTGCGGATAAATTCAACACATTCTACAACGCTTATCCCGTGATTAAGGCGGATTCACGAGAGCTTAGCGATGCTAGAATTGCCTTGACACAAGCAATAAAAACCGTGATGCATAACGCACTTAACTTGATTGGTGTGGTTGCCCCAGAAAAAATGTAGACTTACAAAATAGTTGAAAGCACAAATAAAACAAAAAACCAAACCACCAACATCTGTTTACAACCAAACCTTTCGTGCTCAGTTTTGCTTCTATAAAGGGCTAAACCTAAAACAACAAAATAGAAATAAAGTGAAACAAAATAAAAAATTAGTTAGACATTTACTCTAAAGGTTTGACGGGGGCTATTACCTCTTTTTCAAGGCTTTCTTTTTCAACGCGAGAAGACATAACTGCAACTACTAGCGAAAGCACGGCGATAAACAGATACGGCAGTATATTCGATAAGACAAAAAATGCAACATATTCTGCTGGGGCATCAGGACTCGCAATTTGAAGAAGATAGAAAGTGTCGATGGCTGATAAAACCACAAATATTGTGGATGCGATTGCGAAGAAAATAGCAACTTTTTGTATGATTTTCAAGTTATTCATTATTTATCCCTATTATCTTTTGTATGGTGAACTGTCTCATTTTAAGCTATTGCCAAATCTGCTTATTTGGTAATCTATTCACACTACTGTTTCACGAGGTCACAAAAATCGGTGTCACCCAATAATTTTTTGCATTTTCTATGGTGTCTTCCAAGATATTTTTTCGTTTATTTGAGGTAGATTTTTTAGATATGACCGAAATTATTCATAAAAGAAACTTGAGGCGATAATATGGGACAGTGCTGGGTCATTTGCAAAAAAACATTCAGCGTCACCTTAGTTTTTAATGCACTTTTATCCATCGGTTGCGCAATGGGCATCCTCTCAGGTCTCTACTGGCGCTACCAGAATTGGCAGCCATTTTCCCCCTACCTTGTCAGCGCTAGCGTTTTTTGGGTTCTGATCGTTGCTGCAGTTATTAACATTTTTCCAAGCGCGGGACTCGGGCGCTCCCTACACACCGGTAGGTTGTTCTTTCACCATTATTTCTACGGCTTTCTAGTTTTACTTTTCTCAGCAGCTTACATCATTTTCTTCACGCCTGTGTCTTTGTTTAACATCTTTTTTGTAAACGACACCAGCGTGTCAGTTAACGTTGGCAGGGTTTTCTTGCTGGGTGGAGGTGCTCTGGTTTTAGATGACCTTCCAGATGTTCATGGAAGAATTGATTCATTCCTCTGTTGGCTAAAAACTAAAGCTGGGCAAGGCGGAAAAATAATCTCTGCATTGCAACTGATAACTGGCGCAGTCTCGTTCTACCTCTTTGTCGCAATCACTCTGGCTATGAATCAAGATTCCTCGTACATTACCATAGCTAACTTAGTCGTACTTGTTTCCGTGTTCATAACGAGTATTACCTCACTCATTTTTTTTAAAAGAAAAATATGGCTAAAAATTCAGTGCTAAATACTTAACATCCCCCACTTGTCAGGCGTTCTCGCAATAACAAATTTCATATACAAGCCCAATAATGTAAAACGAGGTGCAAACTAATGGTTAACGATTCATATTTCCAAAAGAAACTTGAACCGATCAGGGTTACAAAACAGAAACCGATTTCACAGCTTTTAAAAGAAATGGGCAAAACTGCTTATCAAGGACGCAAACTAGGCGAAGCCGTTGACGTTTGGGAGAATATGATTAATTCAAAAGACACCGTAATTGCCATGGGTTTTGCGGGTTCCATGAGCACAGCGGGTCAATGGACAATTATTAATTGGCTTATGGAAAACCGTTTCATCGACGTGCTGGTCTCCACGGGCGCTAACGTTAGCGAAGACATCGTTGACGCAATGGGTTTGGGTTACTGGCAGGGAAGTCACATGGTAGACGACGCGACGCTCCTCAAAGATGACGTGAACAGGTACTACGATGTTTACGGAAAAGAAACTGATTACCGTAAAATGGAAGAATTAGTCACAGACTTTGTCATGACTTGTAAAACCGAATACAACTATACGTCAGCGGAATTTCTCTATTTACTCGGCAAATACCTTGGCAAGAAAAAAATTCCCGCCATCTCCGCAGTTGCCGCAGCCAATGGTGTCCCAATCTTTAGTCCAGCTATGGTTGACAGCGCATATGGCGAAACCTTCCTTTTAGCCAAAAACCAAGGACACACCGTCCACATTGACTCTGTCAAGGAATTTGACCAGTTCGTCAGCATTGGCACAAAGACTAAGGAAGTCGGTGTTGTCTACATCGGCGGCGGAGTCCCCAAAGACCTGACCCAACTAATCGCCATATCCGTCTCGCCGATGACCTGCGACCAAGGCGTCAAAGGCAGAAAAGGCGGCTTACGCAAAAGCCTACAAGAATACTACTACCCCCACAAATACGCAATCCAAATCACTACCGACTCTCCGCAGTGGGGCGGATTAAGTGGATGCACACTGGAAGAAGCAATCAGCTGGGGAAAAATTAACAGCCAAACCGGCACTCGAGCAGTCTGCTATTGTGACGCAACCATCGCATTACCCCTCATCTGCCACGCACTCGCTGAGCGTGTACCTGAGAAACGAAAGGGGCCAGACATGAGTTGGCTGTTTAAAGACGTCCAATAAACGCCTTATCTTTCTTATTTTTTCTTTTTACTTAACCTTGTTAAGAGCGAGCTTGTCATTATTGGCATTACTACGGTGGCGTCGCCTTCTATCATGATTCTTTTTGCTTTTTCGCTGATTTTTCCCCATGAAACTGCTTCGCGTGGTCTTGCGCCGCTTAGGCTTCCATCCCATTCATCTGCGGTGCTAATGTAGACCACAAAGTCTAAGCCGTCTTTGAATTGGTTCCACCAAATCGTGTGGTGCTTGCTGATGCCGCCGCCAACGATGAGGGCGCCGCTTTTCTTAGCGTCGAAAACGATATTGTTGAGGTCGCCTTCGTCTTTAAGCAGGTTAATCCTGAAATCCTTGTGATCTTGGCTGAAGAACCATAATTGGTAGCCTACTGAGCCGTCAGTTATGCCTGGCACGAAAACTGGTATGTTGTTTTTAGCTGCCCAGTAAAGAATTGAGCTTTCATTGCAGCAGCGTAAGCCGATTTCGCGGCAGAGTTCAGTGGTTGAAAATTCTTTTTTGCCTTCTTTATAGAGGTCTTCAAGCATGCCGATGATTTTCTTTTCGATGATAACGCCATAGCTGTCGTTTGGCACAAGCACATTACCTAAGCGGTTTAATCCTTCTTGGTGCAGTTTGGAATCGTTCATGATGAAGCTGCCCTTGTAGTAGTCTTTCCAGCAACGGGCAACATCATGGTCTAAAGTGCCGCATGTAGTGATTAAGATGTCAACAAGACTGCGTTTAACCAGCTCTTTAATTACGCCTCGCGTACCAGTCGCACATATGTCTGCCGGGAAGGAGAGGAACTTGACACAGCCCTTTGAATTAATCATAGATTCCATGATGCTTACGCCTACAGCAAGCTTTCCTGCGGTGAAACCCCACGCAGCATCCATCTGGCTAACGAGTTCATCTACTGACATTTTCTCTGTGAACTGGTAATCTTTCACGGCTACTTTATGTGCTTCTTTAGGCATACAACTGACTCCTACACCTGTTTAAGAAACATAAAATAAATAGGTGTCGAAACAGCGGCGCTACTCTGAAAGATAACTGATGATGCGTTGGTAGATGTCTTTGTCGCTGGAGTCTTCGTAGCCTGCGTAGATGCTTGGGTTATCGTTAACTTCGACGACCACGTAGTCGCCGTTGACTTCTTTGATGTCCACGCCATAGAGTCCCTTGCCGACAACATTGCACGCTTTCAAAGCTACTTCCCGGAGTCTCGCAGGCATGTCCCTTTTCTGTGAACTTACAGTTCTGCCCCAAATCACAGTTGGTTTGCCGCGAAGTTTGGCGCCATGCTTCCATTTGCCCTTAGGAATCATATATTTGCAGACATACAGCACATCGTTGTTTAGGACGCCAACTCTCCAGTCAAACGCTGTCGGCGTAAACTTTTGGATGGCTAAAACATCAGATTTCTTAAAGAACCGCTTGGCAACCTCACGAAAACTAGTTTCACAAGCAGCTTTTTCCACATAACGGGAGAAACTAGTGTATGGAGCCTTTATGACAACTGGTTTTCCGAGCTCTTCAAAGATGTCATTGATCTTTTTGCGGTGCAAATCATCCTTATTTAAGAACACAGTGGGAATGTGTGGAACATTGTACTTTTCGAAGAGTGCATATTGGTGGATTTTGTTGCCGCATACCGTGATGGATTCGGGGTCGTCGATGACTTTTATGCCTAGTTCCCACGCGGTTTTGGAAACCACATAAGCCGTGTTTAGGGGGTCTGTTGTTGCCCTGATGAAGACGGAATCGTATTTTGGCACGTCAGAAATGTTTTCGCGGAATAGGAAGTTGAATTGGTTGCCTGATTTTTCAGCTGCTAATTTGAAGTTGGCAAGCGCGCCTTCCTCACGGGGATCAGTAAAATTATATTTCTCAACAAAACAAGCGATCTTAGACACCGAAGGGTACACCCTGCTCAGAAATGAGCAAAACCTCTTTGGATATTATTTGCAAGTCCTGTTCGGAAAGCTCCTCTTTCTCTACGGGTTGCAGCCCACACAAATAAGCTTTATCTACAGTTTTTTGTATGTGAAGTTTGCAAATTGGGATTTTGAAAGTTACAAACACCTTTTTGGCGATTGATTCTGTCTCTGGATCAGCGCCTGCAACCTTGCCAAAGAAGCTTTTAACAGTTAACACTTCACCCTTAAGTGGTTGAGCGCAAACAGCGAATTTATAATTCATCCCTAAGCTTTTCATAGCGCGATAGAGTGCGCTTTTGTTCTGGGCAATTTTGAAGCCATCGTAAATGAATGGGTTAACCGCGAACAAAATTACTGGTAAACCAAGCTCCGTAATGATTTTTTTAACTGAATCGGTGACGAGGTTGGGCAATGTTGGCACCCCCGCCTTCGCCGCACGGAGTAGAAGTAATGGGGTTCGGCTGGAATCGATAATATTTTCGCATGATGGGACAACACGGTTGCCTAAAATCTCCGCGTGCATAGATACATAATAACCCGCTTTCATGTAGCGATATTCATTGCTGATGTTGAGCGTTGGTTCTTTGATTGTGGATTCTAAAAACGATGCAGGTTTTATTACTCGTAGATTAGCTGTTAGGTCGATGTTTGAGACGACCAACACGGTCATGAGACACCAGGTAATTGAAAGGCGTTATTCGTGCAGTTATATTTAAAATTAACTATTAATATATCAGCATCTCAAGTTAACGCTGAACAAAAAAAGGGGCAAAAACAACGTATAAACCGCTAGAAGTCCTCGGACCAGAACACGAATACTCGCTGGTCGACAAAGATCTGAAAGTTTTGCCAATCGCCAACAAAATCATCAAGGGCTATTGTGGGAGGATCATAAACTTCATTGAACTTCCCAAGTTTACATTTGGAAAAGAAATGCAACTTCACGTTATGGAAATCAAAGCTAACACCCCATTCAAAACGCCCACAGAATTTGAAGAAACCATGCAAGTCGCCGTAGAAACCCTCAGTCAAATAATACAAAAACACGGCGCTATGCTGCTTGGAACAGGCATGCACCCGCAAATGAACCTCAAAGACACTGAAATCTGGCCTCACTACCACAGAAAAATCTACCGGCAATACGGCAAACTCTTTAACCTAAACCAGCATGGATGGCTAAACATACAGAGCTTCCATTTGAATTTGCCTTTCGAAAAAGAAGCTGATGCTATCCCAATCCACAACCAACTCGCCAACCTATGCGCTTACTTGCCCGCGATTTCTGCTTCCTCGCCAATCTTTGAAGGCAAAAAAGGATCCGACATTGACAACCGATTACAATTCTACAAAGTAAACCAGAAAGAGGTCCCTTCCGTAACGGGCGAAGTCATTCCCGAATATACTTCTTCACTTAATCAGTACAAGCGTGATGTAATTGGGCGGTATTCAATGGATTTGGAGAGTGCAGGTGCAGACAAAACCCTGCTGCATCGGGAATGGGTTAATTCGCGAGGTGTGATTTTCCGTTTTGACCGCCGCGCTCTCGAAGTTAGGGTGATAGATGAGCAGGAATGCGTTAAGTTGGATGTGGCGCTGGCATGTTTTGTGCGGGCTGCCCTCAGAGGTTTGATTGCGTCAAACGCAGAGCTTCTCCCTCATGATGTTTTAGTCAAAGACTTAAACGCGGTTATCAAGGATGGGCTTTATGCTAAAGTTTTAAGTCCAAATGGTAGGTCTGCGCGGGAGGTGTGCCGATTCTATCTCAAATTAGCTCTTGAGTATTCGGAGGATGATGAGAAAAAGTACTTGTGGCTAGTTGAGAAGCGGATTGAGGAAGGTAGCCTCTCTGAACTTATACGGGTAGACGTTTCTAAGCGCGCCCAAAAAACAGATTTCCATGAGGGCATCATAGATGTTTATTCAAGGCTTATTAAGTGCCTCTCCGATAATCAACCCTACTTTTAGGTGCCCCAATGCCAGAAGACAATAATGGAACAACGTACTCGTTTGATGTTTGTGGTCAATGTAGAAGCATATGTTGCCAAGACGCCAAACCGCCTCTAACTGAAAACCGAAAACAAATCATCCAAGAATATCTAAAGAAACAAAGTATCAAAATAGCGCAACCCTTTACCAAAAACGACTATTCTTACCCAACTGTCGATGAAGAAATTTACTGCCGTTTATTTAACAAAAAAACAGGCAAATGTATAGTGCATCTCGTTAAGCCGGAAACATGCGTTTCTGGGCCAATAACATTCGACATCAACTTCAAAACCAAGAAGGTTGAGTGGTTTTTGAAGAATTCAGATCTCTGCGCTTACGCAGGAATCCTATACAAAGACAAAGCCGCTTTCATGGATCATTTTGAAGTGGCAAAGAAACAAATAACCGCGTTAATCAAACGGTTGAGTGCCGATGAGTTGAGGGCAATTGTCAAAATCGATGAGCCCCATACGTTCAAGGTCGGCGAAGACAATTTGTCTCCTGAAGTAGTTAGAAAGCTTGGATTATAGAAAGCCAGCATCCCTTAGTTTAAGTGCCACAGCAATGTTACCTTTAAATTGGACTCTTCCAGTGAAGAAGGCTTTTTCTGCGCTAATTTTCTTATTTATTAGATCCATGAAGTCGTTTTCATTCATCTTCAAAGTTAGAGATGGAGTTGGGTTTGTTCCTTCTTTTACATCAAGTTTCTGGTCTTTTATAGTAATTATCCAGCTGCCTCCCTCAAGGCCCGTTACGTTTATTTGAGCTACAACGTCGATGCCAGCTGCTTTTTCTGGTTTAAACCTTGCGGGTAAAGTTTTATCGAAGAAATCTTTGGGTGTTTGTGTCTCCATCATTTCAGCCTTTTGATTTTCAGCTATTTTATGCAGTTGGGTTATTGAACGTTTGGTTATCTCTATCTGAAGAGGTCTCTTTCTTTTACTCTAGTAAGCGATGTTGCTGATGCGTTTTCGTCCGGTTGATAGTTGTATCCTCTGATGATGGCGGCTGGGATGCCTTCGTTTGCCTGGCCAATTACAAGTTCAGCAGCTGACGAAAGTTCGTCTGCAATCGCAGTTTGTTTAATTTTGAGAACATAGCCAAAGAGGTCTTTTTCACCGCGCCTATCCCGTATAGGTTTGAATCCTGCAACGCCAACCGCTATGTTAATCTCGCCTAACCTAAATGGTCTGCCATGAGTGTCAGAAACAATAACTGCCACATCCGCACCCGTTAAACGTTTGATTTCTTTTCTGATGTTTTCCGCCGAAGCACTTGGGTTCTTGGGTAAAGGCACCACATTTCTGTCACCAGAAACATTTGATTTATCTACGCCAGCGTTGGCGCAAATTATACCGCTGACGGTCTCTGTTATGATGCTGTTTTGACCTATTCGCACGATGTCTTTGGTTTCCTGTAAAATTACTTCAACCAATGATGGGTCTTTATTGGTTTTCTGCGCAATTTCCTTTGCTCTTTCCGAGGGCGTGACTTGGTCTAGGTTGATTATGTTTCCTTCCGCCTTCGAAACTACGACATGCGTAACTACGATAACGTCTTTAACTTGGATTGGGGTGTTCTGTTTTTTTGCCGCATCAACAATGAGCTTGCCTAAGTTGTCTCCTTTCTTTATTAACGGTAAATTCTCAACAGCGAATACTTGAATAGGATTCACGCGTTTTGCCTCTTTTCTTAGGTTGCTAATTAAGCGATAGAACTTAAGTTTATCTTTGCCAAAAATTTAGAAAACAAAAAACTAAAAAAAGAATAGTTTGGAAAATTGTAGAGACCAAAAAGGTCTCTGATTTAGTTGTTTAGCTTCGGAACTTCTGCAGTTTTTGCAGCATCAGTTTGTCGCCTTCAGCGTCACCTGCGCATGTTGCAATGATGCCGTCGACGAGTCCGACAAGTTGTGATGCTTTCTCTTCCACTGTTTCCATTGTTGCAGCAGTTGGCCAGCCAATCATTTTGACTGTTTCGACGTTTTTCGCTGTTCCGACTAGGAAGTATGCGAAGAGTGGCTTGTTAAGTTTTTTGCATTCTGCTGATACTGCTTTTAGTGCTTCAAATGATGAGTCTTCAAGGCGCATGAAGTATACGAAGTCCCATGGTTCGCGTACTCGTTGAAGTGTGTTTTCAATTGATTGTCTTGCTGTTAGTAGGCATCCGAGTTTTAGGTTTTTGGTCTTTACATTAGTGCGGATAAAGTCTCTTGCTGCTTCGGATGAAGGAAGCATTTTGATGGGTTCACCGTATTTGGGTTTGTCTCCCATTGTGACTGCTAAGCCGTCTAATCCGACGATGTCGGATGCTAAAGCTAAGCCTCCTACTTCAACTGGGCCTTTATAGTGTAGAATGAAGATTGGGACGACATATTTTTCTGGGTACTTGTATTTGAGTAAGCAGCTTACTACTACACCGCTTGGAGCAGGGAAACCTGCTGCGCTGTCAGTTACGTTCCATCCATCGACTAGGTCTTTAAGTTCTTCGGCAAGCTTTAAGAATTTACGTGTTGGCACAAACTCGTTTAGTATTTTCATGGAGATTTCATCTCAGCTTAAAGGGTGAGATGTTTGGGTTAAAAAGCCTTTTGCATACGAAAGGTTTAGCTTTCAAGTTTAACGCTTTCTCCTTAAGTGTAATCAAAAACAACTGTTATTTTGGACTGTTTGCTTTTTTCAAGTTTTTTTTGGCGCGTGAGTGCTTAAATTTGGTTAATTTGATGATTTCTTCCTTATCAACTGGTTCCTTCGAGAAGTTAAGTTTTTTTAGCAGTTTTTCACCCGCCTTTGTCCTAATAATCACGGTTGAGTACCCTTTTTTGCTTCCTACGGAACCTACTGAGATGTCGGCTTGATGTGAGGTGAAATCATCGCAAAATCGGCATGCTCCTTCAGCGGCGACATCGAGGTCTTTTACTTTGCAGCTAATCTCTTTTCCATCAAAGTACATCATGAATTTTCCATGCTGAACTTGAGTCTTCTCTGCTTTGTCCAAATCAACGTCAAACCTTGCCTTTATTTCATCTTTTAGTTTGGCGATATTAAAGGCTTCAAAACAAAATAAACCGATAATCGTGATTTTGCAATCGTTATTGAGGGTTTGCTGGATTTTTCTCGCCGTTTTAGCTTCGCAGGGCGTGCAAACGATGGCTATTCGCTTTTTGTCGCAGCTGATTAGTTCTCGTAATTTTTTTGTGACATTAACTTTGAGATATTTAGTTCCCTTCGCCGCCAAAACATCACTAGGATTCTCGGCAACGACTGCTTCAGCGCTATACCCTTTCCCGCGGCGAACAACTATGGCTGAATCAAACAAGCCCTCCTCAAAACCTTTAACCAAAAGTGAAGTAGCTATTCCGCCGTCCTGTCCCTTAATGCTGCTTTTTGCAGAAAAAATGTCACAGTAAACGCCAAGGTCCTTGTCTTCTATATCTTTCAAGAATTTCTGCGCGATTTTTGCTTTGTCTTGCGCGTCGGGGTTTTGATGTTTTTCTGTTTTAGTTGTGTTCGTCTCAGGCATATTCGAAGTTCAACCGAAACTTTGATAAACTTAGTGGGTGTTTTCGAGCAAATAAAGTTTTAAACGTTTATTATAGTAATCGCATTGAATTGAAACCACCAAATACTGATCAGCCTATCTTTAGGTTCTTGAGACAAGTTTTCACTATTCTACAAATATGTTTCTGTTTTTTCAAGGAAACGTAAATTAGTTTGGCAAGAAAATTATTCCTAGTTTGTGATTTGTATGAAAGTAGCTGTTGCTGGTAAAGGCGGCGTCGGCAAAACTCTCATCGCCGGCGGTTTAGCTCATGGTTTCGCTGAGCGTGGACTAAAAACAATAGGGATTGACGCGGATTCCTCCCCAAATTTAGGTTTAACATTGGGGTTATCAGCGGAAGAAACACGTAAAATAGTGCCCATTTCAGATAATAAGCCCTTGGTGGAGTCAAAAACAAGCACTGGCTACTCAGGCGTTTACAACCTAAACTTCAGCGTAGACGATATCGTAAAACAATACTCAATACCCACCCCTCTTGGAGTAAACTTGATTGTTATGGGAACAGTCCACTCAATGGGGGCAGGTTGCATGTGCGCCCCAACAGCTGTCATTCGTGCCTTGTTAAGGCACCTTGTTGTTGAACGCAATGAAGCAGTTGTTCTAGACCTTGAAGCTGGAGTGGAACACATCGGAAGAGGTACCGCGCAAGAGGTTGATGCATTGATAATCGTTGCAGACTCCAACTTAAAATCTCTAGAAATTGCCAAGCACATCCATGACATGGCTAACGCGGCGGGAATGAAACATCTCTATCTTGTGGGCAACAGAGTAATGAACGACACTCAAAAAGAAGCAATCCAATCTTTCGCAGCCCAAAACGGTCTTTCCATCTTGTCTTTTGTGCCTTTCGACCAAAAAGTAATCGAGGCTGACATGCTTGGCGTAACCCCGCTTAAGAACAAGGAAATAACAGCCGTTAAAACAATAGATGGAATATGCGATCTTTTATTAAAGAAAGCAGCCTAGCGTCGGGAATTTCCAAATAAATTTCTTTTCTTGTGGGTATTTAGCTTCTGTGTTTTGGTGAGAAAGCTCTGATAGAAGAAAAAGCTGTGTACTGCCCTTTTTGTTCTGGTTGTTTTAGGTTGCTTTTTTGATTTAGGGCTTGATTTGGTTGCAGATTGAGTCAGTAATAGTCAGTAATAGTCTATAGTAGTCCTTAGTAGTCAGTGATAGTCTGTAACCTTACAGGAATCGAAAACAAAATCCTGCAAATCCAAGACGTTGATATATTACATCGCAGGATCAGACTTAATTCCCGAGTTACGCAAAGACACCCCTGAACTCAAAAAATCTGCTTTGCAATCGGGGTCTCTGATTATGGGGGTTATCCCAATGTTATTGTTGTTGCTATTGGAGTAACTTACAGCACGTATAGATTTCCAACACTATTGGCCACAAAAGCCTCTGAGAATTTCTCATGTATGGCATAGAGTGCTCGCCAACCTGTACAATGTGACGGCACGATTAATTCAGGATTAATTTGTATTAATTCCCCTATTGTAGGCATTATTCTTTTTTCAAATTCTTTCCCAGCTAAATGAAAGCCGCCAAATACAGCGTAAACCTTTGTTGTTCCAGTGATCTGTTGAACATAGTGTATTGTATTAATTATTCCTGCATGAGCGCACCCAGAAATGATGACTAAACCCTTGCCTTTCACATTAAAGACCAAAGCACGTTCATCTAAGATCAACGGATCAGACTGCCACATGCCATCCCTGTGAATTCGATTCTGAGTAAAGCCCTTTTCAAAATCAACAGTTCTCGGTATCTCACCAGTTACACAAGCCAAATCTTGGGCAATCAATTGTGGTTTTTTTGTGTTTACAATTTCTGCAGGCATAAGCTCCCATAAATGTGGAAACGATGGATATTCCTTGATTTCTCCTTTAGAATTGGCTGTTCCTCTACGCTTAACCATGTCTTCATGAGATATTATTGTTAAATCGCTTTTGTTAACCGCCTTTACCACTTCGGATAATCCCCCGAAATGATCGTAATGGCCATGTGAAAGAACAACAAAGGAAACTTCGCTTAAGTCAACTCCCATCCGCTTAGAATTAATGACTACTCCTTTGGGACTAACGCCTGTGTCAAATAGCAAAGTGCAGACTTTTTCACCGCTAAAAACTCTGATAAGCACACAAAAACCGTGCTCTGCAAACGGCAGTTCTGGATGTGCTTGAGCCCACTCGCATTCATATCGCTCTTTAGTCCAATTTCTCAGCGATTGCACCTCTTTTCTAGAGTTGCTTGACAGAAAATCTACACTATTATCCATTAAAGAAACAATTTCCAATTTTGACGTTTCTTTTAATCCTACAGTTCCATTTTTCAAAGGGATAACCATCGCTATAGAGTTCCTCGATAATGTAAAGTAGCAGGGCAGCCAACACATTTTTTGGTTTCATATCTTGCACAAGTGCAGCAATCCACTTCACACGGTGCTTTGTCCTTTCCCTTGTGAGTGAGATATTCTCTAATTTGAAGAAACTGTGAAAACTCATTTTCACTGATTGGGTAAAACTCTGACCTGCGAATTCCCGCACTACTTCTTAATGAACACTTCTCCACAGATATGCTGTCAAGTGTATCTTGGTCTTCCGCAATAACAAGAGCGATTAAGTTGTATCCACCAATAGTTTTGAAGATGTGGACTACCCGCGGGCAATCCTTGAAGCGCTTCATGACGTTTTGCATTGACTCAGCATCTTTCATTTCTAACAGTATCATGGCTGGAATTAACCTGAAAGCTGCAGGGTTCATTAAAGCTTGATTTCTTATGACTCCTTGATCTATCAGTTTGTTTAGTCTCTTCTTGACGCCGACATTAGTGAATCCTGTAATCTGTGCGAGTTCTTCAAGCGTTGTTCTTGCGTCGATTTGTAGTTTGCTGATTATTTTTCTGTCAACGTCGTCCATAGATTCAACCTTCTTGTTTACTTTCTAAACATAACATATTAATATTGTTTATATATTAAACTATGTTATCATCAAAACAAAGGTTATCCGAATGACGAAAAGAATAATGATGCCAGTTGAAGACGAAAAAGGATTAGAAGGTAAAATTGCACACCACTTTGGAATGGCGCCCTACTTCGCCATAGTAGAACTTGACGAGAACCAAAAAACTCCAAAGGTCAAAATTGAACCTAACAGATCTGAGCATATGGGCGGTGCCCCAGGGCACTCGCATGAAAGTTTCCTGGCATTGAAACCAGACATTGTGGTAGCTTATTCAATGGGGCCAGGTGCACTAAACACCTTCTTGGACGCCGGCGTAACAGTTTTGGAAGCAACTGCAAGTACAGTCGAAGGAAACATTGAATCTTTCAAAAAAGGCAATCTCAAAGGACTTGTAAGTGCATGTCAACACGCTCATCACCATGAACACTAAAACCATTATTAACCTAAAATATTGAAGAATAAATGAGTGAAAAAATTGCCAAAAATTAAAGCAAAAGCAACATGGGTTGAAAACGTACGTTCAAAAGTTGATAATCAGAGAAACCATAGTGTGGAATGTGACCTCTCGACAGCAGCAGGCGGAACAGATTGCGGTCCAACAGCCCTCGAATTAAGCTTAATGGCGTTAGCCGATTGTGGCGTCACAATTTTCGCAGATGTTTGCAAAAAAAGCAATATCAAACTCAAAATGGTTGAAGTCATAGTTGAAGCTGAAAAATCGCCCGATTCACCAATGATAAGTGGCGTTACCATGAAAGTCAATGCTTCATCTGATGCAAGGAAAGAGCTTATAGAGGCTGCTTGGAGAAGGACGGAAGCAAACTGCCCTGTACTGTTTATCTTTAAAGAACCAACCCCAGTGAAGGTTGAATTTGAAGGGAAAACAGAGTAAAAATTCAGGGCTTAGAAAATGAAGACTGCTCTGATAATCTTTTGGTCTAAAACAGGCAATACAGAGAAGGTCGCAAACGCAATCAAACAAGGGTTAGAAGAAGCTGAATTTAATGTAGCTGTTAAGAAGCCCGAGGAAGCAGCCGAGATTGATTATTTTGATTATGATTTAGTCTGCGTGGGCTGTCCATCATACTCGTGGCATCCTCCTGAACCTATAACCAACTTTCTAAAGAAAAAATTCGCTCGAATACCGAGAAAATGGTATAGTCAAGCCTTCAGCCCCAAAAGTTCCGGACAAGAACGCCATTGTCTTTGTAACTTACTCGGGACCACATACAGGAATCAACGAGGCAACTCCAGTTGGCAAGGATATAGCACAATACTTTGAACACATAGGCTTCAATATCATCGATGAATGGTATATCCTCAGCGAATTTCATGGTTCATTAGAGCACAGTACATTAGGTAGATTGGGGGATGTCAGAGGAAAACCTACTGCCGAACAACTGCAAGTCATCAAAGACGACGCAAAACGAATAGGAAAACTTCTATAACCCCCTTGCTTCCAATTTTGTGAAGCAAACTTCAGTTTTTTCTGAGAGCACGAATTAACTCGTAGAGACTAAAAAAGGCAAATTGTTGTTCAAATTCTTCAGGTATAACCCTGCAAGAGAACTAATAGCTAATTCAAAAAATTCTTAACTACTTGAAAGCTATTTCTTTTTCAGATAGTTTAGAACCCGAGGTTCTAATCAACCAATATGTTGAAAAGGTTTATTTTAATAAAAAACAATACTTCACTGATCCCAATGGAAATGCTTGAAGTTAAAGATTTATCAGTCAGGGTTGAAGGCAAACTCATACTTAAAGAAATGAGCTTTAGCCTAAAGGAGGGCGTTAGCCATATTCTATTTGGACCTAACGGCTCAGGAAAAACTACACTAATCAGCACGCTTATGGGTCTACCAGGCTATGAAGTGGTCTCAGGCAAAATACTTCTTTGTGGCGTAGACATTACAGACAAAGGCGTCGATGAGCGGGCAAAGCTAGGCATGACCGTGAGTTTCCAAAATCCTCCTGAAATCACAGGTGTAAAGCTTGGCGACCTGCTTAAACTGTGTCTAGGTAAAGGTGAAACTGACGAGTTCACCGATGAAGAGATGAAGCAAATTGCCGCTTTCAGATTAACTGATTTCTTGAACAGGGATATCAATGTAGGTTTTAGTGGTGGCGAGCGGAAGCGTTCCGAAATTCTACAATTAATTTTTTTGAAACCAAAACTGTTGTTATTGGATGAACCTGATTCAGGAGTGGACGTGGAGAGCCTACGTATGATCGCAAGTGAGATTCAACATTACATTGAAAAATCAGGTAGTTCAGCGTTAATAATTACACACAAGGGCGATATATTGGAGCACATAAAAGCAGTTTATGGCTGCATACTGCTTGGAGGTCAATTCCACTGCTTTACTGATCCAATGAGCATCTACAAGGATATTAAAAAGGTAGGTTACGAAGAATGTGTGGCATGCAGAAGAAGAAAGCTCGAGGGATGGAAAACTGAGCAACCAAAGTGACCTCACCAAAATTCCGCACAAAATACTCGAAGAAGCCCAAAAAGCAGGTCTAGAAACGCAAGAAAAGAATCGTTCAGCCACTTTTTTCCATTTAAATCAAGAAACAGTGGCGGCTAAAGTTAACGATCTCTATGAGGGCAAAGTAGAACTCATGGACATTAAAGCTGCTCTAAAGAAGTACACGTGGCTAGATGACTACCGTTGGAAGCTCGTTAGCAAAGACAAAGATGAGTTCACAAAGAAGGTAGCTGAAAATTACAGTGGCGGCTACTTTATGCGTATCCTTCCAGGAGCCGAAATATCTTTTCCTCTACAGTCTTGCCTAATGATTACTGAGCGCAATTTAGAGCAAAGAGTACACAACATCATTATCGCGGAGGAAGGATCAAAAGCCCATATAATCACCAGTTGTGTTCAACATTCTTCCGTTCCTAAAGCGGCGCATTTGGGGATTTCAGAAATTTATGTTAAGAAGAATGCTATGTTAAACTTTACAATGATCCATCAATGGAGCGAAGACACATTAGTTCGACCTAGAAGCGCAGCCCAAATTGATGATAAAGCGACTTTTGTCTCAAATTATGTGTGCATGCGTCCTGTTCGAGATGTTCAGATGTATCCTGTTGCATACTGCAAAGGTGAATCCTCCAGGGTGAGTTTCAACAGCATACTATATGGGCAGAAAAACAGTCTTCTCGATATCGGATCCAAGGCAGTTTTAAGTGGGAGGGGCAGCAAGGCAGAGATGATCAGTCGCGCAATTTCACGTGAAGGCTCCAAAATGATTATTCGTGGAATGATAGAAGGAAACAACTCAGAATGTAAGGGTCACCTAGAATGCCGAGGATTACTCATGGATGATGAATCATTAATGCAATCAATTCCGGAGCTTGTCGCCAGTAAAAAAGGTGTAGAAATAACTCATGAGGCTGCCGTTGGGAAGATTAGCGAGAAAGAAGTCACTTACTTAATGACACGCAGATTATCGCGCGACCAAGCAGTCTCCCTCATAATAAGGGGATTTATGGATGTGAGTATTCTCGGTTTGCCAGAGGCTTTGAACACGGAAATTAAAGGCATCATTAACGCTTCTGCTAGCGCTGAATAACTTCGACTGAATAATGCTGAAAATCTCTTAGAGACAATGAAAGCGCGCCGTAGTTGTTACCATAGACAATATATGCAGGCTTTCGCTTAGAAAACAGCATAAACCTTGGAGGTTATTTGTTAATGAAAACTCTTGTTACGGTTGGACGTGGCGGAACAGGAAAATCCAGTTTTACCGCTTTGATGGCTAAATGTTTTATAGAGGCAGGAACAGCACCGATACTTCTTGTTGATGCTGACCCAGACCAGAACTTAGCCGAAATGCTGGGTGTAGACCTCAAAGAAGCAGGGAAATCAACAATAGCTGACCTCATAGTTAGCACTTTCATTGAAGGAGGCGGTACTACAGTTGGCATTCCCCCAACTCAGCGTATTGAAAGCCGAATTTGGGAAAAAGGGCTCTATGAAGGCAATAACTTTGATTTTATGGCTGTTGGCACAAAATGGGTTGAAGGCTGCTATTGTATGCCAAACAGCGCACTGAAAGGAGCCTTGGAATCTTTAACTAAAAACTACAAGTTTGTTCTTGTGGATTCTCCTGCTGGCTTGGAGAATCTGAATAGGCGCATAACCTCAGAAGTCAATGACATTTTTGACATCCTTGATCACTCCAAAAAGTCTCAAGATCATGTCAGAAGGGCTTACAAAATTGCCAAGGAAGTTGACATGAAATTCGAAAACTTTTACATAGTGGGCGGATACCGTTTTCCAGCTGAATTGGGCAAGCAGGCGGAAGCTGACTTAGAATTCAAATACCTTGGAAAAATCCTTGCAGATGACCAATTAGACGAGTACGTTCTCAATGGAAAGTCCTTGCTTGACCTGCCAAACGACAACAAAGCATACATTTCAGTGAAGAACATTCTCAAATCCTTGGGTTATTTATAATCCCCAATTCTTTTACATAATTTTTAGGAAATCTTGCATTTCTATAGCTGTACCGTGACTTTTGCTTAGAAAATCTGGAAAGGTTTAAAAGGTCTGTAATTCAGCATAGTCATAAACCTTTACAGAGGTTTCAGATTTGACTAGTAAAAACGTCCATGTAAAAATCGACGAAATGAAGACCAATAGTGGTCTTATTAAGAATCTTGAATTATCCATCGGCAAAGTTATCAACGACAATTATGCTGAGCCCATGGGACCAACCCCAATGCCCTCCATGACTACCCTTCGGGATTGGGACATGAAGCTTCTCACAAAATACAAGCCCTTCTACATGCCCGATTGCGATCTTTGCTGTCTTTGCACTTTTGGCAAATGCGACTTGACAGCTGGAAAACGAGGTGCATGCGGTTTAGACATTGCAACACAATCTTCTCGTATTGTGATGTTGGCTTGTGCAATTGGATCCGCATGTCACTCAGCCCACTCACGTCACCTTCTTCACTCATTAATTGAAAAGTATGGTCGAAGATTCCCCTTAGACATCGGCGGCTTGAACATTAAAGTTGAAGCACCAATCACACGATTGGTTACAGGTATAAAGCCTGAAACGCTCGGTGATCTTGAAGATGTTTTATCCTATGTTGAAGAACAAATCACCCAAGTTCTTGCAGTAGGCCACACAGGTCAAGAAGGTAACAACTTAGACTTCGAATCAAAAGCAATGCACGTCGGCATGGTTGACCATGTAGGCATGGAAGTCGGCGATATCGCACAAATATCCGCTTTAGGTTACCCGAAAGCTGACCCAGAAGCGCCACTCGTAAAACTTGGCATCTCAAGCGTCGACAGAACCAAACCAGTCATCATGTGCATCGGCCACAACGTTATGCCGTCAGTCGGAATAATTGATTATGCAAAAGAAAACAAAGCTGACGATAAAATAGAAGTAGTCGGCTTATGCTGCACATCACACGACATGACCCGATACTACAACCGCGCAAGAATCGTCGGACCAATTAGCTGGGAGCTGAGATTCATACGCGCAGGATTAGCAGACGTAGTGGTACTCGATGAACAATGTATTCGAACAGACATATACGACGAAGCCGGCAAAGTCAACGCTCCAGTTATCGCAGCTTCCGAAAAGAACTGTATGGGCTTTAAGAACCGCACAAACGATCCAGCAGACGAAATCGTCACTGACCTCGTTAGCGGCAAAGTCAAAGGAGTACTAATTCTTGACCCAGAAAAAGTCGGCGAAGTCGCAGTCCGCGTAGCACAACAAGTAGCTCCAATCCGCAAACGAAAGAACGTTCTCCCAAGCATAGAAGAACTTACGCAGATTGCAAAAACCTGCACACAATGCAAGAGTTGCCAACGCAACTGTCCACAAGACTACGCAATTCCAGCAGCCATCAAAGCAGCAGCACAAGGAGACATAACTCTGCTAACCGATCTCTACGAGACATGCATTGGCTGCGGAAGATGCGAAGAAGCATGTCCGCAAAACATAATGATCCACAGCCTTATCGTTAAAGCAGGCGAAAAAGCAATGCTCTGCGAAGATAACCTATGCCGCGTCGGCAGAGGTGCTGTCTCAGACGTCGAAATCCGCAACGTCGGCAGCCCAATCGTCCTCGGAGAAATCCCTGGCATTGTCGCAGTCGTCGGTTGCAGCAACTATCCAAAAGGTGGCAAAGACGTCTACGACATTTGCAGAGAATTCGCAAGCAGACGATACATCGTCGTATTGTCAGGATGCTCAGCCATGTCCGCAGGCAGCTATCGCAACAGCGAAGGTAAAACCCTCTACGAAGAATTCCCCGGCGGATTCGAAGCAGGAGGAGTCATGAACGTCGGCTCATGCGTCGCAAACAGCCACATCGCGGGTGCAGCAATCAAAGTAGCAAACATCTTCGCCAAACGTTCACTAAGAGGCAACTACGAAGAAATTGCAGATTATATCCACAACCGCCTTGGTGCAGTCGGCTTAGCTTGGGGTGCATACTCACAGAAAGCAGCCGCAATCGGCGCAGGATTCTGGCGCTTAGGTGTACCAGTCCTCGTCGGTCCACACGGCGTCAAATACAGACGTATGCTTCTTGGTAGAAAAGAAGATCCCAAGAACTGGGAAGTTCTTGATGCACGCACAGGCAACACAGTTAACGTTGGACCAGCACCAGAACACCTCTTCAACATGGCAGAAACCAAAGAAGAATGTATGGTTGCAATAGCAAAACTCTGCATTAGACCAAACGATACTTGGAAAGGACGCAGCATAAAATTAAGCCACTACGTCGACTTAAGCAAACGTTACCTCGGAGTCATGCCAAATGACCTACACCTGTTCGTGAGAACAATGGCTGATGTCCCATCAACGATGAAAGACGAGTTTGTCAAGATACTTGAAGCAAATAACTGGCAAGAAACAGTAATTCCGGATCCAACCTTGCTTCCAAGAATGGTCCGAAAGATGAAGGAGTAAACGGAGGAAAATATTATGTCCTGTGAACCATGGCAATGTGCAGAAATCGCCTCAACTAAAAAAGCAAATCCAATACAAAAACCCGAGATAGCAGTAGCAATGATAAAACGCGCCCAACGTCCCCTTCTTATTGTGGGAAGCAACGCCACTGAAAGGTATATGGAAGGCAAACAACTAATCGAGTACCTAATTGACTTCGCTAACGCCTCTAAAGTTCCAGTAGTTGCAACAGCCCATATGGTTGGCGAATTCATAAAGCGCGGATACCAGCCAGCAGCATTCATGAATGCAATGGAAATTGGCCAAAGAGTGGTCGACCCAGAATGGATGGGACTCGACGGCAAAGGACACCCAGACCTAGTTATTCTAGTCGGGTTACCCTACTATGTTGAATCATTGATGCTTTCAGGCATGAAACATTTTGCACCAGACCAAAAAACAATGACCATCGACAACCTTTTCCACGTCCATGCAAGCTGGTCTTTCCCAAACGCAACCCTTGAAGAGTGGGCTGCAAATCTCAAAGTAATGACCTCAAAATTTAATGGAGGAAATTAAAAAAAATGTCAATGTTTAAAGATATACCTGTTGAAGTTGGCGTAATCTACGAAGGAGAACGAATTCGAAGAAATGACATGCAAGTAGAACTCGGCGGACCCACAGTTAAACAAAAGTTTGAACTCGCAAAAGTAAAACCCATGAATGAAATCGAAGATGGAAAAGTCACCATCATCGGTCCAGATTTAAAAGACATGAAAGAAGGCGGCGCATTCCCGTTCGGCATCCTCGTTGAAGCAGCAGGCGCAAAACTCGACCAAGGCCTTGAAGGTGTCATTGAAAGACGCATCCACGGCTACCTAAACTACATCGAAGGCTTCATGCACCTAAACCAGCGTTATGACATCTGGATACGCATTGGCAAGAAATCCTTCCAAAAGGGCTTAACCAGCTTTGACGCAATCGGCAAAGTTCTCTACAGACTCTTCAAGAGCGAGTTGCCAATTATCGAGAAAGTTCAAATTACCTTTGTAACCGATCCAGCAAAACTAGAGGAAATGACCCCTGATGCGATGCAAGCCTACGAATCACGCGACGCAAAAGCCAGAGGCCTAAAAGACTCAGAAGTCGACACATTCTATGGATGTGCACTCTGCCAATCATTCGCACCAAGCCACGTCTGTGTCATCACACCACAAAGATACAGCAACTGCGGTGCAATCAGCTGGTTTGACGGCAAAGCCTCTGCAAGCATCGATCCGAAAGGTCCAGTCTTCGCAATTCCAAGAGGCGAAATTATCAACGAAGAGAAAGGTGAATTCGCAGGCGTCAACGAAGCCGCCAAGAAACGCACAATGGGCGAAGTTAACCAAGTCTGGCTCTACACAGCGTTTGATCACCCACACACTTCATGCGGATGCTTCGAAGCAGTAACCTTCTACATCCCAGAAGTCGACGGATTCGGCGTAGTTAACAGAAACTTCAAAGGCGCAACAGTAAACGGCTTACCCTTCAGCACAATAGCTGACTCCGCAGCAGGCGGAAGACAAATCGACGGATTCCACGGAATGTCCATCGAATATATGCGAAGCAAGAAATTCTTCGCAGCAGACGGCGGATGGAACCGAGTTGTTTGGGTACCGAAAGAAGTCAAAGAAAAAATAAAAGAATTCATCCCATCAGACATCGTTGACAAGGTCGCAACTGAAGAAAACGCAAAGAACATAGACGAACTCAAAGCGTTCCTAAAGGAAAAGAACCACCCAGTTGTCGCTAAATGGGAAGCAGAAGCAGCACCAGCAGCAGAAGCACAAGCCATTACAATTAACGAAGAAGCAGCAGGCACCATGATGCCAGTTGCAACAGCAGGGTCACTTCCAATAATGGCCGGCGGATTCAAAATCATACTCAAAGACGCGAAAATCTACGCTAACAAAGTAATCATTACAACCGTTAAAGACAGCAAAGACAACAAAGACAAACGGTGATCTTCACGCCCCACCACGACACAGACAAAAAGAAAGACGCTGAAGGACTACAGCTAAGCGACGACTTACTAGCAGCACTCGCAAAATTCCAAACAATCGAGATAGAAGACTTCCAAATGGACGCCAAAGAACTCGAAATCATCTTCGAAGCAGGCGCAGCAGGCCAAATAATGCCCAAACTAAAGCTCCCCCCAGCAGCCACAGCAGGCGGCAAACCACTCAACATGCTACAAGTTCCATTCCTACCACCTATCGAAACCTACCCAAACAAAATCACTGAAGTAAAACTTGGCGGAACAAGAAGCGAAGGCGGCACACGCGGTCGATCGCTCACTATTGGCGGAGAAGTTTCTCCCGCTTTCTACACTTTTGAACGACCAATGCCACACAAACCAGTAATCACATTAGACGTTTTCGACATGGAAGTCCCCCTAAGCAAAGCAGTCAAGATGCACGTCAAAGACGTCGTCGGCGACCCAGCAGCATGGGCAAAACTTGCAGTTGAAAAATTCGGTGCAGACATGGTTACTATGCACTTAATCAGTGTTGACCCACTACTCAAAGACGCATCACCTAAAGACGCATGTAGAACCATTGAAAAAGTCCTGCAAGCCGTGGATGTACCACTAGTCATCGGCGGATGTGGAGACCCAGTTAAAGACACAGCCGTTTTCGAAGAAGTATGTGCACAATTTCCAGGCGAACGCTTCCTAATCAGCTCCGTCACACGCGACATGGACGTGGAGAAATGTGCCAAATTCATCAAAAAAGCAGGTCACGCAATTCTCTCATTCACACCAATGGACCTCAACTTGGCACGTGAGCTCAACAGACGCCTCTACGACCATGTAAGCAGAGAAGACATAATCATGGACTTAACCACCGCAGCGCTCGGCTACGGTTTAGACTATGCATTCACAAACATGGAACGCGCACGCATGGGCGGCTTAATGGGCGACGTCGAACTGGCACACCCAATGTCCTCAGGTACAACTAACGCTTGGGCAGCAAGAGAAGCATGGCTAAAAATGTCAGCTGAATGGGAACCACGCGAACTCAGAGGTCCACTCTGGGAAGTAACAACAGCCATAACCCTGTTGCTCGCAGGCGTAGACCTATTCATGATGATGCACCCTGCAGCTGTAAAAACACTCAAAGATGTCACAAATTACTTAACAAGCGCTAAAAAAGCAGACCCAGCCAAATACGCAAACTGGGTTAACCTAAAAGCTTAGGAGACATGACACAAATGGCAGAAAAGAAAAAAGGCGGATTAAAAGAACTAAGCCCCATACTTATTTACAAGTCCTTGCCAAAAACTAACTGCAAAGAATGCGGCGTCGACAATTGCATGGCATTCGCCACAAAGATTGTCAACCGCGAAGTAGAACTTGACAGCTGCAAACCACTCCTCAAACCAGAAAACGCGAAATCCTACGCTATACTAAAAGATCTCCTAAAACCAGCAGTTAAAGAAATCACTGTCGGCGTCGGCGATAAAGCCAAGAAAATCGGCGGCAAACTCGTCATGTACCGCCACGAATTCACATACAAGAACCCAACAGCCATCGCAATCGACGTAACCGACGAAATGTCTGATGCTGAAATCGTCTCACGCGTACAGAAAACAGATAACTTTAATTTCGAATACATTGGCAACCAACTAAAGCTTGACATGATCGCGGTCAGATGCACTTCTGAAGATGCCGACAAATTCAAGGCAACAGTTAAGAAAGTTTCAGAAACTACCAAATTACCAATGATTTTGTGCACCCTTAACCCAGCAATCGCTGAAGCAGGCCTAATGGCAGCACCAAAAGCGCGCCCACTTCTTTACGCGGCAACCGCAAGCAACTGGAAAGACATGGCAGAACTCGCACTAATGTACAACTGCCCTATAGTCGCGTCCGCACCAAACGACCTGAATACTCTGGTTTCACTCGCAAAAACCCTGATGGCTTACGGCGTAACCGACATAGTCTTAGACCCAGGCACATTCCCAGCTGACGGATTACCTGACACAATAAACAACTTTACGATGCTGCGCAGAGCAGCAACCAAAGGCGGCGAAGAACTCGCAGGTTTACCCTTACTCGGTGTACCAATGGTCGCTTGGGTAGACAAAGGTGACACCGCAGATGACCTGATCAAATGGCGAGAAGCATACATCGCCTCAATGCTGGTTGTCCGCTACGCAGACGTACTCATAATCCACGGCAACGACGGATGGTCACTACTACCAACCGCAGTGCTACGTCAAAACATCTACACTGACCCACGCAAACCAGTCGCAGTCGCAGCAGGCCTGAAAGTCTACGGCACACCCGACGAGAACTCACCAGTACTCTTTACCTCAAACTTTGCATTAACTTTCTACACCGTCGCCTCAGACATCGAAAGCAACAAACTCAACGCTTACCTAATCGTGGTTGACACAGAAGGCTCAGCAATCGACAGCGGAGTCGCAGGACGCAAACTCACAGCCGAGCGAGTTGCCGACGCAATCAAAGCATCAGGAATAGAGAGCAAAGTCAAGCACAGAAAAATTATCAGCCCAGGCAAAGCCTCACGCATCAGCGGCGAAATCGAAGAACTCAGTGGCTGGAAAGTCCAAGTTGGACCAAGAGATAGCAGTGAGATACCTAAGTATCTTATTGAGAAATGGCAACCATAAGCCATTTTTTCCTTTTTGTTTTTAGCTCCATTATTTTATTAGCTTCTTTAGAATTCAAGATACCGCCTTCATAAGAGATTTAAGTGCAGAATGAGTCTTAATAGCAATGCTATCTGGTGGTTTACATGGAAGAGTTACTTGATAGGATAACAGTTGATCCTGATGTTCTTGTCGGAAAACCTGTTATTAGAGGAACCCGTGTCCCAGTCTACCTCATCGTTGAGCTTGTAGCTAACGGAATGACATCTGAAGAAATACTAAAAGAATACCCGCGGCTAAAAGAGGAAGACATCAAAGCAGCACTAATTTACGCTTCTAAACTCGTAGAAAGCGAAGTTACAGTTGTACTCTGAGAAGAGACAAATGTAAATTGACGCAAACAATAATAGTCGATGAAAATATTCCTGGTAGTGTAACTAAATATCTGAATGCGAGGGGTTTTAAGACTCTCAGTATTTGTGATGATTTTCTGAAAAGCGCTAAAGACACAATCATAGCAAATTATGCGGCTGAAAAAGGAATGCAAGTGTTAACTTTAGATTCTGACTTTTCCCAGCTATATCATAACCTCTTCAGAGGCAGAATCACCGTTTTATTGGTAAAAGCAAACCCTGCGACCGCCGAAAACATAATCAGAATTCTGGATGTAGCCTTAGAGAAAATAAGAAAGACTGAAACTCAAAATAAGCTTCTAATAATCACAAAAAAGAGGATCAGAATAATCTCTTAATTCAATTTATTACTGGGGAGAAATTGAAGAACTCGGTGGCTGGAAAGTTTAAGTTGAACAATGCGACAGCAGCGAGATACCTAAATATCTCATAGAGAAAAGGCAACCATTAGCCACCCCCTCTTCTTATTTTGCTTTTTTAATTTTATTTTTGCAAACCATTTTTTGATCAAGATATCAAAATAAGGTCAATATTTTCCCATGACTTTTCTAACAGCGATTTCAATGTCTTCAGTTTTAATTGTTTTTCTTCCTGCATATGTAGCATAGTCCAATGCTTCTTTTGCAATCTTTAAGCCAATTTTCCCAAGAACTCTTCCAAGCTCGTGCGCTGCTGCTTCACTTACCCTGTCTGCTCCAGCTTTCTCACATAATCTATGCATTGGAGCTAAGGCTATTTCTAATTCGTTCATTTGAGCTTTCTTCACAGTCTCTTTTAATTTTTAAGACAATATTAAGCTTTGTTATCTTTTCCGCCGTTCTGTAGCAAATTATAAATACAAATTGCTGTCATACATAAAATCCCGAGGTTATTTTGATGGCGAAGAAACCAGCTAAAAAAGTAGTAAAGAAAGCCCCGGCAAAGAAAAAGTAAAACCTCGGCGTAAGCACATTCACTTCTCTTTTTTTCTTTTTCTAAAATTGTGAGTTCTGAGTTCACCAATTTGTCCGGGTTAAGTAATTCTTTTATAATTCGCTAAATTACTAGGATTTGGTGATTTTTAGTGGATCATACAATTGTACATTTTGAAATCCCGGCTAACGATATTGAAAAATTGAAGAAATTTTATATGGATTTGTTTGGCTGGACTATGAATAAGTATCCTGGACCAACAGTCTACTATCTCGTGGGAACTGTTCCCGTGGACGAAAAAACAATGATGCCGATTCGTCCAGGCGTCAACGGCGGACTATATGAGAAGAAGGATGCTTCAATGCCCGAGATGGCTAAGCCAATAAACTACGTTTCAGTAGAGTCAGTCGAGGAATATAGCAAGAAGGTTGAAGCGTTAGGCGGCAAAATCATCCAACAGAAAATGGAGATCCCAGGCTTGGGTTGGTGGGCGCTTGCGCTTGACCCAGACGGCAACGCCTTTGGCATGTTGGAGTATATGCAAAAAACCTAATCTTTCCTTTTTCTTATTTTCTAAATTTTACTTCTCTCTATCTCCCTGCTTGTTTGCTTTAAATCTTAATGTGTTAAAAATCCCATGTTTTTTACTTAAATTTGTACTAAAGGCGTATAAACCCCTTCTTTCCATCTATGAGCATTTACTGCTAGAAGGGACTGAAAAATAGGCTGCGGTATCTTTGGAGCAATAAATTACGATAAACAACCCGTTTTTCCCTATGTTTACTGGGGGCTACGGGCTCAAAACCATCGAGGACACCAATCGCACGGGTTCCTGACAAGCAACAACAACCAATTTTATACCTACAAAGCCTTAGATCTTGTCCCAAGACTAAAAACAAGCGCAATAAATGAATGGTTCGGGCGCCTACCCGGATCAATAGGCATCGGCAACGTACGGTACACAACCTCAGGAAAATGCGACGACGTTTCCATAATCGACGGCACCCAACCAGTCGTCGCATCTGCAGATGGAATAAAACTCGCCCTCTCATTTAATGGCAACATCGTCAACACGCTGCCACTCAAAAAAGAAATAAATCAAAACTTTTCCGATTTCCTCTACAACTGCGACTCCGATATCGTGTGCCACAAAATGCTCCTGGCCCTAAAACAGGGTCAAGACCTGCCCTCAGCCGTCCGTACCGTTATGGAAAGCCTAGATGGTGCATTTTCCGTAACTGGAGTAACTGGCAATGGTCAATTCTTCGCCTTCAAAGACCCACACGGAATAAAACCCCTGTGCGCTGGACATGATCCCGAAAGAAAAACTTTCGCTTTTTCCTCTGAAACTGTAAGCTTAGACATGAACAGTTTTGTTAGAGATTTCGAGTTGAAACCGGGTGAACTTGTGACGGTTTCAGAAAATGGCTTTAACCGCACCCAACTTATTGAGAATCCGCGTCAAGCCTTCTGCTGTTTTGAATACGCTTATTTTGCAAGGCCTGACTCACGGTTTGACGGCAAATATGTTTATGAAATGCGAGAAGACTTTGGAAGAAATCTAGTTAAGGAATTCTCTGAAATCGTCAAGGACGGTGACATCATCATGTCTGTACCTGAAACCGGCGATGACTCAGCCATGGGAGTCCATGAAGAGTCGGGTTTACGATGGGAACGTGCATCAAGACGCCACCGCTACGTTACCGAACGGGCCTTCATTCTGCTTAACAACGAACGCTACTCAACTATCGACAAAAAAATTAACATCTTAGGAAGCAAAGTTGCGGGCAAACGAGTTATAGTAACTGAAGACAGTGTTGTTCGAGGCGACACAACAAAGGTTATCATAGAAAAACTTCGCAAGGCAGGAGCCAAAAAAGTTTACCTCTTCGTAACTTTCCCACGCATTATCGGACCGTGCTTATATGGTATCGATATGTCAAGTTATGGGCAACTTATCGGCTCAAGACATAGTGCTGTAGAAATCGCTAAAATCATCGGTGCAGACGCAGTATGCTACCAATCAATCGAAGGACTAATACGCGCCACGGATCAAACTGAGGACCAGCTTTGCTTAGCCTGCATAACAGGCAAGTACCCCACGCCGTGTGCCCAGAAAATGGCTGACACAATGAAAAAACGCTTCCTCGAAGGATACGAAGAAAAAGGAAGAATCTACGAAGCCGAAGAAGTCCAGCCGTAATTGCTATAAAGCGTTCCCTCCACTGTCTATGCTTAACGGTGTATTGGATGGAAAAAATCGGTGTACTAGTTGTTTCTTATGGCGCACGAGAAGTCGCCATGGCAGATGCTCTTCTGCGAAGCCAAAACTACCAAGTGGAACTTTTCGTCGCGGACAAACAACGCAACCCATTCAATGCGCAACACGCCACAAAACACAAGGTCATCCCAAACCTTGACATCAAAGAAATTTGCAAATTCGCCCAAGAAAACCGTGAGAAAATCGACTTTGTCATGGTTGGTTCAGAGAAACCGATAATCGAGGGCATTCGCGATCTAATTGAGAAGCAAACCGGCATTCCAGTCATTTGTCCCACCAAAGAGTACGCCATCGAAGAGAGCAAGATTGCTCAGCGAATACTTTTCGAGGAGATTGCGCCTGAGGCGAATCCGCGTTTCAAGATTTTTCATCCTGCGGATTTCAAGGGCAAAGATGTCCAAAAAGCTGTTTATCAATGGCTAGACGAATTAAACAACCAAGCTGTGGTGAAGCCTGATAAGCCTGCGTTGGGAAAAGGTGTTGGCGTCTGGGGTGACCACTTCGCAAATCGGGAACAGCTTTTTGAGCACTTTATGTCCAACTTCCAGTACGGCTCAGTTATCATAGAAGAAAAAATCGATGGCGAAGAATCCAGTTGTATGGGTTTTTGTGATGGCAAACACTTCATTACGCTGCCCGATACCCGCGACTACAAACGCGCCTTCGACGATGACAAAGGTCCAAACACAGGCGGCATGGGCTCCTACAAGGATGTGGCGGATAGGCTGCCCTTCTTAACTGTCTCTGAACGTGAACAGGAGCTTGCTTTAGCTGACAAGGTTTTCAAGGGTTGGAAAAGAAAAATTAAAGACGATTCCGCACTCAGAGGCGTCCCATTGTACCTTGCATTCATGCACACGGGCAAAGGTATCAAAATCCTTGAAATCAACAGCCGCCCCGGCGATCCCGAAATCATGAACCTTCTCCCAATCATAAAAGATGACTTCGTCGATGTCTGCCTCAGAATGGTTGATGGCAACTTGATGAGCGTTGCAATGGAGAAATCAGCCACGGTGCTGACCTACAAGGTTCCCTCAGACTACGGCGGCTACGCCCAAGCCTACCCAGACGAATTAGATAAAGCCTCTATCAACACACCAGTTGATCTGACCAAAGCAGAGGCACTTGCCAAGAAGTTCGGCGATAAAATCCGTATCTACCCAGGTTCCATGGAATTGCGCGATGGCAAAAACTACGCGCTCAAATCTCGTGCCATCGGTATTCTAGGCATCGGCGGCAGCATCGAGGAAGCGCGGCAAATCAGCCAAGAAGGCGCCAAAGCGGTCATCGGCGGCGCACTTTGGAACCGCACCGACGTGGCCTCAAAACAACACATAGCCAAAAGCATTACCCACATGGACAAGTTGAGGCACAAGCCTTGACACGTATCTTCATCTCCGACTGCGAAGGACCCATATCAAAAAACGACAACGCCTTCGAGCTGGCCGAGAATTTTATCCCAAACGGAGACAAGTTCTTCACAAACATAAGCCTCTACGATGACGTACTTGCAGATGCCCTAAAAAAACCTGGTTATTCTGCGGGCAGCACATTGAAGTTGATTTTGCCCTTCTTCAAAGCCTATGGCATAACCGATAGCCAGATGGAAGATTTCTCCGCCAAAAACATAATTCTAATCGCCAACACCAAAAGCACCCTAAACCATATACGAAAAATATCCGAAGCCTTCATCATTAGCACTAGTTACGAACACTACATCAAAGCTTTGTGCAAAGCAGTCGATTTCCCATACAAAAACACGTACTGCACCAAGGTAAGCCTTGACAAATGTCCCATAACTCCGCAAGAGAAAGAACGCTTAAGGGAGATAGCGCAAGAAATCGCGCAAATGCCCTTAATCGATATTCCAGCAAACGCAAAAATCCTCGAGGATTTTTCAAGCCGCGACCAAGCCTTTATCCAGCGTTTGGATGAGATTTTCTGGAGCTTAATTCCCAAGATGTTTGTTGGCAAGTTTCTTACTGATGTTGTGACTGTTGGTGGGGAACAAAAAGCTGAAGCAATCCGTGATGTCGCAAAACGTTTAGGGGTGGCGTTGGAGGATGTTATGTACGTGGGTGATAGCATAACAGACATTGAAGCGTTCAAACTCGTTCGTGATAATGGGGGATTAACTGTTTCATTTAACGGAAACAGCTACGCTGTGAAGAATGCTGAGGTGGCTGTTCAGTCGGAAAGTAATCTTGTCACGGCTGTAATAGCTGACTTATTCTGTAAGTTAGGCAAAATACAAACAATAAAAACGCTCAGCCAATGGAGCCTTGAGGATCTCAAGGAAAACAAAGTTGAAGAGACCCTACTCAAACTGCTATCCAACCTAAAGCCGGATGACCTGCCCAAAGTTCAAATAGTCACAGCAAAAAATATGGAATCACTCATAAAAGAGAGCAGCGCGTTTAGGAAGAAGGTTCGTGGAGTAGCCATCGGGAGACTTGGATAAAATGGTTAAAGCAGTAATCGAAGATACTTACGCAGAAGCGTTCACAGGGATTTTTTGTCGGTTAATCGTGACTGCAGACGATGAGCAAACTCTGCATAAAGCAGCCGAAGACTCCACCTCTACGCCATCCGTCGTGATAGGCAGAACTGAAGGCGGCATAGAAAAATACCTGGCACCCAACGAAACCCCCGACAAACGTGTGGGCGCTATTCTGCAGTTTTGGGGGGAAATCAACTCCAAAAAAACATTCGAGGAATCGCTGAAAAAATTCGAAACCGAGCTCTCTTACCGCATCCGTCAAGACATCCTTGTAAAACCCTTCACCGCCGTTTTCGATGCTTTGCCCAGGACCGAGGGCAAACTGGACATGATGGAGAGTGTGGGTCATTGCGGTGATGGATATGAATGGATTGAGAAACGGTTTGGTAGAGAAGTCATCGTTGTTCCATTGATGGTTCCTGACTTTGTGATTGAGCGTTATCTTGGTTATGCGAAGGGTGTTATGGGCGGCAACTTTTGGATAATGTGCAAATCAAAAGCTGCGCTAAATGAAGCGGGCGCCAAAGCCCTAAAGGCAATCCACAGAGTACATGGAGTCGTAACCACCTTTGATATTTGCTCAGCTGGCTCAAAACCCGAAACCCATTATCCAAAAATAGGGCCAACAACAAATCATCTCTATTGTCCATCGCTTAAATCGCGCTTAGGAAAGGAATCGAAGGTTCCTGAAGGCGTCGAATACATAGCAGAGATCGTTTATAACGGCGTTTCCTTAGATGCCGTTAAAAAAGCCACAAAAACAGCAATTAAAGCCGTTTTAGATGTAGCGGGCGTTGTAAGGGTTTCCGCTGGCAACTACGATGGCAAACTAGGCGAACACAAAATCCCATTAAAAGAGTTGTTTAAATGACAAGATTTGATGTAATAGGATTCGGAGCACTCAACGTTGATATGCTCTTCAAAGTAGACAAGCTTGCTTCTGCAGAAGAAGAAAGCTTCATCGAAGATTACAAGGAAGCCTGCGGAGGATCAGCAGCCAACACCATGGTTGGGCTGGCAAGACTCGGCTGCAAAGTCGGGTTCATAGGCAAAGTCGCTAACGACCGCGAAGGCAAGATGCAACTAGACTGCTTCAAAGCCGAAGGGGTTGACACCAGCGGCATAGTTGAGGCACCCAAGGGCAAGAGCGGTGCAGTGATGGGGTTCGTGGATAGAAAAGGTGCAAGAGCCCTGTACATTAACTCAGGCGTTAACGACTTGGTTGAGCCAAGGGAAATAAAATGGGAATATGTTTCCCAAACCAAATTCCTCCATCTGTCATCGTTTGTAGGGGAAAAATCGTTCCGCGCCCAAAAAAAGCTCTTAAGTGCCCTGCCTGATGGCGTGAAAATCAGCTTTGATCCCGGCTCACTGTACGCTCAGAAAGGTTTTGCAGTAATAGAGCCAATGATTAGAAATTCTTATGTGTTGATGCCAAACGCCATTGAGCTTGAGCAATTAACAGGCGAAGAGGATTACCGAAAAAGCGCTGACTACCTGATTAGCATGGGGGTTAAGGTTGTTGCGGTAAAACTTGGTGCCAAAGGTTGCTATGTGACCGATGGCCAAGAAAAACTCAAGGTTGAACCTTTCAAAGTAAAAGCAATCGATACCACAGGAGCTGGAGACGCTTTCGATGCTGGTTTTCTTTATGGCTTAATCAGCGAAAAAAGCCTTTACGAATGCGGGCAGTTAGGCAATTTTGTTGCTTCCCGAAACGTAATGAAACTAGGTGCACGTGAAGGATTGCCGTACGCTAAGGATTTAGCATTTCTTGGTTAGCTTTTCGATGATGCTTTGGAAGATGAATTTCCCATCACCGTACTGAAGCATCTGCTGCTGACGTGTCCAGTCGGGTTGCTGCCACCAGTACAACGCTCGTTCGGGATGAGGCATCAAACCAAAAATGTTGCCTTCCTTATTGCAGATTCCAGCAATGTCATAGAATGACCCGTTGGGGTTAATGGGATACTTGCAGTCGGCAACTTTGCCATCTTTATCACAATATCGGAAAACCAGCATGTCCTCGTTGATTAGCTTCTTTAGTAGTTCATTCTCTTTCTCCTTGGGGAAAAGCAGTCTACCTTCGCCATGGGCAATCGGCATCCTCAGCACTTTCCCAGCTGGAATCTTGCTTGTGAAAAAGCATTTTCCCTTGTTTTCCTGCTTGAGATAAATCCATTCACACTTGAAACCCGCTGGCTCATTGGTTGTTAATGTGGCTTCTGGGTAAGCGCTCATGCCTTCAAAGCCTGGAAGCAAACCGAATTCGACTAGGATTTGGAAACCGTTGCAAATGCCCAAGATTGGTCTGCCTTCATCGATGAAAGTTTCCATTTCTTTAGCCAGGTTCGCGGAGAGATGTCTTGCAAAAATCACTCCTGAACGTACATAGTCGCCAAACGAGAAGCCGCCAGGGAAAACCAGCACCGAATAATCCAAAAGATTGCGGCGTTTGATTAATTCATTAACATGCACTGATTCCGCTTGCACGCCCAACTCTTGGAAAGCACGCTGGGTTTCTGCATCGCAGTTGGTGCCTCCAACACGCATTACGCAGACTTTGATTTCATCTTGATTCATTGTTGCTTAACCTCTGGACTTAGGGTTTTCTTCCAGCTACGCCGTAATGCTTCAAGTGAAGAGTCGACTGCAACTTTGCCGTTTAAGCCTTTGACAAGCAGTTTCTGTTCCTGAGTTACCTTGCCAATTAAAGCGCAGTTTTTGCCTTTCATTAAGTCCTCAAAAACCTCCCTGTCCGCTTCGGCAACTTCGATTAGGAATCGACTGTTGGATTCAGAGAACAACACAAAATCGTTTCGCGCTAACTCTTTGCCTGGAACTTTGCACAAATCCAATTCTAACCCGTATCCGCCTGCAAACGCCATCTCCGCCGCCGCAACCGCTAAGCCACCCTCCGAGAGGTCATGGCACGACTTAACTAGGCCTGCGTCGATCGATTTTGTGACTGCTCTGAAGGTGCGTTTGGCTTTGGCGCCTCTCACTTTGGGAACGCTTGCACCAAGGTAGCCTTTGAGTTTGTAGTATTCGGAGCCGCCAAGTTCGTTGAATGTTTCGCCGATGATGTAGAGGAGATTGCCTGGAGCTTTGAGATCCATGGATGTGGTCGATTGAAGGTTGGGGATTACTCCGACCGCAGTTATCAGCAATGTCGGGGTCACAGGTCCCAGCGGCGACTCGTTATAAAGGCTGTCTTTGCCCGAGATAAACGGTGCCTTAAACGCCACCGAAAAGTCGTAGCAAGCTTCGCAAGCACGTACTAATGAGCCGAGGCGTTCCGTTTTCTCTGGGTTTCCCCAAGTGAAATTGTCTAAAAGAGAAATTCTTCTTCCCCCAACAGCAACATTATTGCGTATAGCTTCGTCGATTGCGGATGCAGCCATCCAGTATGCGTCAATCTTGCCGTAGTTTGGGTTCATGCCACACGAAATAGTCAAGCACTTTTGTGAGTCATCAAGCGGTTTCAGTACGGCTGCGTCGTTTGGTCCCGCGTATTCGCCTTGTAGTGGTTTGAGGGTTGTGTTGCCCTTGACTTCGTGGTCGTAGGTTCGGATGACGCTTTCTTTGCTGGCGATGTTGGGTGCTGCGAGTAGTAGCAGGAGGGTTTCAGTTAGGTTCTGTGGTTCAGCAAACTCCGGTTCGGTGAGTTTTGGAGTTTCGATTGTGGCAACTTTGGTGCTTTCACAAGGGTTAAACATGAAATCCATGTCGATGTCAGAGACTGTCTCACCGTTGTAGCTGAGTTGCAAACGCCTTTCTGGGATTAGTTTGCCTATGGCGTTTGCTTGAACGTCTTCTTTCTCAAATACGGCCATAACTCGCTCCAAGTTCTCTGTTGGCACAGTTAGGAGCATTCGTTCTTGGGATTCAGAAAGGTAGATTTCCCATGGTGCCAAACCCTGGTGTTTCAATGGAACCTTACCTAAATCAACAGTAATGCCGCAACTGAAACGTTCAGCCGTTTCGCCAACTGCAGAAGATAATCCGCCGCCGCCAATGTCAGTTATCGCTGAGCCCAATTGCAAATCTCGAATCTCAATCACTGCACGTTTGACTTTTTCTTCTTCAATTGGGTCGGCAATTTGAACTGCTGGACGTGAAATTTCTTCTGATTTTTCGGTGAGTTCAGCTGAAGCGAAGGTCACGCCGTGGATGCCGTCACGCCCTGTTTTTCCGCCCGCCAAAACTACGAAGTCACCGACTTTGGCGTTTTTGGTATACTTGCTTAGGGGTAAGAGTCCTATGCAGCCGCAGTACACGATGACGTTGCCCGTGTAGCTGTCATCGAAGTATATGGCGCCGTTGACGGTTGGGATGCCCATGTTGTTGCCGTACGCGCTGATGCCTGCGGTTACACCCATGTACACATATTTGGGGTGCTTCACGCCAGCTGGAAGTTTGTTGTAATCATAATCTAAGGGTCCAAAACCCAGAACGTCAGTGCAAGCGATGGGATCTGCCCACACTCCGAGGATGTCGCGGATTACGCCTCCCACGCCTGTTGCTGCGCCACCAAATGGCTCTACCGCTGAGGGATGATTGTGTGTCTCCACTTTAGCCGCGATGCCGTAGCCAAGGTCAAATTTGACAATGCCCGCGTTGTCCTCAAAAACGCTAACACACCATGGTGCCTTAATTTGTTTGGTGGCTTTAGCAATGTATGTTTTAAAGAGACTTTGGATTTCTTTGCTGCCGATTTGGATTTTGCCCTTAAACGTTTTGTGACAGCAGTGTTCACTCCACGTTTGACTTATCGTTTGCAACTCCACATCGGTGGGATTGCGTTTTTCTTTCTTAAAATAAGCTTGAATAACCTTTAGCTCTTCTGCGCTGAATCCCAAGGCAAGCTCGTTGTTGATTTCGTTTAGTTGCTGCTCTGTGGCTTTTGCTATGGTAAACTCTAGGACTTGGCTGTTTTTGCGTTGGGTGAAAAAGTCAGCGTTCATTTGGATTCAACGACGCTTATGGTGTAGTTGTCTTTGGTTGGGTTTGCCAATAGGCGTTTGCTCATTTCTTCCGCTTTTGCTTTGGCTTCTTTTGGTGAGGATGCTTCAAGGTTGACGGTGTAGACTTTGCTTACATCCACTGCTTCTACCTTGTAGCCGAGTTCCACAAGTAAACGTGCGGTTGTTTCGCCTTCCGGGTTGCTATGTCCGGGTTTGAGGCTGACTTCTATTTTGGCAGCGTATTTCATAATCCTCTAAATTAGGCACTCGGGATTTAAACGCTTTCGTCAAAAAGAATGCAAAACTTTACGTTAAAACCATGTGTTTGTTTTTGGATTCTATTTCCACTACTCTTTCCTTGTTGGTTACTTTGCCTATTAACTCTGGTTTTACTCCATTCTCCTCGAGTTTGATCATGGCTTTGTCAACATCTATTTTGTCCACGATTATGCCAAAGCCCCAGCCCATATTAAACGTCTTAAACATTTCCTCGTCAGTTATGGTGTAGCCGAGTTCAGCAGCGGTTTTTTGTATTAAGCCAAAGATTGGTTGAGGCTTAAAGTTGTTGAATCTAAAACCTATGCCTGACGAGTAGTTTGCTAAGTTGTTGAACTTAGTGAAGGAGTCTCCTGTTATGTGCACGGCAGCTTTTACTTTGATTTCACGCGCCAGTTTCAGGAGCGGCTTTACATAAATTTTGGTAGGCTCCAAAACTTCAAGCGCAACTTCCCTGTCTAGGCCTTCTGGAATATCGTTGGGCATGTATTTACCTCCCCACTGTTTGAAGAGGATTTTCCGCACCAGTGTGATGCCATTGCTGTGAACACCGCTGCTGGCTAAACCAATGATGGGGTCGCCAGGCTTGATGCCCTCGCCTGTGATAATGTCTTGGCGCTCCACCTTGCCCACTGAGGAGACTACCATGTCGAACCCAGCGTTTTCCGCTATGCCTTTTATGATTTCGGCTACGTCTCCTGTTTCGCCACCTGTCACTGGGCACTCTGATTCGTGGGCGCCTTGGATGATGCCTTTTAGCCATGCGTTTACAAGTTTGGGTTCGCTGGCTTGAGCGTGAATATTGTCTGCAATCGAGAGGGGTTTAGCTCCAGATCGGATAACGTCGTTGACTGCCATAGCGACTGCATCAACCCCTATAGTATCGTATTTCTGGGCTAATTCTGCGATGAGAACCTTGGTGCCTACACCCTCAATGACCAAATCTAAAAACGTGTTTTCACCAATGGCAAAGATGTTACCATAAGGGAGATGCATAACGCCACCGTATTGGCTATGCTGGTAAGTTTCATGAAGATTTTTTAGTTCTTTTTTGGATTCTACGCGTTGTTTACGGTTCACGCCTGCATCTGTGTAAGTGAAGTTTTTGGGCATAGCTACGTTTCTCCTCGCACGCTAAATGATTAAGTAACTGTCTCATAACGATTTTGTTTCCAGAAGTTCCTTGTGCAGGTTGCTGCGTAATGTTTTTCTTTTCTTGTTTGGTTTGCTGACGTGTTTGGCCTTCAGCTAATAATGTTCAGTTAAGCGGTGATTATACTGCCTTTTCGTTTGTGATAGACCAGCAAACCAGCTTCTTCCAAGTGGAATAGGAAAACGATTTTTGAAAACCGAGTTTAGGTTTCGATAGCTTCTTCTCTGATTCTAACAAAAAATAAAAAAGGAAAGTTAATTGGTAGCTCTGTTGTTTTTATGGTCGTTTTCTGAGCACTAGGATTATTACGACGCCTATTATGGCCATGAATACGAACAAGCCGGCGATTGCGGGAACAAAGTATGTGTCAGCGATAGATTGTGCCTGTGGTGTTGGTGCAGGAGTGCTAGCTGGTGCTTCTCCTACTGCCATGTAGGTTGTTGCTGTCGATGTGCCGTAGGATTTGGATCCGTCAAAGGTTGCGATAATTTGATATGTGCCTGGAATTTCTGGTGTGAAGAGAAGCCCATAGTTGCCATTTATGTCTGAGGTAGTGGTTCCGATGGGTATGTAGTTGCCGTTGGGGTCAATAGTGGCTAAGTTTACTGGAACACCTTTTGCGTCTGCTGGGTATATTTGTTGCATGAACTTGTATTCCATCCATGACTGCATGTCCTCGTCAGCTATTGCGGGAGTGCCCTTCAGAGTGAAATCTAACATATCATTAGCGTTGTGACTACCTGATGGAGACTGATCAGTGACTGTGCCTTCTATTAGGACGCTGTTGCCATATTCCGAGACTTTGGGTGATGTTGTGACTGTTGTAGCACTTGGTCCTCTGCCAAAGCAGTAAATCTTGTTATCAAAGTAGTTAAGACCTAAAACTTTCTCATCTGCCAATTGCATATACATTCCAGTAAGATGTGCACCGCCGTTTGCTCCAAAGCCCATAATTTTCCATATTTCTTCTCCATTTGTTGCATTAATGCAGCGTATGTTAGGTCCACGCCACATTGGCTGAGTAATTGAATGCTCACCAGTGAGGGTGTAGATTTTTCCATCGCAGATAGCGAAAATGTTGACTGGATAGTTGCCATAAGGCGATTCAAAGCCGACATTTGATGCTGTGTAATTCCAAACTTGCTTTCCTGTTTTTATGTCATAAGCGATAACTACTCCTCCATAGCCACTAGTGAAAAGCATCCCATTGTAGTAATTAACTTGCATACTGTAGTAGTTCATTTGTGGTTCTTGGTCAGTAACCCAGAGTTGCTGTCCTGTCCTCATGTCATAACCCCAGTATCTCAAGTATTTAGAGCCTCCAAGCGTTACAGTGTTTCCGCACAAGAACACACCATCTTCTGGATATATCGCTTGTAACACTAAGCTTGCGTTAGATGATGTTTCAGCATATGGGTCAGAGAAGTATGTTTCCCATAGTTTTTTGCCTTCTTCCCCTTGTCTGAGACTTACGGCCAGTAGATAGCCCTTAACATCTCCTCTCTCGTCATTTCTTCCCGCCGTTCCAATGATTACGTATTGGTCTTCACGTACGCAACGAATTGTGCCTGTTTCATTAAGCAGCGAATTTCGAGGACCTAAAACACTTGGTATTGATACGTTGAGTGAAAAAGCCTTGTTTCCGTCATGTACGTATTCCCCAGCAAGTAATTGACCTCTTCCGCCTGTTCCTGGTCTCCATTGCCAATAGTTAGTTCCGGAATCGCCTAACAGTTCTGAAGGTATTGCAGATGAGTTCCATACTTGTAAATAGTAATTGGGATTTGTTGTGGTTCCTAGGTTGACAAGATTGAATCGCAGTATGCTTCCGTCTTTTCCGTAAACAGCTGTACCGCTTGAAGTCACGTTGGCTATCTTGCATATTGATTTCAAGGTGTATCCGTCAAGCATTTCCCAGACTGTGCCATTAACGCCGCCAGGGTTAGTTATTGTAACACCTGATGTCCTCCATAAGTATGAGTAGCCGCCATGTTGATTAGGTGACTCGTAATTGTAGATTTGACCGAATGCTGGCATAGTTTGATTTATAAAGTATAATGTTTCACCACTATACAAATCAACACATAACATACCTTCTGCCTTTGTATTGTCTGCACGTGGGCTGTACCACACTTTTCCGTTAAGAACGATTGCCGTCCAACTGAGACCTTGGTAGTGTCCTGTCATATAGCCCGTCTGGTTGAATCCTTCCTCCATTATCCCACCGATATAATAGGGTTTAGACCAAAGTACGTGTGCACTCTCCGGTCCCTCTCCTTGAACAAGACGTGTGGAAGTTCCACCTGCAGCACCTAATGGTTGTTCATGAGCACCGCCAAGCCAGTTTCCTCCGAGGATGTACCAGTTTCTATTTGCGCTATTAATTGGGCGTGTCCAATAGTCTTGCGGAACGGGTGACTCAGACCAAGGTTGTACGGGTTCTTGCTGGACTGTAAATTTACAAATCGGGCTGACAGCGTCGCTATAGTAAGCTTTCGTAGTAGTTGTATTCTTCCATGCTGCTGGGAAAATGGATTGCACACTATATGTACCAACTATTTCTGGGGAATATGTAATGTATCCGCCGCCGACAGGATCAGTATAGGGTATGGTGAAGGTCTGTGTTGTATTGTCCGGCTTCGTGATGTGTATTTGTATTCCATACCAGCCAGCTCTACCGCTTGGACTGGTTATGTTACCTACGGTTTCACCGATGTCTGGCGGCATATCTGAAGTCCAAGTAACAAGACTTACCAGCTGTCCAACACCGACAACATCAGCGCCGCTAGCAACGTAAATATACGAAGTATACTTATTTACCGTCTGAGCATTAACGATTGGAAAAGTAAGCAACGGAATAGACATAGAAAGCACGAGACTAAGAGCAATAATAATAATACCATTTTTTGTTTGTTTTTTTGAAAAGTACATGTATTTTCTCCTTTTTTATACCGAGTTGTTCCCTAAATTTAATAAAGACTTGTGACTGCTTCAAGCACTCACAGTTTTTTCAGAAGTCTTATAAGTTCAAGACCTAAATACGGGAATACGAACCGACTCTCTTACAAAGAAGGGAAAGTGCCTAAATATGAAAAAAGAAGACCTCACCGTCTTCACCAACCTGGGCTTAACTATAAGGCAAGCGCAAGTTTACTTAGCTGTCGCTACATTAGGACAGGCAAAAGTTGCAACAATGGCAAAAAAAGTTCAAGCAGATAGAGCAGAAATATACCGCGCTCTACCCAAACTGGAACAACTCAGGTTAGTGGAAAGGCAACTGACAACCCCTCTGATTTTTAAGGCAGTGCCAATAAGTGAAGCATTCAGAATCTTGTTGAAGTTGGACGCCAAGAGACATTACGAATTTAAGGCTGACGCTAAACAGTTTGTAAAAAACTATGATGAACAACCCCTTGAAAGCCCAGAGGAGCCCCAATACCGCATAACTTTGGGAGAAAAAGCTGAAGTCAGAGAATATATTAAAGATACTGTGCAAACTCAGTCGAGCAAGGATAGCATTTTCGCTTGGAACCCCATGGTTTATGTGCTTAACAAGTACGCTGACTTTCATGTTAAAACATTGAAAAGAGGTGTAAGGTATCGTTATATTACTCAAGTTCCCAAAGACGCGAAGATGCCGCAAATCATTCAAGCCTTAATGGAAACAGGTAACCTTGAGATAAAATCAGTATTGAAAGATCCAAAAGTAGGTATAAGTATTTTTGATAGAAGCAATGTTAACATTGTTATTTTTCCGAGCTCTTCCCGCAAGGAAATGCAAGTTTTAAGATCAAGCAACTCTGATTTAGTTGATTCTCTACAAGACTATTTTGATATAAAATGGCAGTCAGCGGCAATGCCCTGCTGGCACGAGACTTCCAAAGTTGAAAAATGCATAAACAAAATCCTTTAAGTCTGCCTATTGCTTGGTCGCTTAGACATGTCTATTACGTTTAGCGCGGCGCAGGTACCCATTTAATCCCTCTGGTGTTTAATGATTTCTGAAGAAAGTTCCCAAGCCTAAAAATCCCCTAAACTGAGTACAACGTTCATTATATCATGTGCTTTGGACCCCCTTGAGAAATTAATTGGAAAAATAAGTCATGATCTATCGCGATTAACATTAGAAATTAACAATATACTTTTTTTATGCATTAATTTCATATTTTTTGAAGTTTTCCTTTTGGTCAAGTACCAGTATCTGAGTCATAATCTAAGTCGTAATCTTCATCTACCTCAATAATGTCACAGAAAAAGCTATTTCATAAAAAGACGCTAAAACATTGAAATCTCACCGATTTTGAAGGCATCAGAGTTACCGTGTTCGATGACCGAGATAACTGGAAGTTTGCAATCATACGTCAACCAACAAACTGCGCATACAACGTCGGCATTGATAGAATCCTAAAATAGGCGGGGATATAAGAACTGAGTTTTGTCAACGTCTACTTTTTTTTATTTTAATGGCTATTATTGATGGTACAGAAATAATCAATAGGAGCAGAGCCATCAAAGCTGAAAACTCTGGAACTATGGGTGAGGGCGATGTTAGCGATGAAGAAGTTGGTTGTTGATTGGCAATTGCTCCGATGGCGTAGATGTAGTAGTCGTTTGAGCCTATGTATACGACGCCGTTAGCAACAGAGGTAAAAGATTCCACGTCACCGTCGGTTTTGTAGCTCCATATTTTTTCACCGGTTTTAGCGTCCAAAGCATAAACATAATCATCTTTAGAGCCAATGTAAACCACGCCACTTGCGACAGCCGCATACGAGTCTATAGCGTCTCCAGTCTCATAGCTCCAAAGCTTTTGGCCCGTTGCAGCGTTCAAAGCATACACATTGTGGTCATCTGACCCAAAATAGACAATGCCATCCGCAACCGCAGGCGACGAAGTTACATAACCGTCTGTTGTGAAATTCCAAATTTTAGCGCCATCCTCGGCGTCCAATGCGTACAGATTGTGGTCGTTTGAGCCAAAGTAAACGATGCCGCCCACAACTGCAGGAGAAGAATACATAGAATCCTTCGGCTTAAAACTCCAGATTTTGCTGCCTGTCGTAGCGTCTAAAGCGTAGACGTAATCCCAAGAGGTAACGTAGACCACGCCATTAACAACGGCCGGAGAAGACCACACATAATTACTTGTTTGGAAGCTCCAGATTTTGCTGCCATCTTCAACATTCAGCGCGTAGACATAATGGTCGTTTGAGCCGACATACAATACTCCGTCAACGACGACTGGCGAAGAATACACTTGGTTTCCTGTTGTGTAATTCCATATTTTGCTCCCAGTTTTGGCGTTTAAAGCGTAAACATTGTGGTCTAGGGACCCGACAAAGACTACATCGTTAACAACCGCGGCAATAGATTTAATTGAATACTCCGCCGCGAAACTCCATATTTTATTGCCTGTTGCAGCATCCAAGGCATAAACGGTGCGATCCTGCGAGCCGACATATGCAACACCATTTACGATTGATGGAGAAGAATATTCAACAGAATTGCCAGTTTTGAATTTCCAAAGAGTTTGATTGGTCAATGGTCCCGCTGAAGTAGAGTAGCCGGTGTGGGCTGCATCATGATGGAACATAGACCACCAGTCTAGAGTGTTTTGTTGAGCTTCAATTCTGGGTGTGAACAATATCAACGTGGATAAAAGAAAGAGCGCTAATGTGATCGCGAATTTTTTGCTGTTAATCCTATCAACCTCCTTTCCATTGGTTGGATAATCCAACCAGAATATATGTATTCTCATAATTCAAGTCTTTTTGGACTAAAATTTTTTCAATCCATCCATATAAGACATCAAAATCCTTCAACAATCAGAGGGGCATGCAGTCAAAAGATTGGAATTTTGAAAATATTTGCTGTATTCTGTTGCATTCCAAAATTTTTTAAACAACGTCTATTACAATTATGTTCAGGTGTTTTGTATGCCAACATCAACAACCTCAATTGATCGATATTCGATCAACTATTATTCAAATACGTCTACCCCCACAATTTCCCTTTGGAAAAACGGCGTAAATAGAAATGTTGCGTCCCTCGCTTTTCTACGCAAAGAGTCAGCTCTGCCTAGAGATTACTCCCGTGATGGAACTGCATTTCTCTTCTACCGCTTAGAAGACTATCCCAACATTGTTGATCTGCTTAGAAACGAAAAACCAGTGTTTCTTTTTTGGGACGAAACCGCCTATTCAATCATAACCAGCACGAGTGAGTCGGTGGGTGAAGGAGAAAAATAAAAAGTAATAATCTAAATCTACTTGAATTTGCCTTTATTGCTTGCAGAACTAGCTACCATTATCAAAAAAGGTTGACGGAAACCTATCAATAAGTCTATCCTCCTTTTTTTGTGAAGCAATTTAGGCATCATTTACGGGTTTTTCGCGCGATAATGAAATTTTAAGCGATACTTTTCTTAATGAATTAACCTTCTGACATGACCCCTGTATTTCCTCTTTTAACGTTTGTCAAACACTATAAATAACAGAAACCACTTTTCCCAGAGCCAAACTGTTGGTGAACGCTTTGACTGTAAACGTTGAAGTCATCTGCATTGGTAACGAATTGCTTATAGGCAAAATAGAAAACACCAACGCAACCTGGCTGGCAAAACAAATCTCACGGCTAGGCGCCAACCTGACGCGGGTAACAGTTATCCAAGACATCGTTGAAGAAATCGCAGACACAATCAACGAAGTCGTAGCTAGGAAACCACAATTTATAATCACTACAGGTGGATTAGGACCAACCTTTGACGATATGACCTTGCAGGGAGTCGCAAAAGCGTTAAACCGCAAACTAGAAGTAAATCCAGAAGCGCTGGCATTTGTAAAGCAACGCTGCACTGAATATGCCAAAAAAAGAGGCTATCCAACAGAAATTGAGTTAACGCAACCCAGAGTTAAAATGGCAACTCTGCCAGAGAGAACTGAAGTCGTTAATAACCCAATTGGCACTGCCCCAGGCATAAGAGTCGACATTTATAGAACCGTCCTGTTTGTGTTGCCAGGTGTGCCCCCTGAGATGGAGGCAATTTTCGTTGGAAACTATATCGCCGTTGCTTAAGGAGGCTGCTCTTGGACGCGTGTTCTGTGAGCGAAGCGTTTTTGCTGAAAACATCTTTGAGTCCAAATTGGCGCCATTAATTGATCAGGTTATGAGCGATAATTCGGGTGTTTATGTTAAGTCTCATCCGTTTAACAAAACCAAGCCACAGGTGGAACTTCATCTAACGATAAACGCAGCTCAAGAATGCAATCCTGCGGAAAAACTTCGGAAAGCCTCTGAACATCTTGTGGATTTAATCGCGAAGAATGGTGGAACAATCAAAGCGAATTGCTAAAGGCAGTTCTGTAGGTTTTAGAATGAGCGAAAGCCGATAAAGCGAGGAACTATCCTGCAATAATTTTCATAGGGCTCTCCATACTTTTCTTTTAACCACGGTTCTTCGTTGAATGTGGTGATCAGAAACAACAAAATTGCGAAGGCACGGTAATTAGAGCCATAAAAGAAGCAGTAAGAAAAAAAATGTCCCGTGAAAAGAACAATGAAACCGACGTATTGGGGGTTGCGTGTATAACGATATACAGTTTTAAGCGTTTGGATTGCAGATTAACTTGAAAAAATAATTTTGCGAGTTAAAGTTTTCAGTGCATTCCAGTAAAATTTCCAACAATACCTGAAATCAAAAGAGTCAACAAAAAAATTGCAGTAGATATGCCCCCAACTCTCAAGGTGACTTTATTCTTTATTTTCATTGTTTTCTAAAATTTATTTATTTTTTAATTCTAATGTTATGTGAGCGTTAAAATTTTGAAATGCTTTCCTTGAAAATCTAATTGGTGGTGCTCTATTGCGGATTAGAGTTTAATTCAACCAAATACATTAAGTTCTCGTAAACAAATTATTCTGATTTGTTTGTCTTTGTTTTCTTGTTCTTTTAAGCAAATGATACAAGCCATGTTCACCACAAAAGACTCCGATAGTTGGCAAAATAATCGAGAGCCAAATAGATGGATGTATTGCTCCGAAACCAAAAGTTGTGAGGGCATCATTTAAGGGCGTTGTAAATAGGAGGTTGTATTAACAAATCTTTGATGTACGTGCCTAAAGTAATGATTAGTATCAACATTATCCATATGAAAAATATGGACTTCGCAAGCTTAGCCTTAAATCTCAAGTTCCATAATTCGGAAATTAAAAAAGTAAAAGTCGACACCATTAGAACCAGCAAAAAATCTGTCGTCTTAAAATCAACAATAGGGTCAACAGCAGGGCCTATCAAATATATAGCAAATAAAGCAGCACCCATTTCTAACATAAGAACAATCAAAACAACAGCGATAAGAATCCTAAACTTTGAGCCCATCTTCACACTAAGGAAACTCTGAGCTGCCATCGCTTAAGGTAATTGTTATTCAGTAATAATTATTATAAAGTCAGTTATCCGATGTCGCAATTACAATTTAGCAAAGGCGTACACTTAATTGTGGAGCTTACGATGAATATGACGCGTTTGTGTTCGAAAAAAAATAAAGCCACTTATATACCTACAATCAACTAAAAGAATTTGAAGTGAAAGAATTGATCATTCGAGAAACAACCCCTGCGGACCTTCAAGACATACTCTATGTTGAACAAGAAGCATTCCGCCGAGATTCAGAGCCTCAGTTAACCAAAGACATGCTATCTGACAAATCCGCACAACCATACGTATCGCTACTGGCATACGTCGATAATCAGCCAGCGGGGCATATCCTCTTCACCCACGGATACTTGACCAACAACCCAAAAGTTCAGGTTTCGTTTCTGGCTCCTCTGGCTGTAGTACCCAAGTTTCAGAGACAAGGAATTGGTGGTACACTAATCAAAAAAGGACTAGAAATTCTATCTAAATCAGGAATTGACTTGGTCTTTGTAGTTGGGCATCCGCAGTATTATCCACGGCACGGTTTTACGCCAGCATCAAAACTTGGATTTGAACCAACATACCCAATTCCCAAAGAAGTTGCTGACGCATGGATGGTGCAGGCACTTCGCTCAGGCATAATCGGCTTCGTATTTGGCAAAGTGATTTGTTGTGACGTGATGAATAAGCCTGAGGTCTGGAGAGAATAACATAGAAGTGTGTGTGCATAAAATTTAATCCCAACTATTCTATACTTTCCAGAAAACTTTAAACGATATCTGAGCCTGCTATGGTAAGGTTTTTGTGCAGAGCGGTTGAATAGACTTGAGCAGATTGTCGCTTCCCAAATATCACATCTATATAGAATATGCCGAGCCAGAAAAGTCTGGGGTCCGCTTCAACGTTTCCCAAGAGGAACTTGACCGTACCTTCGCCACACCCTTCACTGCCGGACAGCCTTTCTGGTTTATGGGCAGACTCCTCAACCCAATTAAAGTCATCAAAGTCGTACTCTTCTGGTCCCACACAACAGCAGACAAATTAGCGTTGCCTAACCAAGAGAACCTCATAGCTGCCAAAGACAAAAAAAACCTCATCGAAAGTATCGTAAAAGGCAAAGTCAAAGGCGCTTACGTTTGCACAGAAAAATTTTTGCCCTCGGCAAAGAAAAATACATTGTCCAACCAATCGGCAACCTCAACCTCAGGAAATTTGAGTCGCAGAATTATCGTTGTTTCCGGTGCAGATAGCGAGATGAAGCAGGCTCTCACTGGAGCTTTAACTAAACTTTCGCTCATGCCTCTGGTTATGTGTGAAGAGCCAAGCCAAGGAAAAAAAATCCTGGAAAACTTTAGCAGAGATTACGCCGATGTTGGCTTTTGCTGTGGTTTTGTTGTCACCGGACGATTTTGCATACGCCACAAATGAAGCCGCCGCAAAACGCAAGCTAAGACCTCAGCAAGACGTGGTTTTTGAACTTGGTTTTCTGTTAGGCAAGCTTGGCAAGGACAATGTAATTGTCTTCTGGAGGGAATGCGTAAACTTTGAGAGTCCCATCGATCTTGAAGGCATGAAAGTCACAGCCTTCGATGATCAAGATAGCTGGAAGCTTGCCCTCATACGTGAACTAACAAACTGCGGATACACCGTCAACGCCGATAGAATCCTAAAATAGTCTGTCAATGCGCAAACACATAGTAAGCTTAGCCCTTTCTAACATAGTATTAGAGAAAATAGATAAGGGAGCTCTAACGAAAAAGATCAAGAAGCGAATATGTCGAGCTACATTATAAGACCCGTTTCTTCGCTAAAGAATTGGAAAACTGAACCTTACTTGAAGCCAATTTGCCATTTAACTATTTGGTGGGGACAAACGTACTGTGAAAGTTGTTCCTTTGCCTTCTTGGCTCTCAAAAGAGACGGTGCCGCCTAATGATTCAGTCATGCGTTTAATTACTGCCAAGCCAAAGCCTTGACCTTTCGCTTTTGTAGTGAACATAGGTGTAAACAGCTTGCTTTTTACGTTTTCAGGAATGCCAACACCTGTGTCTTTAACCGATATGATCAAATCGTTTGCTTCTTTGTAAGCCTTTATAGTTAATTTTCCGCCTTTTGGCATGGCTTGAACAGCGTTATTTACCAAATTGTACATTATTCGGTTTATGTAAGAGGAATCAGCCAAAAATTTTTTAGCGCCAGTTTCCGCTTTCACAGTTACTTTAATGTTTTCAGGCAAACCATTCTTTTTCAACAACTCATCAATTATGAGTTTTATGTCAGTTTCTTCTACATTTGGTTGTAGAGGTCTAGCAAAGTCTTGAAGATCTGCCACAATCTTGTTAATGTAATCAATGTTCTTCTCAATTTCTGTTAAGCTTTCTAACGCATTTACTTTCTCATCACTCTCTGGAGTCGAGGCTAATTCAGTTTTAGCTAGAAAAATGTCGCTTATTATTGCCTGCAACGGGTTACGAATATCATGACCAACCATTCCCGCCGTAGCACCAATCGCAGCCAGACGTTCAGCATCTTTTAGTCTCTTAGCGCTTTCCTGAGCCAACTCTTCAGCTTTCTTTAGTTCGGTGATGTCTCTTGCTGCTGCAAAAACGCCTTGCCTTACGCCAGCTTCATTTGTGTAAATGGTAGCATTGTACAATACATCGATTTTTTTTCCAGATTTATGCCTAATTGCCAACGGATAATCTCGTACAAACCCCTCATTGAAGACCTGCTTGTACCCCATTTTGGCTTTTTCAGGTTCTGTAAAGTAATTTGAGAAGTCGCTACCTATCAATTCTTCTCTTGAACAGCCAGTGGCAAGTTCGGTGGCTTGATTTACGTCGGTAATTTTGCCCTCAGAATTAATTGTAACAAGAGGGTCTAAACTTGCTTCAAGCAAGCTACGCGAGTACATAGAGGCATCGCGTATTTGTTTCTCAGCGCGTTTACGTTCTGTTATGTCGATGCCCATCTCGAGAATAAGATTTGAGCCGTCTGCTTCAATGAATTGAAAGTCATAAATGTCATAGTCGCGGCCATCCGGACCGGTCCATTCCCAGCGATGCGGACCATTAATCTTCAGGACCTTGTAAGTCTCACAATTCTCGCATGGTGATTCACGCTTGAAAAGAAAGTCGTAGCATCTCCTTCCATGAGACTCACCAAAACGCTCGCGAAAAATCTTGTTGGCAAAAGGCACACAATAGTCCTTATCGAGAAGAATAACGTAGACTGGAAGCGTTTCAAGAACATTATAAAGACGCTGACGTTCAATAGAGACCTCTTCTGTGCGCTTACGCACCCTCTCTTCCAGTTCCTTGTTAAGTTTACTCAAAACTTCCTCAGCTTTCTTGCGCTCAGTAATGTCCTCGAACAAAGCCACGAAATGACCTTTCTCAGGACAATAAGCCACTACCTTGTACCACTTGCCTAAAGATTCAGCGCGATTCTCAAACTGTACCGGCTCTCCAGTTAAAGCAACCCGTCCGTAAACACCAATCCAATCCGAAGGATCCTTCTCAATGCCTGGGAGAACCGTGGTTACTTTCTTGCCTATGATTTTCTCTCTTTTAAGTCCCGTCATTTTTTCAAAAGCGTGATTGACCTCAAGAAAAATGTAATCAACTGGTTTTCCCGCCCCATCAACAACAATTCTATGATAGGCAAAGCCATCAAGCATTTTGTTAAAAAACATATCGAATTGTTTCCGATCTACACCAACGGTTTTTGACCAGCCGCTCGCTAAAGCATCGATTGCCATATCTAAGCTTCACCTGACAAACCTTTAAAGATAGATACTCAGCAAATAACAGAACGCCCTTATTTGTTTTTTAAAAAAATTTCCGGATGGTTCAGTTCTTTATTGCTTTTTCTCAAGCTTAATAGAGCAATTTAGAAGTAAAGGGAGTCAGCAGAAATAGCTGGAAACTTGACTTCATAAGTGAGCTTTCCAGCTGTGGGTTGGCAGTTGACGTGGACAGGGTCCTAAAACAACCTCTTAGGTTTGATCGCAAAGTTTCTATATTAAATGAACTATCCCTATGCAATAGGCTATCGCATATAGCAGTAACAGTTGCGGTTGTAGTCTAGTTCGGTAGGACTGCAGCTTCCCAAGCTGTCGACTCGGGTTCAAATCCCGGCAACCGCATTCATATTTTTTAAAAGAAGCTTAATTTGAGCTTATTTGATAGCTATTAAATCTATAACCAGATTACACAGAGTTTGAAAAAACAGTCTGGAAAAATAAGGATTTCTTGAAGCAGAAAAATAAGGATCAATTCAAAGCAATCTATCAAAACTTGCTTTAAAGTAGTAACGTTTTTCTCTGCCAGATTCAAAATAGAGAGTATGTCTGCTAATAAAAAGAAAATGATTCTTGAGTGGAAAGGTAACTTTCGTTTTGAAGCAAAAAACCCCAATGGACTCACTGTCACTTTTGATGCGCCCAAAAAATATGGGGGAGATGAAACAGCGCCTTCACCTATGGAAACTCTTTTAGCGTGTCTAGCTGGGTGTACAAGTTTCGACGTTGTTAATATTCTAAAGAAGAAGCGTCAAAACATTTCGGGTTACTGGGTTGAAGTTGAAGGGGAAAGACGTGATGAACCGCCCGAAGTTTATACAAAAATCCAAATAAAATATGTAATCAAAGGAAAAAAAGTAAGTAAGGAAGCTGTTGAGCGAGCGATTCAACTTTCAAACGAAAAATACTGTTCAGTTGGAGCCATGCTCAGGAAAACAGCGGATATAACAACTTCATACGAAATAATGCAAGAATAAGCCAGACAATGCAAATCGCAAATGTCTACCAATTAGCCGTTAAACGACAATTTGCCTCCAAATTAACTAAACCATCAATTGGAGTCTCTTTGATGAAGCCCATGGCTAAAAAAAGTTGTTAACTATGTTGCTGAGTTAACAGATGAGTAAAGCTGTGTGATTGTGGCGGCGAGATCGAATTAGCTTTTGCACACTTTGTTGCATTTTTGGCAAATACCGTATACGTCTATGCGCTGCCCATTTGGCTTGAATTTGGTGGAGGCTAAAACTTTTTCTAATATTTCTTTTGCGGTTGGGTCATCTAAATCTTCTATGCTTCCGCATTGTAGGCAAATCAGGTTTACATGAGGTTTAATGTAGGAATCGAATCTTGCTTGTCCTTTGGGGAAATTGAGTTCTTGGATTAAGTCCAAGTCTCTTAGTACTTGAAGGGTTTTGTATACTGTTGCTAGGCTTACGGTTGGATGTATTTTTTTGACTTTATCGTAGATGCTTTGGGCGGTAGGGTGTTCTCGACTATAAAGGGCAATACGGCAAATGGCTATTCTTTGGGGGGTTGCTTTGTAGCCTTTGTTACGCAAGGCTTCGATTGCAGAGGCGTCAGA
>CAVYRJ010000008.1:0-303815 GCA_963770935.1 Candidatus Bathyarchaeota archaeon
AAGAAAGTATCAATAGGTTTGAGGGACTTACTCTTCGAGGCAAGCTTGAGAACATGCTTTTCAATAGTCATCGTTACTCCTGGCGGAATAACGTAAACATGGTCCGGTTCAACTGGAATCCCATCTTTGACTGCTTGGACGGGCATTTTGGTAAATCTTGAAAGAATATCGGTCAGCATAATTTTCTTGGCCAGCGGCCAGATGTTGAATAACGACAAATGACAATCCTGTATCGACTGGTAAACATTCGAGCAAAACTTTGAACGCTTCTAAGCCGCCCGCTGAAGCGCCTATTCCTACCGTGATGACTGATTGTTCAAATTTGGACATTTTGTGAACTCCATTTTACACATTTGTTCGCTTTTTCGTCTTTTTACAGAGGAGGTAAACGCACAATGAAAGTTGTTCCTTTACCTTCTAGGCTCTCAAAAGAAACGGTGCCGCCTAATGCTTCAGTCATGCGCTTAATCACTGCTAAGCCAAAGCCTTGACCCTTCGATTTTGTGGTAAACATTGGTGTAAACAATTTGCCTTTCACCGCTTCGGGGATCCCAACACCTGTATCCTTAACAGATATCACGGTATCGTTTGCGTCTTTGTACGTGCGAATAATAAGTTTGCCTCCTTTTGGCATCGCTTGAACAGCATTATTCACCAAATTAAACATTATGCGGCTAATGAAAGTGGAGTCAGCAACAACTTTTTCAGTTTCGACATTAACAGTTACTTTAACGTTTTTGGGCAGATTATTTTTAGTTAATAAGTCATCGATTACATGTTTTAGGTCTGTTTCTTCTGCACGAGGGTTAAGTGGTCTTGCGAAGTCTTGCAGGTCAGCCACAATCTTGTTAATGTAATCAACGTTCTTCTCAATTTCTGTAAGACTTTCTTCAATGCTTTTTTTCTCATCACTCGCAGGAGTTGAAGCCAATTCTGTTTTAGCCAAATAAATGTCGCCAGTTATAGCCTGCAGTGGATTGCGAATATCATGACCAACCATACCCGCAGTCGCACCAATTGCGGCTAAACGTTCAGAATCCTTTAGTTGTCTTAGTGCGTTCTTCAACCAAATTCTCCAAATGCGCACTATATTCTTCAAGCTTTAGCTCCATTTCTTTGCGTTGACTGATATCATGAAAGACAAGTACAACACCGGTGACTTCGCCATTTTGGTCTTTTATTGGTGCACCGCTATCGTCAAGAGGAACTTCGCTGCCATCTTTTCGAACTAAAATTGTGTGATTAGCTAGCCCAATTATCATACCTTTCGCAAGCACTTTGGAAACTGGGCTTTCAACTTCCATGCGGGTTTCTTCATTAATTATATGAAACACTTCGTTGAGTGGTTTTCCTAAAGCTTCTCTAACAGTCCAGCCAGTAGATTCCTCTGCCACTGTGTTCATAAATGTCACAGCTCCAGAAACGTCAGTGGCAATAACTGAGTCTCCAATGCTTGATAGCGTAGTTGCCCAGCGTTGCTCGCTTTGATGCAGAGAAGCTTGCGCTTGCTCTAAGTCAGTTTTCGAGGCGGTTACATTTTTCAGGTCAGCCGTCATTTGATTGAAAGCACGGGATAAATCGCTAATCTCGTCGTTTCTTTTGGCTTCTATAACGTAAGCTAGGTTTCCAGACCCAATTGTCTTGATTCCCTCTTGAAGTTCCGATACCGATCTTAGTGTTCTTCGAAAAACCATAAGGTAAATTGTTGCTAACAAAGCACCAAAGGTACCTACAAGAGAAACAATGAGTAAAATGTTTGTTTGATTTGTTTGTTGAGCTTGTTCGTCTAAGGAACGCGATAATTGTGTAGCGTGAGTGTTAAGAGTCTGGCTTTGAAGTGCCAAGTCGCTCCATCTGGTTTGAAACTCAGGGTCAATTCTAACGCTTACATTTCGAGGAGCATTCTGCAAATAAACGATTAACTCGTTAAAAAGGGCGTCAATAGTTTGTAGATCTTTGGCAGTGAAGTTAGCAAGAGTTTGTTGCTGCACATTATTGGGTTTAAGGTTTGGTAAATCGTTAGAAAAGGAAGAAATCGTGGTTTGCCATCGGGAAATCTGTAAATCTTCTTGATAGAGAAAATAATCGATTGACACACTGTTTAACCTGCTTGCCCCCTGCTCGATGTTGCTAGCGATTGTTTTTTGGGCGTTAAGCTGAGTTATCTGCTGTTCCGTATTGGCTACTGAGGCGGCAATAATAACCAGTATTACACTAAAGACAACGATGCATATTGTGAATTGGGTTTTTATTTTCATGTTTCCATTTCCTCTAGCCAATTACGTCTACTGATTCTGGTTTTACCGAATTTAATCCCTCTAGGTAAATATAGTTTAGAAAATCAGGAACCAAAGTTCGAGTAGTGAGATTGTTTTTTATCATCCAACGTGCCTCGTTTTCCATGGCAACTACAAGCGATTGATCGAGGGAAAGTGAGAATTCGTTGCGAGCCCAAACGGTTGTCATGTAATCATCCGTGTAATTCATTTTTTTCTGCACAATAGCTTTTGCTTCATTAGGATGCTGAATCATATAGTCCTCAGTTTGACTCATAGATTTTAAAAATCTTTTTACCAACTCTTGATTCTGAGTAAGCCAGTCAGCTCTGCAAGTTATCAAACCATACAACATCTGCTTGCCCTGCACCGCCCAAACCACGGCATCATCGCCGAGTTGCTGGCGTGCAGTTTCAACATAAGGAGGAAAAGAAACCACTGCATCAACGTCACCGTTAATAACCATATTAGCAGACTGGGCGAGAGTAATGTTCACAAGAGTCACCTCAGATATGGTTAGACCGTTAAGTTCAAGAAATCTTCCAAGATAGAACTCCATAACTGTTCCCCTAACAACCCCAACTCTTTTTCCGGATAGATCGGAGATGTTTTCGATCCCTCGATCTTTTCGCGCAACGATGGACGCAAAATCGGTTTTTGCCACACTTCCAATAGTTTGTATATTCTGGTTGCCTAAAGCCTTACCAACTAATATGTACTCAGCGCACCATGCCATGTCTACCTCGCCCTTTTGCATATCGTTTACCGCGTTCAGCCCGACGTCATAATATTTTAAAGTTACATTCAAACCATTGTTTGTAAAAAAGTGCTGGTCTTCAGCTACGAAACCTGGAGCTACAGATTCCAAGAAAGTTGTACCCAAAATAATTGACTCTAACGGTCCAACATAAGGTTTCTGAGAATTAAGGTAAACAAATGAGCTTAAAATAATGGCTACAACCAAAATGATAACGGCCAGGATTATGAACTTTCGTTTTTTAGAGGCTGCCATGTTATTTGTCCTCAGAAGCTAAAACTTACTACAAATGGATGGTTGTACGCATATATAATTATCGCTTAGAAGCCTCAAACTTGCCTGACTTATATTTAGATGAGATTAAGAGATTGATGCAGTCAGATTGCTAAAATCTGTCTTTTTCACTATCCCTCCAAGCATCAAAAGCAAAACTGGTCAGTGCCCAATGCCAACCACGCTTTTCTGCAACATGCTCTCCAAACTCCTTCTCCAAACGCTTGTTCATTCTTATGATTCTTCTGCTTATTTGGTGGCGAGTAACTTTGAATTTTTCAAGGTTAGATTGCAAATCTTTTGGCAACAAACCTGGACTGCCTGCTTCAAAAAGCAGTTGCAGAATCTCCCGGTCAACCTCGTCTTCACAAGCAATCCGCTCAATTAGCGACTGCTCAAAATTGAAAGAGCCCTTCAAGCCAGCAAAGATTGTGCGAAGCATCAGCTTGACCTCTTCAACTTCTGCTAAGGTCTGTTTGAGGAGTTGCTGGTTATACTTCAACCGACCTATCTTATCGCTTTGGCTTCGCTTCTTTTTCTGGTTCTGAACAGGTTTTTCGGTTTCTTCCATGTCAAAATGCACACTCCAAGTTTTCTGCTCCATCAACGCATGGCAAAATTAGCAGTGGGTAATCAGGACCAACCAACTGCAGAAAAGTGACTTGTGAAAAGCATGGACTTTTCCCATGCCAAACGCTTAGTGCTAAAATGGCTTTTGAACAGGTTTTTACTGCCATTATTGCGATTCTAAAGTTGGGCTTTTCTGGGATCTTCCTAAGACACATAGCTATTTCCTCCATCTGCAGAACCCTTAGCGAAGTCTTGGGTGCCCTCAGAAACTACAAGCTTGCCCAAAATTTCAGCAACTCTTCCTAAGTCACAACCCATCTTCTCCAGTTTGGCAAGGCTGCCTGAAATCTTCTCTAAATCACAAAGAACATTGTCAAATTGACCTTCAAGTTTCTTGACCCGCTCAGGCATTAGCAAGTACTCAACTGCAGCGTCGCGCCCAAGGTGATCAAGCTCGCCCTCATCTTCTCCTGGGCTATCATCGATGACTCGTTTGGGTGTGCTTACTGTAAAGTAGCGGTTGAGAAGATTAGCGACAGGATCATCAACGCCTAACTCGTGGCGTTTGTTTATTTTGCCATCGCCTAAAACGCAGCCGTACTTACTCATCAAGCCCTTAGCGACGCGGTCAGCCAAGGTTTTAGCAGTTGTCACTAACTCTCCGGGACTGCGACCATACAACGTTTCCACATGAACAATCCAAGACGTCGTCGTATGCCTAACCTTGACACCTTGCTCTAAACCCAAAAGAGCCGTCCAATTCTGCATCTCAATTCGCTTAAAATCGCCCGATGGATAAACGCCCTCACGCAAAACCGGAAACTTGAAAAAACATCGATGAAGCCGAAAGACGCCGCTGCTGAAAAGTACTCCCTCACATGATATGAGAAAGTTTTGACCTCGCTCAGTCAACTCATAATCTACAAAGTTGCTGCGCTTTAATCTGCGGATTAAGCCTGCCTTTTCCAGCTTCTTTACGTAGTAATCGACATGCTGTTTGCTCCATCCACGGACACGCCCTATCTTGGCAGGATACATCTTAACCTCAATGCCCTTAAGGATCGGAAGGACTCGGGAGCGAACGGTAGAGAAGTCAAATTTGACTTTGGACTTTGAAAGCGAAATATTTTGACTTCTATCGACAAGCTTATCTTCCAAAAAAACGCCTCTATTTCGGGAGACTTCTGCTCTTTCTTTTCTCATTAGAAAAAGGTAGACTTTGGCTTATTGTTGGATCAAGCCTTGGGTCATGACCTAAGTCCATAAGCTTTTGGTTCATGAGTTCGATACCTAATGATTGCGAAAGCGCGGCGCCAGCCATGAAAGCCCTCTTTGTATCATTGTTTACGGGGATATTGTGACTTTTTAACGCTGGAATTATTTCTGATATCAGAATCTTCATGAATTCGTTGGTGTATTGCTCTCCAAATCCTTTACGTCTTTTGCTTTTGTCACTGTGAGGCCTCCGTTTTCTGCGATCTAAGCTCAAGGCTGAACAGGCATTGCTTGAAGCAAGACGGTTAACTGACTTCCTGCCTGCCAAAGAAGGCTCTGAGCAACGTCCACACCAAAAAACTGCATTCAAAGCAAAAGAAAACTTGCCCAGAAAACGCCATGAACTAAGCTGTCTCCTTTTCAAGTACTTGACAAGAACGCGAGAGCAATGCCTCGACAGGAGTAGCGTATTGTGTCTTACTTCCATCGTTCCAATATAACCTTCCGGCACTGAAGGCAGTTGACCATCTTCTGGTTTATCAGAACCTCATTATTCGAAGTTTGCCACAGGTTGTTTCCTGACAAGGATACATTGCCGCAGAAAAGCGTGCAGTTTCCACATATTCTTCTCGACGGTCATTTACTATATCTCCTAGTCGCCAACTGATTTCTTCGGACTTAGAATGCGTTTTTCTCCGAAACAAAGGAAAAAGGGAAGGAAGCTACCGAGAAGTTATAACAGCGTTATCGCCATAACAGGCGAATGATTACGAATTTGAAGGCGATGCCACGTTGTTGGGGCTTCAAATCCCACCCCCTGCACCACTATGGTCAAATAGTAAGGGGGTCCCGCCTGGCGATGTTGCTTAGTTTTTTGGCTAATTTTCATGTTAAAGCTTCCTTTTCTTAAAGATTTTAGCGCCGTCAAATTCGGTAACGTACTCGAATCCTGACTCGATTAAAGCACATATTTCTTTTTCAGTTTTCGCGACCTTAGAAATATACTCGCATTCGCCTTGAAAGAGAGCTTCTTCAAGTTGAACGTACATCAGCGTGTTTTTGATGCTTTTATGGTCTAGTCGTTGCATGACATAGACTGTGGGTGTGGCACCTCAGCAGGCAACTCAAGCTCAGAAGTAGTAGTCGAAGTGTTTTTTTTTCTTCTATTTTTGCAGTCTTTTCTGCAACCATCACTGAAAAGAAAATAAAACATAGAGAATCGAAATAGCAATTTTACCTATCAAGTACCAGCGAATTTAATTATTCTCTTGATTCCACTGCTCCATCCTGGGGCTCCTATTCGTATACAAGATATGCCAGTAGCGACTTCAAACTCTCAATACCAATAGGATCTGCAAAAGATCGACGTTTGATTCTGTTGGCGCAAATGATAAAGAATTGGTAGTTTCTACCTAAAATTTTATATTAGTAGAACCTATCTTTTGGGCAAAACCCTCCCAAATGGTAACTGGGAAACCGACAGCCAATCTCTATAACCATAAAATGCTGAATGGTTGAAACTAACCGCATGAAAGTGAAAATGAAGTTATTGGTAGTGGCAATCACTGTCTTAATACTCTCAGCTGGCTTTGCGTCATACTTAAATTTGACAAAAAATGTTGTAGCCGCTAAACCAATTCGGGTTGCATGTGTCGGTGACAGCATAACCGAAGGAAGCGGATACCCCTATAGGTTACGACTATTGCTGGGATCCAACTATGTGGTGGGTAATTTTGGAGTCAGTGGTTCTACTGTGTCACTCAAATCTAGCAAACCATACATGTATGAGAGTAAATTCAAAGATGCGATAGATTTTCATCCAGACATTATTGTTATAATGCTGGGTACTAATGATGCTAATGCAGAAATTAGCCAGAATGGAGATAGTTTTGAAACGGATTATTCAAAGTTGGTGTCCGCCTTTGAGCAGCTTGACGGCAAGCAACTAATTTGGATCGTGAAATCACCACCAATTTTCACTAGCAACTCAAGCTACAACAATACTTATCTCGAAAACAACGTACTTCCACAAATTGACCAGTTAGCTGACCAAATGAACCTTCCAACTGTTGATCTATACGATGCATTGGACAACCATGCTGACTTTTTTTTGGATGGAGTGCACCCTGATGACAATGGAGCGTCAATTATTGCCCTTAATGTGTATGATGCAATAACTTCGCCTGATGGCTCACCAGACGAATCTTACTTTCGTTATGGGTACTTAGGTTGAATTTTTTAGTTTCAGCGCCTTCGTTTTGGCTTAATTGCTTTTTGGTATATAATGCAAACAATTAATAGTAAAATAAACAGTAAGAAGAATAGATGTTACAGGAATCTGAATCATCCCAAAATAATGAGGGTCTTGATCTTCCCGTAGACCTTATCCGTACCATAGCAATAATTTTGGTTATTCTGCTTCACGCATCTATTGAGGCTGTTCCAAACATCGACATCATGTCACCTCAAGGAGTCCAACTCTGGTGGACATCAAATGTCTACAATTCCATATCACGGACAGCAGTACCATTGTTTGTCATGTTAACTGGTGCTCTTTTGCTTCAACCAAACAAAGCAAATGAGCCACTTAGAGTTTTTTTTAAAAAACGTTGGAACAGAATTGGGATTCCTGTGTTGTTTTGGGGCGCAATATTTTTTGCATGGGATTCTTTCGTTAAGGGACAGCTGTTAACGCCGGTTTCTTTCTTGCAGGGTTTACTTACGGGACCATACGTTCATTTTTGGTATCTGTACATTTTGATTGGATTATACCTTATCACACCTCTTGTGAGGGTAATTGTGGCTCATGCAGACTGGAAAATCATTAAATATTTTCTAATTATCTGGTTTGTAGGCACAGGCATAATACCTCTTCTTACTTTGTATGCAAGCATTAGCCCTCAGACGGTATGGTTTAGGCAAAATGTTTTTGTCTTAAGTGGACTGCTAGGATACTTCATTTTAGGTGCCTATGTAGCTAAACTGCGGCTTCGAACCTCAATTCTCTCTTTAATGTTGGTATTAAGCTCGGTCTTTACGATATTAGGCACGTACTTCTTAATTGCGACTTTGGGCGAGCAGTATAGCCAATTTTTCCTTGATGCTTCAAGCTTTAGCGTAATAATCGCTTCGGTAACATTGTTTCTTTTGTTGGCATCTGTACCTTACCAAACGATTGAGAGGAAAATTCCACGTGGCAGCAAAGCACTTCAAGTGATCAGTCAAAACACACTTCCAATTTATCTGTTCCACGTAATAGTCTTAGAAACGCTCCAGAAAGGATACTTGGGCTTTAAAATCAGTGTAACAAACTTGAATCCTATAATTGAAATTCCTCTAATTACCGTTGTGACTCTGCTGATATGTTTAGCTATAATCATACCGATAAAAAAGATACCATACGTGAAAAGAATTATCGGTTGAAAGCCAACCAAATAATCATATTCAAATGATTTATTGCGGCTTCTAAACTCATATAGATAGGAAAAATTTAAACCCTAAAACCAACGAATTAGCAACTAGCTGTACTTTGAAATTGATCAAAATATCATTTACCCGAACGTACCAAACTTACATATCGGGCAAACAAACGTTTGATAAGATAAGCCTTAAAAAAAATATCGCCGAAACTTACTCCTTCATAAGCATTCTAGTTGGCTACATACTTGTTGCTCTTTCATTAGGACCTTACCATAATGGGGATACAGCATGGGAATACGATGCTGTATTGGGTGTAATGAAGTATGGCTTACCCTATGCAAATGGTTTATACTTGATGGACCAGCCGCCTTTGGGCTTTTACATCCAGGCAGCATTCTTCAAAGGATTTGGTTTATCGATTAACAATGGAACTTTCTTGGTTACTTTGTTTGGGCTTGGATGCGTTGCCTTAGTTTATGCAATAGGCAAGACAATGTTTAACAAGACCACAGGTTTTTTTGCTGCTTCACTATTTGCCTTTAGTCCTTGGCACCTTCTGCTTTCCAGAACATTCCTAATTGACGTGCCATGCCTATTTTTTAGTCTTCTTTCATTTTTTACAGGAATAATTGCAATACGAAAGAATTCATTCAAACTTTTTTTTGTCTCCGGGTTAATTTTTGCTGCGGCTTTTGTCACAAAATTATACGCCGTCTATATCCTTATCCCATTATTAGCCTTCCTTTTCTATTATGGAACAAAAAACGTAAAGCGCACAATAAGCTGGTTGGTAGTATTTTCTCTGCCTGTAATATTGATTTCTTATTTGTGGTACCAAACAATTGTAGGAATAGGAGTAAGCTCAATTTTTTTCCATCCTGACTTTTTGGTTCATGAAGCAAGCAGCGTTGTTCCATCATACTTTTTTGCTGGCAATTTCATAGTAAATTATGGTTTAGGCTGGTTTTTCGTTGATGCCGCAATCCTATCAATAATCATTTGTTTTGCGGAATTTTGGAGTCAGTGGTTCTACTGTGTCACTTAAATCTAGCAAACCATACATGTATGAGAGTAAATTCAAAGATGCGATAGATTTTCATCCAGACATCATTGTTATTATGCTGGGCACTAATGATGCTAATGCAGAAATTAGCCAGAACGGAAATAGTTTTGAAACGGATTATTCAAAGTTGGTATCCGCCTTTGAGCAGCTTGACGGCAAGCAACTAATTTGGATCGTGAAATCACCGCCAATTTTCACTAGCAACCCAAGTTACAACAACACCTATCTCGAAAACAACTTACTTCCACAAATTGACCAGTTAGCTGACCAAATGAACCTTCCAACTGTTGATCTATACGATGCATTGGATAATCACGCTGACTTTTTTTTGGATGGAGTGCACCCTGATGACAATGGCGCTTCAATTATTGCCCTGAATGTTTATGATGCAATAACTTTGCCAGATGGCTCACCAGACGAATCTTACTTTCGCTATGGGTACTTAGATTGAATTTTTAGTTTCAGCGCCTTCGTTTTGGCTTAATTGCTTTTTGGAATATAATGCAAACAATTAATAATAAAATAGACAGTAAGAAGAATAGATGTTACAGGAATCTGAATCATCCCAAAATAATGAGGGTATTGATCTTCCCGTAGACCTTATCCGTACCATAGCAATAATTTTGGTTATTTTGCTTCACGCGTCCATTGAGGCTGTTCCAAACATTGACATCATGTCGCCTCAAGGAGTCCAACTTTGGTGGACATCAAACGTCTACAATTCCATATCGCGGATAGCCGTGCCATTGTTTGTGATGTTAACTGGTGCTCTTTTGCTTCAACCAAACAAAGCAAATGAGCCGCTTAGAGGTTTTTTTAGAAAACGTTGGAACAGAATTGGGATTCCTGTGTTGTTTTGGGGCGCAATATTTTTTGCATGGGATTCTTTGGTTAAGGGACAGCTGTTAACGCCGGTTTCTTTCTTGCAGGGTTTACTTGCGGGACCGTACGTTCATTTTTGGTATCTGTACATTTTGATCGGCTTATACCTCATCACGCCTCTAGTGAGGGTAATTGTGGCTCATGCAGAATGGAAAATCATCAAATATTTTCTAATTATCTGGTTTGTAGGCACAGGGATAATACCTCTTCTTACTTTGTATGCAAGTATTAGCCCTCAGACGGTATGGTTTAGGCAAAATGTTTTTGTCTTAAGTGGATTGCTGGGATACTTCATTTTAGGTGCCTACGTAACTAAACTGCGGTTTCGAACTTCAATTCTCTCTTTAATGTTGGTATTAAGCTCGGTCTTTACGATATTTGGCACGTACTTCTTAATTGCAACTTTGGGCGAGCAGTACAGCCAATTTTTTCTTGATGCTTCAAGCTTCAGCGTAATAGTCGCGTCAGTAACATTGTTTCTTATATTAGCATCTATACCTTGCCAGACGATTGAGAGGAAAATTCCGCGAGGAAACAAAGCACTTCAAGTGATTAGCCAAAACACACTTCCGATTTATCTGTTCCATATAATAGTCTTAGAAACGCTCCAGAAAGGATACTTGGGCTTCCAAATAAGCGTAACAAACTTGAATCCTATCATAGGAATTCCACTAATCACCGTTGTGACTCTGCTAATATGTTTAGCTATCATTATACCGATAAAAAAGATACCATATGTGAAAAAAATTATTGGTTGAAAGTCAACAAAATAAACATGTCTCAAACGATTTATTGTCGCTTCTAAGCTCAGTTATATAGGAAAAATTTAAACCCTAAAACCAACGAATTAGCAACTAGCTGTACTTTGAAATGGATCAAAATATCAATTACCCGAACGTACCAAATTTACATATCGGGCAAACAAACGTTTGATAAGATAAGCCTTAAAAAAAATATCGCCGAAAATTACTCCTTCATAAGCATTCTAGTTGGCTACATACTTGTTGCTCTTTCATTAGGACCTTACCATAATGGGGATACAGCATGGGAATACGATGCTGTATTGGGTGTAATGAAGTATGGCTTACCCTATGCAAATGGTTTATACTTGATGGACCAGCCGCCTTTGGGCTTTTACATCCAGGCAGCATTCTTCAAAGGATTCGGTTTATCGATTAACAATGGAACTTTCTTGGTTACTTTGTTTGGGCTTGGATGCGTTGCCTTAGTTTATGCAATAGGCAAGACAATGTATAACAAGACCACCGGTTTTTTTGCAGCTTCACTATTTGCCTTTAGTCCTTGGCACCTGCTACTTTCTAGAACATTCCTAATAGATGTGCCATGCCTATTTTTTAGTTTGCTTTCTCTTTTTGTAGGAATAATTGCAGTACGAAAGAATTCGTTCAAACTTTTTATTGTTTCTGGATTAATTTTCGCTGCGGCTTTTGCCACAAAATTATACGCCGTCTATATCCTTATCCCCCTATTGGCCTTCCTTTTCTACTATAGACCAAGAAACGTAAAGCGCACAGTAAGCTGGCTGGTAGCATTTTCCCTGCCTGTAATATTGATTTCTTATTTTTGGTACCAAACAATTACAGGTATAGGCATGACCTCAATTTTTTTCCACCCTGACTTTATGGTTCATGAAGCAAGCAGCGTTGTTCCATCATACTTTTTTGCGGGCAACTTCATAGTAAGTTATGGTTTAGGCTGGTTTTTCATTGATGCCGCAATCCTATCACTAATCATTTGTTTTGCGCAAAGACGCTTATTTCAAAAGTTCATTACTTTTGATATCCTTTGTTTAGCCGTTATCGTTTGTGTCTTGAGCGTTAACACTTTTTTGGGAGCAACCTTAGACCTTAAATCGCCCTACCTTAACGCAATAAAATATGACTATCAATCATTGCCTTTCCTAAGTTTCTTAGCGGCATCATTGATAACCAAAAGCATCTCACTTTTCAACATAGACAAGGCAAAGAAGAAACTAAATAAGATAGCCTACTTTTTTGTCGCTTCAGCAGGATTCATTCTGGTGGCAGCAACAATAAGTTATAGCATGAGTTATGTGCATCTTTTTACCACATGGAATTATTTCCTGTTCAGAGTAGAGCCCAACCTTAACTTGGGATATTCGCTTTTTAATGATTCTCCAATCAGCGTAAACAGCGTTTTGATGAGTGCCCAATACGTGGGGTACGCATTTTTTTTATCGGGGATGATATGGATAAGTAGACATAAGATAGGTTCTTTACTAAATATAGTTCGGCAAAAAATTAACTCTTGAACCTTTCAGTTAAAGTAAAAAACAAGTCTTATGTACCTGATTGGGACATACAGAAAAGGGATGCAGCATGCAAAACGACTCAGAAACAAAAATTAAGCAAGACCTTCTTGCTGAAATTCAGAATTTAGAGAACAATTACGAAATTATAGCAAATTTTACCGCAGGAATAGAATATGAGGTCACCGTCATCGGCTCCAGCATTCAATCCTTCAAAGACAGCTTAAGCCGAGCCAGCGCATTTGTCCTTGCCCTATACAACCTTAAAGGCAAAAGAGTCAATATCCCTTGGGACCCCCTCTTTACTAGCCTTGAATATGCGTTAGCAACTCTGTCCACGGCTCCAAAGAAAGCAACAGTTCAAGCAATTCTATCTATGTCTGAAGCCCAGATGGAACAAGTTATGACTTATTTTTCAGCTCTAAAAGAATCACTCAAATAACCCAGAACAGTACTTAAAACAAAAACATTATTTGTTCCCAAGTTATAGTGCTTTTTTTGTGGCCCAAATCGATTTACCCAATATTTAAGGCAAAGATTAATTTCATTGTCAAATTTTTAGCAATAATCTTTTATTGTAATTAGCGAATAATCTATAGTCGGTGCGAATTTGTCCAAAACAAGTAGTAATTTACTTCGCTTTGGAAACCTCTTTGCCTTCATTGTTACTCTTGCAGTTAACGGTTTAGCAGGCACGACCTTGCTTAACAATAGGACAACCGCACAAGTATCCGATCTATACGCTAGCCCCATTACGCCAGCAGGTTATGTCTTCGCAATATGGGGACTAATTTATGCGCTACTGCTGGTATTTGTCATATACCAACTTCTGCCCAAACAAAAAGACAAGTTGTTCCAACGGCAAATCGGCGGCCTTTTTATCCTAACTAGCATATTCAATGTTGTCTGGCTTTTCCTCTGGCAATACGACTACATCGTCGTCTCAGTGATTTTGATGTTGGCCCTTTTGGTAACGCTGATAAAAATTTATTTGCGTTTAGACATTGGGAAATCAAAGGCGCCGTTAACTGAAAAGTTTTGTGTTCAGTTGCCGTTTAGCGTTTATCTCGGCTGGATTACGGTTGCATCAATCGCTAATATCGCGGCTGCTTTGGTGTCGGTTGGTTGGGGTGGGTTTGGGTTGAGTGCGGAAATATGGGCGATTGTAGCCATACTTGTTGCTTTAATCGTTACATTGGCGGTTATTGTTACCCGTAGAGATGTTGCATATAGTTTGGTTATTGTTTGGGCGCTCGCGGGTATAGCAGCTAAACAAAGTATGTATGCAAACATTGTAACTACTGCTGGAATAGGTACAGCCATAATTCTGATTGCCTTGGCTGTTACGTTAATAGTTTACAGATTAAGGCGTGGAAAGAGCTTAACTTTTTGAGCTCCATGAAGGGTTAAGTATGACCCAAACAAAACATTATTGACTTTACATGGCTTATCTGCGTAACGAGAATGAAACTCTCGAAATAGACTATCCACTGGAAGATATTTGGACAGCTATCCCAGAAGTTATTAAGATTTTGGAGTGGACAATCGAAGAAAAAGACGATAATGAACACAAGATCAAAGTCAAAACAAAAGGAGGTTTCATGGCTTATGGCTCAAATTTTAATATTGAGGCAAAATCGAAAGATGAGAACACCACTCGCTTGTCCATAAACGCTGAAACCCCCGTAACCACCATAACATCTATCATTGATTTTGGCAGAACAAGAGACCGTATTGGACAATTTATTGAAATATTAGCAAAGCAAATGGAAAAGAAGAGGTAACGACTTTTTTACATCAAAATTAGGATTAGAAATCCAAAAATCTAATATGCATTAGAAAACGCTTGAATACCTTATGATTCGCGCCGTTACATTAGGCGACAACAAAGAAAGAACAGTTCAGCCTGAAGAAGTAAAAGCGCTAAGCCTCTCCGAATGTTTGGCTGGAGCTTGTTGATCCGACCGAAAACGAGTTACGCGCAGTCTCCGATGCAACCGAGTTGTCAATTAATTTTTTGAGGTTACCAACAGCAAACGATTATGTTGATTTACGCTTAGAAGATGGTTATGCAATTATCAATTTCCTAGTAATGGCAGATGTTGCATCAACTAAAAAAGGGCACCCAGTAATTATGGCTTTTTCAAAGAGCTTTCTTGTTACAGTCGCGAAAAAGGAAATTCAACCAATCATTAACACTGCTAAAGAACGAATGAGTAAAGCCAAAATTGACCCGCCTTCTCAGGTTGTATATTATATTATAGATGAAATCGTCGCAAGCCATTACAGCCACATTGAAAAAATAGAGAACCTAACTGCTAAAGTTGAAGAGGAAGTCGTTGAAAAAACCTCCTCCGAAACGCTCAAACGAATATTTAAGCTTAAAACCAACATGATTAGCTTTAACAAGATTTTGTGGTATGAACGGGGACTAATTTTTAATCTCCACAAATGTGGCGATACATGCATGATTTCAAAAGCTAGATACCCTTTTTGATACTACTCATGAAGATTTGACTAGGCAAATAGACATTGTTGAAACCTACCGAGAAATCCTCTCAGACGCAATAAACGTGCACCTATCCGCCATCTCAAACAAGATTAACCTCTCCATAAAAAGCCTAACAGTCGTTATATTCTACCTAACCATCATTACCACAATAACTTCTTTCCCAAACACAGTTGCCACCTTCTTTGGAATTTCCCAGTTCGGCAACACCAACATCATCATAGTCAGCGTTGCCATACTGTTGTCCATCGTTTTGCCGTTCATTTGGCTTTGGAAAAAGAATTGGCTTACACTAAAAAGGCTTGATTAAGCTTGATCCTTCATTTTTCTCCAAAACAAGCTCTCCAAGTTTTAGCGGGGAAAGTTATTTGTGTTCTCCAGTCAAATTAATAATAACGTCGATTTCATGAGCAGAAAACAAACCCCAATTATCACCTACAAGGGCAGAAGCTTAGGCATTGTCGTTTTAACCGTTGCACAATTACTCATCGGAGCCATACATGTTTTCTTCGGGTTATTGCTGCTTATGTTCGAAAACATCTCTTTCCTTCAAGCAACAGCCGCCTACGACGTTTACACGTTTGTTTTCGGATTGTTAGTCTTGGTTTTCGCCGTTTTCATTTGGCAAGGCAAGAAGGCAGGATGGGTTGGCACTGTTGCGGTTTCGTTGTTTGTTATTGCTGCGGATTCCTTGACGCTTCTGGATTTGCCAAGTATTCCGGGGGTTCCAAAGTTTCCAGCGTTAACCGAAATAGCGTATAGCCTTTTGGTTATATTATACTTGTTTCAATCTGGCGTTAGAAGCAAATATTTGGATTTAAAGTAACTGTGGTTACGTTGCTACAATCACAATCGTTTATAGAAGTATTCAATGTTAACTCAACCAAGTTAACTATTGGAGAGATTTTGATTGGATAAAGTTGTACATTTTGAAATCCCCGCAGATAATGTTGAGAGAGCAAAAAAATTCTACAAAGAAACCTTTGATTGGAAGATAACCCCCGTTCCGCAAATGAACTATACGCTTTTAGGAACAGTCGAAGTAGACCAAAACAACATGCCCAAAGAATCCGGCGCCATCAACGGAGGAATGATGGAACGCAGCTTCGGCATAGCAGGCCCAGTGCTAACAATAAACGTAAACAACATCGACGCATCCATTGAGAAAATCAAAAATCAGGGTGGCAAAATCATCCAAGGCAAGATGGAAGTTCCCACTGTCGGCTTCATAGCGTATTTCCAAGACACTGAAGGGAATATTTTAGGTCTGATTCAACCAACTGAGTGGCGACGCTAAGAGAGCAGACTTATCTAACGGTGGCGTTGTTGGGGTAGCCTCTGCTTTCCCACCAACCCAGATAATCAGGGTTGTCGGTTAACTCGATTTTTGTAACCCATTTAATCCATTTGTACCCGTACTGGCTTTCAGCTACCAGCTCGAAGGGGAAACCGCGTTCAGGCGGAATCACCAGCCCATTCATCTTATAGGCTAATATGATGTTGTTGTTTGTGATGTAATCGAGCGGAAGCTCAGTGGAGTAGCCATCAGACGCATAAAAGATTGCTCCCACCGCACTGAAGTTAACTCCTGCTTCTTTTAACAAATCGTTCACAAGGAAGCCTTCCCAAAGAATCTTAGCCGACCAGCCTTCCACACAATAAAGCGTTACAACTTTTTGGTACTTTTGGAAATTGATTATTTGGTCGTATGTGTATTCGACGGTTTTGTTTACTAAGCCCGTTATTTCTAAGCGGTAGGTTGATGAGTTGATGAATTGTGTTCCCCTGATGGCGTTTTCCTGAACGTCAGCAATTGAGGCGAGGTTTTGGCCTTGGTAATCGCGGATTTCGCCAGGATACAACCTCTTAGGTTGATTCTGCAACGTAGTAGTATACACCTAAGAAAACAAGCACTAACAGCATTATGCCTAAAGCAACAGCTATTATTTTTCTGAAAAAACTTTTCTTCTCCATTCTCTTTCAACCTAAAAAAGAAGAAACCAAGGTTTAAACATACTGGCTTTTTAATTCTAATCAACGGTTTTTTCTTTGAGGGTACGCAAGTACGATGTTAAGCTCTCAATGCACTGAATTTCCCGACCAACCAGCCCACGTAATTCACGCCAAAACCTCACGTTCACCTTGATTTTTCCCCGTTCCAAACTCTCCTGCAAACGCTTGGTGCCTTCCCTTCCTCTTCTGTCAAAATCCAAAAAAAGAATAACCTCATCTGCCCCAAGGGCTTCAATTTCCGCGGTTGCTTCAAGAAAAGATTTGCCGCCAGTCTTCACCGTCAAGATTGCGCCACTAACGCCTAACTCTTGGAGCGCTTGCGCATCTTTTTTGCCCTCAACAACTATGGGCTTGCCTTTAGCTGATTCCTCAACCAACTTGGTTATGATTTGCTCGATTTTCTCCACTTTCTCTTTAAGATGCGTTGACAAAACTATTACCTGGTAATTTTTGCCTTGCGTACCGTCTCCAAGCAGTCTTTGGCTTCTTTGTTGTTTTCGAAGTAGCGGCGGACTGGCTCAAGAATGTCTGCCAAGTTGGGTTGCAACTCCGTTTTTGAGGTCCATCGGATGCAGTTTACCCTCTGCATAGCATGATTCAAGTTCTTGGAAACTCTGGAAATCAATGTTGCCGCCGAATTTGGCTGGGCGCTCAATTGTAAAGACTGGTTTCTCTCGGAAAACAATGTATTTGCAGATGTCCATTATGGGGTTGAATTTTACGGTTCTCTCTGGACAGAATGCTTTACTCATCTTTTGTTTGATTTCCTCTGGTGTATCGTAGATGAAGATGCATGTGTCTGGTTTGCTCTTAGACATCTTCGCTGAGGCAACTGCTTCTCTTTCTTGTCCTTCGGGAATCGGCCAAATTCCGGGTTTCGCTAAACCCTGTAGCAAATGGTGATGTACGCAGACGGGTTTCCAGCAGCCGATTTTTTCGCCGATTTCTCTGCCAACCATGTTTGCTTTTCGCTGATCCATGCCTAGCTGGCAAATCTTGACTTTCATGTGGAAAATGTCTGCGACCTGCATGGGCGTGTAGAGGTAGTCGGAGACGTAGTGGGCTTCGCCTTCTTTTCTGCCTGCAATTTCCAGCGTTCGGGTGGTTCGGGCAAGGGTGAGGTTTTTGGCGATTATGACTGTTTTTGCCCAGTAATCAATGTCTTTGTAGAGTTCGTCGGAGTAGATGAATTCAACTTTGTCGCCTGGAACGCCAAGGGATAGCCATGAGTGGCGGAAAAGGTCTGCGGCTTTGCGGATAAGCGTTAAGTCGCCGCCGAGTTTGTTGTTGAGCCATGCATGCCACGTTGCCAAAAAAGCTTTGAAATGTATGCCTGCTTCGGCGAAGTCTTTCATTTTGTAAGCGCAGATAACGCCTGTTCCCAAATGCGCCAACCCTGAGGGTTCCCAACCGTTGTAGGCGATGGGGTGCTCTTCTGTTTCCAAAATGCTCCGTAAGTCCTCGGGGGTTACTACTTCTTCTGTTGGCGGTCTGCAGATAAGCTCAATTTTCTTCTCTAAATCCAAAGGCAACTCAACTCAATTCTTATTAGCATAAACGATTTCTGGGGAATTTAAGAATTTAGTTTAAACAACTGAGATTCTAAACAGAATTTTTGGCCTCCTACTTAGTTTAAAAAGCATGCGGTGCAACAGGTTATGAGAGTTCGCTTGGGAAAATTACTTTAAGATTTTTTCCCAGCTTGCAACTCTATCCAAGACTTCCTGCACTGGTTTTCCACCATAACTCTTCAACCGTTCTCTAAGTTGAACGTCTAGGACTACTGCTTTTTGGAAATCCAACATTTGGCTTTCGCCATCTGTTAAGTAGAGAAATCCAAGAAATCCATCCGTTCCAGCTCTTGCACAACGAACACGTAACCGTTAGCAACTCTGCTGGGGTTGGTACATCTTGGGGGTTGTCGCCTGGACCATAAACGTATAGGCTGATGTAGGAGGGTTTTTTGAGTAGCTTCTTAAAGCCGCGTGCAAGCATCTCCCAGTACCATGGCGTCGCATAGTTTTTGCTAAACATCACCACGTTAAATGCGTCAGCGTACTTGGCGAAGTCGTCAAAGTCCACACCATAACGCTCATAGGAAGTTATAGGGTCAGGTTGAAGGCTCAAGACAAGCTCTTTTTTGACTACATCTCGGATCTGCGCTATGTAGTCGGTAACTACTTTTCTGCGCCACTCCAGCCAGCCCAACCCGCTTTTGCTCCAAAGTTCTTGGCATCGGGGACAGGTGCAGTGACTGTGTTCAGCGAAGTATTGACTGTTTAACCAAATGCCGAGTGATTGTCGGTCGACTTCGGCGATGTACTTGAGTTGTTCTTCTCGGTATTCGGGTTGTGTAGCGCAAAGCACGCTCCAGTAGATGTTGAAGTTGTTGTTTCCGAACTTGGCTGGACCAAGAGGTGACTGTGAAATCCAGTCAGGATGATTTTGTCCGGTTAGGGTGTCGGCGAAGACTGCGATGTTGCTGTACATGTCTGGGGCTGGTTGAAGCCTCAATCCTGTTTCTGGTTTAACTCGGTAAACGTGGAAGTCGAATCCTTGGGGTTTTTGGGGTTGAAATGTAAATGAGCCAAACTTCATTTTCTGGTCGCCTTTTATGCAAAGAAGCGTTGTGTCGTTATAAGTTTTGTGTGCTAAACTCAAAACCTGTTATTTTATTTTTCTAACCTGATCTTAAAAAGCTTGTGAAAAAGTATTTGTACAACTGTGGGTAGACGTATAAATTTTTATGCCCAACTATTATTTACACCCGTATGGACAGTTGTTTAATAGTTTGTATAAATGATATAAAAGTGCAAACTATAATCTACATTTTTATTCGTAATGCTTATATAATATCTAAGAAGTTCGAAATGTGTCAAATATGCTGAGTGGGAAAATGGTAAATCCGACAAGAATAACAGTAGCTTTCGATAAAGTCACGGCAGATTTGCTGGAAAAAATAAGCACAGAAGCCCATGTTTCACAGAGCGAAACAATGCGTCGAGCCTTAAAATTTTACAGCGAAAACAAAGCACTCGAAGACCCAGCGGCCAAGAAAAAAATTTTCTCCTACATAGATATGCTCCTTTCAGGTGAACATGTCATTTTAGACGTTGACCACTGGCTTATGTTCCTGCGTCTATCCCTTCATCACCAGAGAAGGAGCAATTCTGGAAAGAACATAGGGAAGTCGCGCGTGCGCACTGGGAACAACTAAAAAACAAGGTACACTCAGCAGAAGATTTGCTGGCAAGGCTTGAGGCATGCAACTTTTACCGCTTAATCAAGAACGCACCCAACGACTTCACGCTAGTGTCGGTTTCGGAGGTTTCGAAAGATTTCATCAGAATCTTCCTTGAAGACTACTTTGCCGCCATGGGTGTTAAAGCTGAGATAAAAGAGAACTTAACCAAGCTGAGAGTCACAGTAAAACCTGGCACCCTGAGAGTATAGCTGTCTTGCACCAAACAAGTAATTGGTTAGAACAACATTTCATAATTATTATGCATATATATTAAATATGTTTTTAAGATAGAGGCATGCAATAAGTGTACAGTGAAACAAGAATAATCAAACAAACGTTAAATAAACACGATAAAACTATAAATCTGCACACTAAAACCGATCAATCCTCAACTTTCAACAGTAGGGGTTACCGGTAGATTTGCTTGAGAAAAAAAACAATAAAAAAACAGAACTTGACCCATCAATACCCAAATTCTAAGGATACTGCAGGAGAATTGCCGGTTAAGTTTCCGAAAAATTGGTGACAAAATAGGCATCTCAGGTGTTATTGCAGCGTCAAGAATCAATAATTTAGAGGACAGGGGCGTGGTGAAGGGTTATACCGTAATTTTGGACCCAGTTAAGTTAGGTTATGACTTAACAGCGATTATTTTTGTTCAAACTGAGGGTGGGTATCTCGAGGATTTAGAAAATGAGCTCTCACAAATGTCCAACATTATCGGCCTGTATGAAATCACAGGAGACTTTGATGTTGTTGCTATTGTCAAGCTTAAGGATCGAGAGAGTTTGAATAATTTAATTAAGAATTACTAGTTACTCCTCATATTAAGAAAACGATGACTAATATTACGCTGAATGTTGTGAAAGAGGATTTCAAGATTAAACTCTATTTTTTAGCATTTGCGTAGTGTAAACAGGTTTTTATCGGACAGTGACGCAAACATTTATTTTGACTAATTTATGTAAATATTTCAGTTTTTCATAAAAGTTATGAACAAATCACAACTACCCTTATATTGGCTAGCCGCCCAACCGTCCTATAAAAACGGTGAAATGAAAATGAGAAAAGGCAAAAATACTAAGCAAAGCATCAAACTTCGCACAAAAAGCATTGAAAAAGCATTCAGCAATCTTCATGAAAAACAAATTCTTCATACTCGCAGGCATACTCGCAACATGCTTAGCCACTCAGCGTAGGACAAGCATTCGCACAATCAACAGATCCACTTAACAAACACAAGCACCGCCGTAAGCATCGCTTGGACACTAGCCATGGGTGGCTTAGTCTGGTTCATGCAGCTCGGCTTCGCATTCCTAGGTGCAGGCTTCATTCGGCAGAAAAACCAGGTCAACTACTGGACAAAAAGCTACATTGACTTCAGCGTCGGTGTAGTCATCTTTGCATTAATCGGCTTCGCAATGATGTTCGGCGGTTCCGGCGCAAGCTTTCCCCACAGGAATCGACTCCAGCAGGCGCAGTAATCTACACACCACTCGCAGGCTTAGACGGCGGCAACTCAATCATAGGCTGGAGCGGTTTTGCCCTCTTACCGGTGAAGCAGCAACCACGTTGACATTGGTGTACTTCTTCTGGCAAGCAGTCTTCGCAGCAACATCAGTCACAATCGTAGCAGGTATGGTTGCAGAACGACTGAAATTCCAAGCATACCTACTCTACACAGTACTGATCAACATCTTCATCTACCCAGTCTACGGCCACTGGGTCTGGGGTGGAGGATGGCTAGCAACATTACCCTTCGGTGTAGGTGTCAGAGACTTTGCAGGTTCAGGAGTCGTCCACGCAGTCGGTGGCTTCACAGGTTTAGCTGCATGCTGGCTTGTTGGACCAAGAATCGGCAAATACGGCAAAAACGGCGAAGTACGCAGCTTCGGCTACACCAACGTTCCATACATCGTTATGGGTACAATGGTTCTGTTCCTCGGCTGGTTCGGCTTCAACCCAGGCAGCACACTGAGCACGTTAGACTTCGTAACGCCACTCGTAGCAGTCACAACTTACCTTGCAGGCGGTATGGGCGCAGTCATGGGTGTAGTAATCAGCTATCTTGACAGAAAACACTTCACAGGACCAGACATTCAGGCAGTATGCACAGGCGCATTAGCAGGTCTAGTCGCCGTCACAGCAGTCATGCGCTTACATTGATCCATGGGCAGCACTAATCATCGGCATCATCGCAGCACCACTAGCACTCTACGGCAACTTCTTCGTAGAACGCAAACTCAAAATTGACGATCCAGTTGGCGCATTCGGCATCCACGGACTCAACGGCCTCTTCGGTTTACTCGCAGTCGGCCTCTTTGCAAACGGAACATACGGTGGCGTAAAAGGCATACTAATGAACGGTGCAGCAGGCGCAGGACAGTTAGCAGCACAGCTCGTTGACATGGCAGTCGTTGCAGGCTTCAGCTTCGGCATGGGCTTGCTCATCTTCGGCATGATCAAGTACACGATCGGACTGAGAGCACCACACAAAGAGGAAATCAAAGGCTTAGACTTAAGCGAACACGGATTCAGCGCATACCCAGAAGTCGAGATGAAACCTGAAGCGAAAGAATGGGTAACTCCAGAATCCTTGACAAAGAAAAGGCAGCAAAGCGGAAGAAGACTAGCATAAAGCAACCTCACTAACTAACTTTCCTCTTCTTTTCTTTTGTAAAATTTTCAAGTTTTACCAAGTATTCATTGATTAATTGTTCAGTTATTTTGGTTGACCTGCAATATTTCCAGTTTTTCATAAAAGTTATGAACAAATCACAACTACCCTTATATCCAATGCGGATCATGCTCGGAAACAAAGACCGAGATTGTGATGACCAATGCCATAGATGCACAAATCATAATTCTGCCAATATTCATAGCGTGCTACGCGCTGGCATTAAGCCGCAAAGTCAAGCTTGCCTACGTATCCATCGGCTCCTGGCAGCCCTAATCATCATCGGCGTCGTCTCATGGCAAGACACCATCTTCAAAGCCATACAATGGGACGTGCTCGCCGTAATCTGGGGCTTCATGATGGTTTCCTTCATCTTCTCAGAAAGCAAAATGCCCGAACTCATCGCCAACAAACTCCTAACCCACATAAAAATCGAAAAATACGCACTCTTAGCACTCTGCACCGTTGCAGCTTTTCTCTCAGCGTTCATGGCAAACGTTGCAGTGCTCTTTCTGATGGCGCCTGTAGCGATTCAGATGGCACGAAAACTCGGTTCACCCCTTTTCCCCTACATAGTTTCAGTTGGTGTATGCGCAAACATGGTAACAACAACCACTATGATTGCTGATCCACCAGCACTTATCTTAGCAATTCAAACTGGTATGACACCGCTTGATTTCTACTGGTTCCAAGGCAGAGTCGGCTTAGGTTCAATCACCATCGTCGGTGTCGTAGCTGCATTATTGACGCTTCTGGTTATCTTCCGAAAAATGAACAAGACAATAGAGATTGCTCCCGAAAAAATCCCCGTCACAAAACTGCCAACAATCCTCTTCGTTGTAGGTGTTGTCGTTTTGGCTTTAGCACCCGGATTGGACTAAGCTTAGGTTTGGTAGGTTTAGTAGTGGGCATTGTTGCCTTAGTCATCGGTCGAAAAGATGCTAAACGCATGATTAAGGAGTTTGACTGGAACTCACTGATATTCCTCGCAGGCATATTCGGCGTCATCTACACACTAACCTCTTCAGGTTTACTGGCTGACTTTGCTCAAGCCGTCGTAGCATGGGTATCAGACAACCCCAGCATACTTACTGGTCTTCCTAGTGTGGGTTTCAGTTGGAATATCCACGTTCATTGACTCATCCGCTTACACGGTTCTCATGATTCCAGTTGGCCAACAGTTAGCAGGGCTTTCAAACATGAGTGTTTGGCCACTGCTCTTTGGCACACTCATCGGCACAGGAAGCGGAAGCAACATCTTGCCCATGGGTGCAGCGACAAACGTGTTTGCCTGTGGCTTACTGGAAAAGAACAGTTGTTTAGTCAGCACTAAAGAGTACATCAAAATTGGGTTACCTCTGTCAGTGGTTGCGGTGGCGGTTGCTAACGTGCTGCTGTGGATTTTCTGGGTAAGATAAAAGTAATTAAGGAACAGAAGGTGAACTAAAATGTCTGAAAAAGCAATGCGAGCAAAAAAAGGCAAGAACTTCAAAGAAGTCATAGAGGAAGAAAAGAACAAGGGCAAAACAGTCAAAAAAATAATGCGTACACTGACAAGCCTTAACACTCTGTGATTTACGGTGGCTCCTTTCTGTTGGCTTTTGTTACAATAGCTGTTGTACTCTATTTCTTGCTTGCGCCAAGCGTGTTTGTTTGGGCTGGGCTTCTTGTGGTGGCGGCGCTGGTAAGTTCACTGTTGGCTTCACGATAACTAACGTTCTTAAGAAGAGTCAGTGGAAATATAAGAAGCCTATTACATTCTTCAGCCTCAATTTTTTAGCCGGTTTTTTTATCTATTGTTTTTAGATTTTCATTGTGCAAATGTTGACTTTTGGATGTAGAGTGAACTTTTTTGTTTAGTGTTTGTTTGATCTGTTTTTGCTTGTTTTTTTGGATAAGTTTTGAGTTATTGCTAAATTCTGAGGTTGAATGGATGAGTGCAGTTAATTCGGGAGTTTTTTAAACATTCATTCATGAAAATGTTTCACATATTCCAAACGGATAATCTTATATACTTCTTTGAGATAAATGCCAGACAATACAACTAAATAACTAAACAATTGTCAAGAGGAAAAAGAAAAATGGCATCAGGAGACATAGCATGGGTACTAACTTCAACAGCCCTAGTCATGTTAATGACACCAGCATTAGGCTTCTTCTACGGAGGCTTAGTGCGCAAAAAAAACCTAGTGTCAACAATCGTTCAATGCTTCGTCATCTTCGCAGTCATAAGCATAGTCTGGGCACTCTGGGGCTACAGCCTCGTATTCGGACAATCCATCGGCGGAGTCATCGGCTTCAGCCCTGGCTTACTTGGCATGGGCAGCCTAGGAATACACCGTAAACCCAGCACTTGCACCAGAAATCCCAGAATTACTATTCTTTGCATTCCAGCTAAAGTTCGCCGCCATCACACCAGCCCTAATCATCGGTGCATGCGCAGAACGAATCCGCTTCAAATCACTACTCATCTTCATGGTACTCTGGTCAACCCTCATCTACGTGCCAATCGCACACTGGGTCTGGAACCCAGACGGCTGGCTAAAAGGCTTAGGCGCAATTGACTTTGCAGGAGGCATCGTCGTCCACGTTTCCGCAGGCTTATCCGCACTGGCAGCAGCACTTGTCGTTGGCAGACGAAAAGGCTGCGCTATCCCATGGAAAAGCCACATGAAAGCAATCGACAAAAGACCACGCAACCGAATTCAAACCCACCAACATCCCCTATGTACTGCTAGGTGCAGCGTTGCTGTGGTTTGGCTGGTTCGGCTTCAACGCAGGCAGCGCACTTGCAGCAAACGACTTAGCCGTCTCAGCACTCGTCACCACAAACCTTGCAGCAGCAGGAGCCGCAGTAAGCTGGATGCTTGCAGACTGGGTAATCAAAGGCAAACCATCCGCAGTAGGCATCGCAATCGGAGCAGTCGTTGGATTCGTCGCCATCACACCAGCAGCAGGCTACGTCAGCGTATCCTCAGCAATAATCATCGGCTTAGCAGCAGGAGTAATCTCCAACTTAGTGGCAAACTGGCGAGCAGGCAGATCAAGAATCGACGACACACTTAGACGTGTTCGCATGCCACGGCGTCGGCGGACTTTGGGGTTCAATCGCAACAGGCATATTCGCGTCAGCAGCAATCGGCGGCGTAAACGGCGCATTCTTCGGAAACCCAGGACAACTGGTTGCTCAGTTGATAGCAATTGCGGTGGTGGTGCCGTTTGCGTTCTTCGGCTCCTATCTGCTGCTGAAACTCGTAAACGTGTTCTCTCCGCTGCGTGTTAGCGAACAAGCGGAAGATGCAGGTTTGGACCTAAGCGAGCACGGCGAAGAAGCCTATCAGTTGGAGTGAGAGCAAAATCAAAGCTCCATTTTTTCCCTTTTTTCAAATTTCAGACCGATTTGTAATTTGACAAGTCAGCATTTTATCGTCTGTTTTTTGGACAATTTTGCTATTATAAGGCTTACTGTGAAAAATTATTGAATAAACTATCGTTTGCACGCTTAATATTGGACATTTATCAATATTTAGCTTGTAATCAATGCGAATGTATAGTTTAAATACAGGTTTCTCCAAAACTGTGGAACAACTAAACACTGAACAGGGAAATGGATGGTTCAAACTCAGCAGATATTGCATGGGTACTAATGTCAACAGCTCTTGTCATGTTGATGACTCCAGCGTTAGCCTTCTTCTACGGAGGCTTAGTCCGCAGAAAAAACCTTGTTTCAACCCTTGTACAATGCATCACCATCTTCGCTGTAGTTAGCTTCGTCTGGTTCTTCTGGGGCTACAGCCTCGTATTTGGCGCAAGCGTCGGCGGCGTCATCGGCAACCTGTCTCTTGCTGGCTTAAACGGCATAACCATAAACACCGTTAACCCCGCTTATGCGCCAGCAATTCCAGAAATGCTGTTCTTTGCGTTCCAACTAAAATTCGCAGCCATCACACCAGCCTTAATCATTGGTGCATGTGCTGAACGAATCCGTTTCAAGTCGCTGCTCATCTTTGTTGTTTTGTGGTCAACCTTGATTTATTCGCCTATTGCTCACTGGGTGTGGAATGTCAACGGCTGGCTACACAATTTGGGCGCGTGGGATTTTGCAGGCGGCATAGTTGTACATGTTGCGGCAGGTTTGTCGGCGTTGGCTGCGGCTCTAATTGTTGGCAGACGAAAAGGCTGTGTTTACTGGAAAGACCAACTTAAAGCATTAAACCGCAAAGAAGCTGAATATACCGGCGATGGGCACCGAGTTCAAACCCACAAACATCCCCTATGTAATTTTAGGCGCAGGACTGTTGTGGTTTGGCTGGTTTGGATTCAACGGCGGCAGCGCCTTAGCAGCAGACAACATCGCGGTTTCAGCTGTGGTAGCAACTAACTTGGCAGCGGCAGCAGCAGCGGTAAGCTGGATGATTCTGGATTGGGTAATCAAAGGCAAACCTTCAGCCATCGGCATCTCCGTCGGTGCAGTCTGCGGTATGGCGGCAGTTACGGCAGCTTCAGGCTACATTAACTTCACTTCAGCAGTCATCATCGGTTTAGCTGCAGGCATAATTTCAAACTTGGTGGCTAACTGGCGTGCTGGCAGATCAAGAATCGACGATACACTAGACGTGTTTGCCTGCCACGGAATCGGCGGCATCATTGGCGCAGTAGCAGTCGGCTTGTTTGCAACAGCTGCAGTTAACCCTGCAGTGCAAGGGCTGTTCTATGGCAACCCTGCACAGCTTGGCATCCAAGTGCTGGCTGTAGTGGTTGTTGCAGCCTTCGCATTTGGCGGCTCTTATTTGCTGTTGAGACTGGTGAATGTGTTTTCACCGTTGCGGGTAAGCCGAAGAGGAAGATGAAGGCTTAGACATGAGCCAGCACGGCGAAGAAGCCTACCAGCTCGAATAATGCTCTTTTTTGGTATCCTTAAAGTCCAAAAAAGTCTACTTAGAAGAGAATAAAGTCTTTCGGAAGTCCTTCTCCTCAAAACGAAAAAGCCTTTTGGTTAGTTAAGAAAGGAGACTGTGGAAAAAGTCAGTTTCGATTTTGAAATTTGCTCCATTGTTGCTAAAAATTGCTTAGCGCACCATTGATTTTTGGTGGCAAATCAGCAATTTTTTGAGAAGCAAATGAGTTATCACACAGCCTCAAAGTTTGACTTGGAGATGCGGATTTTGTCAAGAAAATTTGACAAAAAAGGTTTTATTTCTTGCCAAGTGCGTTCGATTGAGAACTAACATGAGTGAAAAAGTCAGTGGTTGTTTGCAAAGATATATGAATGTAAAAGTGGTATGGGCGTGTATGGGTGGGGTTGGGTATTAAACAGCGAACGGTTCTCTGTTTATCTATAGCTAGCCTCATTGCTGTGTCCGTTCTCAGCGTACTATATATTGAGCCAACCAGCTCCTGTTATGGACCCCATATTACCTCACAAATAGACCGAACCCAACTAAACATAAACGAAACTGTCACGATATCGGGATTAGTGTGTCCAGCCGGAGAAAACAAAACCGTAAGAATAGCCTTCACTAGACCAGACTACACTTGGATAGATACATTTGTGTTAACTGATCCTGTCACAGGCAATTTCTCTTTTACCCAGAAACTTGACATGGCTGGATACTGGAACATTTTTCCCATTGATGGCCACATTTCAGACAGATTATTCGCGGAGGTAACAGACCCTTCCAACCCCGACGCGTCCCCTCCGCCCCCAAGTATACCCCAAAACTACAAACCCAATTGGCGTCTTATTGGCATAAGCGTGGTTCTGTTATCTTTAGGTGGAATTGCGTTTTATTTTGGCATGCGAAATAAAACAAGAAAAATAAGTTCTACACGTTTGTTTGTTCAAATTTTTTTAGTTTTCATTATTTTCTTCGGCGTCTTCGTCGACCACTATGGCTTTCCCAATCCTGCAGCGCAGATTGCTCCTCATGAAATCCCAATCGGAACCAATGTATTTGGAGTTGGAATGCCAGATGGGCTTCCAGCACCCTTCTTTGGTTGTTACTATCCGTGTGGAAGAACCGTAACATGCTCATTGTGGCAAATCCAAGCCTACATTTATCCCTTCTTTAACGTTGGCGGCGGTTGGGGAGTACAATACGACTCCACAGGCATTGCAAGGTTAGCATTGGTTTTCGGTGTAATCATTCTCTCCGCTGTGATTCTTGGAAGGTTCTGGTGCGGTTGGGTGTGCCCCTTCGGTTTGTACGTGGATTTGGTGTCTCGGCTACGGAAAGCTTTGAAGATAAAACACAGAAACTTCTCAGACAAGTTCAACGAGCGATTCCACCAATTAAGTTACCTCATCTTGGCGCTCCTCATAATCCTAAGTGTGGTTTTCGGGGCTGAAGCCATCGCAGGTACCCAACTTGTGGACGGCACCCAAAAAGGTGGAGTCGTCTACACTTACTATTCAGCGCCATTTTGCCAAGTTTGCCCCATGAAGCCCTTTTGTATTTTAGCGGAAACTAGTGTGGGCTTAATGAAACCAGACTGGATAGTTCAGAATACAACTGGGCAATTCTATCAAGTTGGCTTCTATATAACCTCCACAAACCTCATCATACTTGCAATAGTGACGGCAGCAGCTTTCTATTTCAGACGTTCATGGTGCAGAATCTGCCCACTTGGCGGGTTGATTGCAGTCTTTAACCGTTTTCCACCTTTCAAATGGATCTCAGGTGTACGCTTAAATAAGGTTGAAGAAAAATGCACAAAATGCGGCATCTGCAAACGGGTTTGCCCCACCCAGGTGAAGGAAGTCTATGAAAAAAGTGGCGATGTCGCCTCCTCTCAGTGCATCTTTTGTCTGCGTTGCGTTGAAATGTGTCCGTATGAGGATTGTTTGCAATTCAAGTTTGCTGGCAAAACAGTTTGTAGATCGAGGAATTGGTTAATTAAATCTGACAGCATTAAAGGAGAATAAGATGAAGAAAGCCTACATATGCAGAATAATGGTTTTCACCACTGTGTTATTTATTCTTTTTTCGATGCTTATTTCTGCTAAGCCAGCAAGTTCACAAGCGCAACTCAGAAACAATTTTCATCCTCCCAGACGGAACAGTAAATCCGTCAAATGTACCAATCCAGAACGACGGCAACGTTTACACTTTCACCGATAATGTCTATGACCCTATTCTCGTGCAAAAAAGCAACGTCACCATTAACGGCGCTGGCTATTCCTTGATTGGACCTCTCACTGAAGCAGAAAGGAAATCTGAACCAGTGTTAGGAGCAGGCCCAAACACCACGCTGCCTCCCTACATAATAGGTTTAGATTGTGAAAAAACTGTGAACGGCTTAACAATCAAGAACCTTAACGTCAAGAACTTTAATGTTGGGGTTTACATTCGAACAACAAGAAACACCTTAATTGACAATTCAGTTTCAGGAAACACAGTTGGCGTGTTGCTTTCGGGTTCAGCTAACAAAATCAATAGAAACTATGTTTTTGACAATGAAGAGGGGCTTTCTTTGGTTTTGAACAAATAAACGGTAGTGCAGCAAACATCCCCTCTGACATTGATATCAGCGAAAACAGCTTTGTCAATAATACATATCAACTCAGCGGCTGCATCTGCAAAGTGTACAATTTTAGTGAAGCGCTACATTCTTGGGATAATGGCAATAAAGGGAACTTCTGGAGCGATTATAATGGAACCGACGCAAATCACGACGGAATCGGCGACACCTACTATAAAATTGATGTACTAAACCAAGACCGTTACCCATTAATGCAAAGTATTGTGAATCCGCCCGTGCCATCAGCCAGAGTTACTTCAGAAGCAATAATCTTAGGTGTTTCAGCGGCTGTAATTGTGGCTCTTGCAGCGTTAGTTTATATGCGCAAAAGAAAGAATTTTTAGAGTTTTATTGAGTTACTGTATTATCCAATCGGGAATATTAGTCAAATATGACAGATGAAATCGTCTCTCTCTTTAATGGGAGCGCAAAGTTAATCCGGGATAGCAACATAACCGCTGATAATCTCCCAAAATTAGAAATATTTTTTAATTCAGCAAACAAATCAAAAGCTTTTTTTAAAAAAAATAAGTCAGCACAAATTAGCGGTAGCCATAAAATTCTCAGTTATAATTGCTGTAGTTGTTTCGTTTACCTACAAGCTTAAACCTTGTTTTCTAAACCGCTAAACGATAAAGCAACATATTGCTTAATTTGAGCAGTTTTTAGTTTTAGAAAAATTTAAAGTTTTAAAAATGTTTATTCTTTTTTTCAATAAGCACTATGAAAGAGCGGTTGAAATAACGTTCTTTTTTTGGATATATTCCGATTCAAATAATACTATTTCTTGTTACATGTGTTTCAAAAAGAAATCTCCCTTTTATTCACTCTAAACACAAGTTCATCAAAGAAAGGTGACTATAGTGTTGAAAGTAAATCCAATTGTAGAGAAAAAAGAGTTCGCGGAACAGTGCCGAATAGCCCTCGAGAAAAGTTACGGCAAGCAAATTCCAATGCCAAAATGCGTAGGTAAAAAACATTGAAAAGTTTGATACAACGGTGGATTTTTATGTTAAAAACTAAAGATGTTAAAGAATCTAAAAGTATTAGCGAGAAACCTAAAAAAAATGGGATGCAAGTTGCAACAAAAAAAGGTAGACAAAAGAGACTTTCAACTCAGGAATTTCTAAAAGGATATGATACAATTTATCAGTCAGGCCCCCAAGTTAAGTATCAGAACCCCGGACTTAGGGAAAGAGAACTCCAACTAATCAATAAAAAACCGGATCTATTTTGACAACAGTACAAGCGCGATTATTGAATTAGAATTATTGTTTAAGGTGGTGACAAACATATGAGCAAAGATCAAACAATAGGTGCAGTAATCGTTACGGCTTGCTTTATAGTTGCAATTGCCTACATTGGATTTCTCTTCTTTTATGAACCATACCTCTCCCCATTTGTGAATTTAGGCTCTGGTGTTGATGTTCGTTTCTGGATAGTCGCCGCTCCAGTTGCCATAGCATTTGTAGCTATACTCGCAATCGGCTCATGGATAGGATACACAATGGCAACTACACCGCCACCTAAACCCATAGAAGAAATAGCGTCCATTACAGAAACAGAAAAACTACCAAACACAAACTGAGCAAACCCTGCAGGCAAGGATGATCCGTTGAGATTGCATATGTGACTTAGCGCTTTATGCATTTTCCACTTGTTGCGTCATAATGGTTTGTGTCGCCGTAGTCGCATGTTTCGCAGTCATTTTTTATATCTTGCCCAAACGGGCAACCCTTCAAATCAGCCATACTTAAACATCTCAAATGAAAGTATCTGCACATGTTTGTATTATAAATCTGTTTTTAGAATTTAACGGGTTATTCTTCTGGGTTAGAGGGATGTACGCATCTTGTTTTTTTTTTGGTGGTGTAAGTTGTGTTTTATGTTTGGTTTTGAGGTTTGGGGTTTGTTTGGTTGTAGTAGTGGTTGTGGATGTGTCTTTGGTTGGTTGTTGGGGGTAATTTGGAGACTATTGGTGTATTTTTCAACGTGGTTGTAACACTCATTGGTTATATTAACGAAAACCAAAAAGCCAATACTTCTCGGGAGCCGTGAACATGTTTGAGTGCGGAGATGGGAAGAGCGCTTTTTGAGACGTGTTTAACTTATAGATCAAGTTTGGTTGTGCCTTCGATCAAGTTTTAAAGTTTAAAGTTGCTTAAACTCCTGTTGTCCTCAGGAAACATGAGTTACCTGGTTTCTTGGCTTTGATTTGGTTTTAAATAATTATTGACTACTACTCGAATTGTTATTTAACCCGTAACAAGTCATTGAAGAATTGCTAATTTATATTCATAGCAAATATCGAAAAAGAAGGATTGTTTTTTGCAATTATCGGTAAACGATCTACACTTAATTTAGAGATCTCTGAGTAACTTTTAATCCAACATCTACTGCCAATTGCAGATTAGATTGCGATTTATTTAAAACTAAGAGCCTATTATCAAATGCTGTTACTAAGTCGTCTAAGAAAATGTTGCGCATTCCCACTGGCAGAAATTTAAGATCTTCGCTAAAAGCTTCAGATATCTTATTTTTCAAAGCCGTTCTATGTTTAGTTTTATGTTTCAGTTAATTCTACCCCCGTTTCCTGGCGCTAAGTAATTATCCTCAGTATTTAAGTCACTTATGAATCAAAAATCCATATTATAATTGACAAAATAAGATTACCCCCTCTATGATCTGGCTAACCGATAGAGTTGTCATCGAGAATCCAGCTATAACAGATTAATTTCAAATAAAATTTTTCTTTATATTTCTAATTTTTATGTTTAAAAAAAGTCAATTCTTTGTGTAAGCTCACCTTGGCTAGTTTGATAGCTATTTGAAATCAATGGTTGAAATAAATTAGGAAAATTTCTTTTTATTTTCCATTTGTTTTTTAAGCTCTTGAAGATTCTTTATGTTCGGCGAATTTCTACGCTTTAACAAGAGCACGGATACAATTGCTGCTGCAACGACTACGACAATTATCACCACTACAACAACTATAGGGTTGTTGGCATCTTGATTGCTATCAGTTTTAGCTGTTAAAGGAATGGTAAGTGTCAATGGTTGGCCATTATAATCCAAGATTTGATTTGTCTCTGGGTATCCTTGACTTATTATCTTAAAGGTATAACTTCCGGCTGAAGCGTTTTGGAATGAAACATAGCCTGTTTCGTTTGATATTTGGAGTAATGTCAGGGTTCCAGTTGGTTGGACAATCGAAGTAACAAGTGTGTTGTTTAGTGGGTTTCCTTGTTCATCTGTTATTTTGAAAGTTAGTGTTGCTGGAGTTGCGGTTAGTGTTTGTGTTGGGGTAGAGGTGGGGGTTGGGGTTGCAGTTGGAGTGGGTGTTGGGATTGCTGTCTGGTCTGGATCTGGTGCGACAGCTATCTGAGTTGTTCCTTGTGCACTTAAATAGCCAGGTTTTGAGCCGCTTGCCGTAATGGTGCAGCTGGTTGCTGTAGAAAAACTTGGGGCGGTAAAGCTTACGTTGTAGTTGCCATTTCCTTGTTCTGCTATTATTCCGAATGATCCACCCTTATTCGATGCAAAACTTATTGTCGCCCCCGTTACTGGGACTGAGTTAGCAGTTATGTACGCCATTATTGACGTTGTATAAGCGTTGGTTACGCTGTTTGGGTTCGATGTTAGCGTTATTTGCAGAGGTGAATAATCAATAAGGTTTGTTACTATCGAGGTTAGTCCTGTAGTGTAGCCTGAAGCTTGGGCAGTAATTGCTGTTTCTCCTGGAGAATTTGTTACAGTCAAGTTTCCAGTGGCTTGTGTTTTCCCAAAAGGAATTGTTATAGTTGAGCTGACAACACCGATTGTTGGTTGTGAAGAAAAGAGATTTATGTTGACGTCAGCTTGAGGGTCTTTTGCTGGACGACCTTGAGTATCTTGTAATTGAACTTGTATTGTTTGGTATGTCCCGTTGTCTGATGGTAGATTCATCGGGACGCAGTATATTCCAATTTTTGAGGGAATAAAGCCAAATGTGCTTATGGATTTGTGGTCCCACAGAAGGTCGGTGGCGACGGCAGTTAATGTTGCAGAGCCTGCTTTGTAAGTCGTGTTTAGAGTGGCTAAAGCATAGGGCTGCAGCTGTGGAATAATTATTTGGTCTGTTCTACAGATGGTTTGATCGCTTGACGCCAAGGTAACAATTTTATCTGTTGGATTTACAGCAACAAAACCCGTTGCATTTTGCAGTTCCACTGCAATTTGGGTGTATGAGTATTGGTCAGCTGGAACCTTTGTTGGACCTACAAATATTTTAAGTTGAGATGGGTTCGTCGCAACTGGAGTGGTTGTAATGATCAATTGGCTGGGGGTATATCCCTGCGTTACTGCAGTGATTGCTGCTAATTCAAAAGTAGCTTCTGTTTGTGCCTTTGTTGTTGTGGTGAAATTAGCCACCGCGTATGTTTGACCTTCAGGTATAGTTGTGGTTGAGGGAACTGTGCCAACACTGGTGTCTGAGCATGAAAGGGTAACTTGAATTCCGCCTTGAGGCGCTCTTGCAGGGTTACCGCTTGAATCCTGAAGTTGCAACATTATAGCTGCATAAGTATTCCCATCTGATGGTAGAGTAGAAGGAAATCCGTAGGCTGTTATAGCCGAGGGGATTGGACCGACAGTAGTCACAATTGCCTGTTCAGTAGCAAAGCCTGAGGCTGTGGCAGAAATTGATGTCGTTCCGGGGCTAAATGTTGTGTTAAAGTTTGCTGAAGCAAACGTGGTTCCTTTGAAAATTATGATAGATGAGTCCACAGTTCCTATGTTTATGAGGGATGATGAGAGGCTAATAGTAGTGTCTTGTAATGCTCTGGCTGGTTGCCCAGATGAATCTAGCAATTGCACGAAAATACAGTTATAAGTGTCATTATCTGCAAGTACGCTTGTTGGGCCTGTACAAATGTTGAGTTTAAACGGGTCACTTGTAGCTGTACAGGAACTATTATTTTGATTAAATAAGACTAATGTCGATGTCACAACTAAAATTGCTATAGCAAAGATCACTGTTTTTTTGAACATTTTTTTTCCTCAGAGTCTTTTCATTATTGCTAATTTGATTTTTTTGCTGTAATGCGCGTTGGATTTTTTTCTTGGTTTTTGTAAATCTTACAAAGTGCACATGTAACATTAGAAAGCTCTAAATGGCAATGAAGAATTGCTGACTCTTTGCAATGTGTAACGCGACAATTTGTGGCAATTGGAATTTTCCCCTTAGAATCATTCACAAGAACAAAATAGCTACATTGACCATTTCTGGGATATTCACATTGGGCTTTTTTTAGTTCTCCAAAAAAAGTAATCGACGCTAATATTTCCAACAGTGTTAAGACTTCTTCATTTCTTTGTCGCTCAATTTTGTCAATGCGTTTATTCAATTCTTCGATTTCTACAATCATTCAGAGCATAGCATCCGTGATTTACTTGAGGGAGTCTGCTTATATACTGAGTTAGGAAGTCAATTGTCACAATTAAAAATCAAGAAGCTCACTTGCAGGTATTGCTGTATTCACGATGTTTTTTATATAGGAACTTTGCTGCTCGTTTAAAAAATAAGAAATATTGACTTATAGATATTTTATACGCAAAGTATCATTGGAGTTGATTTTGGACTTTCTTTAGCTGTAATTAATCTTCTAATTCTTACTTCGTTAGCATAAACCGTTCTCTCTGAAATACCAAATATTTTGCTGATATCTTCCTTAGAAATCTTCGTTTTCTTCTTACAGGCAAAATAAAGGACGCCCGCTGCAACCCCTATCGGATTTCCTCCTGATCCCTTAATGTACAATAAGGTTTTTTCTGCATCGGAGAATATTTCTCTGCTTAGTGATATTCTTCCGCCTTTTTCACGCAAATAGTCTATGGATGTTTTGCGTTGAATTTTTACTTGATTTTCTCCTTGGTTTAATGTCTTGTTTAATATCCAAGCTTGCTTCAAAACCAATTTACTATCAAGGCTTAGCTCTTTTGATATTTCTTTTATCGATCTTACCTTGTCATATTCCTTGAGAACTATGTGCATTAATGCCGCCACAGTGGCCCTTTTGTTTTTTGACAGTTTCTGTGATTTGGCCAAACAATAATTTTGTTTTCTTATTGTTCGTGCAGCTTCTTCTCTGTAGGGAAAATTTGGTATGTTTAGCTGGCAAGAAACTGCTCTTAGGATAGTTAACCATTCTTTGAGTGTTTCAGAGTCTTGTTCATTCCAGTTTGAAAACCATTCAGGCGCCCATTGTGTGAAGGTGTTGAGCGAAGGTGTACTCTCTATAACTAGTCCACATTTGCCGCATATTTTTTCCCCCTGTAAGCCTTCGGGATAAACGATTGCGCCTTCGCATTTGCTACACTTCACACTAATTTTTCTCCTCAATTGTCGACCTGAGTTAAGATTGATGATTTTAGCGATTGTTACAGTGTGATTATTTGCTTAATAACACTTGAGAACTGAGAATTCATGATTTTTAGAGATTTTTTATGTTTTGTTTAGCAAAAATAATAAAAAATAGTAAAATATTATTACCTGAAATATATTTTTGAAAATATTGGGTATGCATAAATTTGCGGAAGAAATGAGCCGAAGTTTCTACCTTTTTTGTTAAATGGAGCTTTTATTGCTCTACTCCATCAATGTTAAAACGCATCAACCTTTAGAAATATTTTCTTCAATAAAGGCTTACTTTGTAAAATAGAACATAGATTTAGACTATTTATCGGTAGTTAACAGTGTTTATTAGCTAACTTCTGAAATAAAATGTCAAATGGAAAATTTCGAAGGAGGTGGAAAGAAAAAATGAATTACATACGCTTATTAAGAAACAGAAAAGCAATCTCGCCAATTTTCGCAACTTTAATCCTCATTGCAATTGCAGTTATTGCTGGAGTAGTCGTTTACATGTTCACTAGTGGAACATTAGCAACTATGACCGGAGGTGGACCAGTAGCACAAGAACGAGCTGCAGTGCAAGCTGCATCACGCACTGCAACAGGCGCTAGTCGTTTACGCCCAATACATGTCTGGAGGAAATGCTATCAGCATAAATGGCGCGATTTTCAATGATGCAACCGGTACAACTGTACCAGGAGTTCTTACAACTACAGCATTACCAACTACTGGAGCATTAACACCCATTACTATCACAGGAACATTAGTAGCAGGACACTCATATACGATTACGTTGACAAGTACAAAAGGTGGTAGTTTCGTGTCACCTAGTTTCGTCGCTTAAATTTTGAGCGATTTTTCCTCTAATTATTTTTCATTTTCATTATTTAATATCTGGAAGAACATTCATTGTTCTTAAATTATTCATATTCTCTGGAATAATTAATTTTAGGCATGTCGACTTTAGATGTGTTAATGCATTTCCACTTTTCCTGTGAGCATTTTTGATTCTGCATGGTAATAAACAATGAATTATTGAAAATCTACCGTAAAATATAGTTAAAGCCGCGATTTCTTAGCTGCAAGAATTAACTCATCTAAATTAGGACAATGCTAATTTCAATTATGACATTAAAAGTAAACGAAAATAACTAACAACATTTATGTAAGAAAGAACCAAAGCAAGAAACACCATTTCCTAAAAGATAAGAAATAGTAACAGATTACCATTCAACAGGTTTGCAGTGATAGCTTGAGGTATCTTACGTTAAACGACAAGATTGATTATTGAATTCAAAATACCTAGTTTATAAATAAACAACGCGAAGGGAATACTTGAATGTTGGAAAGATAAAAATGAATGTTAGTGCCAAAGATTCTCCCTTAAACAATAAAGCGATAGCTGCTAAGCTAAACGGTTGGATACGGTAAATGGGAAAACCTGGTATTTGGTCACGTGATAAGCGCGCACTTAGTCCAATATTTGCCACTGTATTGTTATCATCAATCATTATTGTTTTTGGTTCAACCGCTTACTACTATGCAAGTAACATTACTACGACTACTACAAACGATTATGTTAGCAGTTTATCCAATAGTCAGCAATCCATAGCTGAGCGCATAAGCTTTGAAAATGTTATTTATACACAATCTTTTCCTGCAACACTAAAGATTTACATTCTTAATTCTGGAAGCGCGAATAACTTGAAAATCAACGTAGTATTCATTTATGATTCAAGTCAGAACATTGTAGGAGCATATTCGGGCAGTGCGATTTCTGCATTGAATCCTATCGATGGAAATATTCCCACACCAACACCAATTACAGGAAACGCTCTAAACGTCGGAAAGGAAGCATACTTTACTGTTACGTTGGCTGGTCCCTCTCTCATCTCTGGTTCAATTTACACTATTCATTTAATAACTCAAAGCGGAAGCTATTTTGACCATGAATTTACGCCATAATTTTCGAAGAAACAGGAAGGGCATCGCCACAGTCTTCGGAATGGTTTTTTTCCTACTTATAACTATGGTTGTTTTTGCGAGTTTTATGACGATTCTCAATCAAAACACGGGTCTCGAACGTACTGTAATGCAGACTAGGCAAATGGACAATGACAAAGCAAATGAAAAGTTGACAATCAGCGACCAAGGCAACATCATCAACACTAATAGTGTAACCGTTAAATGTAACCTCACTAACACTGGAAATCTACCAGTTCAAGTTATCCGTCTATGGGTTCAAGACCTATCAAATAATAACACAGGATCTCTGCAAGTTTCAAGCACGGATGGTGTACTCCAGCAAGGTCGAACAAGATTTTATAGTGGAACGGTTAATGTTCAAATAGCTGACCCTGCCAGAGACCAAATCAGATTTTGGTTCGTAACAGCAAGAGGCAACCACTTTACGCTCGGAGATACCGGCTCTAATATTCCTATAATTGAATCGGGCACGGGGGGTGAATTTTACGTCGGACCGTTTGTTTTGAGATTTAGTAATGAATCATTTCAGTTCACAGCCGATAATTATCCGCCTTCACCTAGCAATCCTGCAGGGAGTATACCTGACGTCTCTGTTCCTCAACCTGCATTCCAGTTAGATAATGATAATCAGCGTATCTGTTTTGATATAGAAATCGAGAATGCCGCGGAACAGAATATTGAAATTAGTCGGCAGTCATTTTTTTTAGTGGAAGTCAGGGAGCTATTGGGTGATGGCGATCCAGGAACAACGGAGTACGAACGCTACTTCCATATCGTTGGTCCTTCAAGCACCTACTCGAGTTTGTCGCGATACAACCCGGATTATATGCAGGTCCTTCCCGCTGGAGAGATTACCACTCTGAAGTTTGGATCTGAAACCGTGGGCGGCAACTCATTTTTGAACCCTGAGAACGAGTATCAACCTCTCCAAGGTGATGGCGATAATGGTGACAACTCTGAGAACCTCTGCTGGGCATTCCTCGTCTTATTCTGGAGATATCAAGGCTCGCAATTTACATTCGGACAGACAATTACCTACGTTGCTATTCAAACATTGCCTTAGAATATAGAGTTGACTATCCGCTTGAGAAATCGGGTAAGGTTACGAAACTTCAAGAGACAACAGAAAGTTGAATCAATAATAAAAACCAGTAACTGATGCACTTTCCTCTTGCAGGGGTGCTGGACAAACATGGTTGGATATAGTAGGTTTTTGTATAAAATATTACAAACAATCAGTCACATTTGGGCATCATTCGACTATAAGAGACGGCAATTTGAACAGCGGTCAGTAATCTTCCCAGAAAACGACATCAGATCAAAACTGTACCTGCTGATCATAAGGAATAAAGTTGCATGGTTTATATGGATTCCTTAGAAATTAATCGTGTGGTCGCCAGCTTGAAGATTTGGAAACGCCAAAAAAAAACCAGGACTTCGCAGTCACTAATAGAAAATTCTTTAGTTATAGACGAGACTATACCTGGTCCGGCTGTGGAATCTCACATAGATATTGCTAAAGGATCAGAAGTTCCAGAAACATTCAAAGAGCATTATCCTCTGTTGCTACCTTTTTCATATGCAGCAATTGTTGAAGACGAAAAAAATGATATAAAATATTCTCTTCTTGAGCCAACTTTAACACAGTTAGACGCTAAGTTGTTAGGTGAGCTAAAAAATATCCTCTGGGACGAGCTTTCAATTAATACAAAAAGTTTTAAAAATGGTGAAGAAGCACAAGAATTTCTGAAATATAAAATTTTGGATACAGCAATAAAATATCGCGTAAATATTGATGCCAATACTCTGGGTAAATACCAGTATTATATCGCCCGAGACTTCTTAGGCTTCGGAAAAATAGATGGAATAATGCGAGACGAAAACATTGAAGACGTTTCATGCGATGGTACTAATTCGCCAGTGTTTGTTTGGCATCGCAAATATGAATCAATACCCTCAAACGTAAAATTTGAAACTCACGAAGAACTGGAAAACTTTGTTTTTAAACTTGCATATCTCTGCGGACGACATATTTCCATTGCGCAACCAATTCTTGACGGAACATTGAATGATGGTAGCCGAGCGCAAGTGACATATGGAACAGAGGTAACACCTAAAGGCAGTACCTTCACCATCAGAAAATTCAAGAAAACCCCGCTCACAATCACTGATTTAATTATATATAAGGCTCTATCACCTGAAATTGCAGCTTACTATTGGTTCTTAATAGAAAATCGGCATTCAGTTATGATCGGAGGCGACATTGGTGGAGGAAAAACTTCAATGCTTAACGCAATCAGCCTATTCATTAGACCAACTTTAAAAATAGTGAGCATTGAGGATACACAAGAAATTCGTTTACCTCACCAAAACTGGGAAATGATGGTGACAAGGCAAGGCTTAGGCACAGGTGCAGGTGCCGTTGGAGAAGCTGGAATCGGCAGTATCAGTATGTTTGATCTTCTAAGAGCAGCACTGAGACAAAGACCAGACTTTATTATAGTGGGTGAAATCAGAGGTGAAGAAGCCTACGCACTGTTCCAGGCTATGTCAACTGGCCACTTGGGACTTACAACTATACATGCGGAACACGTGCAAGGTGTCCTGCACAGACTAACAACAAAACCCATGAACATTCCCCAGACACAAGTAGAAAATTTAAATGCCATCTCAATAGTCCGACGGCTTGTAGTAAACAACGTATCCTTGAGACGGACGATTAGCGTTTCGGAAATGGTCGGTTGGGATAAAGAGAAAACCGATTTTAAAGTTCAAGAGATATTCACGTGGAATACGGAAAAAGATACCTATGTAAAAGTAGCTAGAAGCCCGCTGCTAGATAGGATTGCAGCTCAATGGGGGTACTCTATTGAAGAGATTGACCAAGAACTCGAAATGAGACAAACAATCCTTGAATACATGGTTAAGAAGCACTTGCGCTCATACGAGCAAGTCTCAAAACTAGTCCTAGACTACTTCTCTGACCCACAACAGATCTATAGAAAAGCAAAAGTGAGTTAAAAAAATGAAATTTCAACCCTGGGCTATTGCGTATGAACTACTGAACAAAAAGTTGGAAAAAGTTTATCCTCATTTCCAAGAAATCCATGTACAATTGAAGAAAGGTGGTGTACTGATTGCATTCAAGCCGTACATTGCCTTCATGGTATTAGCTTCAATGATTGCTTTTGTAGTTTCAATCCCCGTCTCTTTTATTGTCTTCCCATTTCTAATCGGGATTCAGATCCTTTCAGTAATGAATTTCTCATTCACTTTAGTAATTGCCGTATCAGTTGCACTAATCACCTTAATGGTTATGTATCTTTATCCAAGCCTAAAAGCAGGAAATAGAAAAGGTCCAATAGACAAGAATTTGCCCTATATCACAAATTTTCTAACCCTTCTCTCAAGTTCAAACGTTCCGCCAAGCGTTATTTTTGAGTCAATGGCTAAAATTGATACATTAAAAGAAGTTCGCTTAGAATTTAGTAATATAATGAGAGACATAGAAGTCTTTGGTAATGACCTTATGAGCTCAATTCTTGATAACGCAAAACTTACTCCTAACGATCAACTTGGTGAAATCCTGCAAGGATACGTAGCCACTGTTAGAACAGGAGGAAATCCCACCGAGTACCTAAAAATTACTACAGAAAAAGTGACGAAAGACCGAGTAGGCAAACTGGACTTGATGCTGGAATCGCTTGCAGCAATGGCAGAAATCTACATAATGATGCTCGTGGCAGCTCCGTTGCTGTTCGTGGTGCTTTTTGTCACTTTGGGCATGATAGGGAGTGGCACAATTGCAGGCTTTAGCATGTCACTAATCCTTTATCTGTTGACCTACCTTGGAATCCCAATAATGGGCGCAGTAATGATGGTTATAATTTCAACATTCGAAAAGTGAGATCTAAATGAAAATAACCAAAAAAACGATAAAGCACATTACAATCATTTCAGGCATAGTTGGCATAATCTTCTTCATTATTGCAGCAATGTTCTATCTTACATCCCCTACCTTAGACTACATGGTTATAATCGCTCTCGCAATCGGTGTTGCACCACCAGGTATCGCAAATATTTTTCACAGTAGATGGCGAATGAAAATCGAAAAGGCAACCCCTGAATTTTTGAGAGACTTAGCAACTGCATCGAGAACCGGTATACCATTACATGTGGCTTTGGAACATGCCTCCAACCGAATGTACGGTCCACTTACTCATGAACTAAAAGTGTTAGTTGCACACATGAGTTGGGGCATGAACTTTAACGAGGCACTAGATGAACTTGCGGAAAGAATAGACTTGCCTCTAATCAGAAAAGCAACAGTCTTGATAAATGAAGCAGGAAAACACGGTGGAGAATTATCAAATATCTTTGATTTAACTGCTAAATACCTTGAAAACATAAATGACTGGACTCAAAAAAGAAGACAACAGACACTCCCATACGTCGCAATTTTCTACTTCTCTGTTTTTATGTTCCTATTCATCATTATAGTAATTTCAAACATGATGTTTACACCATTGAGTCAAACTACAGATGGAGTATCATTCATCAAACCGATCCTATCTCAAGGTGAATCAAGACGATTATTCTTACATGCATCATTAATAGAAGCAATTTTCGGTGGACTTATTGCAGGAAAAATTAATGAGGAAAGCTTCATCGATGGTTTGAAACACGTCACGTTTCTAGCTGTTGCTTCAGGCATAGCGTTCTATTTGTTCCTGCATTAAACCAAATAATATAAGGATGTCAAGATAATAACTGATGGAAATAAAAAGTTAGGTCGATGAAATGAAAAAAATCTCACAGCAAAATACGGATACAATGCAGGCTACTGAAGGACAAAAGCAGCCGTTGGGAAAAATTTTCTCAAGCAAAAACAAAGAACCTATAAAGGCTTTAGATGCTGAAGATAAAATAGAACTCGAAAGGCGCGAAGCCTATATTGAGCCAAATACACGCGATTTATTAAGAGAGATTCTTGAATGCTGTGATAACGAGGAGATTATTCCAAAATATGTCTCAGGAACGGGATTCGTATATCAGGCAACTAATAAAACTTTGAGTGATCCTAAAGCCAAAGTAATTGAAAAAGATATATTGGAGAATCTTGCACGCCTTGATATATTGAAAAAGAACTTCTTTGATTCAGTTTCAGCATGCCCAAATTGCGAATCGACAACCATAACTCTGCATAATCGATGCCCAAAATGCAAAAGTCACAACGTTGCAAAAACTAATTTAACCGAACACATTCCTTGCGGATACATCGATCAAAAAGACAAATACGTAGACAATCGATGTCCGAAATGTGGCGAACCCCTCGAAGAAGGGCAATATCGAAACATGGGGCGCTGGTATGTATGCCAAGAATGCTCGGAACGATTCGAAAATCCTGAATCAGACATTATCTGCCGAAGCTGTAGAAAAAACTTCACGATAAAAGAAGCCACAGCAGTCGATATTCCGAAATTCTCATTAAATCTGCAACGACGAAAAGAAATTAGGCAAAATGTAACAAGCCTAGAAAACATTCAACAACTCTTAACCAACCTGGGATTCAGCATTGATATTCCTGGAATAGTAATCGGGCAAAAAAGCGGTATGCAACATCATTTCAGTCTAATTGCCAAGAAACTTATAGATGGACAAGAAAAGGTTATTGCATTAGATCATGCAGTGAGTGAGAGCGAGGTCTCAACATCACCACTGATTTTATATCTCTACAAAACCTCTGAAGTTAAAGTCGATGTTCCAATTTTTGTTGCCGTTCCCCAGCTAAATGAAACAGCAAAGAAGATTGCACAAGGTCATAACATTGTTTTGATTGAGGGCTCATTAGAAGAACAGGAAGCAATGACAAGAATTAAAAGCGAAATTGAAAAAAGTTTAGAAGCAAAAAAACCAACCAAAACGTCATACGGTCAAACAGAAGAGGAAAAAACGCAAAGGAAATCATTTCTAGACAAATTTAAAGGAATAAAAAAAAGATAACCTCCTAAAGAGCCAAATAAACCTCAGTTCTCATCACTGGAAAGAAAATCAAAGATCTAATCTTGAGGCAAAAATACAAATTAAATGTCATAACCATGCTCTTATTCGATGTTTAAAAATTTCTTCATTTGTATTAATCGGCTTTATGAAAGGCATATGTATTTTTATCTAAATTGAAACTGCCCATTCTTCGTTAAAACATTTGGGACCAACTGGTATTTCCAAATATGGTTCTTCAAGAATTTTACTTCAAGCCATCTTGCCTCTAAATTGGAAAACTTCGGCAAAATATACAAGAATTCTTCGACCCTTTTAGGAATATCTTTCTTTTCCATCTTAAAATTAACTTTTAATCGAAGGTAGGTCTCATTCTCACTGGAGCACATGGTAAAGAAAACACTTCATCAATGGGCTCTATTAAAAAATTATCAAATTTGTCTGCGAGGTTTTCGTTTGTAAGTTTATCCTTGATTTTATTGGTTTTTTTAGTTAGATTTCAGGTAGATTAGAACATCATCACTTGTTGCCAGTTGAATTGAGGTTTCTTCGTTCTGATTAATTGTAAAACTAGTGCTTTTTCCTTCATGTGATATTCTTCAGTAAATGAAATATTTGATAGCCTTGAATTGATGCATAAAACTAAAATATTCAAAATATTTATTTTAATCGATATTATTCAAGACTATGGCGATGGATATTTTCTTAAGCAACATTCTTCAAAAAAAATTGAAAGAATAAAGAAAGAATGATATTTAAATTTTAGTTGACAGAAATTTCCTTAACTCTGGTTTCGATGAATTCAGCGACTTTTTGTTCATTGAATTTTTTGTCTTCTTCTTGTTTTTTAAGCTGTTCTCTAACGGTTGTTAGTAATTGATCAATGTCAACGGGTTTAATCAAGTAAGCATCTGCATTTCTATTTACTGCTTCAACTGCGTTCTGTAGAGATGGGAATCCAGTCACCATTATTTTTCGCATTCTTGGAACACTATCTTTCATTAATTTTAGAAGTTCTACACCTTCCATGTCAGGCAATCGTATGTCAAGTAACGCTAAATTGTAAATCTGCTCATGTGTCTTTTTGATCGCTTCTTTTCCATTGGCTGCACTATCTACACTGTATCCTTCATCCACAAGTATTGCCTCCATGGTGCTTCGTATTGTTACATCATCATCCACAATTAATATTCTGTATTTTTGTATCATACTCTATTCACCTCCGCATTGAAGGGTAGGTTCTAACGGGATAGTCATCGTAAAAGTAGTCCCTTTTCCCATGGCAGTCTTAACGCTTATCGTTCCTCCATGTGCTTCAACAATACGCTTACAGATTGCCAATCCAAAACCCATTCCTTGCGCTTTAGTTGTAAACAATGGAGCAAATAACTTGGGTAAAACATCGTCTGAAATTCCAATACCTGTATCAGAGAAACCTATTCTTAATTTCCCATCTTCTTGTCCGCTGCTAATTGTTAATGTGCCTCCACTGGGCATTGCATCAATTGCGTTCTTGATTAAATTAACAAAAATACGTGTTAATTTGTTTACATCAGCTAAAAAAGTGACCTCACAAATTTGATCGCTTATAACAATAATCGTATTTGGAACGTTAGCCATTGTCAGGCTTTCAACTATCATTTTTTGTAATGAAACTTCTTTGAGATCTAGTCGAATTTCTCTGGAGAAATCAAGCAGATCATTGATTATTTTATTTGAATATTCGACACAGCGACCAATTATCTCAATCATTTCTTGTTCTTGGGGAGTAGAACAAACATTCTTTCTTTTCAAGAAGTAAACCGCATTCTTAATGCCGGTTAAGGGATTTCGCAAGTCGTGACCAATCATTCCCGATAACTCTCCGATTGCCGCTAACCGCTCAGATTTTATTAGTTGAGCCTGTGCTTTCTCTAGTTCCTTGGTCTTTTGATGAACAACTTCTTCAAGAGTCTTTGAATACTTCTCTAATTTTTTTTCCATGTCTTTCCGTGACGTTATATCAGCTACGAGCGCAAGAGTGCCTATGCAGTCTCCTTCATCATCAGTTATTTGGGATGCAGCGATACTAGTGTAAATATGAGACCCATCTTTTCTGGCAAACTCGTACTCAAAATTTCCACTAACCCCACAAGTAAATTTCCCCAAGAAATCCTTCGCTAAAGGACCTTCCCTGCTATCCATGAAATCAAAAAGCTTCTTTCCCAACATTTCACTGCGGCTGTAGCCTAAAATATCTGTCATTCTGCGATTAACAAAAACAGTTTCATACTCTTTTGAAAGAACCCAAACACCTTCGTGAGCAAGCTCAACCAATTGCCGATACTTTGCTTCGCTCTCACTCAAGCTCCTTTGGACTCGTCTAATTTCGGTTATGTCACGAAAGATACATTGGAGATATTTTTTACCTTTTAATTTAATGCTCTTAGTTGTTACTAGAATATTCTTTGTTTCGCAAGTCTTAGTTTGATGCTCTGTTTCAAACTCTCCGTCCCCAGCTTTTAATAGCTCATTAACGTTTTTCCTAATTTTGCCTGGCTTATTGACCTCTATATCTACTAAGGCAAGTTTTTCGAATTCATCTCTGGAATATCCAAGTTGAGTATGAGCAAGATCATTAAATTCAATAAAGCCGGTGGTCTTGGGGTCTACGACTAAAACTCCGACAGGAGCTTGATTAAACAATGCATGATAACGCTGCTCCGCTTCTCTTGACTTTTCTTCGGCTTGCTTTCTGCGCGTAATGTCTTTAACTACTCCAACAGCGCTCCATTTTCCTGACTTTTTTAGGGGCGAAATTGAAAGTTCAATTGAGATTTCAGAACCATCTTTCCGATTTCCAACCAACTCAACATTACCTACAGTAAAATAACCCATACCTGTGTCAGCAAAAATATCCATACTCGACTTAATTCGTTCTTTGCCTTCAAGACACAAAGTTTTAGGGACAAGAAGTTCGTGTACACTTCTTCCCAAAGCTTCAGCACTTGAGTACCCAAATATTTTCTCAGCGGCAGAATTCCAAAATGTAATTTTACCGATATCATCCACTAAAATTATTGCATCCTTTAGAGAGTTAGCTATCGTTTGAAAATTCTCTTCATTTTTCACTACATCGACTATGCTTAAGACGGCGACGGAACTAGATTCTTGTGTGATATTCATTCACGCTCTTAATATTTATTGGAGCAGTAAAACGAAACATAAGCATTATGAATTCTAAATTCATACTCAAAGATTTTGCCCAAATAATGATTATACAATTCTTTACCTCAGAAAATGATTGAGAGGAAAACTAGTAAGTCCTCTTTCTGACAGTCTCTGCGTAACTATTTCGCAAATTTTGAACATAATCCGTAAGTGAAACTTCGTTAACTATCCACTTGGACAGTGGCCATTGGTATTCAGTTAATTTAACGTCGACTTGAAGCTTAGAATTTAAGCTATTCATTATTTTAAGCTCTAATCTACCTGCTCCTAATCCAAAGACCTTATGAATTACCTTGGAGAACTCACAGATCTCTATGGGAATATCCACTCTTTTTATTTGAAAATCGTTTTGTAAATGTTCAAAAACAGCGTTTTTAACAACTTCGCCTAAGGAAGAAAAAGTTTCATCTATGGCTTCCAAAAGATATTGATCAAATTTCTTATCCGAATCATAAGTATTTGTGGGTGTAATGGAAATGGAAGTTGAGCTATAGCTATTTGAAAAGTTATGTTCGTTGAAGATTTCGTTTTTTTGGGTGCTTATTATAAGGGCTTGTTGAAAATATTCTTCTGTTTCAACAAGATCTTCTTCAGTAAGGTAAGCTTTTTTCATTTTTCCAATAGTGATTTCTTTCACCATTTCGATTAACTATCCCCAGGAGGTCTAAGGTTGTTGGTTAATTGTATGTAACTTCAGAACTACCTGTGTGTATCGTGTTATATAAGTATTAATATTTACTACTATAGATTTATTAAAAGTCATTCTCACAAAACACGAAGCAACTAAGGCACTAACAAATAAGCACATATCAAAAGGGGAGTTTCAAAGGCTGATTTAGACACGAAAATTAAGCGACCAACTTGTGAAAACTAGCTTTTAACCTAAAGGCGGGCGCGTTTTTAATAGCTCAACTGGTAATGCAAAAGTGAATTTTGCACCTTTACCAACTGCGTTTTCGACAGTAACTTTTCCGCCGTGAGCTTCCACAACCCGTTTACAAATCGCTAGACTCATACCCATTCCTTTTGCTTTAGTCGTTACCAAAGGACTGAAGAGCTTAGGCAAAATAGTTTCTGGTATTCCAGGTCCGGAATCGGTAAAAGTTATCTCAACAGTTGTATCTCTTAGTCCGCTTGTTATTTGTATTTGACCATTTTCGGAGATTACTTCAATAGCGTTTTGAATAATGCTAGCAAAAGCATTCTGTATTTTTTGTGCATCTACAAACATCTTTATCTCGTCGGTTGACAGATTGATTACATTAATGCGTATGGGAACTTTTACTTTTAATAACGCGTTATTTGTTAGAGATTTAGGAGTGCATTGTTCCATTTGCAATTGAAGATCACTCGAATAGTCAACTAGACTGGTGATAATTCTGTTAGAATCCTCGATTGCATATTCAATCCACTCGCAAATCTTAATTCTATCATCAGCTGGCATTTGATCATTTTTCTTTTTGATCATATAAATGCCATTTTTTATGCCGGCTAATGGATTGCGCAGGTCATGTCCAACTTGTCTAGCGAGTTCGCCAATCGATGCGAGCTTCTCAGACTTTAGAAGTCTTTCTTCCATTTGTAGACGCTCAGTAATATCGTGAAGAATGCAGGTTATTCCAACGGAACTGCCCTTTTTACTCTTAACAATGGACCCAGAGAAAAGAACGTGTTTTTTCTCTCCCTGCTTTGTTACTAATACCAGTTCTTGATTTCTAATTAACTTCTTATCAGAAAGCTCCGTTAGAATGCGGTTACAATTAGTTTTGTTACTTTCATCAAACAACTTTGTCATTGGCTCTCCAATAAGTTCACCTTGTCGGTAACCAAGAAAATCTATCAAACGTTCGTTGACTCTGATTATATTGGAGTCTAAATCTGCGAGAATAAGTGAGTCAGGGATTGTGGAAATTATGTTTTCTGCGGCCATTGACGCGTCAAGAGTAAAAAGTTCATATTTCATGACTGCATACCCCACAAAAACACTGAAAAATAAAATAGAGAACACACCAAGATTAGGAAAATCAATCCCAAGAGCTCTGGTTAACATGTTTGTTGCAACAAAGGTTGCGATTGGTATACCAAAACCTATTGTTACATATTTTCTTTGTAGCCGATGAACTTGGTCTTTTGCTGCGCGATAGTCTCTAAAACAAAAAATAAATGCTATAACAGGTATTACAGCTGTCCAAATAGTTGATATGTAGTAGATCCATGTTCCCGATGCAACATCATTATATCCCCAATATTTCATTATCGGTGCAGCGTTTATTTGGTAAGTTAATAAGTCAACGAGCCAGAATGCTACAGCGGGCAAATAGAGTACTAAATAGCTGAGTTTGTTCTTTATCCATTTGTTGTTGCTAAATACTAAGGCAAAATTTAGCACTAAAACGGTAAAAAAAGGCCAAATAGTTCCCACTTTGTGCCAAAAGTTCGCTATTTCAAAATCAATTGACATCCACATCATTACAGTTGAAAATGAGTAGGTAAAAGCAGCGAGGCTTGTCAAGAAAAAAAGTCTATTAACAGTTGCTTTCCTGTTAAGAGAATAAACCATATGACCTAGGAGTAGACAGACAATTGCTGCAGGAAGGGAGAGTAAAGCAAACTGATTCATTATCATCAAGGTGGATTTCATTTAATATAAGATGTATGAATTTCTAATCTGTACCAAGTTTAAAGAAATTCCGTTACAGTGGAATTGAAGGTTGACTGATAGTTCGTTCTTGTTATGATTTCCCCTCAATTGTGCCTTTTTGCCAATTGTAAAAGAGTAATGGTTGATAAATGTGTATGGATGGGAGTTAAAGAGAGATGAGGGTCCTTAAGTAGAGATGTCTTAAGAAACGTGAACTTTTCTTTTTTTGCAGTCTGAAGCCTTAAAATTTTATCAGTTTGTTATTGCTTGTTCTTCTTGCAGAGGAATAGCCATTAAATGCACATTTTCCGGTTTTAAAGCAGCTTTGCCCATTTTTTGTTTCTTATTCCCTGATTGACCTATCCAATAGAAACTCCAGCCGACTAAGAAAACTATGGCGATTATTGGCGCAAATAGAATTCTGATTGCTTTACTTCGTTTTTTTCTGTGCAATGGCTTTGTCATATTGACGTAACCATATTCTTAATACTTAACTCTTGATATATAAATTTTACTTGTGGCCACTCTAAAAGAAAAAGAACATTCAAATGAAGATATCCTAAAGCTTTCATCCAAAAAAGGACGTTTATTTTCGATTTCCCAATCAAATGGCAACTAAATTATGTTCTTCTAGGCGGAAAAATTGTAGAGCACAATTTCAATATTATTTTGGAGGATAAAATCAACGTATTTTCTGATGATTTGAATCCATAAATTACATTTTTCTGTTGTTGCGTTGTACAGTTCTTTTATTTTTAGTTGTGTGGTCGAAATCGGCATTTTTAAAAAGTATTTTACGTATTGATGTGTTTTTGTGTTCGGCAATTGTGCGTGAAATCAGTTTGGATATGCTTGCATTATGTAATAGGGTTTATCTTGCAGAGTGGACTTATTGAAGACAAAAGAAATGTGTCTTAATAAGACATATTGTATAACTGTACAACACAACAACAGGAGAAAAACAAAAATGCACATAAACTATCAAAAAGAGGTCCAAACAAAACTCACAAAAGGACTCTTAGATATGATTATCCTTGAATATTTAGGCCAAGAATCCATGCATGGATACCAGCTCATCACTAAAATTCGCAAAGGCTTTGGCGTCTACTTCGGACCTAGCACAATCTATCCACTGTTAGGGCTATTAGAGAAAAAGGGCTATGTAAAGAGCGCATGGAATATGAATACGGAAAGACCTAGAAAAATGTATAACCTTACTTCCGAGGGAAAAAGTGTTTTAAGTTTTACCGAAAGTTCACTCAACTTAATATGCAAAAACATGGTGGCTGAAACAACCGATAGCAAAACCCGGATACAAGGAACCTCCTTAACCCTTGGCGCGATCAAAGCTTCAAATTGAAAGCCCCAATTAACCTAAAGTGTCCGATGCCAAAAATTATCTCTTCAAACTGCTAGTTCAAGATTTGCTCCTCATCAATTCATTATTAAACGCTTACAGCTTGAATATTTTCTGTCGCAAACGATATTTCATGTGTTTTTCTTATCATAATGATCGCTAACTTAATTGAAACAACTAACAGCATTTGAAATATTCATTTAAACCATCTGGTAAAGTGGAATAAGATGCAGAATTTGCATTCAGGGGAATACAAAAAATCGCGGAAACCCCTTAGAAGAGACATTATGTGGCGGGAATAATTTTTGGATGCTTAGTTAAGTAAGTTTTTAGAGGGCAGATACGGTTTTCGTAACTGACAGTGTTGTGTGCAGGGATTAATATCATACAATTTGTCCCAATGTATCAATCGCTGTGCGATCCTCCAACTTCATTTTTGCATGCATAAACTTCTCAAATTCTTCCAGCATTCGAGGATTCACTAATATTTCGCGGTTGTTTGACTGAAATTGGTTCGAATATAATGGTGAATTGCTAAAAGAAGCGTTAAAAATGGTGGACCGAGAGGGATTTGAACCCGCGACTTCCGCGTTGCGAACGCGGCGATCATACCGAACTGATCTACCGGCCCTTTTCTGGAAAAACACGGTTACGATAGCATTTAGAGCTTTCGGTGCCTTCTTATCAGGATTGAGCTAAAATATTCAGCGCCTAGTAATCTAACAGAATAAGTGAAATACTAAAAATATAAAAATCAAAAAAAGGAAAAAATTCTAATTCAACACATTGGAAACGCTTAGTATCTTGGTCTGTAACCGCCGCTGCCGCCACCGCGTCGATCTCCACCTCTACTGTCTCGACCGCCGCCGTAACCGCCACCACCGTATCCTCCGCCGCCACGTCTATCTCTTCCGCCACCGTATCCTCCGCCTCCGCCGCCGAATCCGCGTCCGCCTCCTCTTCCGCCTCTAAATGGTCTGCGTTCTTGCTCGTATGTCTTGCTTGAAACGTTGTTTTCTGTGTTAACTTCCACTGTGAGTGGCTCTTTTGCTTGGTCGAGTTTACCGTATTTGCCAATGTTTAGGCGTATGTTGCCTTTGAAGAGTGTAACATACCCATTTTCTATGCGCACTGTGTCTGCTTCGTTGACTTTTTCAATGTTGTCGTCCCACAGTGTCAGGTATACAACGCCAGTTTCGTCGCCGATGAGTGCATCGCTGACTTTGTGTGCAGATCCATCTCTGCCCATTGGAATTTCGCGTATTTCTGTTTTGGATACTACTTTGGCCGTAACGTTAACCGCTTTTGATTGTGGGGTTAAGTCTCCGACTTTTGCTTCTACTGGTTCCTTTTTGTTTTCGAAAAAACCTTCAACAGCCAATTGATTTCACCTATTTTGTAATCTGAGACACAACTTAGCTTTCTCTACACTTAAGGGTTTCGCTTTGGATGACTTTTGGGATTTTAGCGTTTAGGATATAAACTTGCATGTGTATTTACGTCTCAATATGAAAAACCAGTATGTTGCAGTGGCCGTTTTTGTTTTAGCAGTGCTGGTAGTCGGCGCTTTAGCGTTTTCTTTATCTAGTTTAGCTCCTTTTAACGGTTCATCTCCAACTCCAACGCCGACCCAAACGCCTCCTCCAACTTCGGCTACGCCAACGATATCGCCTGCTCCAACACTAGACCCATCCACATCAAACGGTCCCACAATCTACACCTACAAAATAGTAAAAACCTATCGCCATGACCCCAGCGCCTTTACTGAAGGTTTAGTGTTTGACAACGGCGTTTTGTACGAGAGCACTGGCTTAACGAGTTCTCTTCGGCGTGTGGATCTTGAAAGCGGCAACGTGCTGCAGAAAGTCAGTTTGTCTGAGGAATATTTTGGTGAAGGTTTAGCAGTTGTTAATGATTCACTGGTTCAGCTGACATGGCAAAACCAGATAGGTTTCATCTACGACAAATCCACATTTAGTTTGCTGGGTAATTTTAGTTATGACACAGAGGGTTGGGGCTTAACTAACGATGGCAACCGATTAATCATGAGTGATGGATCCTCAAAACTGACTTTCCTAGACCCAATTACCTTTCAGAAAAATGGGCAAGTAATCGTCCATGACGGAAACAACGTCTATAACAAACATCAACGAACTGGAATATGTTAACGGAGACGTTTACGCCAACATTTGGCTGCAACAAAAAATCGCCATCATAAACCCACAAAATGGAAATGTGAAAGGCTGGATTGACTTAACAGGAATCTACCAATCGCACAACATAGATGACGTTTTAAACGGAATTGCATATGACTCACAAAACAACAGACTCTTCATCACAGGCAAATACTGGCCAAACCTCTACCAAATAACAATAACCCCTAAAACATAGCATCTCAGAAAAAACTTTTGAAGTCTCTAGAATGCGTGTGATAACAAGCCTGTGATAGGTTTTTGGGCATTTGTTTTGGGGTGGTTTTTTTAAAAAAAGGCTATTTAATCTTTGGTAAAAAGTTCGCACATGAATATTTCCAAAAAAAGTGGAGTTTAACGGTTTCTCCGCTTTTATTTTTTCTTCCACTTAATTTTTTGCAGGTCAAGTCTGAGCCTTATTGTTGCGTACAGCCCACCTAAGCGATGTCTTTGACCGCTGCAGATTTTATGCGCCGTTTTGAACCTGCAACTCAAAGCTAAGGTGCCACAACACTATGCATGTTCAGCCCACTGAGGCAAAGTCTTAGTCGCGCACTAATATTTCGCTGTTTGAATCAGCACGCATCTATGCCTCAATGCATTGCATCTAAAGCTTGCTCCTTGACCTGCATATTCTACTTATCACTATCTTCATAATAAATATTGCGACATTTGTGCTACATAATGAGACAAAAATGTCCCATTTGTAACATAAGAATATATGCTGGGAAACTAAAAGAATCGCTGTGACCAGTTTTTTCATATAAAAAAGAAATTTCACATTTTGGCAATTGAAAAATGTGTTATTTAGAATTGGGTCGCGGTTTTGGTTGTTCAGTTTTCTTTATTTTTGAGGATCTTGGTTACTTCCACAAGCAGCATTGTTACAAGAACCGACGTTAAGAACGTGGTAGAACGTTATAGAACCATGCCAGGTTTGGGAAGCTACGACACAAGAATGGACTTCAACAATAACTACGGAGCAGAAATCGCTGAAATCTCAACAGTTGCCGCCAAGATGTAAGAAATTATGTGCCAAAATTTACCCTATTTTCTTTTGTTTTCTCTTGCTTCTAAACGGTTAAGTTAATACGTTTATTTTGCATAAGAAATCTTTAGTGGCTAACGATGGCTAACAAAGGAAAAAGTAGTGCAGCAACTGATACGCCCAAAGAAGTAGCGTTACCCTGTGGTTGCGTATACCAGGATAAAGGTTGGATGCTTACCCGAAGCAGCGAATGCGAATACCATAAACGAAAAAGAACCACAAAGCGTCCGTACAGGCCTAAAGCTGAATGCGTAAGACCATAAAAAGGAAATGCTACATTCGCGTTTTTTTTTAGTTAATGGTTAATCAAGTAATCGTTTGATTTACATCTATTTTGAGGGGTCCAAGCAGCGAAACAAGTGCTCAAGCAAACTATTGACACCTTAGAATCCTTTTGTTGCAAGTTTTCCACAATCCATTTAACCATCAAAACCAATTCCTAAGCACCATGACATTTCCCCAATCGTCTCCTGCACTTAAGACGCAAAGTTCCGCAAAAAGAATCCTAAAAATTCTCCTTCAAGTAGTATTCATGGTTGCTATTTTCGCCGCTTTGCTTTGGTATGTCGGAATAGGTTCACTGTATGATGCATTACTCACCATAAAGGCGAGTACTTGCTTCTTGCTTTTCTAATGTATTTTGGAATAAATCTCCTCTTTACTGTAAGGCTCAGACGCGTCCTAAGCAAAGACGGAGTAAAAACGTCTTTTGGAAAAACACTTCTTGCCCAATATGCAGGAATGTTAACCAGCGATGTAACCCCCGGACGCTCAGGATACATCCTAACTCCAGTTTACCTACGAGACCAAAATGTGCCTGCGTCAAAAGGTCTTTCAAGTATTTTAGGTATACAAACCATAGAGTTTTTAGTGAAAGTAATCGGTGGAGTAGGCGCAGTAATTTATTTAGTCACATATGTACCTACAGCGACGTGGAATGAATTATTTCCCCAAACAGTTGCAGGGATAAATGTGGGGTTGCTAGTCGCGGGATTAGGTATAGCGTTAATGCTTGTAGGAGCTATTGTGCTCGCGCTTTTCACGTGGTCCCAGAGAGCCATTTCAGTTTTTGACCGCATCGCAAATTCCAGATACCTTAAAAGGTTTACAGGCGGCTTGATGGGGAAACTTGGAGAATACAAAGAAAGCTCCCATAGTACCCGAAGAGCTATTCCGGAGATAATTATCTTAACATTCGCATGTTGGCTTCTGAAAGGCTTGGAATGGTACTTCCTTGGGTTAGCGTTAGGAATTATCCATATACCTTGGATAGCTTACTTTTTGATTCACCCGTTAGTGACAGCATTAGCATTTGTCCCTATAACCCCCGCTGGAGCTGGCGTGCAAGAATTTGGAATCATCGGAATCCTTGGACTTCTCGGAGTTGCGGCTGGCCCCGCAGGCGTATTTGCATTGCTTGCTCGCGGATTACTCATCTTTGAAGACCTCGTAGGAATACCCCAAATTGTAAAATCTACAAGCCTAATCATTACACACAAAAAACCTCAAGAAACAACACTGCCGCCCTCAGCACCGCCACTTTAACCAGACGTCTTCTCTAAGACAACTTTTTTCTTTTCGACAACTAATAGTCAGTCCCGTAAAAACCTTTGATAACTAAGCACTAAATAACACGTTGGTAGCATTATTTTTCTTGAATATGAAAGGCAGTAATTGATCAAAATAAATTAAGGAATTAAAGGGACTGAGCATTTAGTTATCAAAGGGAGCAGCCCAAAGTGAACATTAAACCAACAATAATGCAAGCTACAATGGATGATCGGGCACAACTAAAAGTAATAATTGGCTTGTGGTTTCCAAGGTTCTTCAGATACTTTGCAAGCAACAGTCTAAATTCAGAAGAAGGAAAAGTGCGCGTAGCCGTAACTCAGGGCGCAATCTCGGGTTTTGCTAAACTCATCAAATTCAATGTAGGTCTAAGCAAATATGGCTGTGTTCTCTGGATTGCGGTTCACCCTTCTTATCGGCGCAGAGGAATTGCTCTTAGCTTTAACAAACGCAGGTACAGAATACCTGAAAAGAGATGGACACAAGCGGTTTTTGCTTCCACCCAGAGAAAAAATACCACTGATTTGGCGACATTGGGCAAAGCAAGTTTTAGGCGGATAGGTTTTGTGGGTTTATGGCGAGCGTTTGGTTGGCGTGTATTTAGCTTTTACCGTGAGATTTGGTATGCCCAGGCGAAATAGTATTGATGAAGAATTTTTAAGAAGTTAGTTGGTCGGGAGAGCAGGATTTGAACCTGCGACAGCTCGGTATCTGTGGCCTAGACAGGCTAGAATGAAGCCTACCATGGGTAGACCTCTACAGCTTCTCCACCAGCTAAGCGTGTTAGCCGGCTCGAGAGCTCTGCCAGGCTGAGCTACCTCCCGACAAAGACCATAAAGACAAAAGATTGGAATTTATGTGTTTTGGAATTGCTTTAACGTTCTATGTACTAAAAGTTTTAATCTTTTAGTTATAGTGATTCTAACTAAAAGAGGCGCAGTTAAAATGGCAAAGACTATCGGCATTGTTACTTCGGGAGGAGACGCACCAGGCATGAACGCAGCCATCCGCGCAGTAACGCGTGTTGGGTACTCGATGGGTTTCCAAGTAATTGGGTTTGAACGCGGCTGGGATGGACTGCTATCTAATTCTTTCAAAAAGTTAACTCCGCGCAGCGTCGGCGGCATAATCCAGCTTGGAGGCACAATACTTCATACTTTGAGGTGCCCTGCATTCGAGCAGCCTGGCGGCGTTGAAACAGGCGCAGAAACCCTGCGAGAAAACAATGTAGATGCCTTAGTAGTCATTGGCGGTGACGGTTCGTTTCGGGGAGCGTTGGCTCTGGGCAAGAAAAGTGACGCTTTATTGCTTGGTATTCCAGCAACCATCGACAACGACGTTTACGGCACGGATGAAACAATCGGCTTTGACACAGCAGTTAACACAGCTGTGGGCACTATCGACAAAATCAGGGACACAGCGATTTCTCACGAACGGATTTTTATTGTTGAGGTTATGGGTCGCAAAAGAGGCTTTTTGGCGCTGGAAGTGGGAATGTGTGTGGGCGCTGAAGTAATTTTGATTCCAGAAAAACCCCTTGGCTTAACGGATATAGTAAGCATTATGGATAATAACTCCAAAAAAGGCAAAAGAGCAGGCATAATCGTTGCCGCCGAAGGACACGGTGACTCAAGCAAATTGGCACAGGAAATGCAGCAACAAACAGAATCCGAAGTTAGGCTATCCATACTTGGCTATGCACAGCGTGGCGGAAGCCCGACTGCCCGTAGTAGGTTGTTGGCTAGTTTGTTTGCTGAGAGAGCGGTTGAATTGATTTGCGAAGGAAAAGGCAATATGGCTGTTGGGTTGGAGAAGGGCGCAGTCGCCAACATTGAGCTTGGCTTGGCTGCAAATAATCGGAAGCGTTTGGATTTGCGGTTGTTAAAAGTAGCAGAAATGCTCTCGATCTAACCATTCTTTCGGGTTTTTTCTAAGTTTTCAAGTTTACAGCAGTGACTCGTAGATTTTGGAATGTTTCCTCGGCAACTTTTCGTCAAGTGAAGTATTCAAGCACTCTTCGCCGGCCATTTTCGCCCCAATTCTTGGCTTTCTCAGGATTCCTTAATGTTTCTTTTACGCCCCAAGCTAAGTCCTCTGGATCTTCACCGTTAATATGAATACTATTCTGGTCAACGCCGCCGTTCACAACTTGTTCTTTAAAGCCTTTGTGTGGGATCGCCCTCGATTGAGTGGCAACCCGCTAAACCAATGGCTGATTTGCTGAAGGCTAAATTGAACCAGTATCGTAACCAAGGAAAGATTAAGCCTTGCGCTCCAAAAGTTGTGGGCAAAAATGTTTGGTTTTTTGCACCTATTCAGGGCCGCACACGGGCATTGATGAGGCAACACCTGCGGGCAAAATCATGAGGCAGTACTTTGAACATTTCGGCTTTCACGTACTTGGAGAATGGTATGTTCCGCGCGAGTTTCATGGACGAGAAGACATGGGCACTCAGGGTAGGTTCGGCGACATCCGAGGCAAACCGACGAATGGTGAGTTGGATAAAATTAAAAAGGATGCCCAACAAATAGCTAAGAGTTTGTAATTAGAGTGGGATTGGTATGACAAAGACTGTTGATTTGCCCCTGCGAGTTCATGAGGATTTAGTTAAAGTTTCTGAGGAGCTATCTTTGATGGCTAAAAAACCCATTTCGCTGTCGATGGCTGTTGATTTGCTTATGGAGATTTACCGCGCGTACCTCAACAACCCATGCGCGCTGGATGCATTTAGTCAACAACTAAGAAGCCTAAATATCATGCCCCCAGAAGAATTTGACAAGTACTGGGATGAACCAGCAAAAACCAAAAAAATAAAGCAAACAGCAAAAAACAAAAAAGGGTAACCCTATTTCAGCTTAACCTTAAAAGGTCAAAGTGTGCCCAAAAAATCCCAGCGATTTCCGCATGACCAAAAACCTTCTCTTAAAGTTTAAAGGCTTTTCTTTTCTATAATGTATTGGGATTGCTTGTGAAAGTATCTTTTTGGCTACTAGACATTAACCCTAAAATCGATGAGGACAAAGGCACACTTGAGATATGGCTGTGGGGAATCGATACATCAGGCAATCGAGTGCTCGTTGTTGACCGCAATTTTATTGCTTATTTTTATGCTGTGGTGGCTGAAGGGGTTGATTCGTCGAAAGTTGCTGACTCAATCATGAACTGTTATGGCAAATCAATTGTGAAGGTAGAAGTTACCAAGCGTCGTTTTTTTGGCAAAACCGTGCAAGCAGTAAAGGTCTACTGCAAAGTCGCAACCGAAACAGGGAAACTTGCCAAGCAACTTCGAAGCATCGAAGGGGTGAAAGACTGCCTCGAAGACGACATTCGCGCCTCCATGAGATACTTAATTGATAACAACGTGACACCCTGCAGTTGGCATGAGGCGGATGTGGCAGAACAAGAAAACACCGAAGGGGTAAGAGTTGCCAAGGTTTATGCGGCTAAAACTCCGCCCAAGCAACTCGACAAAGTCGCGGTGCCGTCTTTGAGGATTCTGGGTTTTTCAATGATTTGTTACAGTCGCGAGGGCTCACCTAAACCGGACCGCAATCCTGTCCTAATTATTTCCACCTCAGCTAGCAACGGAGAAACAAAGCAGTTCATCGTAAACGATGACAAAAACGACCAAACAGTAATTGAAGAATTCATCGCTTACATTTGCCAGTTTGACCCAGACATCATCGCAAGCTACGGCGCCAACACTAGTCGATTGGACTTATCTTCGAGGCAGAAGCCACAAGTTAAAATTGAAACTTGCCTTTGACAGAGCCAAACGGGAACCTCACACCAGCATTTATGGGCACGTCTCCACAACCGGTACCGTAAACATTGACTTGGCAGACTTCATGGATGTGTTCCCCGAAGTTAAAGTGAAAACGCTTTGGAACCTTGCTGACCACTTAGGTGTCATGACAGAGCGTAAAAGTATAGTAGAGGATGTTGAGTTTGCGGATTACTGGGATAACAAACAAAAACGTGAAGAGTTAAAGCGGTTCGGTTTTGACAGCGCCTGCAAAGTTCAGGGTAGCGCGGCGTTGCTTTTGGATTTTGCCATGCAACTTTCCAGTTTGACTAGCTTGCCTTTAGATCACGTGATGACGGCTGCTGTGGGCTTCCGCGTGGAGTGGTTCCTAATCAAACAGGCGCAAAAAATCGGCGAGCTAATCCCCAAACGAATCGAGCAGCCCTACAGACCTTATGCTGGGGGACTTGTGCTTTCTCCAAAGCCTGGTTTGCATGAGAACATCTCAGTTTTAGACTTCAAATCAATGTACCCAAATATCATGATAAAATACAACCTCTCCCCAGACACCTACATTGCACCCGACGAGCCAGAACCAGCAGACGGAGCCTACGAAGCCCCCGAAGTAAAACATAAATTCTGTAAAGCACCCCCTGGGTTCTACAAAGAAGCCCTTACATACCTAATCAACGTACGAGATACAATTCGTCAACGGATGAAGACCCTCAACCAAAAGACCGTTGAATATCGAATTTTGGATGCAAGGCAAAAAGCAGTCAAAATAATAACGAATGCTGCTTACGGTTATGCTGGCTGGATTGGGGCAAAATGGTATATTAAGCCTGTCGCTGAAGCTGCTTCCGCATGGGGCAGGCACGCCATTTTATCAGCTACAGAGATGGCTGAGAAAGCAGGTTTACGAGTTGTTTACGGCGATACAGATAGTTTATTCCTAAATTATGACCAAACCAAAGTTCAAAAGTTGGTAGAAGAAATTAAACGGGAGCTAAAATTAGAAGTTGAAGTCGGAGAGGTCTACAGGCGTATTTTTTTTACGGAAGCTAAAAAACGCTATGCAGGCTTAAGGGAGGACGGCAGCCTTGACATCGTGGGCTTAGAGGTTATTCGCGGTGACTGGGCGGAAGTAGCTAAAAAAGTGCAGGAGCACGTTCTTGAAATAATTCTAAAAGGGCAGTCACCCAAGAAAGCAATTGATTACGTGCGTTCTGTGATTGCGGACTTGAAACACCGAAAAGTCCCCTTACATGACCTCATAATTTGGAAAACCCTCACAAAACCGCCTGAAGACTACGCAATAAAAGCGCCGCATGTTGAGGCATCAAAAATGCTCAAAGAAAAAGGCTGGCGACTAACCGGCGGCGACAAAGTAGGTTACGTAATCTTGATGGGCAAAGGACGTTTATACAGCCGAGTGAAACCTTACGTTTTTGCAAAATACGATGAATTAGATGTCGATTACTATATAACCAACCAGGTCCTGCCTGCAGCCGTAAGAATACTATCCTTCTTTGACGTAACAGAAGCTGAGCTGCTAAAAGAAACCAAAGACACAGAAGAAGTTACAAGCCTAATGGATTATGTTTAGGCTGGCGGAATGGCGTCTTTGAACGTTATCAATTCAACATTTAGTACTGGCTTAACTGCTTCAGAGATGCGCGAGGCAACGATTCGTTTGATGTTCTTGTCGGCTGCGATGTCGACAATTCTCTGTGTGATGATGCCGTCAAAAACAACTGTGTCAACGCCAGTTACCTGAGCAAGCTTCTCTGCTAGCTGGCTTACTGGTAGACGCTCGATTAATTCAAGTTTGTCGTTAAGCAAGACTGCTTCAAGGGTACCTACCAAAGCTTTTGCCGCTTGAGTAATGGTGTCTGGCACTTCAACTTTAACTCGTTCAGGCACCTGTACTACCTTCTTTGGAAGTGCTGGTGGCGCGGTTTTGCCGCCTGCTTCAGCGATCGGTAACTTGTTTTCTAGGGCTTCAGCGATTTCTTTGCAGTTGCATTCCTCAATTTCTTTACCTCTTGGTGCACGCCCGACAAACTTTACGTTTGTCACCTGCATGAGCTCTTTTAAGATCAAGTCGCCACCTCGGTCACCATCAAGCAACGCTATAGCAGGTCTTTCTTTTGTTATCTTCTTTATCGAGTCAGGAACCTTGGCGCCTTCAAGGGCAACAGTGTTAAAAATTCCACACCGCATCAAATTAATGACGTCAGCGCGTCCTTCAACAACGATGATTTCTTTAGCTCCATCCAATCCTGGTCCAGCAGGCAAATCTTCGGGTCCATACTTTTCTACTTTACCCACTTTCATAGTGTCGCTAATTTCTTTGTAAACCTCGTCTACGCTTGGCATGGATTCAATATTCCATCGGTGAAGAATTTCTTTGGCGCGGTCGATGATTATTTTTCGGCGTGCTTCCCGAATGTCCTCGATTTTTTCAAGGGTTACTTTGGCTGAGCAGGGTCCGACACGGTTGATGCTCTCGACGCTGGCTGCGATTAGAGCTGTAGAAACGCGGTCTAAGCTGGTTGGAATTGTTATGGAACCAGTTGTTCGGTCGTTTTTTGAGTGCAAGTCAATTTCGATTCTACCAATACGTCCAGTTTTTTGGAGTTCTCGCAGGTCAAGTTCAGGGCCGAAAAGTCCTTCTGTTTGACCGAAAACTGCTCCTATAACGTCGGGTTTTTCAACTACACCTTCAATTTCAAATCTAGCATGTACAACGTACTTTATAGTAAATGTTTGGGATGTTCCCGTAAGTATGCAACTCCTATTGTAAGTTATATTCTGTCTGATTATGTTAATCGCACTATAGCGAGTTCTTCTCGCAATGATGAGATTTTGATTTATTACTAATTTAGAATTTAGCTGCATGCTTTCTAATAATACTTGTGGTTTATAGATTCTGGAACTAAATTCATACTTTTCAGAATGTTGAAAGGATTTTCAGTTCCCTTTCTTTTTTTATTTCTAATCAGGTCAATTTTCCCCCGATAACTTGCTCAGGTGAAGTCAGAGAATTAATTTCCCAAGAAAGAAGCGGCAAGGTCATTTATGCGCACTTTTAGAAATTGTCCCTTCGTAAAACTTTACTTGCTTAAACAATTGCAGATACTTTGCCACATAAGAATAGATTCCAAACCGTAAAGCCGATAGCTAAGACCCATCGCTTACCTCTCATTAACCTTATAAAAAACGACACTATTAGCATCTCATATTCCATTATCCGAATAGGGTAAAGGAAGAGAGAGGGGGAAATAGAAAATAAGTCAAAACGAGAAAAGAATTGAAATTAGTGATAGAAGAAACTATAGAATAGACATAGGCGCTTATGGCAGCATAGGCATAGAAGCTCCAACAAAAGAAGAATGTTTAGAGCTATTCAAGGAAGTAACAAGAACCAAACGACATTCAAGCATAGATGAAGCCATAAGATAACTTGAGCGGCAATTTTTTTCCGCTATATGTCTTACTTTAGAGTTTTTGATTTGCTGCTAACTCTATACTCAGACTGTAAACTATAGGTAGGCGTCGATTACGTATCGGCGCATCATTCGGTGGCTGTTAAAGTAGTATGCTATTTTGCCAATCGAGTTCTTCATCATCTTGATCCATTCATCGTGCCTATCATAGAACATTGGGGTGATGACGTATTCTAGTTTGTTGTAGATGTCCTCGGCCTCTTTCTGGAAAAGTGCCTGATTGTCCAAGGTATCGATGTTTGGAGGCCCAATCGCCCAGCCAGTGAGGTTTTCTATCCAGCCTTCAATCCACCAGCCATCCAACACGCTGAAGTTGAGGACCCCGTTGTGTGCGGCTTTCATTCCGCTTGTTCCGGAAGCCTCCATCGGTCTTAGCGGCGTGTTAAGCCAAACATCAACGCCCCCAACCATCTTGGAGGCAATGCTCATACTATAATCTTCCAAATATACAATTTCCATGTCGTCTTTGAGTTGTTTTGCATAACTGTAAATTTGCTCTATAAGTCGTTTTCCGCCTTCATCTCTGGGATGTGCTTTGCCAGCAAATATGACTTGGAACCTGCCTTTCCGGCTAATCGTGCGCAATCGGGCAATGTTTGAAAACAACAAAGCGGGTCTCTTGTACTCTGTTGCTCTCCTAGCAAAACCCAAAGTGAACATATCAGAACTTAGATTAGCGTTTGTTGCTTGGTTAGCATAGTCTATTAGTATCCGTTTTTGTTCTTCGTGAGCTTGCCAGATTTCACAGTCAGGAATTAAGTCAACCTTAGCCAACAACTCTGGCTCAATTGCCCAACCAGGTAAATACTGGTCAAAAATTTTACGGTAACTCTCACCTGTCCAAGTAAACGAGTGAACCCCGTTTGTTACCGCGTGAATTTCATAGCCCGCAAACATTTTGCTTGAAATTTCTTGGTGACGTTTAGCTACACCGTTAACGTAGTTGCTTAGGTTAAGCGCCAAGCAAGTCATGTTTAACCTGTCGCAGCCGCCATACTCCTTTAAAATGGCCAAATCAACTGTTCCGACGATTTGCTCAACTAAGTCGTAGCTAAATTTGTCATGTCCAGCGTCTACAGGTGTGTGAGTGGTAAAGACGCAAAGCTCCTTTACTTTCTCTGGGTCAGAACCGTTCTTCCGCAATAACTCAACCGCTAACAGACTCGAGTGACCTTCGTTCATATGGTATTTTCTAACCCTAAAACCCAACGCCTCGAGCATCCGGACACCGCCAAAACCTAAAATTGCCTCCTGTGAGAGACGGTACTTCTCGTTTCCGCCATACAAGTAAAAGGTTATTTCTCTGTCTTCAGGTGTATTTCCGTCACAATCCGTATCCAAAAACAGGACTGGAACAACCCCACCAGTCATACTTTGATACTTGTAGAGCCATGCCTTAACCTTAACGTCCCGCCTTTCAATCTGTACGAAGACCTGATTTGGCAGAAGCGTCATGTATTTTTCAGGGTCCCACTCTCTGGGTTGCTCGGATTGTCTTCCGTTTTGGTCAAGTTTTTGCCTGAAATAGTTTCGTTTACTAATCAAGGTTACTGCGACCAGGGGGAGTTTTAGGTCTGCGCTTGAACGGATTGCATCGCCTGCCAAAGTGCCTAACCCACCTGCATATGTTGGAATTTCACTTGTTAAGCCCACTTCCATTGAGAAATAAGCAATCTTCTGTCCTTTCAGTACACCCTCTAACTCATCCATCACTTGTTCCCCCACTTAACTGCTAACCTGCTCCCTCACGTGGCAGCGTTAAATCTATTCTTGCATTGGATTCTTAATCTATCTTTCCATAAGCCCAGAATGATAGCATATAATTCTAAACAAGAAAAAAAGAAAGTGAATTTATGTTACAGGTGCAGGACGAGATCCCAAAACCACGGTCACAGGAATCTGCGAGCTACCCCTAACCACAGTCAAGACTAGACTATCCCCTGGAAGAGTATATTCCTCCAAGTAGCTTGCTAAATCATCGTTGTTTTTTATGGGTTGACCGTTCATGGCTATGATGATGTCACCCACAGCGATTATTCCATCTGAGGGCCCGCCTCCTGTTACTGACACAATTTGCCAGCCATAAGTGACACTTGCACCTGTTTCTTGGGCTAAATTATAAGTCATGTCTTGTCCCGTCACCCCCAAATAGGAGTGACCATGGTAGGAGCCAGTGGTTGTCAAAGCAGACACTTCCCTAAGTATCGTATCAGATGGGATAGCGAAACCTAATCCTTGAGATTCAGAAACTATGGCTGTCGTTATGCCTACGACGTTTCCAACAGCGTTAAGGAGCGGACCGCCTGAGTTTCCAGGGTTTATAGGTGTGCTGGTCTGAATGATGTTGGCGATTGCGAATCCTCCTGCCGTATCTTCAGTTATAGTTCGCCCTGTGGCACTAACAACGCCTGTGGTTAGGGAACCCACGAGTCCATATGGGTTGCCTATTGCAATGACAAGTTCACCTACACCTAATGTTGACGAGCTTACGATTGTTAACGGCTTGAACTCAGAGGCAGGTGCATCAGAGGAAACAGAAACAACTGCTAAATCGGAGTATGCGTCGGTTCCAAGAACAGTGGCTGAATATCCATGTCCATTTGAAAAAGTAACGCTTAAATTGGTTGTATCTTGGACAACATGGTAATTAGTTAATACAACACTTCGACCAGCAAAATCGTAAACAAATCCTGAGCCCTGTACCCCTCCATCTGGAGTTTCACCTTGAACCAAAACCACCGAAGCTGCAACATTATTGTATATTTCAGCTAAAGAAGTCCCATTTTGTAATATGGTGATGTTTTGGTAAGTGGCGTTTTGGGAGCCTCGAAGATCTGAAACTTGACTTTGCAAAATTGCAACTTGACGGTTTAGAGAAGAAACTGGTGAGTAAGTAACAAAAAATATCAGAAGTCCTCCAGCCAGCAATCCTGCAACGAAGAGTAGAAGGAGGATGCTGGCTGATGCTTTATTGCAGTCTTTAACTGGAAACATGCACTTGCCTCGAATGAGGATTAACGATTAAGAAAATAAAAGTTGCTATGCCCTACGATCTATAAGGTCCAAAGCATCTGGTCCTGTACCTATGAACATGATGGGCACACCTGTTCGGGTTTCAACTTCTTTTATGAATTCTTTCGCATCCTTGGACAAGTCGTCATATTTTCTTGAGCCTTTGCATTCTGGGTAGATGATGTCAAGTTTTGTCAGAGCAGCCTGCGTGGCACCATTAATTTTTGCAGTTTTCTTGGCTAATTCAAAGTCGAAGGGGGCACTGCGTCGGTCGCGTCCTGTGCCCGCTGCAACCTCAAACCAGCCACGTTTCAGCGCTTCTTCCTTGGTTATCTCTCCAGGAAGTGGTCCTGCACCTACTCGTGTAATAAATGACTTGTAAACGATTATTACGTCGTCAACGCGTGTGGGTCCGACGCCTGCTTCTGAGGCAATGGCAGATGCGCCCGTATCTCTGGCAGTTACGTATGGGTAGCCGCCGCCAAGGAAAAGCGACAGCATAAAACCCTGAGTGCCTTCTAGGAGCACACTTTTTCCAGCATCCAACCCATCATTTACTTCCATTATTCCGTCGGCGAGGTAGGGTTTAAGTTCTGGGATATCGTGGGCGAGTTTGGCGGTGCGCCTTACACGTTCTTCTAGGGCGGGTCCAACGCCTCTTCCTGTGGTTCCTATGCCTTTGTTGACGGCGCTTGCCTTGTCTTGTTCGCAATGTTTCTGCTCGATTATGGAGGCGTTCTGGTCTACGCCCATTCTTTTTTGGTCCACTCGAGTGAGGGCTACCTCGTCAAGAAATGTTTTAACATCGACGTTTGCTCCTGCTGCGATCAGTAAGCGGGTTTTGGGGTTTATGAATGCTGCGGGAACCATGTGTAGGGCGTATTTTTTGCCTTCAAACCAGACAGTGTGCGCGGCATTCACTGAACCAGTTCGAACGCAAAAATCAAGGTTATCTTTGAGGGCTAAGTAGGAGATTATTTTTCCTTTACCTTCGTCTCCCCAGAAGGCACCAACAATTACTGAGCAAGGCATAACGGTTTCACCTTGCATGAGTCAGTTTAAGAATTATTTAAAGTTGTAGGCTTTTTAGGCTGATTATTTCTTTGAGTGTTTTTTATCTTCAGTTATTAGTTCAGACAGGCGGTAGGTGATGTAGGCTGAGAAGCTTCGGATGCCTTTTTTTATGGCGTATTCCTCTTTGACTTTGAGCCATTGGTTGAAGAAATAATCGTAAACCTCAGTCTTCACAGTGATGCTTTTGTAGCCTTTTTTCGGCGTTTGTGTTCCCCCTAACCCTATACCGAACGTACATTTATTTAAGGTTTAACAATCTTGCGCTAACTTACCGTTAATTATATATTTAGAGAGTACCGTAAAGTACCGAGAGGAGATTCGACTTTTGCCACGCAAAGGTTATAAGTGCATAACAGTGACGGAAAAAGTTCACGGAGACATTAACAATAGAGCTAAGGAAACCAACCGCACTATGAAAGATTATATCGAATATTTAATGGCAAAGGAAAGGGTTACTAAAGAAGGCAACTGATTTTTGCCTATAAAGATTCTCCAAAATAACGAACGCGTTGCTGAAGTGCAATTTATTTGTGACTTCTGCGGTAAACTGATGCGAACATGCGTGGTTCCACAAAGCGACTTGGAAGCTGAAAAAAACAAAGCGGTAGCATGCTGGCAATGTAAACAGCCAAATCATGCAAGCAAAAAATCATAGAGACCCTTCAGATGCATCTGTCTAAAGCTTCGGAGTCGATTATCTCTAAAAGTTTAATCACTCTTTTGCCCTTGATGTTTTTTTCCGACTGAGTGATCGTCTTTCTAGACTGACAAATACTGTCTAAAATAATTCCGGTTTCTTCATCAAGAATAACAGGGTAAACTCTGCAGCCCGCTGGACGATCAAAATAAACGCTGCACCTACGATTTTTGAGGTCGTAGAAAATGCAGTAACCATGACGGTTTTTCAACTGTACGTAGCCTTTCTTATCATAATTAACAAATTGGTTTTGGCTAAAACCCTTCTTTTCTAAGCGTTCGATGTCTTTTTTGGAGAGCAGCATTTCGGTTTCTGTGCAACAGACTCCACAGTTTGAGCAATGCATAAACGGTGAAGTGTTAGGCTGGTATTTGTGTTTTATCTTAAAATTCAGTTTTTTCAGGCAGGGTTTTTCATCAGGTTTATATTTAGCATTTCTGCCCATGCAATGTTTCTAAGCGGTACACGGGTGGCTTTGCGGTTACCAGGGGGAGAATACTCGATCAGGTTGTTGTTTTTTCCTACGCCCTTATAGAGCTTTGTTAATTGTACGTTTATTATTACTGCGCCATCTTTCAGGTGGAGGTTAACGTTTCTTCCTATGTAAGATCTTGCGCTGTTGGCGCTGAAACTTTCCATTTTTTACCAGTCCTCTTCTTGGTCAGAGATTTTGCTCCAGCATTGTTGGCATATTGGTAGGTTTTCGCCTTTTATTTGGATGTAGAGTTTTATATTTTCGTTTTTGCAGATGTCTCGCCAGGGGTTTTTGCAATGTTCCATTTCTCTTATCCTCAATATACCCGTTATGTTTTTTGCTTTTAAGTCGCTCTAAGAAACGACTATTGGATAGCTGGGGAGGGGTGTGTGAAAGTAAACTTTATACGCTTAGTTTTATATTTGTAAGTGATGCTTTTAATGGCTCTCTTAAATAATCCTGTTGCTCTTACAATAACAGCCAGTTTAATAATACAAATTATTGTTTTGTTTTTGCTTATTTATGGGTACTTTTTGAAGCGAAAATTAAAGTTCAGGCAACACGGAATTACCATGACAGTGGCGTTTATTTTGCATCTGTCACTGGTTTTTTATGTGATGATTCCGTCTTTTGTTTGGGCAGTAGTTCCAGAGTATATTGTGCCAACTCCTTTAGGGATACATTCTGTCGTGGGAATAATCCATGGAATCCTTGGAATCATAGCTTTGTTACTGGGTGCTTATTTAGTTGGATCCTGGCGATTGAGCAAAAACATTCAAGGGTGCATAAATAGGAAAAAATTTATGTTTAAAACTTTAACTGTTTGGATTGCAACTTTAGTTTTTGGAATAATTCTTTACTCGATTTTTATTGGACCTGTTTTGAACGCTTAAAGTTCAACTATTTGCGGGGTGATGGTTTCCTTGTTGATTTTCAGCAATCCGACTGAAGGCTTAACCATAATAGACGGTGGTTCAGTTGGGCTGCCGGGGTTAATGTGGAGGACTTTGCCTTCCCACTTAATGTCAGCAACATGCGTGTGCCCATAAACAAAAACGTCAAATTCCTTCTTTGTTGCATTTTCGTTCGCTTTGTTTGATTCAAAGAGAATGTTTTGGTCATGAGTAACGCCGATTTTCCAATCGAAAATTTTTAGGGAGTTAAATCTCGGAAGCGCGTTCGAAGCTTCTAAACCATCCATGTTGCCGTGAACGGCCAAAACTGGCGCAATCGTCTCCAACTCATCTACCACTGCAAGTTCAACTAAATCACCAGCATGAATAATGTAGTCTACCTTTTCGAAGATTTCAAAAACTCTTTTAGGAATACACATGGCTCTTTTGGGTACATGGGTGTCGGAGATTAAGCCAACGGTTTTGGTGACTTTGAAGATTGGGGGTTCCTTTTTTGCTATCGTTTGTCCACCGAGCATTTTTGGGTTGCCTCTCAAACAGGCGAGTCTATTGTTGATTATATGGTGTTTGGCAATAAATATTCAACTGTTAAGAAGGACAGAAAGAAGGTGGTGAGAACTTGTTAAGTCATGAATCTCTTAACAGCCTCGTAGAAAATGCTTGTTCCAAAAACAAGGTTCTCCACAGTTATGCGTTCGTCAATGCCATGCATACGCTTTTCCAACATATCGTTAGGTTCATCTGGCCGCATCGGGTGAAAACCATAGCATACACTTCCTGTTTCTCTAAAAAAGCGCGAATCAGTCCCGCCTGTTGTCAATGTTGGCGTTACTCCGCAACTAGGTTCAAACTCTCTTAGAACACCTGTTATGGCATTATAGAGCGGCGTTTGTGTGGTTGATTCGTTTCCGTCATGCATCTGCATAATCTCAAAACTTAACTTGTCCATGCCCAAATCCCCGAGCAAGCCTTTAATTAGAGACAGCGTTTCATCCACGCTCTGTCCAGGCAGAACTCTGCAATCGAAGACTACTTCGCATTCGGATGGAATTATGTTTTCTTTTATGCCACCGTGAATCATGGTTGGGGTTATGGTTGTTTTGGTTCGGGGTCGGATTTCTTCAGCCAACGCCTTTTCTGTTTTGCCTAATTCGTCAAGGATTTGTTCGCTTTGCGCGGGGTTATTTAGTAAACTAGAAAAGTGCCTTTCAAGGTCAGGGTTAATTTTTGCCACTTCTGTTAAAAACTGCTTAAGCGTTGGTACATAAAATGTTTCTGGCTGGTATTTGCCGATTCTAGTTATAACTTTGTTAATGCGCACAATTGCGTTATCAGCCATGTTTGGGGTAGAGCCGTGTCCGGGGGTTCCTTTGGCTTTTATTCTAAGCCACAAAATGCCTTTCTCGGCGGTCTGCACTGGATAGACATTTCCTTTTTTCTGAGGTATAGCTAATCCCCCACCTTCGTTGAGAACATATGGACACCAAATTTTTTCTTTGTGGTGCTTTAGCAGATAGCCTGCGCCTTCTTCTCCGCCTTTTTCCTCGTCAGCAGTGGCTGCCAGCACAACGTCGCCTTTAAGCGGGATGTTATTTCTCTTAAGGAGCAAAAGGGTTAAAACTTCAATGGCAGTCATGCCTTTCATGTCGTATGCGCCTCTGCCATATACGTAACCTTCTCTAATTGTTCCCGCGAAGGGGTCAATTGTCCATTCAGCCGGGTTTGCCGCCACAACGTCGATGTGTGAGAGTAGAAGTAGGTTGGGTTTTTCGCCTGAACCTTTAAGCCTTGTGATTACGCTGCCTCTACTTGGAGCTGACTCTATAACTTCTGTTTTAAAACCTTCATTAGACAGGTATTGAGCGATAAAGTTGGCTGCTGCTGTTTCGTTGCCAGGGGGGTTAGTTGTGTTTATCCGTATTAAATCGCTAAGAAAAAGCGTGATTTCTTGTTCAATCTCAGTTAACATTTGTATTGGCATGTATTTGGGGCTCCTGCATGTTAAGCACAGTTTTTTCTCTTAAGAGTTCCTGTTGTAGTGTGCCTTATGCTCTGGGAGCGGTTTTTATTTATTCAACAATGATGTTTATATATGATGGCAAAAAATGCTATGGTTAGCTAAAAACGTTAAAGTTGATCGTAATGAAAGAGTTAAAACCGATAGATTACAAAATATTGTTTGAGCTCATGAAGGACTCACATAGAAGCGATAGGCAACTTGCAAAAGCCTTGGGCGTTTCTCAACCCACAGTGACCCGAAGGCGTGCAATGCTGGAAGAAAACTTTATCGAAGGGTACACTGTCATACCGAAATTTGGTCAAATTGGATTTGAAATTGCAGCTATAACATTTCTAAAGAGTAAACTAAAATATGCAACGGGCGAGGAGAAGACTCAAGCAATAAAAGAAATGAGAGCTTGGTTCATGAAACAAACCAACGTGATTCTTGCTATGGACGGCAGAGGCATGGGTTGGGATACTGTTTGCATTTCGCTTCATGCAAACTTTGAGAACTTCGCAGAGTTCATCAGGAAGCTTGATTCGGAATTGTCCAATTGGGTAGTTGAAAGCCAAACTTTCAATGCTGACTTGAAGGGCGGAATAGTGATTAAGCCATTCCACCTCAAATACTTAGCATCTACCACGCAGTAGATTGTACCCAAAAACCCTGCCTCCCTCTCTTATACTATTTTTTCTTTTTTTGCAAGAGCAATTGTATTTTGGGTAACTATATCAGAAAACAACCAAGCTTCCTGCCCAACCGCAATTATTAATAAAGTGAAAAATGAAGTTTGGATTCATAAGTTTTTTACATGTGTAATTAAACTTACCAATGCGCGTGTATAAAATGATCAAAAATCAGCCACTATTAGAACATAAAAGTAATTCAGGCGTGGAAACTATCACTCTAACATATCAAGAACTTGAAAATATACTTGGTTTGAAAATGCCTAAAACAGCGACAAACTACAGGGCTTTTTGGGAGAACTCCAAAAATAGAAAGCGCGTCCAGAGTCTATTAGGATTATCATCTAGATACGCATGTAAGGTAAGACTCAAAGAAAGAGTAGTTATCTTTCAAAAAACACTTGATTATTGTTCAACTGAATAATTGTTCCTGAACAAGGTTGTATTGCAGCATTGGCAGGCCTTGTATTGAATTGTTTTTTATTTTTGAGTTGTGCCTCTGCAGGCTCCGTATAAAAGGGTACGTTGGTCCTGAAAGGGATAGATCTCTGGTTGTAGAAGGGTGTTTTTGTGTGCACTATTTCTCTGGGCGATTGTGTTAGGGGATTTTGTTTTTGTTTGGGTTGTGGCTTTGAGTCTGTCATGTTGTAGATGAGGTTTTGGAAACGTTTTTCCAACATGGTTGTAGCATGCGCACTATGGTTATGCTTGTGGAACCCAAAAGATTTTCCGGTTCATCGTATAAGAAAAACAAACAACTCGTGCGCAAAAATGAAAAATTAGTTTTGTTATGAAAACTTTTTTCAATTTTCCTAAAGATGAGAAATATTGTTTAAAAGACCTTTCTGTTTTCTATGCTCGCTACTTTTTCTTAAAAGAGCTAACGCTTCAGCGTTAGTAATTCCAAAAGGAAGAAAATCCTTATGAAAGCGTTCAAAATGTAATCGCACCGCTACTATAGCGGATTTCTCATCAATAAAAGCATCAAAAATATAACCGCAGGGGCATTTTCCTCTTAGTCTCTTTTTCAAATATGGTCACTTATTTGTGTTCTTCAATCGATAAATATAGTTGTATAATTAGAATATTAACTTCAGTGACTGGAACAGCACAGTCACAACTTGAGATCTTAAAAGATATTTATGGAGGTTTCACTTATTTTGTGCAAATCTTCTCTTGACCTTGCCGAAATTAGGATAAACGGAAAACCCTCTCAGGTAACTAAAAGGGTATTCAACGTTCTTTATCCAAAAAAATTGTCCTTTCAGGAGACGCAAAACACATAAAAAGGTCGGAAAGGTAAGCGTTTAAATAAGCAAAACAAGAATTTAGAGCCTTAGCAGAAAAAGCCGTAAATTTATCTCAATAGTTAAAACAGAAAGGCGGTTTTATCTTGAGAAATCTGCAGCTTTTCTCAATTGCAAATAAGGGAATTTGTTTAAGATGACCCAGAAAATAGTTTTCAATAAAGGTTCAAAACGTATCGGGTATTTGAGCTCTTTTCCACCGAGAGAATGCGGGATAGCAAACTTCACAAAAGACCTAATTGACGCCATAGATGATTTAGATGGACCTAAGCCATCAATAATCGCCATAAACGAAAAAGGGGCGATTTACGACTACGACAGGCGAGTCAAATGGGACATTGACCGAGACAACGCTGAAGACTACGTTCATGCAGCCAAATACGTTAACTCGTCAAATATTCAGCTATTAGTTATCCAACATGAGTTCGGACTCTATGGGGGCGATTATGGTGAACATATTAAATTCTTCTTAGAAAATGTCAAAAAACCCGTAATTGTTACTCTTCACACGGTGCAACCTAATTTTGACCAAAAAGCGATAGAAGTCCTAAAATACATTGTTAGAAGAAGCGAATCAATTATCGTAATCGCCCATGCAGCAATCGATATGCTTAAGCACCAAGGAATATCCTACAAGAAATGTGTTGTTATTCCACATGGATGCCCAAGCGTTGATTTCACGAAGGGCAAAACAATGAAATCACTATTGGGTCTAGAGGGGCGTCTGGTTGCCTCAACCTTCGGGCTAATAAGCAGAGGCAAAGGAATCGAATATGCTATTCAAGCGCTTCCCGAAGTTATTAAGAAAGAACCGCGAATAATTTACCTGATCATTGGGGAAACACACCCTGAAGTCAGAAAAAATGAGGGAGAAAAATACCGAAATGAACTAATGAGTCTTGTTAGTGAACTTGGATTGGAAGAGCATGTTAGATTCACAAACAGATTCATTTCCAAACGTGAGCTAATCAAGCTTCTTCAAGCAACCGACATTTACCTAACACCCTATATTTCCCCAAACCAAATCAGCAGTGGTACCCTTATCTATGCCCTTGGGGCTGGAAAAGCTGTGATATCTACCCCTTACTACCACGCGAAAGAAGTCCTGGCAAACGGTAGAGGTATACTATGCAAATTTGAGGACTCGTCTTCAATTGCTGAAGGCATAATTAGACTCTTAGACGAAAACTTCCGGAGCGAGATGCAAAAGAGAGCTTACCAGTATAGCAGGCGTTTTCTATGGACAAACGTTGCCCAAGAATACATGAAACTCGTTGAAGCAGTTAATAGTAATAATGAGTGAGAAGCATTGAAAGATTTTTCAATAAAATTGGATTTTGTTAGAGCTCTGACGGACGATGTCGGAATTTTCCAGCATTCCAAATATGCAACACCGAATAAGAAAGAAGGATACACAACAGATGACAATGCAAGAGCTCTGATTGCATGTACAAATTACTTTATGTTATTTAATGATACAAGCGTTAAGAAACTTGTTGATACTTACCTGAGCTTATTGTTCTATATGCAGAGATCTGACGGCAAAATGCACAACTTCCTTGGCTATGACCGCAAACTCTTGGATGAAATAGGTTCTGAGGATTGCATGGGCCGAACACTCTGGGCAACTGGTTACTGCTTGAACTCAAGCTTGCCAGAAGAAACAAAACTGGTTTCTAAAGAAATTTTTGACAAAATCTTTGCATGGACCCCAAGTTTTACATCCCCGCGAGCAAAAGCTTATGCAATTATAGGATTGTTTTATTACCAGAAGGCTCACCCAAAGGATCAAAATGTTAAATTAAACATTAGAGAACTCGCGGATCAGTTGACTAGGCAATTTGAATCGGAATCTTCCGACGAATGGGATTGGTTTGAATCATATCTAACCTACTCGAATGCAAGATTACCTCATTCACTTTTTTTAGCCTACGAGTCCACAGGAGAAAAAATTTATCTAAACGTAGCGTCCAAATCTATGAAATTTCTAATAAACATCCAAACAATAAACGAAATATTTGTTCCTATAGGGAATCTTGGGTGGTATAGAAAAGGATCTAACCGAGCAATCTACGACCAACAAACGATAGAAGCGTCTTGCACGACAGAAGCTGCAATTGCTGCATTTAGAAACACCCAAGAAGAAGTCTATAGAAAAGCAGCCTATGATGCCTTTGGATGGTTCTTTGGGAGGAATCTGAAAGGCGTGATGTTGTATGATCCAAAAAATGGGAGCTGTTGTGACGGCATAACGCCTCATGGATTAAATCTAAATAAAGGAGCTGAGTCGACTCTTGCTTACCTCCAAGCTCGACTAAACATTGAAGAGGTAAAGACGTTATAGTTTTTTAAAGAAAATATAAAAAAACCGAATAATGTGTAGTTGAATATTCTAATAGTTGATGCATAATTCACATCATTTATTAATTCGGAAACTTGCATTGAAATTGGAGATCAGGTTGTATGATGACTCGTGATCTAATGCTAAAAGACGTAGTTACTCTAAACGGAAACGTATCCGTAAAGGAGACGGTTGATCTTCTTTTCAAAAGACATATTGGATCGGTAGTAGTTGTCGATGCTGAGCAGCGATGCGTAGGAATATTTACTGAGAGAGATGCTATAAGAATTATAGCACAGGATGTTCCTTTAAGTGCGCCGTTAGAGAAAGTCATGACTAAGAACCCATTTACTGTTAATGAAGATTCAACTTTTGAAGAAGCAAAGAACATTATTGTCACTCATAAGATTCGGCATCTACCTGTGATAAATACTGATGGAAAACTAGTAGGACTAATATCTGTCAGAAAAATATTAGATGCGCTAAGCGGACTATAACTTTCAAAAAAGCCTAGGGAGAGAAAACAGCAATGAACAGGTACTCGCACAATCCTATACTTGAGCCGATAGGCACACATTCATGGGAATCAAGTTTGGTCTTCAATGCAGCAGCTTTTGCCGCTAACAATCGAGTCCACATTCTCTACAGAGCCATGGGAAATGATAATGTTTCACGCATAGGATTGGCATCTTCATCTGACGGCTACAATATAGATGAACGGTTACCTCTCCCAGTTTTTAGTCCCTCGGGCGAAATGGAAAGTCAAGGTTGCGAAGACCCAAGATTAAGTCTATTTGGCAACTCGCTAGTAATGGCATATACAGCATTTGGAATACATGCTCAACATCAAGTTTACCAAATTGCATTAACTTCTATAGGTTTAGATGATTTTTTGGCTCGAAAATGGAATTGGGGCGAAAGGATCTTGGCTTTTCCAGGAATCCACAACAAGGATGCTGTGCTTTTTCCACAGAGGTTCAATGGTGACTATGTAATGTTTCATAGATTGGAACCTGACCTTTGCATTGCACGCTCTAATGATTTGCGACGTTGGTATGACCTAAAATACGTTTTAGGGCCACGTGAAAAAGGCTGGGATTCATGGAAGGTAGGTGCTGCTGGACCGCCTATTTTGGTAAATGAAGGCTGGCTTCTGATCTATCATGGAGTGAGCATCGACAAAGTCTACTCTTTAGGCGCTGTATTGCTGGATAAAAATAACCCTGAACAAGTCCTTTACCGCTCTGAAGAGCCATTTCTAAAACCGGAGGAAGATTATGAACGTTATGGAAAAGTTCCTAACGTAGTTTTCAGCTGTGGCCAAGTTATGATGGATGGGCGGCTCCTAATTTACTATGGTGGCGCAGACAGCGCTTTATGTGTAGCGACTGCTGAACTTGCTGAACTTTTGCCAAAAAAATAATTCGTTTTGACTTTTACAGTGAAGCCAAGAGCTTTATGGTTGCTCGACAAAAATCTGGTAAGTCATCCGGAGAACGAGAAGTCACAATTTTACCATCAACCACCGAGGCTTCATCGACGACATTTGCGCCTGCATTTCTAAGATCCGTTCTAACAGAAGGCCAACTTGTAACTGTCTTTCCTCGAACAATATCCGCCTCAATAAGCATTTGTGGTCCATGACAAACTGCAGCTATAACTTTTCCCTTTCTATTTGCTGCTTTAACCAATTCTACCATATCTGGTTGAATGCGCATGCGATCGGGGGCTTGACCGCCAGGAATAATCACTGCATCGTAATCATCCAAATCAACCTCATTAGGCGAAACCTCCGACATAAATGTCCCGCCACGTTTGCCAATGTACTCCCTTTTAGCTTTAGGCGCAACGATATCTATTTTGTAGCCTTCTTCTTGAAATCGATAATAGGGGTAAATGAATTCAGAATCCTCAACGCCATTTTCCAGCAAAATCAAAATTTTTTTCATTTTATTCACCAGAACAAAAAAAGTTGCAGATTCGATGATATAAGGAGTTGCTGGTTCCGATTCGTGTCACAATCAAACATTATCTCGACTCTGTTTGATGCTATAATGGGGCACCAAAGATAAGAAAAATAGCTAAATGTTAAATTCAAATGTAAATTCAATCATTCATCCGCTATTTCTCTTGTCAAAATTCGCTTTTGTTGCCCCTTAGATTTGTGATTGATTCGCTACAATAACAAGGGGTTATATTATCGCTGATTAGATTAAATTTAGAGTGTGCTGACTTTGTTTGTCCTACAAGTTTTTAACCCTACTGACATAGGTTTCTGGTGGTTGCTGCTAGTTTTACTAATAATTGGTTTGATAGCTATTGTAGTCATCGGCTTTCTGTTTGCCTTCCCAATTGCAGCTCTAGCTGCTATTGCAGTGTACTTCTTAACAGGCAGCCTACTGTGGGCTGGTATTACCTTTTTAGTAGTTGCTCTAATTTCTGCTGTTGTAGGAGACCTACTGCATATGAGCCGCCGCCATCGACATCGTCGCATAGATGAACATGTAGAAGAACACCATGATTGACATCGATGGACTTGAAATGGAGAATATGTAAATGGCAAAATCAGTTATGGTTTTAGCGGCAATCTTAATTATAATTATAGCCGTCGCTATCCATGCAGCAATAACCTATCCCCGAACGACAGCGACTATTCCAGTTTCCTTCACAATAGGAGCAGACTCAAAGACAATAGCGTTTGATCAGCCATTTCTAGACGACAAAGCACAAGTACAAGTGTTAGTTCAAAATGGCGCTGCTTTGTGGCGAGCCCAAATCCTAAGCGGCGACCAAATCATATGGGAACATTCAGCAGCACAAGGTGAGCAACAAAGCTATAGCAGCGGATGGATCCAATTATCAAGCGGGAACTACAATTTTACATTCGGAACAATTGGTATAGGGGCGCTTGAAGCAACGGCTACTGTTATGTCTAAAGGCGGTTTCTGGTAATAAGCAACTGTTTTTCTTGGGAGGTGAATTGAGGCATGTCTGGAACTTCTGTTTCAACTATAGCGTACTATTTAGCTCTCATCGGCGGAATCCTAATGGTTCTTTTTGGATTGGTAGGATTGCTTGTAGATTTTGGCGGTTTCTTCTTCAACTGGGGTTTTGCATACGGCGGCATCGTAACTTTAGTTATGGGAATAATTGCCATTATTGGAGCAAGAAGTGCAAGCACTCTTGTCTGGGCCATTGTATTGATAGTCGTTGGACTTGTCGGCGGCGGGTTAGGCGGGTTGCTTGTGCTTTTGGGCGGAGTATTTGGTCTAATTACTGCACTATCAAAAAAAGCATAATTTACCCATCCGCATCAATTTTTCTTCACATTTTTATTATTCTTGAATTTTAAAATATGAACATTATATCATGGAAAAAATTTTTGAAAAAACATAAGGTAGCATTTAGCTAAAAAATAAGATTACAAAGAGTTGTGGTTGCAGCGCCACAGTAACATATATTGAAAGACTTGTTTTCCAATCATTTAATTGGTGAGTTTTACATGGAAAATGAACTTAAGCAAGAGCGAAACTTGAGTAACAACAACTACAATTTAATGTACCAACTCCTAGAGGAAAACCAGAGTCTTTGAGAATAAAAAACAACTACAAAAATGACGCCAAGGGAGATTCTGAAGCAAAACAGTTCTAGGAATTTTTAGAAAAGGACAAAGAAGACCACATAAGAAACCTAACAGCACTATTAGCAAATCGAATTACTTCCACCTAATTGAACTAAATGAATTTGGATGATTTGAATGCCTGTACCTAAACCTGAATTCAATGAATCAGAACGGGAATATATATCTCGCTGCGAAAAATTCATGCACGAAGAAAATAAAAGTAACCAGAGAATGAAAAGCGATCAGACGAACAGATTAGCGCGATTTGTTATTCGACTTGGCGCAGAAAATAGATTTAAATTCCCCTAACAAGATACCGAGTTTTATCTTATAGGTTGACTAATAATCTATGATTGTCAAGCGTGTTCTTATGTTAAGACATACAATCTCATCTACTTCGGGCAGGAGCAACTTGATAGCGCCTAAAGAAGCCGTAGGCTCAGCAACGATTATTTTTTAGGCTTTTTTTCCCTCACAGATCTTGCGGCAGCCAACATTGTAAATCCTGAAGCCAACCCATCGTCAACAAGTATGACAACCTTGTCGGCAAGATCAGGCATAGGTTTATCTCCTCTGAACTTACGAAGCCTCGCCTGAAGGTTTTCCTTGGTATTCAAAATTGACGTCTTAATCTCATCTTCTGTTAGCTCTAACTGCGTAACCAAATCATCGTTTAGGACAATTTTTCCATCCCACGTTATTGCGCCAAAGCCAGCTTCAGTGTTCCACGGAATTTGAATCTTCCTAACTACCAACACATCCATCGAGACAGCGAGTTCCTTCGCTGCCGAATATCCCACTGGAACTCCGCCGGCAGGTACAGCCAAGATAACTACATTTTTATCACCAGCGTAATCTCTGAGTTTGTCCGCCAAAAGCTTTCCAGCCTCAAACCTATCTCTAAAAACAAAAACCCGATCTCTAAAAGTTATATCTTCAATAACTTTCGCAGTCATAACTCCCAGACCCAACAAGTGATAATCTATTAAGGTCTTAAAAAACAGGTTCCGTTTTTACTCACCTAAGAATCGATTCATTACCCCCCTAGATAATTAGCAATTTGTTGGAGTAGCCAGACAACAACAAACACCATACAAAAGGTGGTAAGTTGTTTACAAATCGTCTTCAAAGGGCTAAACATAATGCTCAAAGTTCATTTAACATTCTAAGGTAATCTTTTTGGTCGTTTTATTATTAAAAAGTTTTTTCACATGTTCCTCCCGTTTATTCCCAGCTGTTTTGCTTCTACTAACGGCTTTGTTGAGTATTGTTTCTTCGTTGATAGCTTTCTCCATTAGGCTTCTCACTGCTTGGTTCATATTGCCGTTGAAGTAGGGTTTAACGATTTTGAGACAGAATTCTTTCAACATCTTAGCTGAGAAGTTGTGGAATGTTAGAGATACAAGTAAGTCTGCTTCGGTTGCTATTTCATTTTGTGTCATGTTTGTTCACAGAACCAACGTTATTTTGGATATTGCTTAAAAGACGGACGTCCATGCAACATTGCAGGTTCTGGAGAGGTCTGTGAAAGTGATCGTTTTTGAAATCCATGAGATTCAACATAGTACAATTTGCGACCTACTTTTACAAGATAGCCAGAATTGAGCAACAAACGCAACCCGGGTGTTTTGCTACAATAAAATGGTCGCGATTCGGTCAAAACCTTAGTTGCAAAGGTTACTTGTGAGCGGGTAATAAACAAAATTAGGTTGAGAGAGCAAAGATTTAGGCTGTTGGTTGAAATCCCATTGGCCAATTTGGCGGTGTCTTGTTTAGGTCCTGCTTCTTTTTGGTGGATGGCTGCGACTGTTGCGTTAACGTTTTTTTCCTCAACTACAAGGATAATCTGTGACGTGTGGGGTGCAAAGATACCGCGTTTTATGTTTATGCCTGATATGGCGCTGATGGCTATCGATGCTACGCCCGGAGAATTCTTCATGCGGTCGCCGATCAATGTGACGACGCCTAAACCGTAATCGATCTTGAGGTGTTCATCGAAGCCTTTGAGTTTTTCCTCGTTTTTCTTAAGGAAATCTGAGTCTAAAAACAGAAAGTCGCGGATGCGCTCGCCTGTTTCCATGGTTTCAGCTCCCAAATCCATGAAGTCGTTTCGTCGTTCCCATATGCGCAGGGAGTCTTCCAGTGAGCGACTTTTTTCGTCATTCATTGAAAGAATTGCGCAACCTGATTTTCCGGTCAGACACTTGACGACTTCGCCGCCTTTTGTTTCAGCCTCAATTATCGAGTACATCTTGGGCTCATCGATAGGCACCACCATCAAGGGTTGTCCAAACTGTCTTGCCATTGCGATTGCTGGGCTCTGCACGATTTTCATACCCATCATTGACGCTTTATGGGCTTCATTGTAAGTTAATGCGTTGACGTGTTCGGTTTTCTGTCCCTTTACAACTTTGGGGTCGGCACTCTGCACTGGTACGTCCTTGTAGAGGAGGGTTTTTGTTTGGTACACGTCTTTTAGGAGGCAAGATGCGAAAACAGCCGTTAAGTCTGAGCCGCCTCTGCCAAGTATGGTTTCTAGACCGTCTGCTGTGGCACCTAAGAAGCCTGCCAAAGAAACAACCTTGCCCTCTTCGAGGGGTTCAATTAGGGTATGGAGTCTTTTTTTGCTTGACTCGAAGTTAGGTAATGCATCTTCAAAGTTATCGTCTGTGACGATTGGCCAGTCTTCCATAGAGAGACTAGCACGACTCTATTCCATTGCTTTTTAGGATGTAATCCGTCAGCATTGACATGGCAAGTTCACCGCCCAACGTGAGGGTTCGCGCTTTGATGTTGCCGCTGAAACGCTTATTAACGGCGTCAAGAGTGGTCTGGGTTAACACCTGTAATTAGCCAACTCTCCTTGGGCTTGTTTTAGATATTTGCCCTTAACGTAGAGCTTGGCAAGTTCGTAGACTTCAAAAACAGGCTCCAGAGGCAACTGAACATGCCTGCGCGTAGGATTCACCTATTCTGATGAGGGCATCAGTGCAGCCCATAGGTGCAGAAAACACTGCTACAGGTCCACACCCGTCTTTTTCCCTAATTTGCTTTATCTGCTTAACTATTTTGGGGATTCCTTTGCCTTCCACATCAAGGAGGCTGCCGCCGAATTTAGCTACTGAAACAGTCTTAAAAGCTCATTCCACCTATTACGAAGAAAGAATAAATTTTTTATTGCTGGTTATTCTGGTTTGCGAATTTACGAAGACCTTTATTATTTCCAAGTTATTCTCTCCATATTTTACTGTAGCTTTTAGCTTTCAAATAATTAATAACTTTCCCTTTTGAATCTGTAAGGTTTTTTCGCTTAGAAGTGTTTTCCAACAATATTGAATGAGAGTTCATAACTCTTTTCGAGTTTTATACTCGTTCATTATCCAATCTTTCCAAGTTTGAGTCGGTTATCTTGAATCTCGGCGATCACAAATCATTAGTACTAGAGGGCGAATAGGGAAATGGAAGGTTGGGAGGTGAAAATTATGGGAAGTAGAAAAGCTCTTTGCATCGGAGTAAACAAGTACAAGAATCTTCCTTCTGCCACGCTTCAGGGATGCGTTAACGACGTAAAGAATATGGAATCAATTCTTACTCAGTTTCTGGGTTTTTCTGGCACTTCTGGACCAAACCCAGACATAGTTGAATTAACGGATCTTAAGGCGACCAAGACTAAAATAATGAAAAATCTCAAGGAGATGGTTGATGGAGCAAAAAAAGGCAAATACAACTATCTGGTTTTTAGCATGTCAAGTCACGGAACTCAAGTCCCTGATACTTCAGAAGACGAACCAGACCGCGCTGATGAAGCTTTTTGTCCAACAGACCTAATTCAAAAAGGTAACCAGTGGGACCCAGCACACATAATAGTCGACGATGAACTTAATGACTTATTTACTCAATTACCACAAAACGTTTCACTAGAAGTTTTCTTAGATACATGTCACAGCGGAACAGGCCTCAAAGCTATAGACTTGCTGTTAGATCGCAAACCTCGTTTTCTGCCGCCTCCATCTTGGGAAGCTTTTGAGTTAGTTAATGGGCGTCGCTCTTTTGGCCTTCGGGACACTATGGCAAAAAATGAAGAAATTCACCATATACTTTGGACGGGATGCAGGTTTGACCAAACTAGCTCTGATGCAAATATTGCAGGAACTTGGAACGGAGCTTTCACATACTATCTTTGCAAGGAAATAAAAGCGAGCAATAACAAACTAACCCGAAAACAACTCATGAATAAAGTTAGGGCTGACTTAGTGGCTAACCATTACGCTCAAATACCGCAACTAGAAATAGAAGCTACCAAACGAAATATGCCAATTTCGTAAAAAACACCGACGCACCTTAACCTATGGTGCATCTCTTCTTTTTTCCTTGTTTTCAAGCATTTAGGTTTTCAAATGTGATACTTTTTGATTTTCGGATTGTCTAAATAGTCAGCAACTACATAGATAGACTAAATAGCAATTCAGGTTTTAGGTTAAATAAGGAAAACCGTTTTTCTTTGTATGTGATTCGCAATAAGCTTCGGCTGGTCCAATAATGAGTATGCGCTTATCTTCAGCATAGATTGGTCTTGGACCATGAGAGCTCCCAATCGAAAACCTTAACTGTAATAAAATCCGTAGAGTTTATAGATAATCGGAAGATTTAAAGCGGTTCAAAACTTGTTTCACACTCTCAATTAGAATACGACGCCACCAAGTTTCTTCAATTCTCTAATTCATTGCCACAATAAACTGCAATCTGCCGATCGGTGTGATAACTTAAAAAACTAAAATAAATCCAAAGTTGGTTAGAAAACATGCCAGATGAACCAAAGCAAATTGAGCATCTTGACGCGTTATTGGTGCATATCCAAGCTGCTTCGATGCCATGGATGTTCCAGCGCCAAGCTCAGTTGGGGCTATACTATCTTGCTCAGCACGCAACTGACAAAGGCTTCAGGGTTCTTGTAGATAACCTTTCCTCCAATGACCATGTAGTCCGCAGGCTCTCTCGCATTCTCAACGAACGCACATGTCGCCTTATTGGATTCTATGTTGACCAAGACAACTTGTGGACATTAAGAAGAATTTTGACGCCTCTTAAACGATTAATGCCCGACCTCAAAGTAGTACTCGGAGGACCTCAAGTAACCACTGATCCAGAGTTCACTTTGAATAACATTCCAGAAGCGCTTTGCGGCGTTGTGGGCGAAGGAGAAGAAACCTTTGCTGAGTTACTCTCTCTTCCAAATCTTAGTTCTGAAAACTTGGAAAAATGCCGAGGACTAATAATCAATGTTGATGGAATAATAGTGAAAACTGAACCACGCGAATTAATTGAACCTCTGGATCGCCTATCCATTCCTCAACGCAAGAAACTGAGCATCGATCCGAAAACTGTTGGAGCTACCATGATTACTGGACGTGGTTGTATTGGGCATTGCGCGTTCTGTTACGAGGGCGGACATCACGAACATGGAAAAAAGATACGTTTGCATTCGGTTAAACGAAGCTTGGAAGAGTTCGATTATCTCGTTCGCGAGTTCGACCGCTCCTACATAACCATAGTAGATGACTCTTTCGTTACCAATGTCAGTCGCCTCAAAGAATTCTGCAAAGAAGTCAAAGCCAAATACGGTGACAAGATTAAGTGGTTCTGTGAATCTCGCGTCGATGTTTTAGCTAAAAATCCTGATTTGCTCCCTACAATGATTGAGGCAGGACTCATTCGGCTTCAAGTTGGCGGGGAATCAGGCAACCAGCATATACTGGATCTGTATGGGAAAGGCACCACTTTAGAACAGATGCATACGGTTGTGGAATCCGCGAAGAAGAATGGTTTGCTATCGATTTATGCTAATTTCATCGTGGGCGGCGCTTGTGAAACACAAGAAACTTATAGAAAAACTCGAGACTTCGCACTTGGACTTCTTGATCTTGCTCCGGGCTGCATGGAAGTCGGAAGTTCCTTCTATACGCCTTATCCAGGAACTAGAATGTTCGAAAAACCTGAGGCTTTCGGAATTGAAGTTGTAGACCGAGAGGTTGTTACAGGCGCAGGCGATGAACACGCTTTTTGCAAAACCCAAGAGCTTTCAAGATTCGACATTCTGGCGATAAATCTAGATTTTAAACGTAGCGTATCTCAAAAAATGAAAGAACTATGCAAACAGCTACCGTTTGAAGTGATCAAGAAGCACTTTCAAGCATTTCACAACTGGAATCTCTCCACCGAGTGGTATGAAGTTCTTGTGGGAGATCAGAGTCGGTACGCTTACTTCAAATCGATTCTTTCAGGAGGCGCGAAAGATTTTGCAGACATTGCCCAGCAGAATTTCTCAGAAGCCTATCCATGGCGCACAATTGATCTGGTGACATCTGAAAATGGCAAATATCGTAATTCGCACACATAACGGCAACGTACGTGTTTTGGATGAGCTGGAAAACATGGTTCTTGAGCTGTCCGCTGGTAAACTCAGTTTTGATGACATAGTCACGATAATAAGCAATCGAACGCCAGGAATCTCGGCAAGCATAATACGAGAAGCTTGCATAGAGCGATATGATACGTTTGACAAAGAATGTCTGGTTGTCTGGAAAACAAATGTGTTGTAAAACCGGAAAACTGCGTGCATTCAAGAATAAGGGAATGTGCTTTTGTTGTTTAGTTTTTGCTCGAATCAAAATGTTCTTATACCATCCAAAGAATAGTCACTTAAGGCTACAAGTCGTAGCATAATTCTTGCGATACAACAAATTCTCTCAGATTAAAATGGAACAATCGAGAGAAAACGATGGAGTAAGGAGGTGATGTGAATGGCGAAAACTGAAAGTAAAAAGGCTGCCCGGAAAATTCTTGTGGAGTTTGAGATGAATCCTGAGGACGTGAAAAAACTCATACAATCTGGAAAGAAAGGACCTAAGAAGCTGCTTGGCGATGCAGAATTTGATAAGCTCATAAAAGTAGGCGCAATCAAGGCTTCTGATTATCTTGACCCAGTTCAAATGGAAGAAGCGTCTCGAGGAATAGGATCATGGATAAGGAAAGTCGGAGGTAAAATTAAGAAAGCAATTTCCAACCCAACTGTTCAAACTACGGTCGTAACAATTGTGGCTGGGAAACTTACTTCAAGAGAAATGGAGAAAGAATTGGAACTTGATAACGAAGAAGAAGATAAGCCTAAAGATTAGCAAGCACAACTGAATCGAACTAATAACTCTGCTCATTGACGATAATGGCAGGAAAATATAATCGCAACTAAAACATCTATTATTTTGCAAACGGTTTCAGTCTCTGACACAAATTATATCACGATCGAGAAAATGAGGATAGTCGGTTCGAGGTTCACATCGACAGGCTATCAGATCTACTCTTTTTTGGTTAGTCAACATACTTTTCATGCTAATTGAAGTCAATTAATTTGTTATATTCTTATATTTGTACGGAATTAGCAAATTTAAAGCAAAAAAAGAAAAGGAAATAAACGCCGACACGCTTCCAACTAGACAAGAAGGTTTTATTGAGTTATGTACGACGGATACATATTTTTCTGTACCAAAGAATCCCAGCAACAATGTTTAAGCAATAAACGCTACACTTGCGCGGATGAACTAACAAAGCCCCCAGAGGAGCAAATTAAGGTGGGTTCAATAATTTTCCTTTTTAATGTTGGCGATAAGAGTTTGCTGGGTCCTTTCACAGCCTTGGCGGAAGGCGATCAGTTGGATGCTGGCGCATGGGCAATGGACGTTGACACCCACATACCGTCCGAAGACCTCAAAGTAACTTGGGAGGACCTGCATATAATCCAAAACGCACCTGAAAAACTCCCGTTCCTAAAGGAACCAAAAACCTGCAAGCTAACATCTTTAGAAACACAGAATACTTTAGACCAGCTAAAACAGGGCGAACTCTACCTTTACGCTAAAAAGTAGATGAACTATTGCTTACTGAATTTTTTTGCTTCTAACTCCACGATTTTGTGGCAGTTAAGGCATCGTGTCAACTTAAATTCTAAGCCGTTGAGAATGTCAAATTGCCTCTGGTTGTACAACTCCTGTTCATGGACACAATTAAGCTGACGTGTACTAAACAGAATATCTTCTTCCATTTGCCTTCTCCTTCTCACTTAACTGTAAAACTAAGGTTGCTTAAAAAAATTTGCAAACAAAAAAGCTAAGGTAAATAGCGGTTACTCTGCTGTTTTCACTTCAACTTCAACTTTAACCGGCACAGATTCCTTGTAAACAAACAGCACTGGGCAACCTGCTTCAGTCCGTCGCCAAGCAGCTTCAACTAAAGCTTTCCGTGCTTTCGACGCAATGTTGACTTTCATCGAAACTCCGCTTAACGTAGGCGAATTAGCTGTTTTCTCCGCTTCCACCGAAATGTTGATGTTGCCGGGATCAATCTTGCTGTTCTTGCAGACATCCGCGTAGATTATAACTCCGCAGCCAGCCAGAGCCATCAAAGCCAACTCCAGCGGTGTGGGTCCAGCGTTTGTTCCTCCTGAAGCTTCGGATAAATCGCAGATAACACTGTGTCCTCTGCCATTATCGGTTACTAAACGGACATTTTCAATAAGTTTCGCGTTTCCTTTAAGTTTAGCCATAAAATTCACTTGGAGAAATTAGAAGTTTATTACGGATTTAAGAATTCTGTTCTTCAAAACTGACCGTTGAATTTGCAGTTGGAATGTGAAGTGTTAAATAGCAAAAAACCCGTTTCAACTAAACAAAAGAGGAGCAATACTTGAAAAACAAAGGTCCCCTATTTATCGTTCCCTGGCGATGCACGTTCGCCTGTGGCAGCACCTGCGTTCACTGCACCTCGGCAGAAAAACTCGCGGCTCCAGATGAGATGGGAACTGAAGATGCTAAAAAAATGGTCGATAAAATAGCGGATTTTGGCGCAACTTTTTTTGGAATCACGGGTGGACAACCATTTCTGCGCAAAGACCTCTTCGAAGTGTTGGATTACGCGACAGAAAAGGGTTTGAGTACCAGCATAATTACCGATGGGCGTCTCCTTGATGAGGAAGCGTTCAAAAAAATAGTGAAAAATCAAACTAAAATTTCAGTCAGCATTGACGGCGCAGAAAAAACTAACGATGCCATCCGAGGCAAGGGCGCCTACAAAGCGGCAGTCTTAGCGATCGAGCGGTTTTCAAAAGAAAAACTCCTAAACTGCCTAGTTTACACTTTTGCAAACGCAGGCCAAACGACCAACGCAAACGAGGATGATATGAGACATGTGCTGGATTTAGCTAAAAAGTACGATGCCCGCTGGGTAGTTTTCCACGGCATGGTTCCCTACAGCAGCGACCCAGCCTGTCTAAAAGCTGACCTCACCCCTGCCCAGTACGAGTGGGTGTGCAACAAACTCTACGACCTAACCCCAGAGTATAACGGGAAACCCTGCATCAACGTCTACATACCCTTCTATGCCCGAGTAGCAAAACAACGAGGCATGCCCGACTTCGACAACTGGTACAACAACTTCTTCTTGGGCAGATGCTTTTTCGGCAAATTCATGAGCGTGGCAGAAAACGGCGAGGTTATTCCCTGCAGCTACAATGATGCTTACCACGTCGGCAATGTTAAAAACAAATCTCTTGGGCAAATTTGGAAGAAAATGCAGAAAAGCGAATTCTTCAACAAAGTTAAAGATAAAGCTAACATCAAGGGCAAATGCGGCGTCTGCGAATACAAAGACCTCTGTGGCGGCTGCCGATCAGCTGCACTATTCTACACAGGAGACATCCTTGGGTCAGACCCAAGATGCGCCTACATACCTGCTGCTCTTAGCAAAACTAAGTCTCCTATTCGTTAGGTCTACCCATTTGCTAAGATGATAAATACCGCTTATCTAAGAGAGCAGTCTAAGAGTAAACCGGATCAGCGTCTCTATCCAGTAAACTTAGTTTATTGGACGATTCTGTTTTAGGATGGCTGCAACAGTTGCAGCAGTTCTGCGCCTACGCCTAATAATCAACACCGATACCTGCAAGCGCAACTAATACAGCTATGGCAACGATAATGGCTATCCAAGGTGTCTTGGCTGGACTTAATGTCTGCATGAAGGGTATTTATATGGTGAATGCATGTTGACTTTGAGAGTACATGCATGAGATGATCCAAACCCCTTGTTTTGCCTGCGCTTTTTGGGCTATATAGTTTGCATTTTTTACTTGAAGAATCCTCAAATTGGACGCAACAAATTATGGTGGTCTATAGAGCCGAAGAGAACCATGTCTCGACGCAGCTCAGGGCACTATTTTAAACAAACGACTTTTTAAGTTCAGACCCACGATGCGGATACATACCTAAAATGCTGAGGGATAGTCAATTCCAATATTAAATCCAAAAGTCAGTTATCGAGAGCGACGTGCACCCAAAAATATTTGGAAGAGAGAGGGGTAAAGGGAATCTTGTCTGGATGCACGTCACACATTTACATTGGACTTCTCAGATGCTGTTGGAAGAGGAATCCGCAGGTTTGTCTGGACTTGCTGTAGTTTCGTTGCGCTTTGGCTTTGGGGAAAGACAGTTTCTGTGAGCCTTTACTTGTTATGAAAACTGAGCCGCCGTTTTTGAGGTGTTCTTTAACTTGGCAGAAATCAACTTGTTTTGATTCTTGAACTTCAACGTCGTCGCTGGCGTCGTTGTCGAGAAGTAGTACTTGAAAAACTGATGGCTTCGTTTTTTTCTTTAGCATAGTTGCCATTTTAATGTTTCTTCCTTTCAGTTTGAGAGTAACTGTATATTTCTTCAAAAAATGTTTAAAGCTATGTTGTTGCTAGCCCGCTACCACAAGATATTATTACTGCAAGATAAAAGGGAGAATATGAGGGTCTTTTAGGGTCTCAACGATTAAATCAGGCTTTTCCTGCTCAAGCTCTTGCTTAGAGTAAACACCTGTTGTAACGGCGATGCAGCCCATGTTTGCGGTTTTAGCGGCCTTAACACCGAAAATCGAATCCTCAAAAACCACACACTCCTTTGGCTTAGCCTTTAGATGTTCAGCTGTTTTCAGAAAAATTTCTGGGTCAGGCTTTGAGTTGGAAACCGCTTCAACAGTTAAAATCGTGTCAAAACAGTCCGCTATACCGTTATTGTGAAGCAAGTGCATGACAACGACTCGGCTATTCATCGATGCCAAACCCACCTTCACCTTGCCCTTGTAGCGCCTCCAAAAGCTCCTTTGAACCTTCAAACAACTCCACCTCCTTGGCTAACTCGATTTGCACTTTACTCTTCCGTTCAACAAGTTGCTTCACTATTTTCTCGTCAACCCGCCTGTTTGCAGCTTTAAGGATTTCACGGAAGGTTTCGGATGCGCCGATCCCGATTCTGCGTTCAATGTATTCGGTGGGGACTTCGAGGTTAATTTCTTTAAGCGCTTTTTGGAATGAAACCACAATTACCTTTCGTGTATCGGCTAGTGTGCCGTCCCAATCGAAGATTACTGCTTCAAACATTGTATTTCGCTATGTGAGGTTTAGTTTTTCGCGGATAGCTTGGCTTTTTTTGGTGGCTTCTTCGATTGCGCGTATCATGGCGGGTCGGATTTGGCTTTGTTCGATTTGGTAGATGGCTTCGATGGTTGTTCCGCCAGGCGTTGTGGTCATGTCTTTTATTTTTGCTGGTTCCTCATTTAGCTCTATGACAAGTTTGCCTGTACCCATTACCGTTTGAGCTGCGGCTTTTAGAGCGATGTTACGGGGCAATCCCACTTTTAGTCCAGCGTAAGTCAAGGCTTCGATGATAATTGACATGTAGCCAGGTCCACTACCGCTAACCGCAGTGATGGCATCCATGTACTTTTCGTCAACCTCATCACAGACGCCCATCATATTCAGTAAAACTTTGATTTTCTCTTTGTCTTCTGCCTGTCACGTTTTCTCCGCAACAATACGCCGTGTAGGCAGCCTGCACCATCGCTCCGAGGTTAGGCATTATCCTTACTATTCTGCATTCAACTGGAGCATTCTTCTTTAGAAAACTCAAGGGCACAGTTGCGGCAACCGATATGAGAAGTTTTCCTTTGATTTCCTTGCTTATTTCCTTTAGAACCTTCTCAACGTCGCCTGGCTTAACAATTATGAAAACAATATCTGCCTCCCCGGCGGATTTGCAGTTGTCAGAGGAAACCTTAACACCCAACTTTTCCAAGTCGCCGAGTTTTTCCGGTGCGATATCGACAGCTGTGATTTTACCAGCGTACTTGCCTTTGACGAGGCTTTTGATTATGGCGCTTCCCATCATGCCAGCGCCGATTACTGTGATTTTATCGTTCATGAGTATTCACTTATCTTGTAGAAACACGGGTTTTGCTCTTTAAACTTTCGTAGCCAAGCCGAATGCCTATTTGGATGCAACAAGATCCGTGAGCACTTTATGCATAGCCAACGCTGGCGCGTTTGTTTTGATTCCTCTTGGGTTGAAGTGGGTTGGCACCGCTTGGAAGTCGCTACTGTGTAGTGCTGTTAGGAACGATTGGTTTGATGGGGCTGGTAGGTTTAGTTTGCCGCTTAACTTGTCGATCACGTAATAAGTAGGGGGTGCTGTGGCTTCGCCTTTGAGTTGGTTTAGGAGCTTTGTGATTTTGGCGTTGTTTTTAAAAGCGGTGGTCTGGTTTTCCTTTATAATTTGTTCAATGAACGCTCGGTCAGATATGGCACCTATCCATAATGGGCCTGCAAGCTCCATTTTTGAGCCACACTCGGGGCAAATAACGATTAGGCCAAAAATTTTTGGAGCGATTTCCCGACGCATGCAATTAAAGCAATGGAGGATGTAGCCTTTGTTTTTGAGGCTTTCGTCAGCTTTTTGGCAGCCGTAGGCGATTTGGGCGTAGACTCGGATGTAGTGGTTGCTGCTGTGGCTAAACAGTATTCGGAGTCCAATGTCGTGCTTCGCTGCCACCGATGCCATGCAACCCGCCAAAAGCCGAACCGCCAACTCATGACAATACTCTGTACGCAATGGTTTACCGCCGTACTTACGCACGCAAGCCTTCGCATGAACTCCACACAGAGGCGCCAAATCTGTAGCAGTCGCTGCCAGCAAGCCTTTGTTTTTTAGGGCTCTAAACGCTGAATCTAAGTAAGGCACGGGAGTTCCGAATGGGTCGATGTCCACTATGTCGAAGCGTTTTTTGGGCGAGGCATTATCTGCTTAAAACGGCGTTAGCGTCTTTGTGTTTGAGGGTGACTTTGTTTTTTAGTTTGTTTAGTTCAATGTTGTGCTTCGCCAGTTCATAGGCTGAGGTGTTGATGTCGCTGACCAGCACCTTTTTAACGCCGTCAATTTCGGCTGCAAAACGGATTCCCCGGATGCCTTGGCTGGTGAAGGGTTCGCAGATGCTGATTTCATGGTCAACCATATGCTTGTAAGCTTTGAACGCTAAAACGGTTAAGTCACGGTTGAACTCCATGACAGGGTTGTAGAAGACTGGAGCTTTAGAGGGAGCATAATCTGATGGCACAACACCGTATGCAGAGAGTTTGGGCACTAAAACTTGGACTTTACCTTCATGGATGATTTCGCTGGGAAAATCTGCCACGTATCCTTCTTTATCTGCCATTTGGTGTGCTCCAGAGATGTTGGTATGAAAAGAATTTAATCGGCATATTAGACTTATGGTATGGTTGGTGCAAAAGATGAAGATGACGATGACTAGGGTTTTGCTTTTAACCGGTGCTTCAGGCGTTGGAAAAACAACCGTGCTCACAAAAACGGTTGACGCCTTAAAAGCCAAGGGCATAAACGTTGGCGGCATGATTAGCCGTGAAGTACGCGAAGGAGGCGTGCGTGTTGGCTTTGAAATTTTGGATTTGTCCAGTGGAAAACGTGGGTGGCTTGCTAAGGTAAACGGCCAGAGTGGTCCACAGGTAGGTAAGTACCATGTCAACCTTGGCGATATAGACAAAATCGGTGCTGCAGGCATCATTCAAGCCCTCGAAAACTGCAGTGTTATCGCCATCGACGAGATTGGTCCCATGGAGCTATTCTCGCCGAAGTTCAAACAAGCCGTGGTACAGGCGATGGAAAGCAAAAAGTTAGTGCTGGCGGTTGTGCATGGAAAAGCCAAAGACCCGCTGGTAACTCAGGTAAAGCGAAAAGCTGACGCGGAGATTTTTAACGTGACTTTTTCTAATAGAGAAAAATTGCCTGAAAAACTAATTCAAAAAGCATTAGATCCACGTTAATCTAACTCATCACTTTTAGCGGGGAGTATTTGGATCTGAGGGGTATGCATAATTAAATTTTCTTCTTTGGAATGATTTAACTATTATGATTGCTTTTGGGGCATTCACGTAATTTAGGAAAAGCAGAAATAAGAAAAGGTAGAGCAAAAGAATGGTGGAGGAAATGCCGAGCCTAAAGATTGAGGTCATCGGAAATATTTGTTGTCTGATAGAAGAACAACAGTTGCTTTTACAAATTGGCAAGGCTTGCTTTGGGTTGCTTTTTTGATTTAGGATTTGTGGCGTCTGCAGGCTGCGTCTGGATTCGGCAAACAACGTCATAGAAAGTCAAAGAAAGGCGGAGTTGGTCTAGTTGCCGCCAACTGAGCAGTAAGTTTCAAGACCCGGTTGCAGAGAAGGGAAAATTGACTGCAGCCCAGAAAAGTACTTTTTAAGCATTAAAAATATACCCCTAGGCAAAGGAAGAAAGATAACAAAAACCTAAATCTGCTCTCAGAAGGGCATAAAGAAAACGCAAGCCTCAAAACAAACTTTTATTTGTGCGCCGTACAGAAAAACCCTGGAACGGATGGAATGAAGCAAGCCAAACTCTTTGGTACTGACATTGAACCCAAAGTTCTGACCTCATTAGAGTTAGCTAAGGCAAAGATAATGGCTAAGCAAATTGTCGACAACGTTCGAACCTTTTGTGATAAGATTGAGCTCGTTGGCTCAATTCGACGGCAAAAAAACTTAGTGGGCGATATTGACTTTGTGGTTATGGCAACTGATAGAAATTGGGCAAAAATTACTTCATGTTTTAAGAAATCAAACATTATTTGCGCTGGTAATCAACTCATTAAGGTAAACTGCCCTATCAGTGGAGACTTATTTCAAGCCGATTTTTACAGAGGATACGACAGTAATTTCGGTATTCAACAACTAATTCGCACAGGTTCAGCAGACCATAATATGTGGCTGGCAGGATACGCTATATCAAAAGGCTTCAGGCTCAAGTACAGCGAAGGTTTGCTTCAAAACGACAATGTTATTGTTGGAAGTACAGAGGAAAGCGTTTTTGAAACACTAGGGCTACCCTGTCCAAAACCTGAAGAACGAGAAATAGCCAACGGAAAGCCTGTTTGGTTAAAAGCTTGACGGTTTGCCTCAAAAACAGAAGGGTATTAATACCAACTACGCGCCCGCCCTCCTTCATGTCTACTTGTCATTAGTTAAGACTCATCCTTCTATTTTGGCAAATACAGATTAAACTTTCAACTCCATAGGAAAGAAACGTAATACGTAAACATATTACAACCTCTTTTTCCTTTTTATGGACTCGCAACTTTGCGACTTCAATCTGTGAGGTCACTTTCCAAAATTGCGCTTTTGCGGAAGAGGCACGTTTGCTGATTGGATTATTTTTTACATACAAAAAATACGGGTTTACAAAATTAGTATAAACTTGCTAAAACAATGCAGATTGTGGATGATGTTTTACTCAAACTCCCCTTTACGGAGTAGCTGCTACAGTCATAGTAACAATAATTATTGTTTCGCGTAACTTAATAATAAACAGTAAGAAGGAAAAAAATAAATCTCCAAAATAAATTGGAGAACTTCCAAGTTTAAAACATATAGAAACCAGTTTTTTGTTTTTGTGTCGTATTGTGTATTTTTGTGGACGCTTGTTGGCGCTTTCATATTGAGGGATTCAAAATTGTCTAAGGGACTTTTTTGTTGTATCTCAAACTGAGCCTCTTAGTTATTCTCCTTGGAGTTTTTATTTTGGTGGAATGTGTCTTGGGTCATTTGGAATGTCGATTAGAGAACCTAGTAGTGGAGTCGGTTGGGAGAGACGTGTGTCTCTATTTTTACACATTATTTAGCTGATAGGGGAAGTCGTTCTAGAGCGTCTTCTCAATATAACCGTAATTGCAACTGCAAATCCCAGAATGCCTATTCCTATCCCTGCGTAAGCGAGGTATTGTGTCGTATTCAGGCTTGCGTTAAGACTGCCAATTTGGTTTTGAAGTGCATTTAAAGAAGCGTTCAGGTTGTTACCTATAGCACCCAGTTGGTTCTGCAGAGCGGATTGTTTCGAAGTTAAATTGTTTATGTTGACTCCGAGTTCTCCTATTTGGTTTTCCAGGTCACCTATATTAGTTTCCAAACCTTTTATCTGGTTTTGTAAGGATGATTGTTTCGAATTCAAGTTGTTTATGTTGTTTTCGAGAACATTCACTTGGTTTTGCAGTGACGATTGTGTAGAATTCAGAGAGTCTAAGCTTGATTGAGTTAAGCTTGCTTGATTTATGAAGTAAAATGTAAGGTCTGCTGCTGATGTGGTGCCTGTGGTTTGGGTAGCCACTGCTTGCATAAGGTAGGTTCCATCTGGGTAGTTGGCACTTGGCAGAGTGAATGTGAGAGTGCCGTTGTTGCTGAATGTCTGGATGGACTGCCCGTTGAGGTAGACTGTGACTGAGTCGATGTTGTTTCCCAAGACTGCGATGTTTGTGTTTACGTCACCTTTGTAGCTGGCTCCATTTGCGGGTGACAAAATTTGAATTGTTGGTGGAGGCGGAGTGATTGTTTGGTAACTTGATGAAGTTAGTGAAATGCGTGAGTTTAGAAGAGTTATGGAGGTTAGGTCGGAGTTGACCAAGTTTATGGTGCTGTTTGTTGCGACAATGTTACCCCCGTGAACTGCTCGCAGGGTTAGATTGGATTCGGTAACAAAGAGGGTTCCGTTGATGACTGAATCTGATATTGTGGTATTTCCTGATTGAAGGTAGTTGGATTCTAAGAAAAAGTCGTTTGATAGATTGACAGATCCGTTTATCGTGACTTGGCTTAGAGCTAATCCATAGTTTTGCTGGAAAGAGTTGATTATTTGGTTTGTTACGTAAATGTATGGCTGTATAAAAAAGCTTTGTTGGGCGGAGAGCGCGGTTGTTGTTGGAACGCCGTCATAGGAAATTCCTGTAACATAGGCTTCGTAGGGGCCAGCGTAACTGAATCCGTTGTCGTTTGCTGGTGAGAGTGATCCTGCGTAATAGGGGGAAGGAAGTGAAATGTTAGCTAACCACCTGTTCTGGGTGGAGTTGTATGTTAAAGGTGTAAGTTGAGAATTCAGGTATTTGGCAAACATTATTTCTGTGAATTGGTTTTGCTGTTCTTGCGGGTAGATTATTGCGGTGTATTCGCCTTGGGTTACTTCTTGCCCGTTTGGGTATCGAATATCAGCTGATATTTGTGCAGTTTGCCCCATGAATAGGGTTGAGGGTGAAATCGTTATGGTAGGGGTTATTGTTCCGTTTGAGACCCATATCTTGCTGTAGAAGGAACCGTATAGTGTATATCCAAGTGTTAGGGATCCGTAGCTTGCCCTTAACAAGATAGTATATAGCCCTGACGTTGCGTTTGTGGGAACTTGAAGTAAGCCACCGATTATTGAAGCTTGGTAAACTAGATCTGATCTCGCGATTGCGTTACCAGCTGAATTGACTAGGTAAGCGGTTACGCTGGATCCTGAAGTAATGTCTGAACCCACTGTTGTTCCGCTGTCAATGGAGAAGATTTTGGCTATGTTGATTGGGGCTATTGGTGATGTGATGATTGTGAGGTATTGTCCAGGTCCAATCGCGCCGGGTGCGACTGCTACCTCAGGGAGTACTAGACTGTTTTGTAAGTAAATTCCGTTTGTATATGGTAAGAATCCGTAGGTGCTTCCTTGGAGCATTAATGTTAATGGTCCTGCGGTGTAAGGTTTTGTTAGGTTTGCCGCGGTTACGTTTACAAGGCCTTCAATTTCTGTGGGTTCTAGATTTATGGTGTCTTCGATGGTGAATTGATTGGTCAAGATGGAATATGAGTTCACTTGCATTGTAATAGAGTTTGTTGGTGCTGAATTGCCGTTGAGGTCTGTTGAAGCTATCACGACTTGTAGTCCGGTGGATGTTGTTATATAGGGGTTTGTGGGCGTTGGGCTGTAGAAGGTTGCGAGATAACCAGCGAATATTTGCGCAAATCCTGCGCCTGAGAGGTTAGCTGAGGTACCGTTAACGTTGACATAGGAAACACCCGATTGTTCTCCCATAGTTAAGTTGCAGGTCCAAACTTCTTTTGTGTTGTCAAAGGTCAAGGGGGTTTTAAGGTAAGTGCCTGTTAAGGTGGTTAGATGGGCTGTGAAGTTGCCTGTTGTTATTGGGTTGAAGCCATTGTAGATGTAGGCGGTGACGTTGATGGTTTGGTTTTGTGTGAATTCGATTGGTGATTCACCATTTTTATCTGTTAGTTCTACGTAAATTGAGAGACTTGGTTGGTTGAGTTGATTATTGTATAAGTGGGCGATTTCGCCGATATTTGGGGCTCCCCATCCTGTGACAAGGTTGTAGCCGGAGGTTGCGGTCCATGGTATGTTGTAGCCGAATGTTATTGGCACGAAAGCTTTGGTGCGTAGACTAGCGTTGTTTCCTATGCTGTAGAGGAAGGGGTTAACTAATCCTAAGGGACCTCCTGATGATTGGGCTATTAGAGTGAGTAAACCCGAAAGTAGTTGAACTGACGCTGAAGTGCCACCGGCGGTTAGGGTTGAGCCTGCATCTACAATGAAGATACCCGGATCGACTCCGCCTTGCAAGGCGAGGTCTGGCTCCATTCTACCGTTGGGGTATGATGGTGGTGTTTGTTGGTTTTGTTGGTACCATGGTTTTGGTTCTAGAAAGCTGACTCCACCTCCGCTTCCACCGGCGTTTACGCCGTTTGGTACGTACCCTGGATTAGACCAGCCTGTTTGAACAATTGCTTTGGATCCGTTTGGTTGTGTGTAGAGGTATGTTTGAGTGCCTCCTGTGCTGGTTACGTATGGTGAGTCGGATGGATATGCTGAGTTTCCTGCGGGTCCTGTGCTGTATCCGCTTCCGCCGGCATCGCCTGAGGCGCACAAGAAGGTTATGCCTTGGAGGGAGCCTATCATGAAGTATTGGTCGGGGAGAAGCATGTTGAAGTAGAAGAGTTCTCCTCCGATGAGTGGGTATATCCATTCTGGGGCGAATGAGAAGCTCATTGAGAGTGTTGTTACTCTATTATAGTATATTATTGGGGCAAGATCAGCGGCGAAGGAGACTGCTCCTGTTGTTATGTAAAGGTCTATAGCGGCTTTTGGAGCCATTGCATGTGACAGTTCAACGTCCATGGCTATTTCGGTGCTCCAACCGATGGCTGCACCAAGGTTGGGGTTGTAGGGAACGATAGGAATTATGTTTAGGGTTGGGTCGGGAAAGCCGTATTTTTTGTTGAACAGAGCTAGGTCTTGTCTGATTGTTGGGGAACCGTAGAAGCCAAGTATGCCGATGGTTTGCTGTTCGCCTTGGAAACCTTGCTCGTAAAGTGAGGTGGCGTTGTAGACGGTCTGTAGGTCTTTGGCTGAGAATCCTCCTTGCGTGTAGGTAATGTTTGCGTTTGGTTGGGTTTTAAGAGAATTTGTGAATTGGGGCTTTATGAGGAGGGCTGTAGCGTTTGATGCGACAATATGGGCTCCGTTGAGAAGTGAGTTTCCGCTTGTCATGTAATAGGAGTTGGTGCCGTTTGTGTACATGTTAACCTCTTTCTGGAATAACCTGTTGACTTGTTCTACAGTGGCTTGAACAACTATCATAGAGTCTAGGGTATTCATAACGACCTGTAGCCCAGCGTTTTGAAGGTAAATAAGCATTGATTCGTATTCGGTTGTTGGCAAGAACTTCTGTTTTATCTGTTCAGGGGTCAGAAACTGTCTAAATGAAGGTGAAGAGGGGTCAGAAACCTGCTTTAGTGTGGATCCTATGAGATCTGTGTTTTTCAGGGGAATGGCGATGTTTACAAGAACAGAAAGATCTGATGGTGCCTTTCCTTGAAGAATGTAACCCGGGAGAGGCTGAAGGGAAATGTCAACCAAGTTGGGAGCAGGCAAGACTGCTGAAGAAACGTTACATATGGGGGAAAATATTAACAAAGTAATTACGAGGATAACGATCTTTGATTTCATAATGGCACTTCCAAATCGACAGAATTTTTCTATATTTATTCAAGAGGTTTTGAACTCTTATTTAGTTGTTTTCATAATTATCGATTGTTGTTGTGTTATAAGTTTTTCTAACAGGTAGCGCTAAGCGTATGGGGAAGCGGGGACAGAACGTCCAAGCGTGCGTTCGTGTGTTTTAGCAAGTTTAAAATAGTTTTTATGGACTCGTATTTTTTATGAGTAAAATTTAATCCCAATACCAAAACCCAACCCAAACTATGAATGCAACAGGTTTAAGTCCTTTGAAGATATTAAAATGTAACACTATTAAATGTAACTTCGGGGCTCATAAATATTTTAAGTTCAAGTCAGTTTGAGCTTACATTTACTTTTATATAGTCTTTATGAGTATTTTGCGTTACGGTAATGAATTTGACTGCCCAAACTGAAGCTGGCCAAAACCAAAGTTTGCCGACAAACTACTCTCCACTTGCGCTTGAAGCTGAAATGCGTGAATTCTGGACAAAAAACGACATCCGCAACAAGCTAGAGTTCACAGAGAAAACTGCTAAAGGGAATTTGGGTTACGTGGAAGGTCCACCCACCCTAAACGGCATCCCCCACATTGGTCATGCTCGTGGACGCATCATGAAGGATATTCGTTATCGATGGAAAACCATGGAAGGTTTCTATATGCCGTTTTGGGCAGGATGGGATTGCCAAGGTTTACCTGTAGAACTTGAAGTTGAAAAACTCCTCGGAGTGAGAAACAAGCGGGAATCCATCGAGAAATTCGGTATGGAACGCTTCATTGAAGAATGCAAAAAAGCCATTATGCGTTACCATCAGATGTGGCTTGAAGCTGATGGAAAACTTGGCATTGCTATTAACCAAGACAAAGCGTACTGGACCTACAAGGACAGCTACATCGAACGAGAATGGTTCTACCTCAAACGTGCTTGGGAACAAAACCTGCTCGAAGAAGGACACTACGTTGTAGCTTACTGTCCAGGATGTCAAACCAGCCTTAGCAGCGCAGAAGTTGGCTATGAAGGCAGCTACAAAGAAGTCGAAGATCCATCAGTCTACTTCAAATTCAAGGTTTCAGGCACACAAAACGAGTACTTCCTTGTATGGACCACCATGCCTTTCACAATCATCACCGACACCATGCTTGCCGTGCAGCCAAAAGCAGAATACGTGAAAGTAAAGGTTGGCGAAGAAACTTGGATAATGATGCGGCAACGTGTTGACCCAGTTATGGCAGAACTTGAAATCAAAGCTTACCAAATTACAGAATCTGTGACTGGTAAAAGTTTGGAAGGAACAGCTTATGATTACCCATTAAAAGACCTTATTCCAAAGCAGGTTGAACTAGAGACTAAACACCCATTAGTCCACAAAGTCATAGCAGAAGATTTTGTTGATGTAGAAACTGCCACTGGAGTTGTGCATCTTTCTCCTGGGAACGGCGAAGACGATTTTTGGGCTGCAAACCGTCGTGGAGTCCCAATTTTTGTTCCATTCGACGACGAAGTCAAATTTACAAACGACGCAGGAATCTTCACAGGCGTATTTGCACGCGACGCGGACATGCTGGTCGTTGAGGAACTGCGCAACCACAACGCATTTGTGAAAGTTAAAAAAATCAAACATGAATACCCAACCTGCTGGCGTAGCCACCACAAACTAGTTTGGTTGGCGCGTAAAGAGTATTTTTTGCGAACCGACAAAATCAACCATAAAGTGCTAGAAGCAGCTGAGAAAATTAAGTGCTTCTTTGATGAACCCAAAAACCGCTTCTTAGGCTTCTTAAAAGAGGGCAAACCATGGTGCATCAGCCGCGAACGCATCTGGGGAACGCCTTTACCAATGTGGACCTGTGTGAAATGCGGCAACAAACGCCTAGTAGCAAGCAAAAACGAACTGGTTGAAAGCGCTCAAGAGGAGATTCCGGAGAACTTTGAGTTGCACAAGCCTTGGGTTGACCGAATCACGTTAAAATGCGAGAAATGCAAAGGAGTTATGCGGCGTGAAGATTTTGTTTTAGATACTTGGCACAACAGCGGCGCTTCGCCATATGCGCGATTCAATGATGAAGAGTTCGAGAAGTTTGTGCCGACTTCCTTTTTGACTGAAGGCATTGACCAAACAAGGGGGTGGGCAAATTCGCTGCTCTTGGAATACATTATCTTAACAGGAAAACCCGTTGCACCCTACAAGGCGTTTCTGTTTCAAGGGTTAACACAGGATGCAAAGGGCAGAAAAATGAGCAAAAGCCTAGGTAACGTCGTGGAAACCAACAAGCTCCTCGAAAAGAATAGCGCTGACCTTTGCCGTTTCTACATGATGCGTAAGTGTTCACCAGTGGACTTCATGAGTTTTGACATGCAGGAACTAACACGAAGACCCTACCAAGTGCTTTCAACACTCTACCACCTAAGCAGGTTCTTTATGCAGAATGCGACTTTTGACGAATTTGATCCTAAAAAATACAGTTTGAAGTGGGCTCTTGAAGCTGGGAAGCTTCAAGCAGCTGACCTTTGGCTTCTATCTAAGCTGCAGGAGAAAATCGGGGAATACACAACTAAGCTTGAAGCATGCGAATTCAACGTGGCAGTTGCGGTTCTGGAGGATTTCGTAATTGAAACACTCAGCAGGCTCTATGTTCCGATGATTCGTAAAGAACTGTGGACAGATGAACCTGAAACATTTGAGCGCAGACAAACCATCTATGCACTGCTACACCACACGTTAAAAACTGTGACCTTACTGTTTAACCCTATCACACCCTACTTAAGCGAAGCACTATACCAAAAAGTCTACAAGCAACTTGAAGCGGATTTGCCTGAATCAGTCAATTTTGCATCATGGCCTGTAGCGAACAAAGAAATGTGTAACAAAACATTGGAAGAAGAATTTGATATTCTGCTAAAAGTTGTTTCAATTTCGTATGCTGCACGCCAACAGGGAAAACTAAAACGCAGATGGCCACTTGCCAAAACAATCGTAGTGGCACCAGAAAAAACCCTGGAAGCCCTAAGAAAACTTGAAGGTTTGTTTTTAGAGCAAACAAACGTTAAGTCTGTAGAGTACTCGTTGCAGGTTCCTGAGTACGTTGGAGGCGAAAACTGGGTTTCCAGCCAATTAGACGACACAACCGTGTTCCTAAGCGGGCAACGTGATGATAAATTACTTGGTGAAGGCATCATGCGTGATTTGGCAAGGCGAGTGCAGGCGCTACGCAAGGAAATGGGGTTTGTCCCAACAGAAACTTTGGATTCTATTCACATTGCCGAATTAGATGCGGAGAGCATGGGACTTCTGGAGCCTTATTTAATTGAGATGGCTGGGCTAGTGCGGGCAAGAAAAGTCTACTTACATGTCACATGCAGCGAAGTTGAAGCGAACTGGCGCGAATCAGAACTGGACGGCAAAAAAATCCACATAAACATTCACTAAGGCAAAACTTATGGCACAAGAAAACAACAACAAACACTACAAATGTCCACATTGCGCATGCATATTCTTAAACCAAACGGACCTGCAAAAACACATAAGTGTCTTTGGCGACCAAAAAGAGCAACACGAATATAATTATAAGAAAACACATGGCAGACTTGAACACGGATACGGCGAAGAATAACCGTGATTTTTTTCTACAGCCTCTTAATTAAAGGCAGAAAAATGAACACTATGATTTGGTAGAAGGTGAATGTTACCATAGTAGAGCGTTTGTGTAATGTGTAAGGCAGGAAAATTGCATGTAGATGGTCCCATTGTGGTAGTCAGGTTCAGAATTCGTATCGTAGGTTCAGGTAGTCCGATTAGCTAATAACCACAGATAACAGAAGGCGGGTTATTGGTTGTACACCAGTCCAATTTTTCAGCCTCCCAAATAGTCTCGTCCTATCTTAAGGAAACGCTAAGAGTTATGATTTGCAAACTTAACAATTTGGGATAAAGACTTAATGTTGCAATTCTATACATGCCTGCTAACTTATATCTGAAACCACGCACTAACAATAACCCGAGAAGTGTGCCGTATGGACAGGTTTCGGTTAGCCATCTTCAATACCCAGCCGCCCCACCTGTACTTTGGGGGTGTTGAGCGGCGCATAATGGAAACCACCAAACGGTTGCAGGCGCAAGCTGACATTAACGTTTACTGCGGCACTAAGGCTGGCTTCAAACAACCCGCCACTATCAATGGCGTAGGTTTTTTTCCATGTTATTCAACTGACAGAATCTTTCCATTAGATAACTGGTTTTTTAACAGAAGTCTATCCAAAAAAGCCAGCGACATCAACGCAGACATTTATGAAGCCCATGCGGTGAGCGGCTATGGATTTCCCCAAAAACTCAAGAAAATCGGCATCAATAAACCGTTCATTCACACGATACACGGGGTCCTCGCTGACGAGTATGAGCAAGCAAAAAAAAACGGTTACCCATCAGTCAGGGGTAGAATTGCAAATTATTTTATGCACCGACTTGCCAACTTGGAAAAGAAAACAGCACAGGACGCAACGTTAATTGTTACCATAAGCAATTACTCGCTTGAAAAAATCCGTGAGCATTACGGCATTGACAAGGGCAAGGTTCGGATTGTTCCAAACGGCGTGGATGTGGAAAAATTCAAACCCATAGAAAACCCCACATTGGTGAAACGCCAATTTGGGTTAGGCAATGAACCTTGTGTGTTATTTGTTGGCAGTTTGATACCTCGGAAGGGGCTGTTTTTTCTGGTTGAGGCAGCAAAAAGAATAGTTAAAGAAAACGCTGAGACCAAGTTTTTGATTGTTGGTGAAGGCCCTCAAAAAAACCAGTTGACTATTGCTCTTGAATCCGCTAGTCTTTCAGGCAACTTCAAGTTTTTAGGCAACCTCAAAGAAGACGATCTTTCAGCAGCATACAACTGCGCGGATGTGTTTGTTCTGCCCTCGATTCAGGAGGGACAGGGAATTGTGTTGCTTGAAGCACAAGCGTGTGGCAAGCCTGTTGTTGCTTTTGATATTGGCGGAGTCAACGAAGCCGTCCGCAACGACGAAACAGGGCTACTTGTTGACAGGGGCAGCAGTGAGGAGTTGGGCAATGCTTTGCTTCGGCTTCTCTCTGAAAAGCCTTTGAGAGAAAAAATGGGTGCCAATGGTCGCAGGTTTGTTACTGAAAACTTTACGTGGGACATATGCGCTCAAAAAATGCTTAAGGTTTACCGCGAAGCATTAGCTGACTGAGACGTTGACTGATTTTGCCAATCGCCTAAAATCGTCCTCACCCATCCATTCAGTCCAAAGGTAGCAGCTGATTCGCTCATCGCTTAAACCCAGCCGTCTTGCCTCTTGAACGGCATAACGGTAAGCTTCAATCTCTGTGGGTCTATCAACGTAATCGTAACTTGGGTCGAAGAGTTCTTTGCCCTCCATGAACTGCTTAACATGACATAACTCATGAATTAAATCCAAATAAATGTCAGTCTTGTTGCCTGTGTTCAGGTATCCTTTGCTTATCACAAGATGCCCATCGGAGGCATCAATGTACATGTACCCCATAATCCAACTAAACTCCACTGTAAGGTGACTTAGAACTTCATTGGTCTTTTCACCAAAAATACCCCGTACAGCATCAACTTTTTCGAAACCCTTGAAATACTCAGAGAAAATTACTTTGCGATTTCCTACCCCGAGTATGTTAAATGGAAGTTTTCTAAACAAGCGCAAGATTCTAAACACAGCATACTCTATTGCCGTCAAATCACTAGACTGCTCCTACTTAAAAGCTGAAAGGTACTCAAGCTTCATTCCCCGATGCGCCAGATCTGGAAGATCTTCTACGCTGCCTATGCTTGCGTCGATGTTGCGGTGGATCGGATGACTCCATATGCCTTCAGGTGCAAGGTTAAACTGCAAAGGAAAATCCACTTTGATATTGTATTTTTCGCTTAAATTCTTAATTAATCTTCCCTCCCGGCAAGCTACACGACCAGAACGATAACTCTGAAGCAATTGCGGAGCAGCAAAAGCACCGACTCCATGCCAAACCGCCGCGTCCTCGGGGGAACCAATCGAGTATAGAAAGAACTGGGGCGAAGACGGGGTTTCAGCAAAACTGTAATCAGCAAGTTTTTCGCCGGGAACTGTAAAGCTGTCATCACATACGGCAACGGCTATGTCTTCAGGGTCCATGGCGTTAGGATAAAGTTTGGTGGTTTTGTATTTGATGGTGGCGTCAAGTAACTTGCCGTTTTCAAAGTGCAATTTGCCTCGAGCTGCACGTTTGGACCCAAAACCTTTTGTGGAGTGTGGTACCGTTAAAAGGGTTGTGCGGTTTTTCATACTGCGCCCCATACAGGTGTACGCTTCCTCGATTGACGAGTAATCTCGGTTGCTCTCTTTGATTATATAATGAAGTAAACCGTCTTTGTCCTCCTGTCTGCAGAGTTGAAAGTGGCATACGCAAAGTGTAAAGTGAGAGGTCCATGCCAAAGAACTCGGACAACTCCTTTAACTGCATATACTTGATTGAATCCACCAAATCAAGGTATGAATTATTGCTGGCTTGCAGGCTTTCGGTGATGAGATTTGCTTCTTTTTGGGAGATTAATGTACCGTCGTATTTTTTTAGGTATGCTTGGTCGATTTTCAATTGGTCTGTTTTGACGTTGGCTGCTGGAAAAGCGCTCTGTCCGCTATCCACGATTGATTGTTTGAGTGGATTCATCGAGTAGCGGTCTGCCTCAACATCATCTGTGTTTAGGAGGAAGGGCACGATGAAACCTCGTGTGGGTTTCTTGAGCAACTCTGCAAGCGCAACTAAGTCGCCGTCGGTAGGCTGATGCATACCGCGCTCGTAGAAATAGTTGGCGCAGGTTTCAAGCAGCCGCGTCCCAATGATGCCTTGAACTTCTTCAATCGTCAACTGTGGATTGGTATATTCGACTGAACCGCGCAGAAAAAACCGATCATCAGTAAAGGGAACGGAAACTTTTTTTCCCGTCAACGTAGTGGAATAATGTGACCTTTCGATTAGTTTTCTTACCCTTAGCGGTCAGGGCGCCTTCAACAAGTACCTTCACGGTTGAAAAAGAAGTCTTCAAAAAATCCTCAAGCAAAAACCTGCAATAATCTTCCATAAATTATCCTCTTTCTAGAGATTCAGCCAAGTATATACAATTTTTCGCGACTTTTGGCCCAAAGAACATCTGTACCACATCAAAATCCTGCTTAAAACCCAAAGAAAAAAGCATGTTTACAAGCAATGTCTCTTTTTTTGGGAGCGCTAAATAAACGGTTTTTCCAGCTAGTTTTTCAAGGGCAGCTTTAAGAAGTGCAACAGCAGCGTCACGATTGCCTCTTTGGCACATCAAGGGTCCAACCCAAGCCATGCGTTCGTAAACCGTAGCCGCCACATATCCCACAACCTCGTTATCCTTAGACACGCAATAGCTTATGTTGCCCTCGTCTAGAATGATGGATTCAAGCAGTCTTTTTCTGTCTCCTCCAAAACATTCCTTATCAAACTTGGTCACGGCTTGGATGTTGTGTTTTCCTATCTGGGATAACTCTTCTTTAGTTAGTGTTTTCTTGGATTTGTGCTTGTAAAACTGCAAAATCCTCATCTGCTTTGAAGCCTTGGTTACTGTAGAATTTTGTAAGATTTGGGTAAGCATATAACCCAATCGTTTCTACGCCTTTGCCGAGTAAATATTCAACTGCATGTTTCACAAGAAAGCTTCCAGCACCCTTATGGCGGTATTCTTCCTTAACGATAAGGTTGCCAAACCAGCCTACTTTTCCATAACTGATGCATGTTGCAATACCCACAGGTTTTGAACCTTCAAAAAGCACCAAACAGCCTTCTGGTTCAAGTTGAGTCATGAATTCGAAGTCTTCTGTTGCCATGTTCCAGTCCATTGTGTTGGCTAATTCCACGGCAAACACGAAGTCTTCAGGGCGCATTGGCTTAACTTGGAGCATACGTCTCAAATTGTAGATTGGTCTAACAATTAAGTTTGTTTATTCGAAGAAAAATAAATAACCTTAAAATCTGCTATTAAAAACCTACTCTATCTTTCCAACCGTCATAAGACAGCCTAAAAACATAACTGCCGACATCCCTTGCTATGTTACTGTTTGGTTCCAGTAAAAAACTTGGTTGTATTTGTCCAGCATGGATGCGGTTACGTGGGGTTCGTCGTAGAGAATATCTAAGGTTGAACCGTACTTTTCGGTGAGTGTTTTTACGTCATTGTAGATTTTTGCTGATAATGTGTCAGGCGGAAACAATCCCCAGATGCGATCATTCAGCATTGCGAAAACCAAACCCATAATCCTTGGGCACAACATACGCAACTTGAGGTTTGTTTGAACCAAAACTCTCAGGGTCACTGTGCAAGGTATTCCAGAATTTCTGCAGTGCTGCAAAATGCTCGTCAGCTAAGGTACCGTAAGCTGTTGTGTTGGGGTAGCTAAAAACGAACGCGTATTTGGCGCCTGCACTATAAGCCAATGACAAGTCTGTGTATAATTCGTCTCCAGATGCAAGGTAAGGGTCCTGGTTGTATTTCCAATTAATTATGACTCCCCAATCCTTGCCAAAAGCTTCCGCGGCACCTCTATTTAGAGCAATGATGCGTTGTCTGCTTTCGTTTCCGACGAATTCGGCGAAAACCGCAGTATAGTTTGCCTTGTAATCAAACCAGTTGAGTGCGAAATCTGCCGTGAATATGTTAGGGTTGTATGGGTGATAATAATTTATCATGCCTGATAAGTTGCCTACATAAGCTTGAGCTGTTTGCGTGTAGCTTGCTGTGTCGTTGATGATTTGGGAGGGACCATTTTCCAGTTGATTTCCGCCCGGTTCATCAATCTTGTAGATGCCTAAGAATTTTTCGCCGTACTTGGTTTGGGCATCAACCATCCAATTTGTAATGTTGTAGCCGTTGGAATAATTGTAATAGTTGATGCCTGTAAATAGAACTATAAAGTTTAATCCCGAATTGAAAATGTAGTCACATGACTCATCTAAAGCTGTTCTATTAAATGTCACACCAATTGAACCTATCACGAATAGGTTTGTGTAATCTTTAACTTTATCAACCAAAGCCTTAACTTCACTTGCTTTGTCTGCCGTAAGCGAATTCAACGCCGACATAAAATTCTCGCGGCTGCGGCTTATTGCTGAGCAAATTTGTTGCTATAAAAAATGATAGCACTATCAATGCAATGAGCACTGTCGAGGTTACGATTACGAGTTTGCGGTTCAAATATGCTCAACCAATTGTAGAACAATCATATGAAGAAAAGTATTTAAAATTTGAAAGTTACCCCAAACAAAAGAAAGAAAAACTCCATGGTAACGAGTTTTTACCTGTGGTAGAGACCAATCAATTCTCCCTTTCCAAGAATATGCCCTTGCATAGCTTTTTCTAGGTCTTTTTTAGTGAACTTGGCGCCCAAACTTAATTCGGTATCCAACGCATAAACCTTAAAAAAATACCTATGTGTACCAGACGGCGGACAAGGCCCCATAAACCCCTTTTGCCGTGCACTATTCAACCCCTCAATCCCCGGAACCGAAGCTTCAGCTATTTTAGTTGTTGAAGCTGAAATGTTCCAGACAACCCAGTGATCAAATGTTCCGCTTGCCGCGTCAGGGTCATCTACAACCAGCGCGAGGCTCTTTGATTCTTTTGGGACGCCTTCGATTGTTATAGGCGGATTGGTGTCTTCGCCGTCACAGCTATATTTTCTGGGGATTGGGCCGTTGTGTGAAAATGATGGGCTTTTAATTGTAAGTTCTTTCATTAAGATCCTCAAAAAAACAATTGTTTGCCAGTTAAATAAAGTTGGCTAAAAAAGTTTTTGCCAAGGGATTTAGGATTCTTCTTCTGTCCACTTCTCCACAGTCAACGTGCCGTCTTTAGCGCTAAAATGAACTTTAACAGGCATTGAACCATCGCATTTAAGCGGAAACATACTGTCATCAACAACGCGGACAGGTAAGTAAAGGAGGTATCTGTTGTCTTTTCGCCTAAAGATTGTGCCTTTTCCTTCATTACCCATAACCAATCACAAACAAGTTAACGATAGCTCGCTGATTGCTTTTAAATTTGACTGTTGAATTAGCAAAAAATGGTAAATGCTGGGTTGCACTCTACACTTCCGCTTTTCTTATCAACTCAGCTGCACTGTTGAGGTTTACCTTGTAGAAGATAAATGCAATGACTGAAGCAATTATGCCGCTGATAACGATTGCAATGGCAAGGGTAACTGGGTCTACTGGTGCTGCACCGCCACCCATGAAGCCGGCAGCAAACTTGCCAATAGCAAACGGTATCAAGGGTGCCAGCACCGCCAAACCTGCTAAAGCACATACGACAATGCTGATGAGTGCCCATTCTTGACGTATCATCCTTGTTCTTCGAGCTACTGAAAAATCGGCCCCTCTAAACCCGATGGAAAGTGAAATTGCTCCAACCGCTAAAATAACAAAGAACCCTGTAATGAAAGCCGTAGCCGTCATCTTCAACGAGGTCTGATAGAACAAGGCTCCAACTATGCCCGTGAGTAGAAGAACAACGGTTGATAGAACATACAACAAGAACAATTTACTCTTGACAAGATTTTTAGGCGAAATCGGTGAAGCATAGATTCGCCATACTGATTGTCCTTCTTCACCTATCAGCATGTTACCTACGGATGAGGCCATAACTCCAGCGGGCAAAAAGAAAGTCATTGCAACAAAAAACAAGTCTACTTCTGCGGGTGCATTTCCAGCACCTGTTATGTTGATAGAATTCATAATGGGCAGGATGACAAAGACAATTGGAACAATGAAGATACCTATTAATTCTCGGCGTCGAGTGAAAGCTCGGACGTCTTTGCGGATTAAGGCAGCTTCAACGGTCGAGAAGCCAAACTTGCCTAAGAACCCAGTTTTTGGCGCATAAATAGTTCCGGTTTTCTGAACTTTGATTGCGGGGGGTTCATAGAGCCCGAACCGCTGGTTCAGCAGGACTGCAAGGAAATACAAAACCGCCATGAATAGGGCTGTTAAAGCTACCACTAGGATGCCTTCCAAAAGAACTGTATTTAGCAAGTAATAGAGGGCTAAGCCAGGCCATATGTAGGGTATGAACCAAGCTGTATTCTGAAGGGCTGTAAGTCCTTGGATAAAGTTAGTGAAGCCTTGGGTTATTGAGAAATAAATGACGTAGAATACGAGGAAGAATGCAAGCGAGCCTACGAATCTCACCCAAACGGCTGCTCTGCCGCTTGATTTGTAAACTGCCCCTACGAAACGTGTCTGTACAACTCTGATAATTTCGGTCGTGACGCTCCCCAAAAAAGCTGCTGCAAACAATGCCAATGTCGTCAACAACGCCTGCACGATTAAACCGTTGAATGCTCCAAAGACAATCAAGCCTGAAGAAAAGCCAATAACCGTCGCCAACGGGAACCCAAACAGGTTCGCAAGGACTGATGCCAACGTATTTTCTTGCCATGTAACGGGAAGCCAATACATGACTTGGGTGGTTTTTTTAATCCCCGCGAGCTGGATTTGCTGAAGCATTGTAAATACTATGGCTAAAATCAAGACGAGGGTTGGCATGGCAACAAAAAAACTGGTTGCGGCAACCTCAATTGACGGCACAGTTACATCTTGCACACCATTTAGTCCACCATAAAAAGCCGAAACGCCCAAATTAGTCAGGAAACCACCTACTACTCCTATGATAGCTGCAACCCAGTAAGGCCAGTACGCAAGAATACCGCTTTCACGGTATCTTGTGGTTTTAACTCCTCGAAGTAGCCTGCCAGATTTGCGTTCCACTCGTAGCAGGAAGAGGACGTTTTTCCAATTCATCGTAACAGTTCCTCAACGACCGGTCTTAAATCGCCTGTTCCAGTCAGCTTTAAGAAGATATCTTCCAACCCAGAGCTGGGCAATCTTGCTTCCTCTCTTAGTTGGTTCATGTTACCTAACGATAGGATGTTACCTTGATACATAATGCCGATTCGATCACATAGCGCTTCCGCGATTTCCAAAACGTGCGTGGACAAGATTGTGGTAACGCCTTGCAGTTTGAGTTCATGCAGAAAATCCTTCACAATCCGTGCGCTTCGGGGATCTAAAGCGTTAAGCGGCTCATCTAATATTAGCAGTTTGGGTTTGTTGAGAAAAGCTGAGATGAGGCTGATTTTCTTCTTCATGCCATCCGAGTAACTGTTTATCATGTCGCCTTCACGTCCATCAAGCTGAAGGGCCTTGAGGTACTCGGTTATGCGTTGCTGTTTCTCAGAGGTTGGCACTCCATAAATGTCACCGATGAAGTCAAGATATTCAATACCAGTTAAGAACTCGTAAACATCAGGCGACTCAGGAACATAACCCACTTGCCGCTTAACCGCAACAGGATCTTTCTTTACATCCAACCCTAAAACACTAATCTCGCCTGCGGTAGGCTGAACCAACCCCAACAGCATCTTTAGCGTGGTGGATTTTCCAGACCCGTTAGGTCCCAAAAGCGCAAAGATTTCGCCGCTGTAAATGCTTAGGTTGATGTTGTTTACTGCTACGATTTCGTTGTAGCGTTTGGTTACGCCTTTAAGTTCAACTGCGTATGAACTGCTCATGCTACCCTATGCCTCGACTGCAAATAGAAAAGCTTCGCTATTTAAGGCTAATGCGTCTCCCATACTTGGTAATATGGAAACACCGTCAGTTAAGAAACAAGCGTTGGTTGCAGCTGCTATTTAGAGTACTTTAAACCGCCTTCTGAGTCTTACTAGTTGGTTTGCCGCACTTTTTACAGAATAACGCCTGCTCCTTATTCTTTGCTCCGCAAGAAAAGCAACTAATCTCTATAAAGGGTGGGTCGATTGAAATTTCCGTTTGAATCTGATTTCCGCAACTCTGGCAAAATAGGGCGTCAAGGTCATTTTCATAACTGCAGTATCTACATCTTAATGTCGTAGAGTTTACTTTATGAATAGCATTCAATTTCAAATTACCAAAAATTGAAAGTTTATTCTCTAGCATCGCTATTGTGGGCAATAAATCAGTCAGTTGCCTAAACTGCTCTTCATTTGGTGAAAACTTTGATACACATTCCTTGCTTAATATGGTGAACTTGGGCTTCTTTCCTGAAATCAACTTAACCTTTTCTATCTCGTCATAACTGTAGTAACAGCTTCTCTTGCTGAGATTCATTTTCTCGTCTAACGTCAACTGGTTGATTTGTTCTTCTATCTGCTTGTCTCTTTTCCTATCTGTATTCACGGGTACTGCAGGGGTAAGTCCAAAAAACAAAGAACGGCTCTCTATAGACTTAATATTGTCACGATCTGCTTTTCCCATGCAGACGATAGCGATTCGTTTGTCAGTGAAATAAACGTCGTACCGCGTTGCAATATCGAGAGGTAAAATAAGATCCACTATTATTACAAGTTGACGTTCTGAATCTGACATGCACTTGGACCTCAATGGAGGTTGTATTCATTTTCACCTAATAAATCTAAGAAGCCGTGTATCAGCTGTTTTTTCAGTAATATTTGAAGTGAACCAAAATTAGGCGGTTCTTGGATGATTTGCAGGTTTTAAGATGTTTTCTATAAAAATACATCTATACAATAAAATGAATTAAGAATAATTTATTGTTTGCGAGGGTATCACGAGATAACTCTTTTTTTTATTTCCTCATAAGTTGCCTGCAATATTCGCCAATAGGAAATGACATGTGCATAAAACGCATAAATTAGACATTAACTATCCCTTAGCGGCTGCTGTTTTTTTCTCGATCGGCTACAGCCGATTCTATTTTTGTTTGATAACGCAAATATCCTTAAATCTGCCTAAAGTTTCATTGCTAAAAAGAGAAACAAAATGCCCTACGCCATAGAAACTCACAAGTTAACAAAAACTGTACAATTCCCTAAAAGCAGTTGACACCTTAGACATCGCAGTGGAGTCAGGAGAGATTTTTGGGCTGCTGGGACCCAACGGCGCAGGCAAAACAACCGCTATATCCATGCTTTGCACGATTCTAAAACCAACCTCCGGCACGGCAACAGTGAATGGGTTCGACATCGTTCGGGAAGCAAACAAAGTTCGAAAATCAATAGGCATCGTTTTCCAGGAACCCAGCGTTGACGATCGTTTAACAGCCAGGGAAAACCTCTATATGCACGCTAACCTCTACGGCGTTTCAGCGTCAGAACAGAAAGAACGCATAACCCGCATCCTAAAACTCAGTTGAACTCGAGGACAGGGCAGATGATTTGCTTCGCACCTATTCAGGTGGCATGCGGCGCAGGCTTGAGCTTGGACGAGGTTTAATCCACTATCCAAAAGTTCTGTTTTTAGACGAGCCAACCGTAGGGTTAGACCCGCAAACCCGAGACCACATCTGGAAATATATAAAAGAGCTCAAAGAATCCCATGACATCACCGTGGTATTAACAACCCATTATATGGATGAAGCTGATAGACTCTCGGATCGTATTGCAATTATGGATCACGGCAAAATCGTTGTTTTGGATTCGCCGCAGAACCTCAAGGAAACGCTTGAAGGGGACGTTATAACGGTTAGAGCAAACAATATTGAAGCATTAGCTGAATTGGTTAGTAAATGGTTGGGGTTCAACAAAGCTCGCATAGTTGACGGTGCCTTAGAGATTACTGTGCGTGGCGGCAAAGCTGCAATGCCCCGCATCATGGAGATGGCTAGCCAAAACAACATCTACGTGGAATCTCTGGTTTCGCGAGAACCGAACCTTGAAGACGTATTCCTACACTACACAGGCAGAACCATACGTCAAGATACAACCCGAGAACTACACGGCATGGCAGCAATACAAAGGAGAGCCATAAAATGAGCGAGCTACGCGGGCTCTACACGCTTTGGCTACGCGAAATCAAACGTTTTATCCGCGACAGAGCAAGAGTAATCATAAGTTTTGTTCAACCACTGCTGTGGTTGGTGGTTTTCGCAGGGGGTTTTGGCGCACGCCTGCTCATTCCCGGAATAGATTATCAGCAATACCTTTTTCCAGGTATTATTGGGCAGACATTGCTGTTCACTGCGATGTTTATGGGTATTAGCGTAATTTGGGACAAAGAATTCGGATTCATGAAAGAAATCCTGGTCTCACCAGTTTCGCGGTTCACTATTTTCTTGGGCAAAATGTTAGGTGACAGCACAGCAGCGTTACTTCAAGGCGTAATTGTTTTTGCTTTTGGGTTCATCTTAGGTATTCCTTTTGACCCCTTAACCATGTTTGCCGTACTACCAGTTATGCTGCTTATCACGTTTGGCTTAGTGAGCGTGGGCTTAACAATCGCCAGCTTCATAGGCAGCTTAGAAAACTTTGGTGCAATTCAAACGTTCATCAATTTGCCCCTGTTCTTTTTAAGCGGCGCATTATTCCCCATATCTGGTTCGGGTACTCCTGAGTGGCTACGTATTGCGTCAACATTTGACCCACTTACTTATGGAGTTGACGCTTTGCGGACGGTGATTTTGGGTTCCGCTTGGACGCCTCTTCATCCGCTCTATATCAATTTGGGCGTCGTCTGCGTTTTTGATGTGGTTATGATTGGGGTTGGCACGTGGGCGTTTAGTAGAATGAAGTAGCCTAAAATTGTTTATTTATGATAAGAGAAAATTATTATTTGTTGGTCATTTCGTTGATTTGTTGCTCCATTGCGTGTCCACGGCAGAAAACAACAGCTTTTATTACGCCTGGAACTGCTTTCGCCGCGTCGCGAATGTCTGCTGAAAGCTTGAAAGCAATGGGGCAAAATGGACTTGTCGGAACGAACTCGATAGTGACTGTGCCTGGCTCAGTTTCCTTTACGCTCTGAATCATCTGCATTTCCTCAAAAGATTGTCCCGTTTCGGGGTCTTGAACTTTGCCAACCTCTATGCGGACTTTATCTTCTAGTTCAGTCATTTTTAAAACCTCTATACGTGAAAGAATAAGAAGCGGAAAAGAAATATAAACCGATTGATAGAGCCAAATTCCACAGAAGGTCCCCATTGGATGTTTGATGAATCCTGCATATTCTGCAAAATCGTCTACAAACAAGCCCCCTCAAGCATCATCTACGAAGATGAAGCAGTCATGGTTTTCCTTGACATAAGACCATTAAACATGGGGCATACGCTTGTAATTCCCAAAGATCACTACGTTGACATCTTCGACATACCCCAGACTCTGCTTAGCCAAGTCCACAAAATCGCCCAACAAGTTTCGTCACCAATAAAAAAAGCCACAGCCGCCGACGGAATCAGCATCATCCAACAGAACGGCAAAGCTGCAGGACAAGATATATTCCACATACACGTGCATGTTGTTCCAAGGTTTGAAGGGCAAAAACTGCCGCCTTTTCACGAACTTAAAGAAGTTGAAAGAGCAAAACTCGATGAGATGGCAAAGAAAATAAAGCTACTTCTCTAAAAATGAAATGAGTTTTTAAAAAATGGGGAGTTCCTGTTTACTGTTACAGGCTGCTTTACATTTGACCTACTATTGCCACCTTAGGCATCAACACTTTATCGATTACGTGGCAAACACCGTTGTCTACAACTAAGTCTGTTTTAATGATGTTTGCACCGTTAACCTTCATGTTCCTATGCAGATGCAAACTTTTCGCATCAATCCTAAGTTCTCCTCCCGAAACTGCCTGCAAATACTCATGCTGAACCAAATCTGCAGCCATAAACTTTCCCTCCACCACATGGAATGTTAAAACATCCTTGAGCTTAGCTGTGTTTTTTTAAGAGCATTTTGAAGTCATTTTTGGGAATTTGAGCGAATGCATCATCGGTTGGTGCAAAAACCGTGAATGGACCTGGACCTTTGAGGGTGTCAACTAATTCTGTTGCAATTACAGCTTTCACAAGGGTGTTAAACATACCTGATGACATTGCAGTGTCTACAATATCTGGCAAAAATTTCACCTCCACTACAGTTAAACTCTAAAATCACTAAGGATACAATGGACAAAACATACTATGAACCTTGCTAATCTAATAATGATTGGTTGTAGCGCAAAAGTCCCTTTTCAACTTAGGAGAGGATTGTTTGTGCAATTCTAAAAATGATGAATTCCGTTGGCTTTACAGGCGCCACACCGATCAGCATTATTAATCGCCCTTCGTCGATGTCGTTTTGTGTCATGGTATTTCTGCCGCACTCCACAAAATAGGCTTCTTGCTGTTTGGTGCCCAATATCATCCCAGATTTCCATGTTTGTGTGAGAAAATTCTCTGTTGCTGTTTTTATTTTTGCCCATGTTGCTTCATTGTTGGGTTCAAAAACTGCCCACTCAGTTCCTTTTTTAATCGACTGCTCAAGATAGATTATCAGCCTACAAACATTGACATACTTTTTTATTGGGTCGCTCGAAAGGGTTCTGGCACCCCACACGAGTAGGCCTCTGCCAGCGAAATTGCGGATAGTATTTATTCCCTGTAAGTTGAGGCTGTCTTGCCGATACGATTTTATTGTTACCTCTAAGCCTACTGCACCTTTAACAAGCTGGTTTGCCGGTGCCCTATGAACGCCCACTTCGATATCAGTGCGTGCATAAATTCCTGCAACATGACCGCCTGGCGGTATCAAACATGTCACGTTTACCCCGGCTTGCTTCACGTAAATCCATGGATAATACAACGCGGCAAACGAAGATTCACGTGGCTTGGTTACGCTAGATGAGTTCTGCCCCTTAAGCGAATCAAAAATGACAAATCTATTTCTCAGCTGTTCACAATGATTGATCAATAAGTCAGTTAAACCCGTCACAGCTTGAGCGTTTGGGGAGTAAATAATTGAAACCTCTACTGCTTCAAGGTTAGCGAGAGCCGATGAATAGTTGGAATCGGTTACTCTGCACACGTAGCATCGCTGCCCGCCGTTTAAGAAAAAGCCTTCAACTGCATATGGCAGATATTTGCCTTCGCCAAAAAAACCACCGAAAACCCTTTGGTATTCGATAAAGCTGGTTACGAGTGTAGGCGTGGTTGGACCTGTTTCTGCTTCACCTAAAAATGCTGCGGTGCTTGTGCCTACACCTTCGATTGACTTCGGATGAACATTAATATCTTCTATGTATATTCCAGATGATTTTACGTTAAAGCGACTCATACATAGAATTATGTTGGCGGTCTTTTTTGTGCGTATTGGTATCGGCGTGGTTTGCCAATGCGGGTTAGTATATTGTCTTTGACTAGGTCGACTAGGGCGTGGGCTACTGCGGTGCGGTCATAATGGAATCCTTTGCGTGCGAGTTCGGTGTGGACGTCGTCTAAGCCGCGGGGCTCTGAGAACCAGTTTTCTTCCCAGAGTTTTTGGATTACGCCTCGGCACGTCTCGGCGCGTGGTAGGGATGCAGGGCGTTCGGTTGGTTGGGTTAGATTGATATTTTTTGAGTGTTCGGTGACGGTGGAGAGTATTTGGTTTACGGCTGTTTGGATTTGGTCTGGTTGGGCTTCGATTTCGAATTCTATGTCGCCGATTTTCATTTTTACGCGTATTGGCGGATTTTGCGGGTTTTGTGTCAACTCTTCACCTATTGTATATTGAATTGTGCAAGATGCACATGCACAATACTTAAATATTTCACCAATAAAGATATTGAATATTGGTGAATCAACGTGATTGAACAATATACAATTACTAACAAATATAACTTTCCACAACCAACAATAGACTCACTCCTCCCCCAACGCTTCCTCGAACAAAGCATCCATTCCCTCAAACAAGTCCAACACCAACCGCTACAACTAAACCAACAAACTGAACACAAATTCAACATAGCCGAACAATACCCACACAACATACAACTAAAACAGGGAGCAATCACCCTAAAAGCCGACCACCAAGAAACAATAGTTGCAGCCGTAGACACCTCCACCATAAAAATCGGTGAAACCCAAACCGGCATCATTGTTGCCATCCGAGGAGCAACAACATGGAAACAAAACGGCACCTACAAATACACACGCCTAGGACCATTCATATTTCACATAACTGAAGAAAACAAAAACCAACTCTGCAACACACTCGAACACGCCTACTTCAGCACCACCTACGGTAGTAGTCACCAGTCAGCGCCAAACATCATACAGATGCCCACGCGACTCGCCAGTCTCTTGGAGCGGTGGCTGCAAACAATGCTTGCCAAAACTGTAAACCACGGTGTCCTTCTTTTCGATGGTTCCTTAACCGCTGGTACCCCTGAAACCCCAACCCAGCGCCTCAGGGAAATTTTGGGCTATGCAAGACGAAACCAGAGCACGGTTTTGGCGTTCTCAAAAGCCACGACGCTTAGGTCAAACGGATTGTTGATAACGGAGCAGCTGCCAAATCGTGACCCCCCTTATTTGCTTGAGACTGCAGGTTTGCATTCTAAGCCGCCTATGATGCTTTTGGGAGATGTTTATGTGGCGCGGCTAAACAAGGCAAACTTGGCTTTCAGGCTGGACATAGACAGAGAAACGCCTGTGGAGCAGCGGATGGAAGCCATCCAGAAACTCTTGGGCAACGACTTATACACCCAGAGCTACCCCGAAACACTAAGGCTTTCACATATCCTTTGCACCTTTACCGCCAACGAGGTCTTAGCCATCAAACACTTCATAACTCGAAAACACGGTATCCATATCGTCAACCGACCCGACATGCACAGAATCCTCTTCGGATCCTACGGCTTCAAAGGAGAAAATTACGCTTGAAACTCTATAAAAAAGAAGGCAACATCCTGCAAGTCATCAGTTTCCCTACAGAGAGCGCCGAAAAAGGCGACTACCTATTAGTGGAAGATGCCGATGCAGAAAAAGCGCTGATTGCACAAGTTATCGACGTGCAATTTGCCGCTGTTCCCGGTGTTCTGGAGGAGCTTTTGCGGACCCTGCCCGACGGAGGCGAACCGCTCCAGGGAGAAGACATTGACCCAATGGAAATTGCTCCCCACATCACCTACATTCAGGATGCAAGTCTGCTGATCTGCAAGATACGCGCCACTTTGGAAAATGATTTTTTGAGCCCAAGCAGCAGTTGGCTTCCGAGCCGTTCTCAATCCACCATCAAAAAACTCTCCATTCCAATGCTCATGAAACTTGCCAAAGTCGACGGCAAACTACCCATAGCCTTGGGCGGAACCAAAGACTCTTCCCTCCTAACCATTGATGCCTCAGCCATAGATGGCACCTTAAACATAATCACTGGCAAGAAGGGCTGCGGCAAATCCCACCTATCCAAACTCCTCATGGTAAACCTTGTCGGCTACAAAGCCACCATTGTAATCTTCGACTTAAACGGCGAATATAGCAGCCTCGGCATGACCAACGACGGAAAACGAAATATGTACTATGATAAAATTCATACACTCACGCCCAGCCAGAACTTCAAGGTGGCGCTTGAGCAGCTGCCCCTAAACACAGTGATGGGGATACTTGTAAATGCGCTGCATCTGCCAGGAACCTCAGCTCGGGAATTCCGTCGTCTATGGAAAATGCTCAAAGAACAAGGAAAACTAAACATGCAGAATTTGGGTGAGGCGATTCGCGATCTTAACTGCAATCAGCATGTACGGGATGCGTTGGCTTCGCGGTTTCACTCATTTGCTAACTCTGGCTTTTTCACAGATTGCCCAGCAGAAGCAATGCGACTCGATGAGAGCATCTTGAAAGCTAAGGATGTAGGCGGCGCCATAATCGTAAACCTGAAGAACACGTCTAACATCGACCGCCAAATCGTTGTAGAGTATGTCTTGGGAAAACTTGTGGATTCCCTGTCTAACTGGAAGCTCAAAGCCGTCTTCCTGTTCGCCGAAGAAGCCCACCTTTACCTACGCGAGACCTACTGGGATGACATCGTAACCCGCATGCGCCACTACGGCATATTCACTACCTTCATCACAAACCAGCCTGACACCATCCAAGAAACCATCTACCGCCAAGCTGACAACATCTTCCTTTTTAACTTCACCAACGAACACGACCTCGATGTTGTAAGCAGAGCCGCACGTGTGGACGCCGAAACCGTACGCTCAATCGCCCGCGACCTGCCGCCTCATCATTGTCTAACCTTAGGCAAAGTTGTACGGGACTTCCCGATAGTTGCTCGAGTAAGAGCCTTAGACATTAAAACGTTAGGAGAAACACGTCTCTTCTTTAGCGATAAGAATTAGCTTTCTCTAATTTTTCCCTGTTTTGCCTGAAAAAAAGCCTAAACGACGCGGTCAAATTGTATGTTTCCACTTCGTCGAAGGTTACCCAACGCAGTTCCTCAGCGTCGCTCGCAGCCTGAATGTTTCCGCCTTTAACGTGCACGAGGTAATCAATGATGACGTAGTGGTACTTTACTTTGCTATATTCATCTCGGTCAACGTTGCCGACAACATCGAGCAACTGTGGGTTTTCGACTTCTAAGCAGGTTTCCTCTTTAGCTTCCCGAATAACGGCTGTCTCAATGCTTTCACCTAGTTCAACCAAGCCGCCGGGGATTGTCCATTTGCCCTTGCTGGGCTCATTGCCTCGTTTTATGAGCGCAATCATACAGTCTCTTACGATTACGACGCCGATACCGACAATTGGCTGGTCAGGGTACATCCTCTTCATGTGGAAACATCTCTGCAGAACTAAAGTTACCGTATCTTAAAGCTTCTATGGGTACAAAAAAACAAAAAAGAAAGTGATTGGGTCGCGCTTATTCGTATCTTAGCGCTTCAACTGGCTTGAGTTTTGAGGCGCGCCATGCAGGGTATAGTGCAAAGATTACGCTGACTCCGACACCGAAACCTAAGGCGCCCACAAGCACTTCAGGAGTTAGAAGTGGCGTTATTGTGAATCCTCCGCCGCTGCCAAACGCTCCTGAACCCAAAACTGTTGCAGTAACGTTAGCTAATATCCAGCCCAGCACTATTCCGATTATTGCGCCCATTAATCCGATGATTACGGATTCGCCAAGGAAGATAGTCAGTACGGTTCTGCTCTTCATTCCTAATGCTTTGAGGATGCCAATTTCACGAGTACGTTCAATCAACGAAACTATCATGATGTTCATTATTCCAATGCCTGCTACCAGTAAAGAAATTGCCGCGATTCCTCCGAGGAACAATTGTAGTAAGCTAAAGATGCTTGTGAGCAGACTTAGAACTGCAGTTGAGGATATTACAGAGACTTGGTTGCTGAAGTGGTCAGTTATGAGTTTTGATACGGTTGTGATGGTTGCGTTGTCACTGCTCTTGAGCTTTACGATTATCATGTCAGCTTGCTCCGTGCCTAAGAAGCTCTGCGCTTTATCAATCGGAATGTATACGCCTGTGTCTGAGGGTCCGCCAATTCCAAAGCCGCCAATTTTGTCGAGAACTCCTGAAACGTCGGCTGTGTAGGTTTCGTTTATTGGTGGGAGGACTGTTGCGTTGGTCCATGTGATGTTGATTCTGTCGCCTGCGCCAAAGAATATTGTTCCATTCTGTCCAGGCTGATTCAGTCGTGTGCCAACGATTGCGTCGGTTTCAACTGGGATTAATGGGATGGTTCCGCTTGCAGCTTCAAAAGTGGTTGGGTAAACTTGAGCGTACTTGTTGAAGTCTACACCGTAGATGGTAACTGTCCTGTTTAGGTTGTCGGTTTGAATGAATCCTCCTCGGCTGATAACGGCAATTGAGGTATCTATGTCTACAGATAATGCTTCAATTTCACTGGTATAGTTAACGTAAAGTTTGAAGCCAGAATTATCGCTGGCGCCGACTCCGCCCCCAAAGCCACCGTCTCCACCCGCACCTGGACCTGCACCTCCGCCTCCCCCGCCTCCTGCTCCACCTATAAAGCCACCGCTGCCCGGTGTCACGATTAGGGTGTTTGCAGATAATCCTTGATTGAGCTGGCCTGTTATGGTTGCTTGTAAACCTTGCGTAATTGAGAGCAAAGCCACTATCGCTGCGATTCCTATGACAACGCCCATTGTGGTTAATGCTGCTCGTAGCTTGCGAAGTTTAATCGCGCTAAAAGAGTAACCGAAAATATCTATTGTTTTCATTTTTGGTTCACCACTTCTGTGGTTATTTCACCATCAAACATCTGAACGGTTCTTTTTGACTCTCGTGCCAAATGCTGATCATGAGTTACCATGATGATGCTAACGTTGTCTTCAACGTTGAGTTTTCTGATTAATTTTAAAACTTCGCTTGCCGTTTTTGAATCGACGTTTCCTGTTGGCTCATCCAAAAGAAGAAACTTGGGGTTATTTGCTAAGGCGCGTGCAATGGCAACACGTTGTTGTTGTCCACCGCTAAGTTCAGCAGGTTTATGGTTGACTCTGTCTTTTAAGCCGACGGTTTCCAAAAGTTCTATTGCACGCTTTTTTCTCTGTGCTTTAGACATGTTGGATATTGACATTGGTAATTCAACATTGTCGCGTGCGGTTAATCTAGGGATCAAATTGAAAAATTGAAAAACAAAACCGATTTTGAGCCTCAACTGAGCAAGTTGGTTATCGTTGAGTTTGGAGATGTCCACACCGTCGATCAGAAGGGTACCTGAACTGGGCTTATCTAAGGCACCAATCAAATTTAGCATGGTGGATTTACCGCTTCCCGATGGCCCTAATATTGCAACGAAATCTCCAGCTTCAACTTTAAGGTTTACACCCCGAAGAGCTTCAACTGGGACTTTTCCCAGCATATAAGTTTTCTTTACATCTATCGCTTCAACGACAGGGATATTTTTCATTGACATTCTTTTTCGCGCTTCTATTTCAGTTGAATTTTACCTTTATTTAAAGACTAGTTAAATCTAAAAAAGGAAGATAAAAAATGCAGTTCAAGAGAGAGCGTACTTCTTTTTTTTCGGTCCATGCCGCTCTATTTTCTCTTGAATTCCCGCTTTACGTCATCGAGTTTTGTGCCGACGATGTCTATGTTGTCGATGTTTCCCAAGCCTTTTTGGTGGGCTGTTCTTATGTGGCTGATTTCGTGGGGGTTGATTCCCATTGCTCTGGCTGCTGTGGCGTCGGTGGCGACTGAGTCTTTGCCTGCGATAATTAGGTCCATTTTGACGGGTGAGCCGTCGACTGGTCCTTTGCCTTCCATTGCTACAAAGCCGTCGATTACAGTTAGGTGGGGTTTAATGACGGTGTTTATGTCGACTATGACTTTGCTTATTCCCTTGGCATGGTACTTTGCTTTAAACTTGTCAGGCAACAGACCGAACATGTTCTTCATGCCCAAGGTGACTTTGGTTGCCATGTGAGTTTTCATTTTTGCGGCGCTGATTATGGCGGATTCCGTGACTATTCGGGGCACGGTTATGGTTTTTAGGCATTCGCAGTTGGGAATCTTTATTTTAACTTTGTCCTTTAAATGGCGCAGGTTGAGACATTCGACTTCGTATTGTTTGCACATTTCCGCCATTCCTGTAGCTTGGAAGGCTTTGTCTGCGTTAGTCATGGTTGCATCGGATTCGACGACGTAGATTTCCACGGGCAGCTTTTTTAGCCGTTGGATAATCGCCTCGACGACGATGGGGTCTGTTGTTGCGCCAGTATCCCATGTCATAGTGGTTATGAAGTTGACTTTGATGAGAACCTTCTTGTATCCTTTCAGAGCGGATTCATAATCTATTAAGTCAAGCGCTTTGAAAACGGGTTCATGCCCACGCTCGCCCTCGACGATTGCCACTTGTGATTTTTCCGTTTAAGACACCTGTTGTTTATGGTTTGATAAATTGTTTAAATGTTTACTGGCTAAAACAGGAAACCAGTGATTAACCCAAACGTTAAACCCAGCATTATTGGGAAGGGTAAACCGGGGAAAATCCCTTTTTTCTCAAGCATAAAAAACGTCACAATTGAGCCAACTAAGATTCCAACTATCGCCATTATGGTTGGCAGTACACTTGGCAGGAAACTAAAGAACATAACTCCCATGAGCATGGAGTAGAACACTAAGTCGCCTAGCCCCATTTGAATGTCCTTAAACGAAAAGCTTAAACCTTGAAGTTGGTCAAGTCCCGAGGACGCGGCGATTTTTCCCACTGGACCTCGATAGACCGCGATTACGTCATAGATGGCGAGAAAAACCAAAATAATGACTCCACTATTCAGAGGAATCCATTTACCGAAGAAAATACCCAATGCGCCACCTATTGCAACGACAGCTATGTTTCGGGCATTACTACCAAGACGGAAGATGGCGAGGTCAAAAAGCACCGCTAAAGCTACAGACAATGCAATCAACACATACAGATTATTAATGATTGGGAAATAAGATAAAATTACAGATAAATAAACCAGCGACAACAGCAAAGCCGCAGTCGTCAACGCTACAATAATTAAAGCTTTGATGATGTTTTTGCTTTTCCGTTTAAGCAGAAAATAGAATACGGTTGCGCTTATCGCGATAAGGACAACAAAGTATAGGGCGTTGCCGAAAGGCGCTCCTGGGGTGGTTTCTGGAATAGGAGTGACAGGAATATCTACTGGCAGCGGAACAAGTAGGTATGCACAGGCCAACCCGAAAAGCATGCTTGCAAGTATAGGAACCAGATAGATGAATTGGAATTTGAACTTGCCCTCTTCTTTCCCGGCGGGTTTTAGTTGTTCAGTCAATGTCGTTTACCTTATGTCAGTGATAGCTATTGCCGCTTTCAAATAGCATTCGTCACACAATAAGCTTTGTTTTTTGTCTGTGTCAAAAATCGAATTAGAAAAATGCATTACACACAAGGACCGCAGGCAATGTTTCACGCCCAATGTATGACCTAACTCGTGAATTGCCTCCTTTAACGTCCCGCAGAACATAGAGTGCTATGTTGGGTTTGTCTTTGTAGAATGCTGGTTTTAGCCGCCAAAGCGAAATTAACGCGGCGTTTCCCGGCATATAGGCTTCGCCAAACACATAGTTTAAGCCAGATGTAAAGATGTCCACGTCTACTACGGCTAATACGCAGTGGAAATTCAGGTTTTTTGCGGCATAATCTCTGATTTCATTGAGGATTAAGGTGGAGTTGTACTGCTTGCGTTTTTTGTCAAATGCGCCTTGCGGTACAGGCATGGATTTTTCAATTATGGTGGCGGTGGTGTCTGGGAAAGCTTTCGCTAAGCCCTGCTGTAGCCCGGCCAAAACTTCGGGCGCGACCTGCCCAACCTGCAAAATTCCAATTTTCATTCTTTACAGCCTAAATTTGGTAGGTTTCGCCAGTCTTTGGCGCCACAGCATCCAAGCCTAACTCGGTTTTTGCCCAGTTTGCAAATAGTTCACAGTTGCCCTCCGCTCCATGCACAACGAAGACTTTGGGTTTGCCGCCTAGCTTTATTAGGGCTTCTTTGAGTTTGCTTGCGCCGCAGTGCGACGAGAAATCAAAATGACGATACTGCGCTTTAATCTTGCGAATTTGCCCATCGATTGTGCAGACGCCTTTCTCCATAAGTTCCCTACCGGGAGTGCCCGGAATTTGGTAGCTGACCAGGAACACGGCGTTGTTGGCTTTTTTTCCAAGCTTTGAAATGTAGAATGCTGCTGGTCCACCTTTAAGCATGCCTGCTGTGGAAATTATCACGCCCGGCGTTTTGACGGCTCGGCGTCTATCACGCCAGCCTTCCACCCACTCGGCTGAGTGCATGGCATTCATAAAGAGTCTTGGGTCTTTGAGAAATTCTTTGTAATTCATGATGACTCTGCTTGCCTCCCTTGCCATTCCATCTAAGGTTACCGGGTAATCAAAATGGTTGGCGGCTAAAACACATGCTATTTCCTGTGAGCGACCTACACCGAATGCTGGGACAAGAACAGTTCCCCCTGTTTCAACCACGTCTGTGCATGCTTCAACGAATTTTTTTTCCAGTTCTAACCGTTCGGTGTGGTCTGCATCTGCATACGTGCTTTCTATGACAACTGCATCTAAATCGCCGTAGTTCATAGATGCTCCTGCCAGCAGTTTGCTTTCTTCCAAGTTGAAGTCGCCCGTGTAAAGGATACGTTTGCCTTCCGCTTCAATCAACACTTGCGAGCTTCCAGGGGTATGACCTGCGTTGAACAACTTCATTTTCATGTCACCGATTTGTTCTTCAACCCCAAAATCTAAGTGCCTGTTACTTTGCATCATGGTTTTTAATTCAAGATATTCAAAAGGCAAATAGTAACTTGACAAGTGGATAAAGTCTTGAACGAGCAATTGGGTTAATTCTAAACTAAGTTTGTTTGTGTAGAGGGGTTTTTTGTCGTTTATGTAGAAGATGGGGACGGCGCCGGAGTGGTCAAGGTGGCTATGGGTCAAAATTACTGCGTCGACTTCTTTTGGGGGAATATGCATGGGGAAACCTGGTTCATTGTCAAGCATAACACCGTAATCGCACACAACCTGAGTTTTTTCTGACTTAATAGTTACTCCGATTCTGCCGACTTCTCTGGCTCCACCTAAAAATCCAACTTGCAATCAGGACAAACCCCATTTGTTGATGTTAACGATTAAAAATGGATTATGCTGTTTTAAAAATGTATTGACCCTCGGTTCAAATGTGCAGAAACAGAACCTTTCTTGATCGCCCTCAAAATCTCATCCAGATTCAAAGAAGCTTCAACTTTGTTATAGACGCTGAATAATTCTGAAACTTGATGTGCATCGCTTCCTGCGGTAGCGGGCAAACCCAAGTTCTTAGCCAACTCCTTCGCTTCATTGTTTGCTTCTTTGCTTGAGCCGCCGTTTAAGGCTTCGATGGCGTCAATCTTATAGTTTCTGGCACGTTCACCCATACCGTACGTTCGAAAGGGATGAGCTACAATAGAAACGCCTCCGATAGATTTAGCGAAATCAACGACAACTTCAGGCGTCCATGGCTTAGGAGGCAACTCGTAAGTGCCTAAAACGACAATATCCCCCTGCTCAGTGCTGATTTCCACACCTGGAATCACCAAAACATCTGGGTAAGTAGAAGCCAGCTCAACTGTTGCCCTGCAACCGCGTACACTGTCATGGTCGGTGACGGCAGCAACCTTGATGAAGCTGTGCGCGACAAGCATATCCACGAGGGTTTTTGGTTGAATTATAGAGTCTGCCGAATAAATCGTATGAATATGAAAGTCGGCAAATAGAGGCTCTATAAGTAATTTCCCCGTTTCAAGGTGACGAATAGAATGTTTGGCTGCTGCCTATGTGTTCGTTTTTTTGTTTTTCAAGGTATTCTACTACGCTTTTTTCAACAACTTCACCAAGTTTATCCAGTGACTGTTTAGGATATTTTTTTGTTACATAGGCGCGTAGTGTTTTCTCGGTTTCATCAGTTAAAGTAATTGTAATTTTTCCCAATTAGTTATCACCTGAATGCTTGTATTATGGTTGGAGAGACCTAACTATTAAAAGCATTGCTTGCATTCGAAGAATGCTCTTAGCTTGTTTTTTTTGGCGAAGACTATTAAGGTAACAGTTTTAAGTTCAGCTAAGAGGAAAAATACTTCAATGGCAAATTTCAGTCTGATAGAGAACAGTTGTTGCAGTAAAGCAAGGCCAAAAAGTAAACCAGAACAGATTTTTCCTTTTTGGAAAACAATTCTTGCTCAATCGACTTCTAAGCCTATTTGGTTGCCCCAATCAGTATCCGCTTGTAATCCGAAAGTTTTCCTTGCACCTTGCTGTGACTAAAATAAGATTGTCGGCATCGACTATTCTGGCAAAATGCAGCTTAAGCAGGCTTGAACTAAGTTTTTTCGTTCAGCTGTTCCCGAAGAATGCTCTCTAAGCGGTTAAAAACCTCTCTACTGCCCTGCAAGTTGGCGTCAACAGAATCAAAATGTATATCGGTTGTTTTGCAAGTCTTTACGCATGTTTTTTTAACATTGTCGCTCCAGTATTGGGGGTTATTTAGCAGAACAATGCTCTTGTAAGTTGAACGTTTGATGTACTCGGCGGTTTGGTTTGCAACGTAATCAATAGTTTCACAATCAAGTGGATGCGCTGTTTCATGCTGAGACAGAGGATAAACCTCATCTAGCTCCAAGGGAACCAAACCGAACGGAGCCGAATAAACACAAACATGGACTTGGGAAGAGAGGTCTTTTCCTAAGCTTCTGAATAGCTGCCTGATTTTCTTGAACTCTGGCGCTTTATGGAACGGTTTGTTTCTGGTTTGAGGTACAAGCAAAAGCACCTTTGCGTCTTGGGGTGGGGTGTACCTTTCGGTTAGGCGTTTTTTGTAATGAGTGATTTCTGGTCGCGCTAGCCCTACTGAGTCGAAGTAGAAGAAGCCGCTTGTTTTTGCTGTTGGGCTGTATTTTTCGAGGAAGTCTTCGTGACTGCGAAGATGCTTTAGCGCTGAAAGCAAGGCTGGGTGGGCATGGACGCGCATTTCGGTGTGTTCCCAAAGCCTCCCATTGCGTATGGCTTGTTTAATGCGTTTAAGTTCGGCTAGGCAAACGTAGAGGTTGTGTTCTGCAAGGAAAATTTCCCGTTCCTTTGGCACCTTCATTTCTAAGCCCCTTGGTGTTTCCATAGAACACCGTGGGCAGCTACATGGAAAATAATCTAGGTCATTTAAGCGCCATGTGCCGTTCTCAGTCATGTAACGGTTCTCCCGAGCATATAGTGCATAAGCTGCGGAATCAAAGAGGTCACAGCCCAATGCGACTGCCAAAGCGAACATTGAAGGGTGTCCAGCGCCAAACAGGTGCAGCGGACGCTCCAAAGGTAAACCTTTTTTGGCGGTTAATATCATGTCGGCTAGGACATCGTAGCGGTAGCTTTCCATAACTTCAGTGGGACTTCCAAGCGCGTGGATTTGGAAGGGCAACTTCCCCATTTCAACCGCCGAATTAGCCACCAAATCCAAGTGTTTTCCACCTTGAACAGGTCCAACCCACAGGATGTCATCCCGCGTTTTTTCTTTGAAGAAAGCTTTTGCTCGTCTCAGGGTTTCTGCTACGGTTACTTCGGCTTGTTCTTTGGTGACTTTCCAGCCTGTGGGAATGTCAAGGATTGTGGCGATGTCGCTGCCGATGCCTTCTTGATAAGACACAATTTCTTTTTGAGAAACTTCGACGCCGCCGTAAACAAGAATTTGGTAAGCCCCCGAATCCGTCATGACTGACCCGTTAAAATCAAGAAATTTATGCAAGCCCATCTCAACTGGCTTGTTGTCATAGCGTTTCTTTAGGATGTAAGCGTTTGTTATGACTGCTTGAAAACCGAATGTGTCCTTGAGCTTTTGAGGCGGGATAGGTTGGATGCTGGGGTTGATTACTGGAAAAAGTAGCGGTGTTTCTACTGTGCCGCTTTTAGTTTTCAGTTTGCCGATTCTGCCCAGCAAGTCTTTTTCTTTTATTTCGAAGCTCAAGGTGAAACCTAAACAAGAAGCATTGCTCTATTATAAAAAACATTAGCCTTTTAGACATCCTTATATCGCCTTGTTTATCTAAATACCCATCGAAGTGCACATTCATGGTCTGCTCAATCGACATAAGCGAAAAACCAACTTTAAACGACCCTATCCTAATCGAAGGATTACCAGGCATAGGATATGTGGCCAATATTGCAGCATTGCATTTGATTAAAGAGTTGAAAGCCACACGCTTTGTCCAGATCTTTTCTTCGTCTTTTCAGGATTTTGCAATAACTACTGGCGATGGCGGAGCCCGAACACCTATAAACGAACTCTATTACGTGAAGAGGGATGGGGAGCGCGACCTAATCATTTGGTATGGGAACACTCAGGCATTAACGACTGTTGGGCAGTACGAGTTAGTCGGCAAAGTGTTGGATATTGCGCAGGAGTTTGGCTGCCGCTTTGTAATTTCCATCGGCGGCTTCAAGAAAGATGAAGCACAGCCTGTTCCGGGGATTTACAGTACGGCGACGGATTTGGAGACGATGCAGCAGGCGCTTGATTTGGGCACAAAAGTTATGGTTGGACACGTGTTTGGAATTGCTGGTTTGTCGGTGGGACTTGCAGGGATTAGGGACCTGAAGGGCTTCTCGCTGCTTGTGGATACGCCCGGAATGAACCCGGACGTTAACGCTGCACGATACGCGCTGCTTACTCTGGGAAAATACTTGTACTTAGATGTTAATTTGTCCGGGCTGGAAGTAAGCGGTGACGAAATCAAAAAGATGCTTGAGTCCTTTGGCGTAATCCGAAGCATTACAGAAGAAAAGAAGAAAGAGGAGCAGCAACTGCGCTGGTTTATTTAGGCTTTAGCTTCGCTCATGAATGTGTCGTAAACTTTCTGCACACGGTCAGCGGCTGGACCTGAACCTTCCACTACGCCTTTCTCGGTTAGTTTTACTTTGTCCATAACCCAGATGAAACCCTTGTCATCGTAGAGTTTAACCATGGTTGGGAAAACTTTTTCGAGTCTATTGGCTAGTGCTTTGAGGTCGAAGGGTTTCTCTGCACTGGATATTGACATGACAACAGATCCGTTGATGACTAGCCGGTTTAGGAGTCTTCCAGACTCGTCTTTTACATCGGCTAAGCTGAGACTTAGGTTGTCGGGGTTTATGCCGATGAGTGTGCCGTTGAATGTTTTTCCGTTAGTAGTGACGACAGCAACGTTTCTATCTGCCAACGCTGCCACATCTGTGAAGTATTTTCTTTGCGCTACAGACAACTTTTTTTTCTCCTTGATTGTTACATGAAATTGCATTACAACTATTTATCTTTAATAAAAATAGAAACCAAAAAGCATAGCGGTGAGCGTTTGTCGATTCTGTTAAAATGCAATTTAGGTCTTTTTTGGTTGTTTTCATGGGCTTTAGAAGAAATTTCTTTTTGGTTCGGTTTCAACAGGTTTTGTGGAGCAAACATTACCTATAAATTTGTATACTAAATAAAAAGAAAAAAGAATTGTTAAACGACTAAAGATGTTAGCTTAAAAGCTTAATATCTTCGTGGTGGTCTACGTTTTGAGTAGCATTCTCGGCAGTAAACTGGCCTGCTACCGTCTGGTTTGAATGGAACATCGCATTCTTTTCCGCAGTCTGCGCAGGTTGCCTTATGCATCTCTTTATTGCCATATGACATTTCTATTTTTCACTTCCTTTTACTACTTTGCAAATTGATTTGCAACTTCTCTTAATGCAGAGCTTACTCTAAAGTCTATCCGTTGAAAATGTGAAAGTGCTACATTATAGCAAAAAAAAGAGCGATGAGATAAGCTGTAGCCAAATTAAGGGCTAGAAATTTTCTTAAGAAACAACTGTTTTAATTTTTTCTCTCAATTGTTTCGCCTTTCTGCTTAAGAAAAGCCATAGCGTTCGGCGGTAGGTCTCGCTCAACCATAAAGTTTGGTCCAATCCAACTGTTCATGCCTACCTTTACGCCCGGCATAAATATCGATTTGATGCCTGTTTTAACGTTGTCCCTATGACTGCTCCCAGTTTTCGTCTTCCTGTGTCCACCACTTGGTCTTTAACTGTCATTTTGATTGAGCGAGAGTCGAATCGATAGTTTGCTATTATAGTTCCTGCGCCCAAGTTGCATTTTTCGCCCAGAATGCTGTCGCCAACATAGGAGAGGTGCCCAACATGAGTGCCATCCATGATTATGCTGTTTTTGATCTCGCATGCGTTGCCGACACGAACTCTTTTGCCAACACTTGTGGCTGGCCGTATGTAACAGTTTGGTCCGATATCTGCTTCTTCGTCTATGAAGACGGGACCTTCAATGTAGGCACCTGAGCGAACCCTCGCAGATTCCGCAACCGTGACTGGACCAATCAAATGCGCCCCCTGCTCCACCGTACCCGAGACTTTATGGTCCATGCGCTTAAGACCCCAAACATTCGCGTCAAGCAAATCCCAAGGTCTACCCACATCAAACCAATCGTCTTTGCTAAGTTCTGCTGCCAGAACCGTCTTTCCTTCCTCCGCGAGCATGGTTATGGCGTCGGTTAGTTCCCATTCACCGCGGATTGAGGCTTTGGTCTTCTTGATTTTGTCGAAGATTTCTTTTGAAAAAGCGTAGATTCCTGCGTTTGCAAGATTCGATGGCGCAATTCCTGCGGTGGGTTTTTCCACGATGCGCTTAACTTCTCCTTCCGCGTCTTGCTCGATTATGCCGTAGCTTTCGGGCTTATCGACTGGAACTACGCCCAAGACTGCGGCTGTTTTTCCATTCTTAAACTGAGAAAGAACTTTTTTTACCGAGTCTTGACCAAATAACAAATCCCCATAAATTAGAATAAAATCGTCATTCACGTATGGCTCTACGACTTCTGCGGCGTTGCCTGTACCTAAAATCTCTTTCTGTTCAACGTATGTGAGTTTTAATCCAAGTTTTTCGCCGTCTCCAAAGTAGCTGTGTATTGAGTCGCCCATGTAATGAGTAACGACTATGGCTTCAGATATTCCCGCCCTTTTGACAGCTTCTAAGCAGAACTGAAGGATTGGTTTACCTGCGATCTTGATGAGGTGTTTGGGTCGAGTTGCCGTTATGGGCAAAAGTCGGACGCCTTCGCCAGCTGCTAAAAGAACTGCTTTCATGTCATTGTGCCTCGATTTGTTTGTGTATTAGTGCTGTTGCCTTTTGGGTTATATCTTTTGCCGCTTGCGGGGATTCTCCTTCGACTGTTAGACGGATGAGGGGTTCTGTGCCTGATGCCCGTACGAGTAGCCAGCCGTTTTTGAGGGCTAAGCGTGCGCCATCCACCGTGGAGTAATCCGTGTAGGTTGGGAACGCGGCTTTGAGAGCACTTCCGAGTTGCTCAACCAACAGGTATTTTTGTTCGTTCCTGCATGAGATGTTTTCCCTAAGCGTAATGTACTCAGGCACTTCGGCGATGAATTCCGAAACGCTCTTGCCTTCCTCTTCAAGTGCCGCAAGGAACAGGGCTGCCGAAAGCGGACCGTCAGGACAAAGGTGAAGTTGGGGATGCACCCAAGCACCGCAAGGTTCGCCACCGAAAACTGCGTCATTTTGTTTTATAGCTTCAGAAATGTAAATGTCGCCCACACGTGTTCGGACGACTTTGCCACCGTATTTTTCTGCCATCGTTTCCATACACATTGATGCTTCAACATTGGTAACTACGATTCCGCCGCCATTACGCTTGAGTGCTAAAGCCCCGTAAGCTGCCAAGGAACGGTCAAAATTGACAAAGCCGCCGTTCTCGTCGACGAATGCAACTCTGTCAGCGTCGCCGTCAAAGGCAATGCCGATGTCTGCACTGAGAATTTTGACTATTTTTGCGAGATCTTGCAGCGACTCGGATGTAGGCTCGGATTTTCTGGCTGGAAAGTGCCCGTCTGGTTGAGCGTTTAATGCAGTTACTTTGCAGCCTAAGGCCTGGAGTATTTGTGGAGCAATGCTAAATGCGGCTCCGCATCCTGGGTCAACAACAACTTTCCATTGTTTTTTTAGGGAAACTGCCTGCTGTACCATGCCAATGTAAATCTGCCGTGCATCAACAAAACTAGCTTTGCCGAGCTTTCGCCAATCTGCAAGCGCAAAATTCCCTTTCGCCACAATTTCTTCCACAGCGTTTTGGTCATCATCAGTGTAGGAAAGATCGGCATTGAACACTTTTATGCCGTTGTATTGAGGCGGATTATGGGAAGCTGTAAGCATGAAACCAACATCTGCACCCAACGCTTTAGCTATATAAGCCAATACAGGAGTAGGAACAATACCCAAAAGTAAAACATCTATGCCGGTTGAAACCAAGCCTGAAACCAAGGCGTCCTCAATCATACAGCCTGAAACGCGTGTATCACGGGCTACAACAGCTTTTTTTGCTTTTGCATGAATTGCAACCGCTGAAGCAAGTTTGCACGCTAAGATTGGAGTTAAGTCGACATTTGCTAATCCTCTGACGCCTGAGCTTCCAAACAGTTTACCCATTAATCTGCACCTGTTAATGCAAGGTAGTGTGTTGGTTGGATTAAAAAAGAATTTGGCAAAGCTCTAAATGTGCGTTCTTAGAAAATTAGCAAGTTTTTCTCTGGTCGGATGTAGCCCATCTGGATCTGAGAGGTAGCTTGCGGCGACAGCGTTTGCCAGCATCAAGCGGCACTCGTCAGAGAGCCCATTGTGGTCGCCTAAGATGTTTCCTGCATTCCAGGCATCGCCGGCGCCTGTGGCACGTAAAACTTTTACCTTAAATGTTGGAACCACAACCTCAAGTTTGCCTTTCAATGTGGCTGAGAACTCGGTGGTGTGCAGATCAATCCGTGCTGAAACAAACTTAGCTAAAACCCGTGCGGCTTCCATAGCAAACTCTGCAAACCCCAAACGCGTTTGCTTCTCTTTCAAATCCAAATCGAGCAGACTCGCGTACGTTATCGCCTCGTTCTCATTCAAACTCAAGATATCGACTTTATCAGTTTTCAAAACCTTTTCCATCAAATCAGATGTCTCTTTAGCTTTGGGAGTTGGGTCAGCGGTATCGTAGTAAGTCTTACACTTTCCCCTCCGTTTTGCTCTCTCAAAAACGGCTTGAGCCAGCTCGGTGCCAAACTTTAATGTTCCTGCCCAATTAAAGAGGCACACGTAGTCAGCATTCTCAATTAGCGAATAATCGCGCTCGTCAAGGTTGGCTGGTCCAAAATCAGCTAAAGCGCCCAAGTCACGGAGCATAACGTTTGCTTTCTCGTCTTTGTTTTTAAACTCCAGAGCAGTTGTTATCGAGGCTTTGCCCAGGGTTTTAATGTGTGCGGTATCGATTGGGTTATTTTTGAAGTGGTATTTTATTTGTTGCAGTCCAAATTCGTTTGTACATACAATCGGGGTAACCTTAACGTCTAAGCTGGCTAAGGCTGATGCAACATTAATGGCGTTTCCTCCCCGAAGGTCAACCTGAGGGATTCCATCTAAACTACCGCCTTTCCGTTTAGCCACATCTGAAATCAAATCAGAAAATTGGTCGGTGCCCCATTCAATACTTATGAGTCGGTCAAGAAAAAAATCAGGCATAACCACGGCTTTGCAGTCTCTAAATTTTTCTTCCAGAAAACGCTGCAGTTCTTTTTTACATTCCGCTGACGTCATTTGAGGACTCCTTAATGTACATTTCCCAAAAAGCTAAAATAACCTTTTGATTTAAAATATGAATTCAGGGATAAGAAGAGGAGATAGGATTTGAAGTTTAAAACTGAAGTTAGCTTGCTCTTTATTGCTATTACTTTGTTTTCAGTAGCTATGTTCTTCTATTCATACCAAAGCGGCGTTGGCGACATCATTTTAAGCCAAAGTTTAGCTTACCCATACAGAGGAATCGCATTGGCATTCGTGGGGTTTGGCTCAGTCTCCATGGTTACAGCTTCAATTTCCTATTCAAAACGAAGCAAAAACATCTTACAATAATTTTCAGGTTTAAGCGCCTATAACAAGCCTAACCAACAACCATACAAAATCCCCAAGCACCAAGGCGACAACCAAACCTAAAGTAACAAAAATCAACATAGGCAACCCAGGCGTTGCCCAAACATAACCGTCTATTTTGCCTTCTTCAATAGCTTTGGATAAGCGTTCAACGACTTCGTCCCGCCCCTCATCATGAGGCACAATAGTAAGCTTGCGTTTTATGTTAACATCTTTGTCGTCGATATCTTCCATGGGAAAAATATGCCACTTCTCTTTAACCTTAGATACACTCATCTTGTAACCAGTAATAAGTACGAGAAACTTTTTCCCAATCGACTCAGATACAAGGGAGCCTTGAAACATTTTAGTTTTAGTTTTTTTGTGCCAGAAAACATTGCGCAGTATCATGTATATGCCGCTTGCTGCTGCGAACAGTACAGCATTACCGAATATTGTTATTGGAAAAATGAATTGTGATGTCGGTGATACTGCCTCAGCTATAAGAGGTGTAAATAATGCTAAAGGAGCAAAGGGCAAGGCAAGTGCGATGCACATGAGAGCTTTCGAGTCGGCGCCGCCAAAACCGCCAGCATAGAATAGCAAAAGCGCAAGTCCCGCTGTAATACCGAAGCTTAAACCGTAGAAGGGCAACTGGGAAGGCTCAAACAAAAGTAATTCGGCCAACGAAAGGGCGAGCGCTATGGGCGCATAGATTACCCAGACGCGATTGCTGACTTCACGGGTTTTGTGGTCTCTCCATGAAGCGTATGCCAATATGCCTAGGGAAACCGAAATGCTTGCCCCTGACAAGATTATTTGAAGTGTTTGAATAGATGATGCCCCTTTGGTTGTTGTTGCTTAGCTTGTTAATGGTTTTGTGCTAATAAGATTTTGTTAGTACCGCATCTTGCAATTAACGTAATCATTTTGGCGCGTTAGCTTTTTGCAGTCACCGTTATCGTAGGTGGATATTCAGCCAGTATCCATAGTCCCATAGGAGTGGTTCCGTCGTACAAACCACACACAGGTGTTGTTCCGTCAAAGGTTGCCACAGCACCCTGCCAAGTAATATCGTAGGCAGATGTAAATTGAACCTGAGAAGAACTTACTGGCAACAATTCAATCAATCCACTGCTGGCTTTTATGGCGCCCTTAGAAGTGCTTGAGGCGAAAGAATCAAAAGCGTAAAGCTTCTGGTTAGCAGTATCTGCAAACATTATTCCTGCGCCTTTTCCATTGTCCGAAATTAATTGGCTGAAGTGATGTGCTGTCCAACCTTCGCTATTAGTGTTAAGATATGTTCCTGTTCCATTCTGGAGGATTGGGGATCCAGCTAGGGTGCTATTTTCTGTTTGTATCTGCGACTGTGGGTCAAGTTTGTTGTTAGTCGTATTGGGCATAAGTCGGTGATGGTGCGTGCCTGAACTGAGTTGATAAACATTATTCTTGTCTGGTAGGTGTAGTAAGTTGCGTTTGCTGGGAGAGTTAGGACTATGTTTGCGTAGATGTTTGGACAATTGTGCGCTCCTCCATCGTCTGCAGGAGGATTAGTCTTGCCCCATTCTGCTTCTTGCTGAACAATATCTCGGACAACGCCATGATGGATCACGTACGATAATCCTGCGCCGTAAGTGCTGGCTTCAGTGTTTATGCGCATGAAAGTCGCTGTACTTGAGGTGCTTGTTCCTGTTACTGTTGATTTAACATTGAAACCTGCCAGGAATTGTAAAGTAACTTTTCCGTTAGTTAGAGTTTGGGTGCCTGTATTGTCGTTTGTGAAGTATGTGTTGGTGAATGCGAGTGGCGTCTGGGTTGCTGTGTCAGCTCCTTCCCACCATACCGTGAAATCGGTAACTTTGCTGGTTAAGAGGAAAACAATCATTTGGCGGTTGCCAAAAACTGTAGAGTTACTGGTTAACCCCAATGGGATTTGGTAGTTGGAAGCCCAATCTTCAATTTGGAAAGGAACCTCTTGGTTTACGCCGTTTATGGTTTGGTTTAGGTGGATTGCTTTAACAGGGATTGGGGGAATGGGCAAGGTTTGGGTGGTTAGTTGCATGTTTTGACCAAGCCAACGCATTGTACCATTTTGTAGAATTTCAACGGTGACAGTGGATTCTTGAAGGTTGAGGAGAAAGCTAATGTCTGGTTCATCTTTTAGGTAAACAGAGTCAATATTCCAAGTGTCTGGCGTACCGTCGTTTGCTTCGTTACTTCCTATAAATCGGATGGTAAGGCTTGAGGAGTCTATGAACGATGCAAGGGAAACATTGTTGAAGTAATTGGGAACGAGCGTCATTAGATTTGACCAAGAACCATCCTTGCAAAACCTGGACAATCAGGGGCTCGGATCCCATTGCACCTGTTTTGATGCATAAATCCTGACGAATGTTAGTGGCATTAACGGTTAGCCATTGCTCCTGAAGATTAACTGCGTAATTGGTAACATTTGGACTGTATTGTATTAAGTCCAGGTGGAGGTCGAAGGGACTTGTAGTAGACTTGACAGCTGTAACCATAACTTTCCAGTAACCACTGCTGTTCAGATAGCTAGTTGGGCTAGTCAAAATTATCTGGGGATTTGTTGTATCACTAGTTCCCAACGTTGTAGTCATGTATCCATCTCCGCTTGTGGGGTATTGGCTTGTTGCCGAGTTGAAAAGTTGGAAAGTCGCAGATACACCACTGGTAGAGGCGGAACTATCTGTTGTCCAAGCAAGTTCATTCCACGGGAAAGGTATGTTGGAATTGCCAGTAAACTCAACTTGTGCATTGTATTGGTTTGCTGGAGAGTAAGTGCAGTAAATGCTATATGTTCGCTGACTACCTTGGTCAGATACTGTTGTCGGCCAGTTAGGGTAAGTACCGCTTCCTTCGAATCTTTGTGCTGAACCAGTATCACGGTAGATGTTCGCATTTGTGTCAGAAGACCAAACCATTAGGACATAATCAGTTGCTGCGGCCAATACGGGTTGCGAAATAAAGTTGAAAGTAACCCAGTTATCCATTGTGCCTAACGTTTTCTCTTCTGTTGTTCCAATTAAGCTGCTTCCAGTACTTGAGTAAACAGCTGCCTTTGCTTTGAATAGACTGTTGTAATTGCAGTATATAGAATACTGATTGGTATTCGTCTGCGGAGTTAAAGAAGATGGCCAGACACCATAGATTTGGCTGGTAACGTAGCGACCGTTTCCGCCTGATGAGCTGCTGTATCGAAGGATTGAGGTGCCGCTTCCAGTCTGGGACCACACAACTAAGATGTAGTTTGTTGACTCTGTTAATACAGGTGCAGATGAGAAGATGAAAGTTCTCCATGCAGGATTACTGCTTGCGGGTACAGTTTGTTCGTTTGATGAAGCCAAAAGGTTACCGTTGTTGTCGTAAATGGCAGCTTTCATGTTTTTAGCGCTCGTCGTACAAGCTATGTATGCCGCGATGCTTTGTACTGAAACAGGGTAGTTTGGAGTTGTGATCTGCTGCCCTCGAATAGAGTCAATTATGGAATCACCGTTGTTACCTGTGTTGGTGTTTCCGAGAGTGTTGGTTGCGGAAGTAAAACGTAAGTATGCACTTATGTTTGTTGCTAGACCTGATTGGCTGAGTGTAAATCTTGAGCCTCTGATACTGCTTAGTGATGTTGTGGCCCCCCCTTTTATTGTATAACCGAAATTGGCTGAGCCGCTAAAAGAAGACCCGTAAGAGCGGAAACTCATGTAAGAACCATCGTTAGCTTGCAGGCTATTTGTGGATCCACTTGCTAATGTCGTTGAATTATAAGTTTTATGATTTGTAGGGTAGCTGGGTACGAATGTTGTTCCGGAAGCTGTTTCTGTTAAAGTGTCGTAGACACCGTCTGGTCCATATTGTTGGGCAGTGAAGTTACTGTGGGTTCCAACTTCGTCTAAGTTGTTGTCCACGTAATAGAATCCTGTTTGGAATGAACTGGAGTTCCATGTTAGTTTGGCGTTGAACTGAGAATAAGATGATGCAATAACCATAAGCCCGCGGGTATCTTCCACTTGGATTACATATGAACTGCTGTTAACTCCCTGTGGAAGATCAAGCAAGTATGTTCCATCGGCGTATGAGGCAATATTGTCTGGTTCTACCAATTCCCAATCTGAATAATTATAGACATAACGGTATAGCTTCAAGTTGTTTTTTCCCAAATTAATTAAAGGTTGGTCATTGTCCATTAGAATTTTTAGTTGGGCTTGACTGGTTTGGTTAGCTTTCGATATTTCTACGTCTAATCGGGTTGATGTTGAGTAACTTGCGCCAGAGATGCCTAATCCTTCCAAGTTATAGGTGACAGTCATATTGCCTTGGCTGTAGCTTTTGTTTGAAAACCATTGGTTGTTTAGGTCTAGGCTGGTTAAGTTGATATCTACACCCCATTCTGGTCTGATGTCGCATGCCTGGTCTAAGCCACTTTGAAGGTAGTTTCTAGCTAATTCATTAGCGTATGGTTGGTTTCCGGTTACTTTGAGAATCGAACCATAATATCCAACGGTGAAACCTAAAATTTCCTTAAGCCCTAAGTTGGTTTCGTCTACTGCACTTAAGATCTGAGGCTGTTGTTCAATAGGGTTATAACGAATCGCCGAGAAAGTGGCAATAGCTGAACCGACTAAGACTATGGCAACCAGCAATGCAGCGATAATTGAAAACGCACCCTTGTTGTTCAACATGTTAGTTGCCTCCAGCCATGCCCAATTGCAAAACTGCAATTCGGCTGGTTCCTGTTGCGTTGTATTCTGAAGCATAGACTCTGGGGTGGTAGTATGAGAGGAGACTTAGTCCTGTGATTCGAATGTCGGGTGTTCTAGTTAATCCTAAAGCCAAGAAAGAGCCTGTAATTGTGTTTGTACCATGAGTGTAAAAAGTTCCTGGATAATAGTTTGAGATTGGATTTAGCACGTTTACTCCAATTGAAAGATGATAAGTTGAGAGTATGGTGTTGGATAGCGCTCTTGTGGATGTCTGAGACACTGAAGGGTAAATCCCGTAATAATTGCATGCCTCTATTGCAGTTTGGCTAAGCGTTGACTGTCTTGTTGCGCTGTCAGAAACGGCGGTACCAGTAGAACTATAGCTTTGGTTATCTAAGCCTCTAAGAAATGCTATTGATCCTCCTCCCCCAGTTTGCTGCATCCCATAAATACCCCAGCCGTTTTGTCCATTTACGAACGCAGCAGTGTTGCTTACGTAGTAAAAGGGGTAACCAACAATGCTGGCCCAAGTCCAGTTATACATGTTGACTCTTTGACCTAGAGTAATAGCTGTAGTAGGCGTAAGAGTTCTGGGAGTACGGTGATTGACAGTAATCCGAAGGTATTGGTACAGCTTCGCCGCAGGTGTTTATGACAACGGCGTTTTGAAGGTTTTCTCCATTTATCGACATTCCGTTCAGTATCTTTGCAAACTGTGAAGTATTTTGCACCATTATTGTGTTAACAAAAAACGGCGATAGAAGGTTAGAGAGGTCTTGCGCGAATGTGTGTGCAGTGTAGCCAGTGATCCACCAGCCATTTGAGTCGCTGCAGTTTAAGATGTAGAGGGTTCCTCCGTTTTCCTGACCGATTTTTTCAGGTGTGAAGTGGAATGTGACGTTGGAGGAAGCTACTGTATATGTGGAGACGTCAGTGGTGACTCCTAAGTCTTCAGCGTTTGAGATACTTGCTTTTTGATTGTAAAGGTCGCCTCCTACGTTTGTTTCGAGTGAATCCCCTTGATTCACGTCATAAATGGTTAGATTATAAAGAATATTTGGCGGAAGGGAAGCTGAGATTGCTATTTGAAGGCTATGTAGAACTGAAGGATTATCAGTTTCGAATACGGCTGTGCCTAAATCATAGTTCGAATCAAGCATCTGCAATGTCGTAAAGGATAAGCGCCGCAGGTTTATGGGCGAAACCTCTCGTGGCGGCGGTAATACAGTGAAATAGGATGTGGCTATGATTGCGCTAGCGATGATTATTACAACGAAAACAACTTCTAATGTTCGAATCATTTAACCAGCCCCCTGATTGCTTTTTAGATTCCAGAGTGCAAGTGTTACTCCATAGGCAAAACCGCCTATCGTCGTTTGGCGAATGTCAGTTGCGACCCACTCTTGTCCTGTTGGGTTGGCACCAAATGTTACTGGAAAAGCCATTGAGCTCAAACCCCATGGCATTAAAACTATTCCAACATTGCCAGAAGTATCTTTGTAGGTTACTATTAGTATTCCTTCGTTATCAGGAACATTTGTTGAGGCATATTCAGGTGAGGCGCCTCCAACCGAACCAGTTGAACCTAACGGTATTTGACGAAGCGTGTTTTCATGAGTTAAGATTGCAAAGGATGCATTATAGTTCAACTTTAAATACGGAGGCGATTGCACTGGTTCGCCAACGGAATCACCGTGAGCAATCAGTATGCTTCTTTCTTCGAAGCTCTCGACAAGTGGAATTAAGCTTTTGGTGACTGAATCTGGCACATGGACATAGGAGCCAATTCCCTTAAGACCATAAAGATGAGAGTATACGATAAAGGCATAAGACTGGGTTTCACCATTAACACTTGGAAAAGTCACTTGAGCTAAGCCTGTTTCGTCGGTGCTTGTTGTGCCGCTTATTATTGTTGTGGAGGGATATTCGTTTTGGTCTTGGTTGACTAAAAGAAGATTGTAATTTACCGATGCATCGGCAAGTGGGGAACTTGTACCGTCTACGTTTACATTCAATGTTAAGGGTGCTCCGATAGAAACTTTTGAGGTTGTGATAGTCAAGAGGGGTGATAGTGTAAGTTGGAATCCGTAAGTTCCATTTATTCCTAGCAGCTTAGAGACTGTTGAATAATTGAGAACCTTTGTAGATGGAGAAAGAAAGTAACTACCGAAGCCTGTCGTTATATTGCTGTAGTAGGAATTAGTTTTAGAGTAATAAACCTGTGATTCAGGGGCGGAATTCAGCCGCATAAGCGAGAATGTGCTAAGCTTGTATTGAGGAAACTCTGGATCTTGCAATCCGAAGCAATCGGGTATGCTGTCTTTTTTTCCCCAATCCACGGGTAATCCCGGATTTAGCACTATTGTGTCTAAGAGGTCACTGGTTTTAGTCGACAACACTCTATGACGCTCGTAGCCAATTGCTGTTTGCATGTTTTGACCGAAAAGACTGATGAAAAGCAGTATTGCAGCTATAAACACAGTGAGCGAAATCACATGATCAACAGAGGCACTTGCCATTTTTAATTGGCGCCCCCTTCAAAGGAAAGATAAATAGAACCTGAGGACTCTGTTGCCGTAAGTGAAGTTACATCACTTCTAAAGACCGCGCCGTCCTGCCAAGCAGCATTGATCCCCAATGTTATAAGGCTGGATGCTTCACCGTTAGCGTCGATTAGTTTGAGAGTTATTTTCATTATTTTAGCAGATGAACTTGGGTTACTGATGTCTTGCAAAGTGATGTTATAGAAGTGATTATCTATTGTAGGGGGCGTTTCAAGTTCAGCAGATAAATGATCATTTGGATTGGATGCTCGGTTCATTGTGAAAAATAGTTGCTGTACGGTACTGCCCAAGTGTCCAGCTATCTCTTGAAGCTGAAGGCTTCGGTGTTCATCGACATAGATGTCCATGATTGCAGTTGCTGCATATGGAAAAAGAAAAATCTGGGCGATTAACACTGGAACCATAATCATGTATTCAATGGTTATGTGTGCCATGTTACTCTCTCCTAAACCTGCCCTATCGTTACGAGAACGTTGCCAACGTAAAATTGAACGTAAGAGTTTGAATTCAGGAGAATTGTTTCAGTCAACTGTTCAAAATTGAAAAATGATGAATCGAAGCCCTCGTTCTCAAGAGTTTGATCAAAAGTTGCGGAAATTCTAACTTGGCTGACACTGGTTACAGGTACTTTTAAGATTCCGTTTCCGCGCATAGTTATCGATTGGGACCTGTAGAGGTGAGTACCGTTTTCAAGGGCAGGCAAATAGAACTTGAAGGAATTAGTCTGTACTCAAGAATACTCTCATGTTGGGAACAACGACTGTTCGAATATAACTTCCATCGCTCATGGGTAGTTTTTCTACGCATAACACTTGAGCTATTGGCGCTGAAGAACCTGACTGCACGAACGAACTGTTAGCATAATTTGGGACACGTTCAAAGTAATCGTTGCCTATCGAATATGAACCCACAGGCATGTTGTAGAGGATAATTCCTGTTGTTTCCAGATCAGGGTTAGATTTGTCCATCCTGAACTTGTATGTATTTGGAAAGTATAGTTAAGCACGTGCGTCTTGAAACTTTACGTTTCCTTACCTACATGAGTAGGAAATTGTTTGTGTACGACCAATCGTCCAAGCAATGTCATCAATTTGCTGCCCTGTTGTGTGCATGAATTGCTTGTTTGTGCTATATTCGTTTTGAGCCATCTTAAGGTTCAAGATGTTAGTTGCGTAACTCATAGCTACTAAAATCATAACGATGCCGGCTGCGGTTAGTATAACCGTTGAAATAGCTGGACTAGCTGCCCTCTTATCTTTTCGCAATCTTGAGTTACTTTTTCGCATTACTTAGCACTCCTTATCCTATTTTTACGAATTGCGGAATTACTTTGGCAGCGACAATTGAGATTACTACCAGGATGGCTGCATGCTTGAAACCGGCGCCGATGGATTCTTCGCTAATTTTTCCTGCGACAATTCCAATTAGGAAACTGTTGAAGATAACAGATGACATGAAAACTATTGTCATCAAAGAGTTATTTGGCGCAATTGCAGGTTCTGCGCCTGGCACAGCTATTCCTGTGGTTAAACCCATCATCATAATAGTGGTTGCCACCAGTAGAATCGAAGCTAAGTATGGCATGAACACGTAGGGCCGAACTGACATTTTCTTTTCTTTCTCAACTTCCTGCGTCAAATTGTTGAATCGGGCTAACGACTCAATCATTGGAATTGTGCCGCCGCCTACGTCGATGGTTTCGACGAGTAGGAACATCACGATCTGCACCATCCAACTGCGTGTGCGACGGAGAAAATCGGACATAACGTTTTTAATTGGTATGCCCCAGGAAATCTCGGAGCTAATTTTTCGAAGCTCTTTGGTGAAGGTTCCGTAATCTCTTTTTGACAGGCTTGTTATGCATTTTTCTGGGGATAATCCGGTTTTTCTTACTTCCGTTAGGTCTCGGAGGAAACTTGTTACTCCTTGCTCCATGCTGGATCTTGCTTTTGCTAATCTCATGTAAACGATGGCCGGTGGGGCTGCAGAAATGAATAAGCCAACTGCTAATGCAACTGGTAAATCGACACCCCAAGCTATCAAGTTTGTGAAGATTGGAAGTTGTGTTGTTCCCATGAAGTTTGTGAGCAGTAGGAATACAACTATGGCTATTACGCTGGAGACGGCGAAGACTTTGTAGGGGCGCATGTCAACGAGTGGCGTTTTTGGCTGCATGCTGTGGGCTAAGTAGACAAAGAGCATGGAGAGCATTGGCGTGAAAATGTAAGTATAAAGAAGTATACCTGAGAACTGTGATATGTCTGCGCTTACGTTGGCTCCGCCTTGTATGCCATTTACGGCGAAGAGTATGTAGAAGCACAGAGACATCATGACCATGACTATTATGAAGGTCTCAAGAAGCATTCCAAGACGTTCAGCAGCTGCTTTGACGCGTAGGGCGCGAGTTTTGAAAATGTCTTCTGCCTTGCGTTCAAGGAAGTGACCGATGTCACCGCCTATTATGACGGTTGAAGCGTATCCGCCAAGGAAATCTTTGAATATATCTAAAGGCGTCTTTTTTGAAGCATTATCCAGGGCTGTTAGTGGATCAACGCCGAAGATTTCTACGTCTTTTATTATGTCTCTTGCTTCTTTACTCATGGCGGGCATAAGGTTTACTTGGGTTAAGCGTTTGAAGCTGGTATAGGGAGCTATACCTCCTGACGACATGACGCTGATGTAAGCCGCAGCGAAGGGCATTTCACGCTCTAAACTTGAGGATCTGTCGCTGGCGTTGTTCATAGGTATAACTATAAAGCCAGCCATAACGAAGAGGGGCAGGGGAACTAAGAGCAGAAGAGGAAGAAAACCGTACAGTAAAGCAATTACTCCTGAGATAACTGAAACAGGAACGGTCAACAAGGCAATGAAGAACATAAGCGAGACGTAGGTTTCAGGGAAAATTCTCACTCGTCCCTTTTCAAGGGAGACTTTAAATTGGGTAAATACTTTTCTTAAGAAATAAGGTGCGAATCGCCCGAAGAGGCGAAAGGAAAATGGCTTCAAATTTATTTAGTAGCGGCAACTGGTTTAACCTCCTCTTTATCGACGATTTTGCGGTAGAATTCTTTTGGTCTGGCGTAGTATTCCGCGATTATGTTAGCTACTTCTTTGTAGCTTCGTATGTTGCTTTTGCGCATCCAACGCAATACTGCTGTTCTACGATGCAACTCTTCAACAAGTTGTTCACGTGTTATTCCAAGGCGCTCTGAGAAGTTGGTGAGTAGAAAACTGCTGCCCAGATCTACAGCTTGCTCATCTTTGATGGGGTCCCATTTGAAGGGGTTGACGTTCTTTTCGGAGTCAACGATTTCGTTGACTGAGAGGATTCGGCGGTATGCTTTCTTTTCGCCATTTTTAACCAGGTGAACACGTTGCACTGACATTATGATGTTCATGAGCGGAATGTATGCTGGTGAAATATCCATGGGTTTCTGGGTTAGACGCCTAATGGCTGACTGGACGTTTTCAGCGTGCATTGTGCACATGCCACCGTGGCCTGTAGCTAATGCTTGGAACAGAACGTATGCTTCTTGACCGCGGACTTCGCCTACAATCATCAGGTCTGGGCGGTGTCTCATGCAGGTCTTGACTAGATCGAATAGTGCTACTTCACCTACATTGCTGCCGCCTAAACCATAGCTTTGCCGTGAAATGAGTGAGACCCAGTTTTCGTGGGATAGGTTGAGTTCGGCGGTTTCTTCTATAGTCATGATTTTGCTACCGGGTTTGATGAGACAGCCTAAAGCGTTTAACGCAGTAGTTTTTCCTGCAGCGGTTCCTCCAAGAACCATGACTGAGGCACGGTTTTCAAGGCAAACCCAAAGGTAAGCTGCCATTTCTTCTGTGAATGTTCCTATGTTGATGAGGTCAATTATTGAATATGGATCTTCTCGGAATTTTCTGATTGTAAAAGCTGTGCCAAAGGGCGTGATTTCTCTTCTGTAAGCTACAGCTAATCTGTGTTTTCCAGGTAGTGAAGCATCGACGATTGGGAAAGCGCTGCTAACATGTTTGCCTGACATGTGAACTAATTTTACTACAAGATTGTCAAGGTCCTCGTCGCTTTCAAATTGAAGGTTAGTTTCTATGCTTTCGAACCCACGATGCCAAATGTAAACAGGCTTGTTTACTCCGTCGCAGGATATGTCTTCTATGTTGGGGTCACGCATTAACGGGTCAATTTTGCCAAAACCGACTAAGTCGCGTTCTGCATGATAGAGAATTTTGTACCACGAAACGTCAGGAAGCCAGCCCATGCTGATTCTGTATTTGTCGACAATTTTTTTGGCTTCTTCGGCAAAGAATTTTCGTGGATCGTTGATTTCTTCTTTGGGTGATTCGATTTCAGCGAGCAACATTGCGAGGATACGGTTGTATATTCCGCGTTCCATTGGGTCAAGCTGAAGTTCGTCTAGAATATACTTGTTTTCCCCTGTCTTGGGATCTTGAATTACCACAACTTGGGCGAAGGGTTCATAGAGTGGATATTTATCAATAATCTTTACGTTTTTTGGCAATGATTTGGCTGCCGGATTTGTTTCAGGTTCGGCAGTTTTTTCTAAATTTTTGTTTTTTGATTTTAGATTAATTTTAATTTTTGGTAGTTTTATTTTAAAAACTGGCAGTTTTATCTTAATAGCTGGCAGTTTTAGCTTTTTTTGTTCTTTGGCGGGTTTGGGTTCAGTTGATTTGTGTGTGAGGGAGAACTTGGGTATTTTGATTGATTTTAGTTGTAGTTTTGCTCTGGTGTTTTGGATTTTTTCTTTGATTTTCTGTTTAAGGTTAAGTTTTGGCATCGTGGGTCGCTTGTTTTCTATTTTGCGATCCCACACCTATTAAATATTATGTCTCACTACACAGTATTGTCAATCTGTAGAACAAAGATACAAACCACAAAGAAAACCCACACAAACAGCAAACCATTTTTAAACCCACAAAACATGACATACACAAACACACCAACGGAACAATAAGCCATGAACCAAACCCAAAAAATCATCAACCAAGCCAAAAAAGAAGGCAGAAAAGCACTCCTAGAATCCGAAGCCAAAACAATCTGCACCGAATACAACATCCCAGTCACTAAATTTAGCCTCGCAAAAAACGAAAAACAAGCCGCATCACAAGCAGACCAAATCGGCTACCCCATCGTCCTAAAAATCGTCTCCCCAGACATAATCCACAAAACCGAAGCAGGCGGAGTAATGGTTAACCTCAAAAACGCCGCTGAAGTCGTCGCAGGCTACAAAAAAATAATTGAAAACGCCGCCAAATACAAGCCAGACGCAAACATAGTTGGTGTTTTGGTACAGGAGATGGCACCACAATCAACCGAGGTTATCGTGGGAGCAGTCAAGGACCCGCAGTTTGGGCAAACCATCATGTTTGGCCTGGGCGGAATCTTTGTTGAGCTCTTAAAGGACGTAAATTTCCGCGTCGCACCAATAACAGCCGATGATGCGAAAGAAATGATTATGGGACTAAAGGCTTTTCCATTACTAAATGGATACCGAAATACTCAGCCGGCAGATATCGACGCCTTAGTTGCCATTATATGCAGCACCTCGCGTTTAATCATGGATTACCCAGAAATCAAAGAACTAGACCTAAATCCAATTATGGCCTACCCAAAAGGCGCAAAAACAGTCGACGCGCGAATAATACTAGAATAAGTTACCAAGTTTGGCTGCTTTTAAGCTGTTGCACCTTTTTTCGGTGCCGAGGTTTAACTCTCTCAAATCGAGAAAAGAGTTTGCATTTGAGGGTTTTGTTCTTGTCTGCTAGAAGAAGAACATGTTTTTTTGCTACTTTGTTTGGTGGGGCTTTGTTTTGGGTTGCTTTTAATTAGCAAACCTTAAAATAACAGCAGATTGCGTCTGCTAAAGTCATGACGCGTCTGTTGAAGTCTTGGTGAGGCAGAAGGTTGCCTTTAACTGAGAAAGTAACGTTCAAAACACGGTTACAACGGGGAAACCGAGTACAAGTTTCCAAGCTTGTCCGATGGCGATTCAAGCTTGAATCTGATCAAACCCTAAAAATCACAGTGAAAGCCTCCGGTATGGTAGCAGTCAGCGAAAGCTTCTATGCACAAATGGGCAAAGACGGACGAGTAGTCGTACCCAAACTCGTTTTGGATCTGCTAAAACGTATCAATCCAAACCTAGTTGGCTCTACTATGGAAGTAACACTTGAACCCTCATAAGACCCTGCCACACAGGTTATTTAGATTAATTCCTTTAAGTTAGTTACTTGTTACATTCGCTTTAGAATTGCGTGCTGTTCGAATCGTCTCAAAAAATTGATGGTATAAAAAGATAGTATAAGCGCTCAGAACTGCTCGATGTTGTTTTCTACCGCGAAAGGCTCCAATTTAGCCGTTTTAAGGTAGGGTTTTTTGTGCATAAAATTTGGTATTTTTGAAATTAATGTCTTTTTGCTTCGATTCTCCAAAGCGATATTGAAAGCTGTAGTTAAAACAGAGTAGGCAATCACCATTCCACCAACAAATTTTAAAATATTTGAGATAGGCTGATAGAATGTGATAAGGCTTAAACTTTCGGCTGAAATTGTCCGTTCCAAACCCGCCTTATCAATATTTAGTGTCGCCTGATTTAGTTGCTACTTTTAGTTCTGAAATGCCTGATTCTGGAATCCACACTAAAATAAACCCAAGAAGCAAAACCAGAGTACCGATTAAAAACAGTACTTTAAAAGTTAATTTAAGGTCAGTCATACTCACTCACAGCCATAGATTGTTTATTAATATATGAGATACGGAATATATAAGATTTGCAATCAACTTAGTGGCGCAGTTTGCCTTCCACTCTCGTTTGTCTTTCTTCTGACCAGACATGTGATGTTGTTATGTCTTTTGTGTTTGGTTAATAGGTTTAGTGTAGCCTTAAGTTACTTGTTAACCTAAACGCATAACAAGAGCAGAAAAATCGTTATCTTTTTAAGCTTCCTGTCCTACGGCGCTTTTTTTGTTTTAATAGTTATCATTAGGTTTGCAGGAAAGTTGCAATTTTAGGGGGTAGGCTGCGTTGGATTTGGCTGTTTTGGGTTCTGAATTGAATTTGCTTTATGAATTGAGCTTCTCCTTTGCTATGTTTCTGAAGGACTGTTTTTTGTCTGTTGGGAAAGCTCCAATCGGGGCTGTTTAGTTTATTTTAGGGTTTGCACCAATTCTTTTAAGGGTGAAAGCGCCCTTTGATTTTCTTTCTCAATTCTTGCAACTAATTTAGCAAAAAGCTTCTCCAAATTATCGTTGTGTAAATCACCCGTTCCTTTTAAAGAGGAGAGTTGGTAGCCAAATTCTTTTTCGAATGCTTCGCGCAAGAAATCTTCTTCTAACCGACGAAAATTTTTGAGGGTTAGTTCAATTTCTTCGGCTTTATCCCCGCTGTCAATCATGCTTTTTTTAACCCAGTTTAGGTTCGGCAGTTTATCTATTTCCATAGTTGACGCTAGCTGCCAACACTATTGCTCGGAAAACATCAAGCCCATAGTGCTCTTTTAGCCAGTTAATTTGCTTGAAAATTGGAAGGTCTTGTTGTTTGCCACAATTTTCTAAAAAGATTTGCTAATGTGTTCAGTTTCAAGGGCTGAATTTTTTTGGTTATTATTTCGTTGGCTTTGTTGGGAGAATAATTGTAGATGTTGTCTGTGAAAAAATCGTTGGGTTGGGGGTTTATTGAGTTTAGGTAGGTTAGGGTGCCTTTGAAGGTTAAGCTGTAGATTTTCTTTTCTTTTCCGCCTTTTTTGGATGGTTCGGTCCTGATCTGTTTTATGATACCTTCGTTTTGTAGGGGTTTTAGTGTTCTTAGGATGGTTCGGTAGCTGAGTTTTGTTTCTTTTGGCATTTTGTATTGTCCTAGTTCGGGGTTTTTGATTAGTGCTTTGATTATTTTTAGCTCGGGTTTGGTTGTTTCTTCTGTTGGCTCCAATGTGACATCACAAGTCGTATTATGACCTAAGATGCTTATAAGTTTTGCAGTTGCAAATCAAGCAAAGAAGAGGGGAAAACTCTCACGATTAAGAAAAATAGAAACCTTAGGTGCACTCAAGCGAGCGACCGCCGAAAGCACATCAGACAAAGATTTTGGTGAACTTATGCATCAGGAGTGGATGGTTAAATGGATGTCGTAGGAAGACGTTTGGAGCTGCTAAAACTTGAAGGCTTAGGTTTAACCCAGATTGAAATTGTTAAACAGCTAAGCCAAAAAGCAGGGTGCGCTGAGCGTACACTCTACAATGATTTTGAGACCCGTGCCAGTTGGCAGCCTATTTTGCAGAGCGTAATTAAACCTGAAGATGTACTTTTGAAGATAACCAATCGGTATGAGCAGATTTATCGCCAGGCAAGTCTACGCGTCCTCTCATCACCCAATCCGCTTGGTGCAGCTTGGTGCCCTAAACACGATGGCGAAGGTGAATTCTTTGATGTTTGAAACGTTGGTTTTGCCTGATCTATTGTGTAGGTTAAGGGTTTTGGAGCAGAAGGCGGCGCGGGGGGTTTTTGTACCTTGAAAAATGAGCGTTTGTTTAGGCGGGTTGAGAGCTTAAGTGAGAAACTTGCAGATAAGACCTCTGGAAACCTCGTGCATATTGATTTTGATTCGTTCTCTGAGGAAGAGAAGCATCTGTTTCGTAAGGTTGATGAGATAGAGGAGAAATTTCTTCAAACTGGATCTATGGAGCCTGCGGCTGAGAATTTTGAGTTGATTTACAAGAATCTCGAAGTGATCCTGAGGCGAGTTAGAGAGATGTATTGCTATGTTGTTCCCATGGTATTAGGAAGTGACGGAACAAAGGAAATTGTTGAGCATTTCTTTAAGTTGCATTTCTACAATTTTGAAGCTGACCTAACAGAATGCTTAAAGAAGGTACGAACCTGGACAGAGAAAGAACAAAGAGATTTCCTCTCTGATCTGCAGAAGAACGGACCCTGCTTGTTTAGAATACCGCGAGGCTTCAATGATTCCAATCAAGAGATGGAAAAAAGCAATTTAAAAAATGGTGGTGAATCCAACCAAGGCTAGATGATAGTTGGTAGCTTGTTTTAGTTTAAAGCTATAGGTAGCTAGCTAGTTACGTCTACTATTTTCGTAATTGTTACTACGTTATTTGGTGTCCAAACGTTTTTCCTTCTTGGAAAACGGGACAATCCAAAAGAGATTGAAGATAAACATGGCAAGAGAATTCACACAAGAGCACATAATGAAAATCTGCCTACCCCCAGAACTGTACCTAGCAGTAATCAACTACCAAGCACAAAAAGAGTTAGGCAAATCCTACGCAGGACTGCTACTAGTAACCAAAGCAGCATACCAAGAAAAACTAATCAGCAGGGAAGTTTACGAAAAATATCTTTACCGATACTCACGCAAGCTTGTACCAGAAGAAGAACCGCAGATATTAACAAATGAACAACAAAAAGAAAAACAAAAATTAGACGAAAAAGCAAGAACCTTCGACAGTCTACCAAGTCAATGGGACATTCATCCTGACCAAGAGTGGCGTCGACGATGGATAAATGAGGCAGAAAAGTGGCAAGATACGATCCCAGAAGCAAAAGAATTTCTAAAAAAAGTCGGTCCCAAAACTCTTCCTTAAATAAACTTGATGTCAGGTTTCAAACGGGTAATAGTCCCTATACTAGATGTTGTTGTCTTGATTTCCACTTGACCGCTCTCCTTCTTAATCGTCAGCTAATTCGATGGTAACGTAGCCCATCTTTAAAGCAAAGGTAAAACCCAATTATCAATAACACCACTACCTTGTTGAGATCTAAATGTTTGAGCAGAAAACTGAATGGTTCTTTTTGACGACGAGAGGATTAGCTTCAGGGAATTCAATGATTGCGCCAATTTATCTGTAAATTCTTCCTTGTAGCGCTATAGGGTGGAATTCAACCAAAAGTTTTATCATTACACCAATCAATGAAATACTTGATCGAGGCTTTGAAGGAGTTTACTCACCAGAACTTTAACGAGGTTAAAAAGTGAAGTTTTCAAAGATAATTAGGCATAGCCCTTGGCAATTTCTCTTTTTCGGGAGGCTATTGGCGATAAGGTTTAATAGTTTACAGTATTGCTCCTCCTTGGGATTGTGCCGTTTTGGAAATTTAGATAACGCAAAATACGCATTTGATGTTTTTATTCAGCATTTCCAAAATTTTAGGAAATGGGGAAGCCGTTCTAAAGGTTTTGTAATCTCTAGAATTAGGTCCAGGAGATAGACTCTCTTCGTTGTTATTTACACATTCACTTGGAGGGTCATTCTGTTATTTAAACGACGTAAACAAATTTGCGATAGGCGACATAGCTGAATACCGAAAAATAGCAGAATATTTGTCAAAACAAGGATTATCGCCTGCGTCACTTTCGAACTGTAAGTGCCTAGACGATTTGCTAACTGAATTTCACGGATGGTATGGCACGTCAGGTTTGAAATCTTTACAAACGATACCTTCAGCAAGCGTAGACTTTATCTTCTCAAACGCTGTTTTTGAGCACGTTAATAAAAGAGAAGTTTATTCCACTATAAAGGAATTACATCGAATATGCAAAAAGGATGGCGTCTGTTCACATACAATCGATCTCAGAGATCATTTTAAGGATTCGTTGAACCATTTAATAATTCCTGAGTGCCTATGGGAAGCTACGGGTATGAATAGAAGTTTCACAAACAGATTGCTCTACCCTGATTATCTGAATCTTTTCGAAATGGCGGGGTTCAGAATTGTCAAATTATTTAAGCGAAGATGGAAAAGACTTCCCGTATCAAAAGAAAAACTTGCAACACCTTACCGCAATTACTCTTTAGACGACCTGCTTATTGAAAGTTTTATTATAGTTCTGAAGAAAATTTAGCGCTCACCTTGTTGAGGTTCGATATTCTGTAAATTAAGGTTATTTGGGAGCTGCTGATCAGGTAAGTAATAATCTTAAACATTCTGCAGGCAATAAAATGGTTAAAAATTACGGGACACTGGATAAAAAAAACTATTGTTTGTCGAGTGAAGGATTGTTTACTTTCTCTGGCATAAGTTGTTAACTTCTTCCGCGATTGAGGTGATTCGTTGATTCTAAAATCAATTAATGTTTGTCTTAACCTAAAATCGCAAATTACTCAAATCTAATCTTGCTTTTAATATTAGCCTTATGATTTCTTCTTGAAAACACAAGATACAAAATAGGCAATGCAATTAATGCTGAGCTTGATATTACAATAATTAAGTTGTAAGGCAATTGATTGGTTCTACTTAGTCCCGGGGGCGTTGTTTCTGTTGCAGAAGCGTTTGGTGGTGAGGATAGCAGAGGAATTGGACTGGGGGTTGTAAGTTTAATGGAAGTAGGCTTAGGGGTAAGCCAGTTGTAATATTGATCGGGCAAAACGGAAGGAAGTGGATTTGACGGCAATTTATCGCTCTTAAGTGCCACATTAAAGGTAAAGTTATTGTACGGATCATCCATAAAACTGCTAGTATACAGGTTGTATGTTTCCACAGACACTTTCATTTTTTCCAAATCGAAGATATAAATTCGTACAGCAGCAGCTCCAGTTGTTTGCCGATTAAAAAAAATTTCTTCACGGTTCCCAGCTTTTGTCATGTTTGCAGTACCTTGAATATAGTGCCCGTTCATCGTTAGAAAGACATTTGAGTATTCATCCAAGAGAATTCTAAGATTGCTTTCCCAATCACCTGCTTTACCGTAACCTGCCGTCTCATTCAAATAGCTGTGAGTTGCGATTACAACATTTGAGTTAGGGTTCTTATCGAGTAAACCTCTCATCCAAGCTATCACTGAACTGTTTGCATGATATTCTATATTTAATATTAGAAAAGGGTATTCGTCTTTTGTAAACGAAACTGCAGTATTCTTTGAGTCAAAGCAGTCATCGACCCAAAAACTTTGTGCCCTTTTGCTCATAGCATTAAAGGCCAAATATCGACTCCCAAGCCAGTCTAGATTAGGATTACCAAAGCCTACACCTACTCCAAATTGATCGTGATTCCCAGCTGACCAACAATAAGGTATTCCAGCATCAAGCAAGATACCCATTGAATCATTTGCATTCTTCCATTGGGAAGCATCCGTAGCATTGTCAACGATATCTCCTGTATGAATAACCAAACGGAGATTGTAATTTTTAGAGTTGTTACTTATCCAATCAGTTAAATTTTGAAATAGGTAAGGCTGAGTATCTGAAAGATGCTGAGTATCAGTTATTTGCATTAGGCTAAAAGAAGAAGAGGCAGAGTCGCTCTGCCCGCACACAATAAATGTCTCGGATGAGATAAACTGGCTAAAACAAAGAACAGATAAATTAAGAAGAATAAAAATAGCGAGCCATTGCTGGGCGTTTATTTTCATATAACACCAAACTATCTTAACTACCTAATTATTTTTTCGCATGTCGATAGACTTGGATGATTTACGCTAATTATAAATACTTTTTATGTATAAATCTCGTACCGCATGATTTCAGGCTTTATGATTGTTAGGGATGTGCTTGGACAAGGCTACCCGTTCGTTGAGGCTATCGCTTCAGCCCTGCCAATTTGTGACGAATTTGTAATTTCGGACGGATATTCTACGGACGGCACGTATGAGGTTTTAGAACGAGTAGCGACCTTAAACGCCAAAGTTAAAGTGTATAGATACCGATGGCCTGAAAAAAAAGACCTAAGAGTATTGGCTGATGTAACTAACGAAGTGAGAAAAAAGTGCAATTTCCAATACATCTTCTCAGTGCAAGCAAACGAGATTATTCACCAAGATAGTGTTCCATTCATTAAAGCTTTGCCAAGTATGCTTCCTCATGTTAACACTTTTAGCTTCCCCTATTTGCAGTTGCTAAACAACAATAAGCTAACTGAGGAATTTAGGCTACGCTTTTCCAAGAATCTTCCACAAATTGTAGCTATTGGAGATGCGTGGACTCTTGGTGCTTCCAAATCCTTTGAAAGAGCAAAAAAAATACGGGCTATTGCACATCCTCGAATGATGTCGCGCTATATTTCCCATGGCATAGGGTTCAATTACGCTAATTCATGCTATGGTCCTCATTCAAGAGCAATCTATTTGCCAAAGCCCGTTTTCAGGTATTGGTCGCTCTTTCCCGTTAGTTTTTTGGAAAAATGTAGAAAGCACGCAGAACTCTTTGCTTTCCCCGAGTTCCAACAAACGTCCGATCTGTTAAAATCGCAGCTGGACAAACCTGAGGTTTTTTGGAGAGCAGGTTCAGAATTTCTAAAAAATTTAGAGTTCAAGGAAGCTATACAGTATTCCGAGGAATTCAGGTTCGTTGACAAGAAAGATCATCCCGCCATTATTCAAGACTTTATTTCTAATCCTCATGCTGACAAATACTATGTCAGAGAGGAATTGTTTGAATTGATAGAGAAGTTATAGGTAGCGCGCGCAGCTGAAAGTAAGCTGCCGCAGCCAAGGCATTCCTATTAAGTAACCTCTCTCTTAGAATTACAGTAAGGTCATTTTTTTCTTTTTGCAATTGAGGGCAGATTTTTAAACGTTTTCTTAACTGGTTCTTTTGGTTAATAGTTCAGGCTGTAACTCAGAAATTTTTCGACCTGATGTAGATTTCCTAACTACATAAACGAATCATTCTTGCCTTAATTTATCATCTATGTTCAGGTTTGTTTTTTCTTACCGCAAGAAAGTTTGATATTAGCATTATCTCCCACCGAGGACGATAGTCCTTTACTAAGCGCAAGCCATTTTGTAATACTCGATAAATCCGATATTTATCATTAAGCAAGTAATAGAAATCTTGAAAGTATGTTTTTGAATCGATATTGCAGCCAAATTCAAATTGAATAAAATCGATAGCATCCTTTTCTAACATCTTTTTGCTTCCCTTAAGGCAATTTAGCTCGTTTCCTTCTACGTCTAATTTTAGTAGATTAATATGGCTAATTTTATTTTTAATGCAAAAACTATCTAATGTTTGGATTTCAACCTCCTGTTTGAAAGTTAGCCTTGTATCTACAAAATCAAGTCGCCGATCATATAGGCTTGCCATTTCTGAGTTGTTACCGTCTGAATATAATATGCTGGTTTCATCAACTGCTCCTAACCCAATGTTATATAAAAAAATGTTGCCAGTTTGGTTTACGTTGCCTTTTAGTTTGCTAAATGTTGATTTGGAAGGCTCAAAGGCGAACAATGTTACTTTTTTGCCAAAGACACTTAAGATTTGGTTTGTATAGTTACCAACATTGGCACCAACATCAAAAATAACTATTTCAGAATTGGAAAAATGAGTCTTTATTGTTTTTAAGAGGTTTGCTTCTCCAGAATCGCTAACTTGTGTTACCGAATAATTCATACCAATAAGAGACAAACCATGCATGGCTTCAAAGAGCCACTGGGTATATGTTTTTCCTAAGAAAGAGCCAAGCAATTTCTTTTCAAATTTATATTTACGATAATTATTCAAGTGAAGTTCAACCGCTACCGCTCATTGTTGTAGATATTAGCTTTTTAAGATTAGAGATAAACAACAAAAATTATGAACTTTGCTCAAGGTTATCACCGACAAGATAACGTTATAAACAATTTTGATTAGCGATAGCTTTTCTTAAGTAGTTCTTTTCTTTATTTAAGCCAAAGGGGGTTAAAACTCTCATGACCAGTTTTTTCTTTTAGTCTAAGTTCATAAGTTGGATTTATAATGAAGAATTTTAAGGTCATTTTTTTAATCGCAGGTTCCGCATGATTATATTTATCTTCTACTTCTTTGAGAAAAGTGTATTGAAGTGTATAAATAACGTATGTATAGTGTATATATAATGATACAATTAAGCGATCGCTAGCTCGCATAAATTTAGAGATTTCCACTTTAATGCTTGTTCTTAAACGCTTCTTATTTACCCATTGATTAAATTCGACATTTTTCCTATGCAAATTTGTTGTTCCCATCATTAATAAACTACTCTTCATCAACCACTTCAATATTTACATAACGTTTCCTGACAGCTACTATCAATCCTACGATTATCAAGGGAATGATTGCGACAGCTATAATTGTGCGCACTGATAACCAGTTCTTCTGTATTATTGGTGTTGGGGAAGGAGATTGCAAATTTGGTGATTTCGGCGACTGGTTAGGTGTCGCAGAGGGTACGGCATATGAGCTTGGATTTGTTGACGGCATGGGAGAATAATTTGACAGTAGTTCGGATACAACTGCAATCGTGTGATTCCCTGTTATATTTTTCAAGGTGTAATTCGCAAGCTCACCATAGTCATCTCCATCAATGAAAACATGTGTTATCTTATACCCAGTCTTGTTATTGATCGTAAAGAGCTGAGAATTACCATAGTCAACCAAGAAATCACCGGAAGGAGAAATATCTGATCCAGAATCTCCTTTAGATGAAATTGTAAACCTCGACGGAGCGGAAGTTGCCTTAACAATATGGCCCTCCGTAACGTTATTGAATGTGTAGCTGTTGATTTGCCCTTGTGATTCACCATCAACTATGACGTCAAAAGTATATCCTTGGCTGGTGTTAAAATTAAAAGTCTGTTTTCCCCAGTAAGGAACTGAAACATTTGAGGGGTAAATTCCTGACTGTGGATCCGTGTATGTTACTATGTTATAGGTGTTCCAGTCTAAAATTGCGCTTGAAGAAGTAGCAAGCCATAGCGTTGTAGTGTAATTCCGGCTATTCCAAACACCCGTAGTAAATGTGGGTTGACCTAGGTTGGTCCAGATATTTACGACCGCACTGCTGTTTGTTTGAAAGGATAATCTGTTACCGTTAAAGAAGTCCAGACACGTAACAAGAGTCGTATCGTTAGTGTTTTCGGTGGCTTTGTTAACGTGGATTAGCATTAAATTATTACTGACTGTATCCTGGAAATTGTAGTATTCAGATAAAGCTGCAGAGTCCGGTTGTGGGCTTGAAGTATAAATCGCCGAGATTTCAGCACTATCCAAAGCGCGGTTGTAAACCTGTAAGCTATCAATAACTCCATTAAAAAGCCCTCCCCCTGCTGAATTAGATCCCATAAAGAAATTTTGGCCCGATTGTTTAATTTGGATTGACCTGTTTGCTGAGTTTTCAAGAATGCCATTAACATATATCTTTTGCATGTGGCCATCATATGTGCCTACAACGAAGTACCATTGATTGAAAACGGATTGGGTAGTAGAGAACAAAGCGTAGCTTGTCGAATTATCCCTCAACATAAATGCGAATTTTCTATCCTGGTAACTATGTTTTGAATGTACTTCAAGGCCATAATCATAAGAGTTGAAATATGTTTTTCCAACAAGGAAAGAAGAGGAAGCAATCCCATCCGCTCTTTGTTTAATCCACACCGCTACGGTAACACTTTCGTTCATTGTTAGACTTAATGAATTTGGGATTTTCACATAATTAGTAAAACCATCAAAATTAAGACCATAACCATACTTTGCACTAGTCCAAACACTACTATTATTGCCCACCAAAATGCCATTATTATGGTTGCTACTATCATCAATCACCACATTCTCTGAACCTTCGTCCAATTTCCAGTATCCAGTAAGACTATCGTCCGAAGCTGCGCAATGTTGCGGCGGTGGATCAAAATAAATTGACTTTTCAAAGTTCAAATAACTATCATTACCAAAATTCCAACTATCATTGGAAGTATAAGTATCCAATCCTATAGCCGGGTTGGATACAGCTATCAAAAACAAAATTAGAACAAAATAGGTTAAAAGTCTGCTATTAAATACAGTCGTCATAATACTTTAAGCCTTAATGGTTTGGCAAGTAGCCGTAATAACGAAATTTTCGATAGCCTGACCATTTCCCAAGTGCTTTGCACGTATCATTTATTTGTATACGTTCAATGAAAATAACTCAGTTGTTTGCGAATATTCTTTGGCATAGTAAGACAAATATACTGTGGTCTTATCAACAAAAAGATAAGAAGGAATACTAAAATCATTTCGACCGCTAACTAACGGTTTAATGTACGTTATTGTACCATTTTCACTAGTTGCAATCATATTAATTTTTGAGTTGTTATGGATATTGATAGAAATAGTAAAGCTGACGTCTGCTTTTGGAGTAACAATCTCTGGAAGAGTATTTTTTATCCCAATCAGTCTTCCCTCTAATTTGAAGTCATCCAGATAATAGGTAAGAGACTTTTGTGCGGGTAAATTGCCCAACAATACTTCAATTTTAGTAATTTGTTTCCAAGAAGGTGTACCCATCTTCGCCAGTGCACCAAGTTCAAAAGTTATTTCTTTCCAACCAGTAAAACTATCAATTATATTAGCGTAGTAGTAGTCTGTCCACGAATTTGTATGAAAAATCACAGGGATGACCATTGATGTATTTTCACCGTAGAAGAACAACTTAATGGACTCCCACTCGCTGAAATCTTGAAATTCACTAAAGGAATGCCAAAATGAAAGGCTTTGATTTCTAAATATATCGATTCTTAATGAGTCTTTACCATTAACGAAAACAGAATTATCATTTGTAAAATTGATGTCTCGTTTATCATTTAAACTCGACCAGAAGTTGAGTTGATTTTCATCAGTTATACTCTTATTGAGTTCCCCAGAAGGTTGGACGTACGTTGAAATACTATTTTGGATTACCGTTGCGTTGGTTATTGTTGCCCATGAGCTCTTGAAGTTGGAGGAGAATGCTACCGAGTTTTCTACTTCCGTTCTATCCAACAATTTAAACAATACCATTTTTTCGAAAACTTTTGCAATTACGAAGTTCGGTTCATAGTTTATCACTGAGAATAGAGAAAACTTATCGCTTGCTGATTTAAAATAATCGTATGCTGAATGCGACTGCCTAGGAATCAAGAAATAACGGATATTTGATTCTGTCAGCTTTTGTATTATTTCCGTAGAATTACTGGACGTTAGAATAGGCAAAATGGAGGAAACATCCTGAGGTTTAGTAAACTCCAATATTGTGCGATTAGCGAACAAAATGAGTTCATAACCGTAAAAAGTTAGTGTAGTGTAATCATCGGTAATATTTGTTTTGTAATAATCAGCAACACCTAGAATACCATTTTCGTAATTTATATCAGGAGATCTATTGCCAACAGGGTTAGCGATAATGTTACTGAAGAAGGGAGTAAATGGAATTAGAAGCAGCATAGAACAAATAACTGGCACAATTACAATCCTCGCTTTTCCCTTGATGTGTATACTTCTTTTTCTTATTTTTTCCAATAACGACGAATTAACGTCTAACAAAAAGAATATTGCAAAAAGAACAGCTCCAATAGCCAAGTCCATAAGACTGGCAATTCCAAATTGGTAAAAAGGACCTGATAGCGATGGAGCGTTGTTTATGTTCAATTTGACTAGATAAAAATAGAGTGTTAAAGATGTGATAAACAAGACAAATCTGACGCCATAATGTTTTCTATTGAGTAGGGTCATTAGCGAATATATTCCAAACCCCATTGCAATTGATAAAAATGGTGCGAAATAATATAGACGCCGAAACTCAGAGCCTAAGAAAGAACACTGAAAAGTCCATGCCCAAAATAGAACTAATCCTATAGAAAAGATTACGAATAAAACCAGAGCTAACGATAGTTTTAATCTCATTTTTTTATAAACAAAAAAAATCCCAACCGATATTGGGATAATATATAGTCCAGAAAGCAACAAATTTGTAAATAAGTTATCAAATCTTATGTAATTTAAGTACACAGGGGTAACAGAATCAGTTACTGGGCTCAGCAAAGCTTTCGCAGTGTTAAGATTAAAATTACTCGGTATCCATTCAGAATTTATAGCGCCGAACTGAGTTATATTTCTGTAGAAAAAAATTAGGATAGGCAAAACTGGTAAACTAAAATAAACGATGAAGAAGAAATGGTTCTTGCCCTTATTGCCGCTTGTGCTTTTAGTATCAAAAAAATGAAGAACCAAGAAGATAATAACCGTGAAAAAACAAACGAGAGTTTCCCGCACAATGATTTGATTGAATTCTAGACCACTCAACAAATCCCAAGCGAATAAAAACATGAAGGGTAATGTCGAAATTAAGGAGCACAGAAGAATAACCCAGAAAGTCCTTGTTTTTTGTGCCAATAAAAGACATATAGAAAAGAGAAAGGGAACAATAAAAATTGCCATCGAGCTAGTAAGAAGTGCTAAAGATGCACTCATTCCGGCAAGCAAGAAATATAATTTTCTTGAAGTCCGTCCTCCTTTAATCAAAAAGAGAAGAGCTGTAAGTATATAAAAGATAAAATAAATATCGCGATATAAATTGAAGGTCACAAAAACCCCCATAACTACAGGCAAAGAGGCGAAAATAATCGCCGAAATTAGCGCTATTTCTTTTTTTAAGAATAATTCAGTTGCTAAACTGAAAACCGTTATTGTTGTTAGCAAGAAAATTATTACCGGTAAGATTATCAGGGTTTCTGATCCCGCTCCCCATATTATCCAGGCGAACATAAGTGAAATTGCAGGGTCAGAAGTCATGAAAAGATCGTTCACATGATAGGGATCAGTCTGCAATCCACCGGACGTAATTATTGATTTACTAAGGGGCAAGTAAAGTTTTATCGGGTCGTACTCTGAAAATAATGTCGAACTATAAATAATACTAGTAATAATGAAGGTCAATAGCGCTAACAAAAAGAACAATAGAAGTATGTTAGTTTTGCTGATTCTAATTGAAAATCTTGTTTTCTTTTTGAATTTTTTGATTATAAATATTAGAAAACCAAAAAATACCAGAAATACGCTCACTATAGTAAAAATTTGGAAAGACGGAACTATGGCTGAAGAAAAAAGCGCAATTAAAGTCATAGATGCAATGAATATGAAATTCCAGAAAATTGCTCCTGCAAGCACAAGGTCCCAAGTAGAATCAATAATATTATACTTTTTCAGTACAATAAATAACACGAACATCCCAGGAAGAAATAACAATATAGGAAATTCAAACCAATACATTGAGGTTAAGCTCTATGGGTGCTACTTACTGATTTATGGACGGTTAACTTTCATAACCAAGCCATCATGGATCGCGTTAAAGTAAATTTTAAGGAGATTTGTACTTCTACGAATGAAAAGCAGAGAACCGGTTGTTAAGATCAAGTCCTGAACAGAGAGTATTATAAAAAGAATATAGCCTAATTTAGATGAGAATTTTTTCATAAATAGGAATCGATTTCGTGTTAAAAAGAAGATTTTGAAACCATTTATTTTCTTGACCGATTGCCCATCTTTGTGCCATATTTTAGAACGTGCGCATGCACACACAATCCAGCCCTTTCGTTTAGCCCTTACGCACCAATCCGTTTCCTCGTAGTAACAAAAATAATTAACGTCGAGCAACCCAATGTCGCGAATTAGCTTTGATCGGACTAAAAGACAACTCCCTGGAACCTCGTCAAATTGCAAATATTCGGTTGACTTTAGGTATTCGGCATTTTTTAAAATCTCTGTTTTTCCGGTTCGCCAGTTGATCTTTTCTCCAATCGCCATTATGCTATTTGATGAATAATTGTAATTGATAGCTCCAACTATACCAATGTTTTCATCAGTTTTCATAGTTTTTATAAGTTCAAATAAGAAAGTCTTCTCGACAACTACATCATTGTTTAAAATAAGCGCAAACTCTACTTTTAGAACATTTAGAGCATATTTGATTGCGATATTGCTTCCTTGAGCAAATCCGTAGTTCTTTTTATTTTCGATTAAATACATTGTCCGACTATTCGATTGTAACTTCATTTTAATTAACGCTGTACGAGAATCAGACAAGCAACCAAGCTCAATTAATTGTATTCGTTCGCTCTGTGCAAGCGAGTCGGATGAAAATATTAATTCATTTTTAGCCCACTCTTTTATCATACTAACGGATTCATCTTCTGAAGAATTATCCACTACAATAACATCAAAATTGGAATATACCCCTTTATAAATAGACTCTAGGCACTGTATAGTATCCTTCCAACCATTCCAGTTCAAAATTATGATAGCAATTTTTGGATGATCTATGCTTGGACTACCTGGCAATCTGTTCAATCTCTGGTATTAGATTAGCTATTATTTTGTTCCAGTCGAATTCTTGCAATGCCAATTCCCTGGCATTCCTACCCATTTCTGCCAATTCTTTTTTAGGCAAATTGCTCAATCTAATCATCCCTTCTCTTAAAGTGTCAGGTTGGTTGTCTCTAACAACTATACCACACTTGTATTTTCTAATTAGGTCTGCAGCGTCGCCTACATCGCTTGCCAATATAGGTTTACCCATGGCACAATACTCTGAAAACTTCGTGGGTGAAGCAATTTCAGTAGAAATATGCTTAGGTCTCGGAAGAACAAAAGCGTCGCATGCTGAGTAGTAATCAATAATGGCTGTAAAAGGTACCCTTCCAACGAAGTGAACGTTTTTTCTTTTAGCACGCCTGAGATCCCACTACTAAATAAGCGATATCTTTCTGCTTAATACCTCTCAGCAGCTTTTATGGAATTTTCGACCCCTTGGTATTTAGCAAAATTGCCAATGTATCCAAATACAAAATTGCCAAATGACTGCCTCAGTTCAACTGTTTTTTGATTTGACTTGGTCCGAAAATACTCAAGATCAACTCCATTGGTTAACATAAATTAATTTTTTACTCGGAAATTCCTTTTCCTTTGAGAAACTGCATCATCCTTCTCGAAACACAGATTATTCTATCGGAGCAATGAATGTTAAGATGAGATGGGATTTTGTTTCTACTGTAAGCTACTATAAAAGATAAGCCTCTGTCAGATCTAGATTGCATTAATTCCTCGCATGGTCCCCCATGCATATCAAAAATGAGAGGCTTGCTAGTTAAGGTTCCCAATAAGCGAAAAAAAAGTACCGCCATGACCATTGCCGTAAACAAGATCATATTTTTTTGCAAGTAAAGATTTTAGATGCCTAAAATGGACTGTTAAAATTTTGCCTGAAGAGTAATGCCATGGGTAGGATACTAAATCAACAGTATGCCCAGCTGATTCAAGATTATCCCGGATTGATAAAATTCGCCTCCAATCAGCAGAGGAATTATCTTCAAGATAGTCAGCTCTTTTTGGCTACTACACTCAATATATTCATAAATTCAGAACTCATATTTTAGAAGATCCTTTCACAGTCTTTACGCCGGTCGATAAATACTACTATTGAAAGTACTACTTTAAGGGCATTACATTGTTAGCTGTAATTATTTGCTATGTTGTTTATAAGTCCCAAATACCGGTGAGCCTATTTTTTCCCAAGTATATTCATGTTCAATAAATTCTCTAGCCCGAAATGATTGTTCTTTCACGTCTTCAGTTTTCAAAAAATGTATAAGTCGCTTTTAATGAATCCTCTGTCTTGCTGTAATCTAGAGTTATTCCAGAATTTGATCCTTTCACTATTAGATTGAGAGCTGGCAAGTCAGGTCCGATAAGTGGAATGCCCGATGCCATAGCTTCGAGCGTTGTTATGGGCTGTCCTTCATATATTGAAGCCATAAAATAAAAGTCCGATAACGCATAAACAGAGGGAAGTTGTGAATCATCAACGTATCCTAGAAATAATACTTTTGAGAGACCAAGATGTGAAACGAGCTTTTTTGCATCGTTTAGCAGTTTACCATCTCCAGCTAGAACCAAGCATACATTGTCGAGTTCTTTTGTTAGTTTCGCGAACATTCTAATTAGCGTTAGAGGTCTTTTCTGATCAGTCATTCTTCCGATGTAGGTAAATACGATATCGTCTTCCGCAATCCCATAATAAGCTCTAAGACTTTTTTTAGGCGACGGTTTGAATTTAGACGTATCGACACCGTTCGGAATATATATTATTTTTTTACGTGGAACATCTATCTCTTCTAAACTATTACCTATATGCGGGGAGACAACTGAAAAATATGATGCATACGAGTTTATTGTCTTTATACAGGGTACTTCAATTTTCTCTCTTAAATTATAGTAAAGTTTATCATAAGTGCTAAATCCATTATTTTGCACTACCTTATTAAATTCGATGATAGATGTGTGCATAGTCACAAGACATTTGTTGAAAGGAAACTTCCCTATAAAGAACGGTTGATGTAGCCAAACCACGTCATAGTCACTCACGTCATCCTTAATTTTGCGAGAAACCTTTTGCCAAAAAGACAATAGAGAAAAAACTCCATAATTTTTTCCCAAAAATTCAAGCGGCACTCTAATCTCGGGACCAAATGGAGAGCAAACGTCACAACATATTCCTTCTTTTCTTAAGTACTCAGCAACATTATTTACACAAACACCGATGCCCCCCTTGGGGGTTTTTGGATATAGCTCTGAGCCGCAAATTAGCACATTCATTTTTTGTTACTCATTTGAAATATTTGCATCTTTGGAGAGTCAATTTGGAATGAAATAAAGATGTGGCTGGTCGTAAAGAAAAGGATCCTCACGAATAAGATCATAGCCATATGGCTTCATGAAATTGATAATTTCATTAACCGTGACACCCCGCTTAAGGTGAACTTCGATTATTAAGAATTTTACTGACTTATTTGATAGTAAGTCATTCATTCCAGAAAGCACCAGCCTTTCGTGCCCTTGAACATCTACCTTCATTATATCAATATCAGATATTCCAAGATTGCATAGAAGATTGTCTAATGGCATGCCAATGACGGAATTACTCGTTCTATCCTTGGATATGAACATATTGGAACTTTCTCCGTCAAGGAAAACTTCCTCCCTTTGATCGTGAGCTGCTGCTCTTACAGGAATCACGTTCTGCATATGGTTTATTCTAATGTTCGCAAGCAGCGCAGAAAAATTGTTGCCTCCTGGTTCTACAGCAACAATGGTTTTGGCAAGACTGCCTACGGTTAGAGTAAAGTCTCCTATGTTTGCTCCAACATCAACTACTGTTGGTAAATTGGTTGCGTCTATCTTCAAGTTCCGTCTATATGTTATATATGTTTTAAAAAATCCATATGTAAAGGACCTCAGAACTTCTCGATTGCTGACAAGCAATAGTCCTACAGGAGTTTTTAGTTCACCTCTAAACCCTACCATATAGAGAAAGGGCGCCAGAAAGGCAAATTTTAGACTATTGAAGTCTTCCATACTTTTGTGACAACGCCTAAAGCCAAAAAAGAGCAGGCTTGCATATGATTTAACAAGAGCAATGTAATCAGACGTCATATTGTACCTCTATCCTTTTTTATTATTTAAGTTTAACAGATTTCAAATACATACCATCAAGAGAGGGCACGGTTAGGAGAGAAAAGACTGTTTTGAATAGAATCGGGAAAACAATTATTTTGTAATAAACCCAGTTCTAGATCGCTACAGCAAACGTGTTTATATATTCTTTCAACCTGGCCAGCAATCTTTTCCCAGTTAAAGTTATCCATGCCATGTTTGATGAATTGCTCATTAAAAGAGACTTCATTACCTCTTCTAAGTGCTTCCAAAATAGCTTTCGATATTTCAGCAGGAGAACCGTCGTTAATTATAGTTTTATTCGGATAGCCATCCAATATTTCAGGTACCCCCCCAACGGACGTTGCAACAATATTTAATCGCGCTGCCATAGCTTCAAGAATCGTTAAAGGGAGAGCTTCAGACTTCGAGGGCAGTATGAACATATTTGAAGCTATGTATAATTCATGTATCTTCTCTTTTGGCGTCCAGCCAATAATCTTTGAATTTGCTCTAATTGGTTGCAAGGCTTTGGTCAGTTCTGAAGCTAAAGGCCCGTCCCCTACAAAAACGAAGAAGGCTTGATGATTCTTTTCAACTACTTGTTTGGCAGCCTCTGCAAGTTCACAAACACCTTTTACTTGTGAAAACCTGCCCCTGAAAAGAATAACAGTCTTTTCGAGATCGATACCATACTTTTGTCTGTAAATGATTTTCTTTTGGATATTTGCACAAAAGACTGGGTAATCAACGCCGTTCGGAATAGAAAAGCACTTCTTCGATAAAATACCATACTTTTTAGCATAATCGGTTATATGTGGTGTCAACCCTATTACGGCGGCAAGATTATTTAGTTCTCGCCTGAAGATTGTCCGATTGAAGATTTCCTCACCAAGTCTCGCTATTGTGTTACAACGGCTTAGAGCATCTAATCCATGGAGTGTCAAGATTACAGGAACACCAAGCTTCTTTGCAGCACTTATTGTTCTCCATGTAAGATAGTAGTGATGACCATGACAATGCACTACATCAATTTGTTTTTCCTCTATTACCTCTCGAATCATATCCGCTACATTTAATACAAAACCTTGATTGCCAACAGGTCGGTAAATGCTTTTCAACGGAAAGTATGCCTTAACCCTAACTACCTTTACACCCATCGGAGGAAATAACGGTTGATGGCAATTCTGATAAAGCGGAAGTTAAAATAGTAATCTGGTGACCTTTTTTTGCCAGTTCTTTCGAAAGGTTCTCTACATGATATTCTATGCCTCCGACATGTGGGGGATAGAAAGTGCTAGCCATTAGAATATTCAAATTTAGTGATCAAGTCCAAAAATGAAAAAAATGGCTTTCGACAAATGTTTTATTTTCTCATCAGACGCGATATCGCATACAGTGTAATGGCTGTTGACATCATGAAAAAGCCTATTAACATGAACGCTAAAGAGGCTAATGCAATGTTAGTGACTATTGAATGAGTGGCAACGTAAATATCCATCATCCAAACGCCAAACGCAATGCCTAATAATAAGTGATAGTTATTCCGGGTAAGCCAAGAAACATAAGTGGTCTATCTTCGACAACAAGTTTAACAATAGACATGACAAGACCGAATCCCGTGAGTGATTGGGTTTTCAGTTGAGGTTTCTACACCATGTGCTATTGTATTTGCAGGAGATCGGTACTTCACAAACCTTTAAGCCACTTTTGTCCACCGCTCGCAAAAGCTCCAAACTTGCACTCATGCCATTCTCAGACATAGACAAACGATCTAATGCTTGTTTGCTGTAGGCTCTAAAACCGCTCTGGGAGTCGCTTACATTTTTTTTGCCTGAGCAATTAGCGAGTTTTGTGATTACTTTTATGCCTATCTTTCTATAAAGCGGCATATCTGCAGTGCCATTTTTATCTATGAAACGACTGCCATAAACTACTTCGGCAACGCCTTCTTCAATGGGCTTAACGAAGCAGAGGAATCTCAGAGGCATCGTGTTGCCCATCAGAATCCAAAGTAACCAAAACATCAGCCCTCAACTCACGAGCCTTCTTAAACAGACTCTGTAGCGCTGCACCATAACCAAGATTTTGCTCATGACGAACAACCACTGCACCAAGGCGCTCAGCAATTTCACGAGTCATGTCAGATGAACCATCATCACAAACAACCACAACATCTGCATGCTTCTGAGCTGACAAAACTACTCCTGCAATGCTTTTTTCTTCATTGAAAGCAGGGATACCAGCAACTACCAACGGCTTTTGCAGATCTAAAAGACATGCCTTGCCCAAATCTAATTCGTTAACCAAAACCAAGTTCTGAGCCTTCAAGTTTTAGACAGGTTAAACGCTAAGATACCTAGCAAAGGCACGATCTTCAGCCCATAATGAAGCTGAATGGTTACCCCAACTAACTGCTATGTTACTTATTTTTCGGGCTAAAGGTAAACCAACAGTCCTCGACCAACTTGTCTGCCATGCTCTCTATCGTTGTCTGCAGTTTTTCTATTATGGCCGTCACTACTTTGGCCAGCTTTGTGCTCTTTATGCTTTTAACGTATCGAACGGTGAGGTCTATTATTCCGCGTTCAACCCGATTGAGAGATCTAAACCAAACGCCATGTCTCAAAGCAGTCTTCTTGGTTTCAGCTAATTCTTTTACTGATAAAGGACTGCTTGACTGTATGGTCAGCTTTGAACCCCTCTCCTTCATAAGAAGACGTTTTACTTCATAAGTGACTTAAAAGACTTGTGAATCCTTACACATTAAATTAATAGCAAATTATTCCAAAAATTTTAGCAAATTAGAATAAAAAAATCAGCAATGATATTTTTGAGAATTTAACAAAAAAGAAAATATAGATTGGGAAAAATTTACGAATTTTTCCTAAAGTACCAGACGCCTACAACAGCTAACAGAACAATAATAACTACAGATGCGGCAAGTGCAGCCCACGCAATGGGCGAAAAACCACTCATCACCATCTGAAACTAAAGTGGCGCCCCCAATAGCAAACAGTGGGTCGTCAACGCTAGTAACTGTGATAGTAAAGGTTTTTGCATTTGGATCGACAATTGCGGCTAATTCAGTGTAGGTGTCGGTAACGGGATTATACTTGAAAATCGAGTAAGGAGGTTGAATCCCTTGAACATCATTATCGGTGTAGGGTATTGTAATTTGTGCCTGGCTAAAATCAGCAGCGTTCACATTGAAAGTGACAATTACGAAATGAGTTAATGAAATCCCCGATGGAATGTTAGATGTAGGTTGAGGATTTTCAGTGCGAATTTCAGTGGTTACAGTTCCAGTGGAGCCAGGTGTGCCTTGAATTTCATATTTGACCCCAAAGTCGTCAATTATGGTGCAAGTCCCGTCGGATGAAAACGCGACGTTGGTAGTTACTGCGCCATCATATCGTGATTGTGCAACAACAGAGGAAATGGATAAAGAAAGTAATAACAACGTAAGTATAGCAAATAATTTTACTTTTATATTATTCATTATTTTTTGCCCCTCAGATAGCGCTCAAATATCGTACGATTCACTTAAAAGCTTTACGAATCAGAAAACCATATTAAATGTCAGAAAAATCACCAAATATTAATGTTAAAAAGATACCTCAATACTCCCATTCAAAAGCACCAAAAAAACAAAAGCAAGAAACACTCCAAGCACCCATAAACGCCTGCCTTTACCCTCAACCCTAGAAGAAACCAACAGAATAACACTATACAGACCCAAACCAGAAAGAATCACCCAAGGCAGTATGAACAGAAACCGATTAAAAACAAAATCATTCGCAGCAAACAAAATAGACACACAAGCGACACAAATCCAAGAAACAAAGAAATTAGAAACATTAGACCTAATCCTCAACAAAACAATAAACCCAACAAAAGACAGAAAGACCAAAAGCCCACCAGAAAAAACCCCGCCTAAAGTAATATTCACTGCATGCCCCAACCCGCTCAAAAGATATGCGGGGTTAGGTAAACCTAAACCCGACTGAGCCGTGACAAATACAGATGCAGTAGACGAGGCAGGAGATAATAGTTTACGCATCAAATCGCATAGTAAACCTACACCTATTGTAGCGACAACTAAAATGGCCTGCTTTTTAAACTGACTATACAACCCTCTATCATGGGTTGCCAAGCGCCATTGCATAAACAGAAACAGGCAAAGACTTAATGCAAAAACAAACCATGTCCAAGAATGCGAAAACAAAACAAGCACCGATACACTCAACATAGCAAAGAAGCCTAAGATAGACCAAGAACCCAGAACCCTAAAGAACAAGAGCACATACACAAAAATCAGAATCAAAGCCATCATGTTGGCAAAATAACCAGAGTATATTAAGCCTAAACTTTGAAAAGAAAATGGCACAAGTAAAACGCCTAAGACCCAAACCATCCTGTTTTTGCAAAAGAGACGTAACACTAACAAAGAAACGACTCCCAACAAAACGATTAGAAAAGCAGCTAAGAATTGAACGACATTAACGGTTGAAGTAAAGAAAGACAGGGTATAACATAAAACCAAGAGCAAAGCCCTATCGTTGCCCAAAGCAAATGATAATGCAGAATTAACATCAATGCTGCGCATATGGTTTATCCAATTATAGTAAACAGCAGAGTCAACGCTGACCAACATCCCGGTTGGATTATTCCAAGGTAAAACGGTGAATAAAACAAACAAACACGAGATAATCGACGAAATCAAAACAGCCAAAACAACATATCTATCACGGATAAATCCAAAACCACCATCACCACCTCTAAACAAACCTATCAAACTGCCAACAACCCTTTCAGCCCTAATCTTCGCAATTAACTTCGACCATCTACCGGGTAAAACTCGAAAAACAAAAGCCCCAACACCACACACGACAAACAACAAATAAATGTAGGGCAAAAACGGATTGGGCAAACTTGAAAAAGACACCTCTACCCTACTCCAATGCGAACCTAAAGCCTCAGCATCCAAACCCAGAGCAGAAGGAACAGTAAACAAGACAAAACTTGCCATCTCAATAAACAAAACAATCAGCAACCCTCCAAAGAGCATTCGCAAAAACAAGGCGCTCCGATGAATGCCGAACATATCAGGAGCAAACACGAAACAAAAGCTCAAAAGAAAGCCACTTATCAAAACTAAAGACTGGACGCTAACAAAGCCAAGAAACACTAAAAATACCCAAATTGCTATACTGCACAAGAGAACAAGTAGACCTACTCCTGATAATTGTCGATGCCCTTTGACATTTCTTAATTTTAAATTAATACCTAACCATGTCAAGACGACAAAAGCAGCGATTCCCCAAACTGCAATATCCAAAGGACCGGACAATATGCTTCCACTAACTGTCCGCTCAACCATTGCTCTATTGGATAAAATAAAATATTGAAGGCCGAAGCTGCTAGCTAAGTAAAACAATGCGTAGACTAGGCATATGGCAAGGGAGAACTCTGCTGCCCAAAGCAGCAACTTTCTGGTCTACGCGTTTTGTCGGCAACATGCTGTTAACCATTTAGTAAGATACAAGTAGGTATAGTTTCCCGCTTAAAGCTTACTTAGTTATAATACATTTAGAACTGGATTTTAAGCAAGAAAACCTGCTAATTCAACTAACAAACCAATTATCAACCCGCCGATTAGCAATCTTAAAGAGAAAGGTAATCGGTTCATACCAAAGAAATCTGAGGAAAATACAACACACAAACTCAAGAGTAAGATGCTAATTGGAACTATAGCTATCGTACCAACGAAGCCAAAAATAACCGCACATGCTCCAACTGCCATGCTACAGATGGCAACCAACAAACCTATGCCCACGTATGATCGGTAATAGCCTTTGACCATGTTTAACTCTAAATCGTAGCCTAACCGAGCCAGGATAATGAAGACTGCAATTGCCCAGACAGCTGTACCCAAAGAACCAGTCAAAATGTCTTGATCAAGGAAATTTAGAGTATTAGCTAAGTAGAATAATGTGTAGACTAAGCATATGGCAAGCGGCACCAACGTTGCCCAAAGCAAAAGATTTTTCTTGTTAAAGCGTTCTGACATCAACACAGTCAATACATCCGATTTAGTCAAGTAGATACGAAATACCGCTTAAAGCTTACTGATTAAAAATTCATAACTCAGATAACAAAAAACGATTTTATTGCAAAGCTCTTCTTAACCCTATGTTTTAGCATGTTATTTCTAAAACCAGAATATTTTCTTTTTAGAAACTTGACATAAAAGCTTGAGGTAATGGCTTTATGTCGAAGGGAATCGGCTTAAATGAAGGATTTGACGAAAGTTGACTTTAGTTTTTATGTACTAGCTGCCGATATCGGTGCACTCTTACCCATAAATTATATTAACATTGTAATCTTAACTCAGGGAGGTGTAACCCTTTTTGAAAACAACCTATTCATTATCACAGCTGAAGCAGTCGGTACAATAGCTTTAACGGGATTAAACGTGACGTGGCTTCTAAATAAATTCAAGGTCCTCGCAAAGAAAAAGAAATACGGAATCTTGTTTGAAAATAAGAAGGACTTTTCATAATTTGCAGAGATAAAAACAAAGTGGACGATTTTAGCAAATAAATCCGCCTTGGGACTGTAATGAAGAAACGATAGAATAAGAATAACGTCTTATTCGAAAAAATTTGCGTTTCTCTGCTCTCCTCAATTATGCCTGGATACGATGAACACAACATTGACCTGAAGAGTGTTTTGAAATTCGTTTTCTTATGCACTGGTCCTCCAATAAAGCAAGATAGGGCTGCCGTTACTGCTGTAAACATCAAGACCGCGGCTATAAGGGGTGTAATACGCTTGAACTTTCCAATATTCGTGATTCTCATCATATCTCAATATACCATACACTGAACACATTAAACTTACATATTTTTTAACGCTAACACCAATTTAATAGTACATACATTATTTTTTCCAAACATCGTCTTCAGGAGCACCTTTTTGTTTTAAGGACAAAATTGCTCCGCAGTAAAGGCATTGTTGAACTATGTTTGATGGCTTAGGCGGTCCAAAATCTACTATCAGGTCTCCTAGGTAAATTGGTAGTTCAAATTCCCTTCTGCAAGCTGGACAAATCACTTTGCTAGGTTTAATTTTTAATCGATTTTTCTTTTCTGGCACCATGGATTGAAGGATTTTATCGTTAGGCTCTGTTTTACTAATGGTTTCTTGGGAATTGAGTGGTAAGGGCGTAGTGTTAGATGCACTTTCCGATTCTTTAACGCCCTCAATGATTTGTGATTTTTGTTCTTTTGGACATAGATCAGCATTACGCTTATCTCTTACAACAATCGTCAGAAAAATTATGGTCAAAGCGACTGCCATGGCTAAAGCCGCAAAAACAACAATGTCGTTAACGAACACTGGTGTAGGAAATAGATTGAAAACTTTAATGTTTGCAAAAAACAATAAACCAATTACAATAATCGCCATAATTAAGAAGAGTATTTGCCCCTTTGAGAATTTCTGCAATTTTGTCAATTGTAACACTCGAATAAGCTATTGAAGACTAATCAATAAGAATTTTGGCTTTCTTGATCTTAATCTCGAGAAGACATTAAAACACAAAAGACTCAAAATAAGCGTTAAAAAACACGCCGCATGTAACCCAAGACAATGGTTGACTAAATTTCCTCGTGAGAAAAATTGTTGTTGTTACTGCTGCTGCAACTGCTGCAACTTTTTTCCTGCCCATGTGTTGCAGCAACTACAGAATTTAAACCGAATTAAATAACTTACCCTTAACCGAAAAGGCGACTTTTATCCACATAATACTTGAATCTTAATCAAAGCTCTCAACAGCATTTTTAACTGTCAAAATTCACCTATTTTCCAGAATTTTCTTTGATTAGTTCTTCAAGGATTTCTTTGGCTCGATCTACGCGAACTTTGCGTTCCTTAACCATTCGCTCTGCAACAAAATCTATTTGTGCATTTTTGGCACCTGCTGTAACAGCGATGTTTCTTGCGTGAAGTGACATATGCCCTCGCTGAATACCTTCATTGGATAAAGCTCTTAACGCACCTAGGTTTTGGGCTAAGCCTACTGCTGCCAGGACTTCACCAAACTCGTTAGCGGACTTGACATTGAGGATTTTCATTGCAATTCGGGCAATTGGATGAGTTTTTACTGCGCCACCAATTAAGCCCACAGCCATCGGCAACTCGATTAAGCCTTCTAAGTCTCCGTTTGCATTCTTTGTCCATTTCGATAAAGATGTGTATGGCCCATTAAATGCAGCGTAAGCGTGTGCTCCTGCCTCAATTGCTCGGTGGTCGTTGCCAGTCGCTAAAACCACAGCGATTATTCCGTTAAGGGCTCCCTTATTGTGTGTGGCTGCACGGTAGGGGTCAGCGGCTGCAAAAGCGGAGGCATAAGCAATTCCATCCACGACTTCCTCTCCACCCAACGCTTCTTTGGGAACAGTGCACCAAGCTTTTGCAAGGCGCTTTACTGCTAGATTGGAGATTATTCTAAGGTAAACATGTCCACCTGTAAGTTGCTCAATTTCTGGTGCAATTGCCTCCGCCATCGTGTTAACTGCATTCGCACCCATTGCATCTCGGCAATCAACAAACAAATGAACAATGAGCATTTGACCCATACTTGTTTCAATGACTCGGGCGTCTAAGTCTTTAGCTCCTCCGCCAAACGAATTAAGAACTGGGTCTTGGTCATTTGCTTTCTTAAGCAGATCTAATTTTGCGTCTAAAACTTGGTTCTCTAGCGGTTTTTGCGTCTTTGATTTTTACAACTTGGATTTGCCCAATCATTACTGGTGCCGTACTGCTTGTGTGAAATCCTCCACCATCACGAACCATCTTAGCTGCGTAGCTGGCTGCTGCAATAACGCTTGGCTCTTCAGTTGCCATAGGGATAAGGTAGTCTTTGCCGTTGATTTGGAAGTTAACGCCAACGCCCATGGGCTCTGGGAAGACGCCGATGAAGTTTTCCACCATATGGTCCGCAACATCCATTGGCAAAGAACAAGTTTCCTGAAGTAAACACGCCTCTTCCTCGGTTAAGCCCGCAAAATCCTTTATGATTGCAAGTCGCTCTTTTGGCGAGAGCTTGTAGAAACCTGAGATTACAGATGACTTAGCCATTCCTTACCACTGTGCAACTAGCTGTTTGGGTTTTCGCATTTAAACTTTAACCAAAGCTCAGCCCAAAGGATTGTGCTTACAGGGTAGTTTGACCGTTTGTTCGGGGCATTGCAATAGCGGAAACGCCTAAGCGCTTATTGATTTCCTTAGCTAACGCATCGCCGTTGCTTCGGAAGTTATCAGTGATAACCTGCTTTGCTTTGGAGCGCTTAACGTATTCGATTAACCCGTCAAAATCCGAGTGGTCACTGAGCGCCACCAAATGCTCTCTATCTCCGATTTGTCTGCAGGGCGAATGAAACTCCCAACCGCTGACACAAATACGTGCATTCCGCAAACCCACATGTTGCCGCGAATTCATATGATAAAACGCTACGCAGGGTAGATTTCCATCTAAAAGTTCATGTCCGTCTTTATCAGTCGACAACGAGAGGCATCCAAGGCGCATCCCATGTTTCTCACAAACCTTCGTAACCTCAAAAACACGTTCAGGCATGACAAAAGGCACTTCAACGTCTGCTTTGCGCAGAATTTGCATAATTTCTTGAAGTTTGCCATGGTAACCAAACACATAAACTGAGCCGCCTCGAAGCCGTTTCTCAATCATCGAAACCAAAAGTTCCCGCACATCAATGTCAAAATTGCGCCTACACGAAGGACTCCCATACGTCGCTTCAACAACCAAAACATCGCATTCGACAACCGGTGTCCCATCCAGCCTAAAATCGCCAGTCCAAACAATACGTATACCCCCAGCATCCTCAACCAAAACCTGTGCAGCACCCAAAATGTGATCAGCTTTGAGGAGACTGATTTTCTCATCTTTGTACTTGAGAACTTTACCGTACTCGAGAGTTTTTATTGATGCCGAGCCTTTGAGCTTAAGCGATCCATTAAGGGTTTGCGTAAGATCTCTTGTGGCTTTAGTCATCAAAACCTTCTCACAACGCTTCAAGCTACTGCGCAAACCGTATAGGTGGTCTGCATGTGCATGGGTTACAACCCTAAGAGGTCTTGATGCGTCGTGAGCGTCGCAGGCGACACTGTCACCTAGCAAAACAGCGCCACTCTTAGTTACCAGAGCCCTTTCAGCCAAGCCTTATCCGTCTGCCATCTAAGTTTTTTCTGCCAGCCACTCAATTAATTGCTGTGGATTATCTGTCTCTATACTGACTCTTATTGGACCCAGCGGTGATTCGGCGGTTTCCTCCGAGAAAGAAACGTGCCCTGCAAAAGCTACCTGCTTGTTTAAACAAAAGGAAATCATGTTTCCACGGATTGATTTGAAGAACAATTTTCTGGATGCATCACGGATCCGATCATTACTCAGTAGGTTACGGAGTTTAATGAGTGAATCTTGCCCCTTTGCTAAAGCGGTTAAGGTGCTGCCTTTGAGGGAGGGCTTAATTGATATGGCGGTATTGCTTAAAACGTTGTTCACTGCCGCTTTAACGTTGTCTTCGCTTTCAGTGGGGTAAATTTCCGTTTCCACAAAAACTCTTACTTCAGCCATTTCTCCTCAACCCTCTTCAAAGACTCTTTCACTTTAGATTTAACCTGTTCGAAACTATTATCATTCACTATCATCTGTCCAGCCATCGCTATAACATTTCCCAACCCAACACTAAGCTCACGCATGTCGCGTTCATAGAAAACTTTCCATTCAGCGGTATCGTCGCTACGACGGCGGTTGGATAAGCGGTTAAAACGTGTTTCGGGAGAAGCATGAACTGCAAGGAGGCTGAATTTTGAAAAATGTTTTTTGAAAATGTCGGCTTCGTGGAGGCTTCTTAACCCGTCAACTAGCACTTTGGGGCTGGTTTGTTCTTCAATTTTTGGAATGCATTTCTCGGCGATAACATAGTTCCCGCCTTCTTCTCGCAGTTGCAACATAACTTTTCCTACATTCTGAGGAGTCAATTCTAAACCTCGTTTAAGCGTTTCTTGCCTAATCACGTCGCCCATAACCACAATGTCGTAGCCCAGTTCGCGTGCTGTATCAACGACAATTGATTTCCCTGAACCAGGCATCCCTGCTAAACCAATAACTAGTTTGTCAGCGGTCACGTAACTTACCTTTTTGGTTCATATTAGCAAGCGTCTCCATTAAAAGAGTTTGTTTTTAAAATAGAGTTGCAAACTATTTCGTTTTCTTCTGACTATATAAATTAAAATGATTCCACTAAGACAATAAAGTCACTTGTCCACTATTTTAATGGTAACAAAAACCAGAGCTTATACAAATATCCAAAAAACATCTCTTGCCAGCACAGATTTTTTGTATTTTTCAATGCGATTAATTATAAATCAAGTCTCCTGCGCTATTCTGTTAAGAACAAATATACTGTTTAGTTGTTGTTTGAGGATTGAGGGTTATGGTCGAGAGCGAAACAAATAATGAAACATCAGTGGAATTCAACGCTGCGGTTAAGCTAAAAAACGCAATTTCTTTTAAAAACGCAGGAAAATACGAAAGCGCCTTAATGTCAATCGAAGAAGCCATAGCGCTTCAAGAAAATTATGTTGATGCTTGGATTATGAAAGGAGTAATCTTGGGTCAGTGGGGAAGATGCGCTGAATCCTTAAAATGCTACGACAAAATACTTGAGATTGATCCTCGCTGTGCAAACGCGTGGCATCTTAAGGCCGCCACATTTAGCATGCAGAATCGGTATGACCAAGCCGTCGATTGCGAGATTAAAGCAATTGAGATTGAGCCAGAAAACATGGATCTTTATTTGCGCTTGGCAGCGTTTTATCAAAAACTAAAAAAGTTTGAAGACGCCCAAAAATGCTACGAAGAATTACTAAAACAGAAACCTAACAACCCACAAATCCACTATCTAATCGGAATTTCCCACGGAAACAGGGGCGATTTCCAAAAAGCGCTAGATTCAATTGACCGAGCTTTAGGGTTAAAGGCTGATTTTACTGAGGCTTTAATTGTTAAAGGGGTTCTTTTAGCGAAACTTGGCAGAGCAGATGAAGCTAAACTTTGCGCAGACAAAGTGTTGGAAATAAAAAATGAGTCAGAGAAGCCAAAGCCCGCTCAATCGAACTTGCCTAACTATTTCCAAAAAGATTTTTCATCTACCCAAACCTCAAAAAAGTAAAAACCAAAATCGAATGGAAGAAAAGATAATGAACAAACGTGGGTGCATCTCCAGAAAGAAACGAATAATTTAAAAAGCATTTATGATGGTTATGTGTTAAAATTACTTGAAGGAACAATAATGTCTGAGCAAATAAGAAGCTTCATCGCTTTCGATATTAAAAACGACAACGTTTTAAACAGGCTTGCTGCAGCGCAAAAACTGTTAATTCAAACAAACGCAGATCTAAAACTAGTAGAGCCAGCTAACATCCATATCACGTTGCGTTTTCTTGGCGGAATCAGCCCTGAAATGGTAGAGAAAGTCCACGCAGCAATGAAGAATGTTAAGTTTAATCCTTTCAACGTTGGACTCCGTGGGTTAGGAGTTTTTCCAACGCTCAACTATCCACGGGTGGTTTGGGCAGGAATAACAGATGGAGCGGATCAACTCAAAAGCATCTTTGAGCAGCTTGAACCCCAAATCCACGAGTTAGGTTTCGCGCCAGACCCCAACGGGTTTAGTCCACATTTAACTATCGCACGTGTCCGATCAGGGGCAAACAAGCAGCGGCTAGTGGACCTTGTCACAAAACAAGCAAATTACGATTTCGGCATTATAAGAGCAGATTGTTTAAGGCTTAAAAAAAGTCAAATTTCCCCCAGAGGTCCTATTTACTCAACGCTCAAAGAATATTGCCCCTAAATGATAAGCCATGGAAAACGAAATTAACTCCCTGATTAAACGGATTCTAAAAAAAATTACGCCGAAAAAAGAAGATTACGCAAAAGTTGAGGCTTTAACCAAAGCTTTAGAGAAGAAAATCACTTCAGCTTGTCAACAAGAAGGCATAGATGCAGTGGTACGTGTTGAAGGCTCAGTTGCCAAAGACACATGGCTTAGCGAGAATCTTGACATAGACATTTTCATTCGCCTCCCCACTTCAATACCAAGAAAAAACTTTGACGATGTTGGTTTAAGAATCGCAAAAAAAGCAGCTGACGGAGCAAAGCAAGTTGAACGTTTCGCTGAGCACCCCTACCTTGAAATCTTCATAGACAATTACCGAGTCGACATTGTACCCTGCTATGATGCTAAGCCCGGCGAGTGGCAAAGCGCAACAGATCGAACACCCTACCACACGGACTACATAAAATCCCACTTGAGCAAGGAGTTGCTTGGTGAAGTTCGGCTCCTCAAAAAGTTCATGGCAGGCACAGGTGTTTATGGAGCGGAGATTAAAGTTGGCGGCTTTAGCGGGTACCTCTGCGAACTTTTAATAATGAAATATGGCTCCTTCATCCAAACCATACGTGCCTTTGCAAAGTACAACCAAAGAGTAGTAATCGATATAGAAGGCTTTTATGCGGACCGAGAAAACGAAATCTCACTGCTTTTTCCTGAGCCTTTAGCAGTTGTTGACCCAATCGATAAAGGCAGAAATGTCGCTTCAGCAGTGCAACCCCAAAAACTTTACACCTTTATTGGGGCAGCAAGAGCATTCCTGAAAAATCCATCAGAAGCCTTCTTTTACCCACCTAAACCTGAGGTTTTATCTGCCGAAGCATTGACAAAGAAGCTTGGAAGCCAAGGTTCATCCACCGTGTTTCTTGTTATAGGCGAGTTAAATGCGGTCCCAGACGTGTTGTGGGGGCAACTGTACAGGTCCAAGCGTTCCCTGCGGACATTGCTGGAACTAAATGATTACAAAGTTCTAAAAGATGCAGTTTGGAGCAACGAGAAATCCATGAGCGTTTTTATCTTTGAGCTTGAACAGCAAGTTTTGCCCAACATAAAGAAGCATTTGGGTCCGCCCCTTGAACGGCAAGCCGAATGCGAGAAATATCTTGCCAAATATGCTGGGAATGAACGGGTGATTTCTGGACCCTACATTGAAGATGGACGCTGGATGGTAGTGCTGACTCGCAAAACCACTGACGCAGCCGCGCTTCTTAAGGAGAAGTTGGCGGATGGAGGCAAAAACGCTGGCGTCGCCGATTTGATCGCAAAAGCTATCCAGAAAAACCTCAAAGTCCTCATTAATAGCGAAGTGCTGGAAGTTTATGAGACAAATAGAGATATTGCAGAGTTTTTGACCGAGTTTCTCTTGGGCAAACCCTTCTGGTTTAAAAACTAATAAAGCGGGGTTTTGCCGCTCGTTCAAAGCTTCTTATTGTGTTACGGAGTGGTACCAACTTATGATGTATTCGGGCAGGTTAAGTCCTCGCTCGCCGAGCCGTTCCGCAAGCTTCACTGGAAGCGGGCTTAGAACGTAGGCTGCTCTAGTGTAGAAGCGTCTTGGCGTAGATGGCTTAACTTCTTCGGGCAAAATAATCTTCAAGTCAGCTTTTTTGGCAAGCGTAGAGTCTTCATTGCCTGTTATAGCGAAAACGATTCCGCCGAATTTCTTAAGCACATCCGCCCAAATGATAACTGGCCGCGTTTCACCCGAGAACGACAACAAAATCTCTAAGTCACCAGCTCTTGGATGCGGCGTGTTGACACCTCGCGTAATGTAAACGTTATCTCCAAGAAAGCTCTTAATATGGAAAAGTCGGACGCCGGTCATTTTGGCGATTTCGTTTCCCGTGCCTTTTCCGCCCAAAAACACGTTAGTTCTTTTTTCCATTACATCAACAAGCTGGGTGTAGGTTTCTGAGGTAATGTTGGCGTCTATCATATCGCCGACTTTTTCGAATTCTTCTTCGCACAATCGGAAGACGTCTTTGACTTCGAGGTTGCGGAAAATGGCTTCAATCATGCTTGTTAAGAGTTCAAGAGTGCCAAGTTCAAAAATGTCTCCCATCATGCCAGTTTCGGCGTATTCTGCACCCGGCTTAAATTTGCCGCGTCCTTTAAGCTGAACAACATGGCCGTAATTGCTGGTGACTTCCGCTAACGGCGAACTTAAGGCAGATGTTAAAAGCCCCATAGAGAACTGGTTAGATTTCTTTTCTTCAATGTATTTAGCTAGGTCTTGTGCCATAACCAGCGGGTCATCGCTGTAGCCGCTTCCTGAATTCATCAAAAGCAAAGTTTTTTTGTAACGCCTCTCCAAACCCGGTGCAGCGTCATACATACTCTTTCCAGGAAAACCAGGGTCATCAGGTGTCAAAACAACTTTATTTCGCCATCCCACTTGGCTAAGAGCAATCTGACTCATCGCTGCATTAAGCGAATAAAGAGATCTGCCTGATCCTCCACAGATAACGCAATCCGCAGCTTTCAAGTCTTCAAAGAGAGGTGCAAGTTCCTTCTTTTTTATGCGCATGATGTTTTCTTGGATTTTATTTACATAGCCAATGGAGCTGATTTTGCTTTTGATAGCAACGGCACCTTCAGTGCACACACAATTCCAAGATTCTCTATATTATCCTTGCGCTTGCGGACTTAGATTTATGTGAATTATTCATAATTGCTCTTATATTTTAGTTTCAAAGACAAAAAAGCAAGGCTAAATGCATTTTTGAGTAAAGAAACTTTATATTGACAGAAAACATCAACGCAGAAAACAGTGAAAACCTATGTCGTCTGAAAGCGGTGCTGAAAAATACCAGTTTCTAGTTAAGTTGGCTTTAGAGAATGGGGCTGCTGACGCAAAAATCATCCCTACAGACAAAGTCATCGTCGAAAACCGCGTCGTGCTCAAGTGCAAAGTAGGCTGCAACCACTACGGCAAAACCCTCGCCTGCCCACCTTACACACCCTACAGCTGAGGAATTCCGCAAAATCGTTGGCGAATACAGCTACGCCATGTTCATGAAATTTACCTCAAACGCACAGGCTGAACCAGAAGTGCTGGCAAAGCTCATGGTAGCTGAAACCGACCCCAGCGTCCCCAAAGAAATCAAAGAAAAAGCCGCAAAGTTCTGGCTGGACTGGAAAGATGACAAACGCAAAATGCTCCAAAAAGTCGTTGATTTAGAGAAAGCAGCCATGAACAAAGGCTACAGCTTAGCCATAGCGTTCGTTTCAGGTCATTGCCAACTATGCGAAAAATGCAACATCGAAACAAAGATTTGTGCGCACCCCAATTTGGCGCGTTGGTCCGAGGATGCAGTTGGCGTTAACGTGAAGAAAACCGCCGCTAATGCTGGAATAACGGTAACTTTCCCATTCGCCAATAAACCTGAATCTTTCGCCATACTCCTCATCGATTAGTCGGTTGCAAGATAGGGAAAAGCTAAATAATTTAACTGCACAAAAAGAAAGCATGAAAATTCTTCTCGATGAGATGTATGCGGGTTTAAAAGAGTACTTTGAAACTTTAGGCTATGAAGTTTTAACGACCGAGGAAGCAGGTTTAAAGATTGCTAAAGACCGAGATATAGTGGAGTACGCGGGCAAGAACAACTTGATTTTAGTTACGCAGTATAGGAAACCCGCTGAGCTTGCAGAGTTGCTTGGTGTTAAATGCGTTTATGTTTCCAATTTAATGATTGCCAAGCTGGTTGACCAGAGTATAAAAGAAAACTTTCCAAAATAGCGCTAGATACTGATATGCCGCAGGTACTTATTCCACAAGTACGATGCAGCGTAACCCGCAACCGCACCCGTAACTGGACCCATAAACATGACCATTGCGTCGAGCATTTGGCTTCTTTGAACAAATAAACTAACAAACGAGAATCCTTGCGAATTTATGTATTCTGGAAAGATGGCAAACGCAGAGTAGCTTGAAAGGGCAATTAGCAGGGTGCTTAAAGCCATAGCAGCTATCAATCGGTTGCGGTTTACACCTTTAGGAGAAGCATCGATTTTAAAAATTAACAGGAAAATATCCACAAAGACGCCGAAGAGGAAAGCGAAGAAGAACGTGAATGGACCCAAGGCTGGGCTGACAAGTGCTGTTAAGAGACCTCCCACTGCGCCCACAGACATAGCGCCCACTCTTGGAATGAATAACCCGCTTAATGCAAGCAACACGGCCTGGACGACTATTATGAGGTAGTTTAGCGGGGGTGGCAAAAAAACATTGGTAACAAATATGATTGAGCCGAAGAGCGCAGTTAAGAATAGTCGTTTAGCCTTCTGCATCCAAGTACCCACTTAGAGTATAGGAATCTCACTTCCATTTAAAAAACCTTAATTTCCACAAAGAAAAACCCATCAATTTTTCTTAGCTGCGAAAGGAAGATAAGCATAAGCGAAGGTTATTTTGGTTGAGTCGATTTTTATGAAATGTGACCGATGCGGATTAAACTTTGAGGAAAACTTGATTAATCATTTTCAAGGGAGCATGTTGTGCGAAGACTGTTGCTTTGAACTTATGAATCCGCCCAAAGTATGTGACCCTTTAGCAGTTTCATCCACTCTATCAGTTCGCAAGCAGTTGGGGCAAACTGGAACAGAGGGATTGACTGAGCTGCAAAAAAAGATATACACCACCGTTGCAGAGAGAGGAAAAATAAGCAGAGATGAATTAACAACCCGCTTGAAAATGACGCCTAAGGAGATGGAACGCGAGTTTGCTATCCTTCGACATTGTGAACTTCTGCGAGCATTCAAAGAGGGAGGCACAGTGTACTTCGCAAAATTTTCATCCTGACTTAGGTTGCTTAGCACCCTATGATTGTGGTGCTTAAATTTTAATGGAAAGTTATAAATTGTCAAGCATCAATATTAGCAAACATTTAATATTTGACTTATAAATGTATAAGAGCAGGGAGCAAGGGAAAATTGAGTACTCACGCAGAAGATTTGAAACTTCGCTTAATGACAATCGAGCTTTTAAGAACAGCGAAGTACAAGCGAAACATTACTTACAGGGAATTAGCCTCCAAAACAGGATTACCCGTTACCGTTCTTAGCCGTTACGCTAAAGGCCACGTATTACCGAACACAATAAGAGCCAAACAACTCTGGCGCGTCTTAACCAAACTCGTTGGCTTAGAAGCTGAACTCCGTAGCAGAATAAAATTCGACGACATCGGCTACTTTGACAACACCGAAATCGTCGGAGACTATAACATCCTTCAACAAGCAGCAAATCACGCCCTCGCCAACTTTGCCGGCAAACGCGTAACGAAAATCTTAACTGCAGCCGTCGACGGCATCCCCTTAGCCACCATGGTCGCCAACTCACTGGGGGTAAACCTCATCGTTGCCAAACGCAACAAAGAAGTCGGTGTCAAAGCCTTCCTTGAAGAAACATACATTTTAGGCAGAGACTCAGGTGTAACCGTAACCCTCTACATTCCCAAAGAATCCATCAAAAAACGCGACAGCGTCCTAGTTGTAGACGACATGATTAAGAGCGGTGAAACCCAAGAGGCGCTGGTGAACCTTGTCAAGAAGTCAAAAGCTGAGGTTTCAGGAATATTCTCGCTCATCGCAGTCGGCGAAGAATGGAAGAGACGTCTGAAGTCAGGCGAAGACTCCCCAGTAGAAGTTGTAACCCACCTAAAATCACCCTTTGACGTTTCAGCATAAGCAAATCATTGCTTACATTGGTGCATTAACATGCGCATGATTAAGTGGCAAAACGGAACAGTCATAACACCCGATCAAACCAAACTGCCCCTCCAAGAAGTAACTTTAGAAATTAAAACCGTTGACCAAATGGCAGAGGCAATAAAAAACCTCCGCGTTCGAGGCGCGCCACTTTTGGGTGCAGCAGCAGGATTTGGCGTAGCTTTGGCAGCTTATAACTCTAAAGCTAAGACAAAGGAAAAATTGTTGGCTGAACTGGAAACCGCTGGCACAATCATCAAACGGCAAAGACCAACAGCGGTGAACCTATTTTGGGGCGTTGACCGAGTCTTAAACAAAGCAAGAACTGTTTTAGGCAGCATTGAAGAAATAAAAGAAGCTGTGATTTTGGAAGCGCAAAAGATTGCGGATGAAGATGCTCAAAACAATCGTGCAATCGGCAAGAACGGCTCCGTACTAATCAAGGACTTGGACACCATCCTCACTCACTGCAACGCTGGCGAATTATGCGCTGTTGAGTATGGAACTGCTTTGGGTGTGGTTCGAGCTGCTTGGGAGCAGGGCAAAAAAATCAATGTTATCGCCGACGAAACCCGACCACTATTGCAGGGTGCAAGGCTCACCGTTTACGAGCTTAAACGTGACGGAATACCAGTTACCTTGATTACTGATAACATGGCAGGCTACGTAATGAGCAAAGGCTTGGTGAACAAAGTCATTGTTGGCGCCGACCGCATTGTGCAGGACGCTGTTGTGAACAAGATTGGCACGTACAGTGTAGCGGTGTTGGCAAAGGAGCATAGAATACCCTTCTATGTTGCCGCGCCCTCGTCAACCTTCGATTTAGCCCACACAGCAAAAGACGTCATCATAGAAGAACGCAAATCTGAAGAAGTAACACATGTAGGCTGCCAGCAAACCGCTCCCGACGGAGTAGCGGTGATGAATCCAGCGTTTGACATAACTCCATTAAAATATGTGTCAGCGATAATCACGGAAAAACGCGTTTATTACAACAAGGATTTTGGGGAATTCAGAAAAGGAAAAGTATAGCATAAAACAGTGAAGTAGCGGTTAAGTAATGACTGAACCTAAAAAGGCTGCACCGGTAGAATTCAGAACCAGCGGTGTCCTCGCCGAGAAAGGTGTCATCGTATCGGAGCAAAGCAACATCGACGCGCTTTCTTCTCGTGGCTACGGAATCTTGGAGAACAAAGTTTTTGCGCTGACTTTTTTCGAGGCACTATACCTTCTGGACAAGGGCATGCTTGAAATCAAAAACGAAAAAAACAAAACCGTTGATTTCCAGAGCCTACTACACTGTTATGAAGCCCAAAATGAAAACGCTTGGGCAAACTACCTTGTCTACCGTGACCTACGCAGCCGTGGCTACGTTGTAAGAGAAGGATTCGGAGGCAGAATCGACTTCCGCATATACGAGCGAGGAACATACGGCAAAGACACCGCACCCTACTTAGTTTTAAACACTCAAGAAGGAAAACCACTCCCAGTCAACGACCTATCAACTGCATTGCAGCAGTGCCAGAGCCAAAAGAAAGAGTTGACCTTGGCAGTTATGAATCGACGGGGTGAAATTGTCTATTATTCAGTGGGAGAACTGCATTTTCCTGCTCAAACTTGATTGTTCGATATTGTGAGGAGCAAGCTCACAGAGTTCGTTTGCTTTCTATTAGTTCCTTAATGGTTAACATTTCTATTTGAAGTTTATAATTCATCTGTGCACGTATTTTGCCTCTGACTGCATCGCTGCTAAAGCTGTATCCAACTATTACTCCGTTTCTGGCTTTATTCCTCGCCAACGCGGCTGCAAAGCTATCAATCATTATCATGCCGACGTCATCCGACCGTTTTATTTGAACCGGCCGTCCTCCCCCCGTATATCCATCTATTCCCATAGCAGTGTCTCTAGAAGAAGGAGCTTTGCCATCCAATCTAGCAAGAACCCAATTGTTGAATTCGCTAGATGAAAATCTGCGCAGCCTTTGTTCGCTAACCCTTCTTTTCTTCAACACCAAAAACGCGCCTACAACCACGCCCACAACCACTATCACAGCAACTGCCGCTACAACTAAAGAATCCCCCGCCCCTGATGTCACTTCCACTGCTTCACTGACTACTCCTGTTCCATCGCACGTAACACATTTTATGTATCCCGTTCCTTCACAGTCTAGGCAACTTGTGGCTCCAGAAACGGTTCCTGCTCCGTTACAGTAGGGGCACGTGATGTCTTCAATCCCAGAAAGAGTTAACTGAACATGCATCAACAGTTGCATTGGTGTGTAAGTTCCCAAGTAGGGGATTACAACGGTAACGCTGATAACTTGACTAGCTGGGAAGGTAACCGACGTTGAATTACTGTGTCCTGCAAGCGACGCTGTAACTGTTCCCACAATATCAACAGTCTCTTTATTACTAAATGTCCCCGTGACAAAAGTTACACCACTACCTTGATAGGCTGATATAGATGTTTTTGTAACACTGGGAGTTAACAACCCTGACCCTTGGCAATGCTCGCAAATGGTTGTGCCTTCTGATACTACTGTACCAGTGCCTTGGCAGCTTGAGCACACTTTTTGTCCTGTTCCGTCGCACTTTGGGCATTCCACATCAGCTAATGCCAAACTTAGACACGAAAAAGAGAGCAGCCCAATTAAAAGAATTAATAAAAATTTTTTGTTCATGAGTCTTAACCTTCCAAGAGATACCCTACGCCTAATCGCTTGACTTTAGGCTGATAGTGGCTATTGCGCATTTACCTTAAATAAACTTCGGAGAAAACGCGTAACGCCTCCACTTTCACCATCTAATTTTGAGATATACACCATTCCTTTTTATATTTTTCAACTAATACTTCAGTGAGTAAAGCTGGGAACCGATTAACACCAATGGTTTGTATCTAGCAACATTATAACCGGCTACGGGGTGCGAAAAGAATTGCTCTATTGGTTTATCGCATCCATCTGGAACCCATCATGACATTTTCCGGAGTGTTACCTTAGCTGTTTACACAACAGTTGATATGTAGCCCGAGCCTTTCTTGAAGGAACCGCCCAAGCACCAATATTTCAACTCAAAAGATGACCTTCCAACACCACAACCAACCACAACCGATCCACAACCAGCCACAACCAACATCAAAAACAGCCCCCACAACAACAACCACAACCAGACAAACCCCAAACCACAACCCAAACACAAAAACCAACCCAAAACACAACCAGCCAGCCCCACTTGTACACACAAAACACCCACAACACAACAAAAGAAAAAGAAAAGACGGAGAAAAACACAGCCTGCAAACATCGCAAAGCCAATTAAAAAAGCAACCTAATCAAAGCCTGGAATTTGCAAATGCTAATGTTTTTCTATTAGGCAAAAATTATGCACACCTCTCTCTAATTTTGAAAAACCTCTCAGGTTTTGTGTAAACCCTTCTTTTTGGGTGCGAGAGTTTAAAAGAATAATTGCATCACTTAAGTTAGTTTAGGAGTTCAAATGTAAATGCCAGCTTTCCAACCTGTCCGTGGAATGAGAGACTTAATTGGTGAAGAAGCACAAGCCTTCACATACATCATCAGCAACTCACGAGAAACCGCCTCTCTTTATGGTTACAAAGAAGTCATAACCCCCCATGTTGAGCCCCTTGAGCTGTTAAGTGCCAAGTCAGGTGAAGAAATCCGCCAGCGCATGTTCATTTTCAAGGACCTAGGCGACCGCCAAGTTGCACTACGTCCAGAGTTTACTGCTTCAATCGCACGGTTAGCCACGACTCTGCTGAAAAACGACCCAAAACCGCTGCGATTGTTTTCTGTAGGCACTGTTTACCGCTATGATGAACCCCAACGTGGCAGGTACAGGGAATTCTGGCAATCAAACTTTGAATTAATGGGCTCTGCTAAACCTGAAGCAGACGCCGAGATAATTCTGCTCACCAATAGCATAATGAAGTCGCTGGGGTTGCAGAACTACGCATTCAAAATTGGCCACATAGGTGTGATTCGCGGGATCCTTAGCCAAGAGGGCATTGAAGAGAAAACCCAGAATTCCGTGCTGCAACTTATGGATAAAAAAGAATACGACGCGGCACTCAAGCTTGTGGATTCAGACAAATGCAAGAGCATGCTTAATGGGTTGCTTCAAATCAGGGGCAACGATTGGCTTGACACCGTTGAGCAAATCCAAACCTACGTTGCAGACTACGAGAAAGCTAAAGCTGCGGCAGAAAACCTCGCGGAAGTGCTCAAACTCGTAACCGAAAGCGCAGACATATCCATCACTGTGGAACCCGCATTCGCCAGAGGACTGGAATACTACTCAGGCATGATTTTTGAAATATACATCACTGGGCTGGAGATTGCGTTGGGTGGCGGCGGAAGATACGACAGGCTAATCGAAGCATTCGGCGGCGAACCTACGCCCGCAGTAGGCTGCGCACATGGAATCGACAGAGTTGCAATTGCTCTGCAAACACAGAAAACAGCCCACACCGCAAAAACGGCGAAGAAAGTTGTAGTTTTACCAATCACTGAAACGCTAAAATATGAAGCATTAAGAATTGCTCAGCAACTGCGTGCAGTTGGGGTAACGGTGGAGTTTGAGGTTATGGGCAGGAAAATGGCAAAAGCCCTCGAAGACGCAGACAAACGCAAATTGGATTTTGCAGTTATCGTTGGAGAACGTGAACTCAAAGAAGGCGCCGTGATGCTCAAGGATTTGGTGAATCGACAACAAAGCTCAGTTCCAATAGATAAACTGGTTGAAAAAATCAAAAACTAAAAAGAAAATAAATTGTTAAGCCTCAGAAAAGAGGCTTTTCTGTTTAGAGTCGTTTGATGTAGCGGTTGACTTCCCACTCAGTGACCTGTGTACGGTATAAGTCCCATTCGTGGCGTTTCTCTTTAAGGAAGTTCTCGAATGTTACTGGACCGAGGGTTTCACGCATCAAGTCGCTGGTCTCCAGTTCGTCGAGCGCTTCTTTGAGGTTCTCAGGCAAGGAGACTATGCCGCGTTCTTTGCGTTCTTCATAGGTCATGTGGTAAACATTGAGTTCAACTGGGTCGCCTGGGTCAATCTTGTTTTTTATGCCATCTAAGCCGGTTGCCAGTAGCACTGCGAATTGTAAATATGGGTTGCCTGCACCGTCTGGGCATCGGATTTCGCATCTTGCAGCGTTCTTTCTACCACCGAAGTTGGGTACACGGATGAGCGGGCTGCGGTTTTTGTGTGCCCATGCAAGGTAAACTGGAGCTTCGTACCCGGGGACTAAACGTTTGTAGCTGTTTGGCCACGAGTTGAGGACGGCCGCCATTTTACGTCCGTGTGCGAGTTGTCCACCGATGTAGTTTCTGGCTAGATCGGAGAGGTAGCCGTTTTTGGCGTCGTCTGCATAGAAGAGGTTTTGTGTGTTGTCTTTGTTCCAGAGGCTCATGTGACAGTGCATGCCGCTTCCGTTGATGCCTTGGAAGGGTTTAGGCATGTAAGTTGTAACGTAGCCTGCGCGCGCTGCAACAACTTTGCCGCACATTCTCATGGTTATAGCGCGGTCAGCGGTAACTAATGCTTCCCCATATTTGAAGTCAATTTCGTTCTGTCCTAACGCGACTTCGTGGTGGCTAATTTCAATTTCTATGCCGAAAGCTTCAGCTGTATCTGCGATCTCTCGGCGAAGATCGTCGGTAAGGTCACTGGGGTGGAAATCGAAATATCCAGCTAGGTCAATTGGTGTTGGTAAACCGCCGGTTTCGCTTTCTTTGACTATGAAGAACTCTAATTCAGGTGCACAGATGAAGGTGTAACCTGCTTTAGAGGCTTTTTCAACTGCTCGCTCTAAAATGTATCTTGGATCACCTTCGAAACGTTTGTTTTGCGGGGTGTAAACATCACAGATCAATCTGCAGGAGGATTTTTCTTTTGGCCTCCACGGTAAAATGGCGAACGTGGTTGGGTCAGGGTAAAGAACCATGTCTGATTCTTCGATAGGTCTGTAGCCGGTGATTGATGAACCGTCGAAGGATTGGCCGTTTTCAAAGATGCTTTCGATGTTTTTGGAGCTTACGGCTAAGTTTTTGAGCATACCGTTTATGTCTGTGAATTGTAGTCTAACAAATTTGATGTCGTTTTCTTGGATTTGTTGGACTACTTTTGTAACTTGTTCTTTCCACGCGGGGTTTTTAAAATTTTTCATTTTCTAGTTTTCTCTCCTTGAAAGACTTGGCTTTTGCTCTCCATATGTTATGGAAATCAGATTAAACGTAAACATATTTAAGTTTATCGCTTCAAAGTTATCGATAAATGTCCAGTATCTTAACGAATTATTGAAATAGTGTTCCAAGCCTGTTTGCTTTCGGCGTGGAAAAAAATGCTCAAAACCCCTTCTCAACTAGTCAAATAATCAAAAAAACCTTCAATAGCGCTCTCTACGCAGAAAATCGCCCACATCAGAAACGTTTCTAACCGCAATTTGATTGTTCCCTTCGTCATCGTTCAGGTTTTCAACAATTCTGCCAAAACCTAAACATTCGCCAAACTCGTTAAGAACCAAAGCATTAGTATTTTTCTTACTTGCACCTTGAACACGCATAATGCTTTTCCCCAAAATATCTCTGCCACAAATAAAAAGCCAAGCCGCCTTCCTATCAACGACAACTCGGTTAGCACCCATCTTGGCAAGCATAACGAGTAAATTAAAGCTTGGAAAAAACTTTCCTTCCTTAGCTTTCCCCAAATAAACTCCAACGTAAAAGAAATCCGGCCGAACCAACAGCTTCAATACTGGATTCACAAGGTAATATCGTCCATTCTTCTCAACTATCAAATCCAAGTTCAAGGCAATTTGGACTCCTAATTGAACTGCAAAGTTTGTTATTGGTTTCGGGTTCAAGGCTTGGGACTCCGTTTTTTTAGTTTGCAAACGAAAAACCCTTGGGTTTCACCGGGCCATAGCCGTCTGCATCGCTTTATCGTTGGGTCTAGCTGTTTGCCGAATATGTTGGTTATTCCTTTTTCTCCATAGCAATAGGTTTCTTCAATTTGCAGGTTTAGATTTTTTATAGCCCAATCGATGTTCAATTCGTCTTCTTCAGGTTCAAGCGAACATGTGGAATAAACAATTTCGCCCTCATCACTTACGCATTCAGCTGTTTTAGAGAGAATTTCCCGTTGAAGATCCGCATTGCGCTCCACATCTTTTAGGGTTCGGTTTTTAAACCAGTCCCGGTCTGATGCAAAGTTGCCCGAGCAAGGAGCATCCACTATTATCCTATCAAACTTGACGTTTAAATTCGCCGCCTGCCTTGCATCCAACAAGTAAACTACTGTGTTGCTAACGTGGCAGCGTTCCAAATGGTTACTCAACGCATTCAACCGCCTTTTATCCACATCCAAAGCTATGATGCCGCCAGTATTATCCATCAAATCTGCTAATTGCACAGTTTTGCCTCCAGGCGCCGCTGCTGCATCGAGCACTTTTTTACCTTTTAAGTGAGTAAATAGTGAAACTGGGATTTGGGCGGCTGCTTCCTGTATTGAATATAAGCCTAGCAGGTATTCGGCGGTTGCACCTGCGGAAACTTTCGAGTCAAGTACCCAATAACCTGAGTCGAGGAAAGGGATTTTTTGCAGGTGAACTCCTAAGTCTTCAAGTCTTGGGAGGAGTTTTTTTCCTTTTGCGTTAGTATTGTTGATACGGATGGTTTGTTTTAATGTTACCTCCCGGTATTCCCAACCCAGCCGTTTATAGCGGCTTGTAAAAAATTCTTTGCCCGACATCAAGCAAAAATACTAAGCCACTGATAAAAACTTTTCAAAATAAATTCTTCTGTTCAGAATGCTTTGATTTCTATCAAGAAGCTCCATTTGACCAGATAAAGCACTGATGGCAAAATTTTTGCCTATTCCAGTGGATCAAATTTTTTTACCAGAGGATAAAGTTCATTTCCAATAGATTTTGGAAAAAGTTTGGTTTAGCGTTATTCGATGTAGATTGCAGGTTGATAGGGCAGTGCCATCGCTGCACGGTTCTTGGGGTCAATGCGGTTATTATCGTCCTCGCTGAAAACAGATACTTCTGCGTTGAAACGTTGCCTAAAAAAACCTGCTGTAGAAGCCAAAATCGACAGTTCGTCCATTGCTTTGATTTTTTGCATGTTGACTTTGCGTTCGCCAGAAACCTTTGTTAAAGATTTAATAATTCTTGGAACCATGCCTGCAATATTTTTCATATACGGCTTTAGATCTTTGTCCGCAGCGAAATCCTTCATTAGCTCACTGATTTTTGTTTCGCCGGCAATTGTTTTTTCAAGGATTTTTAGGTAAACTTTCCATTTCGATGGTGCCGCAGTGTAGTAGCAGATGCGTTTTGGCGTTATCTTCGTAGCTTTTATGATGTTTGTTGTGTCGTTGATTATATCGGTGATTAGAGTTTCTTGTTCCTCAGCGGCAATATCAATCTTGCTTATGTCAAAGACTGGCCATTTTGCAACGCTTATGAATCCTTCTTCTCCAGTTTGGCTCCAAAGCTCCTCACAGAGAAAAGGCGCGAAAGGCGAAAGCATCTTTAACCATACTTTCACCGCATCACTCAGAGCTTTGGCCTCTGTGTTGCCTTTCCGTTGAATATACCAGCGCAGATCATTCCAAGTCTCAAACAACGCAACCTGCAATGCAGTTCGGGTTTTAAGTTCATCTAAGTTTGCTGTGACTTCTTTTATTCGACATTGAAGCTTACTAGTAAGCCACCGTTCCAAGGCTGTGTTTTCTTGGTTTTTGGCAGAGGCAATTATGCCGCTTGCAAATCCAACTAAAGCTTCAAACTTGGTTTGGAGGTCACTTACGTTTTCAGCGCGCCAATCAGGATCATCCATGCCCTCAGCACCCAACAACAAACCACATCTTGTTGCGTCGGCGCCATATTTTTCGACAGCTCCCTTCACGGTTATGAAATTGCCTTTGCTTTTGTGCATTCCTTGTCCTTCGATCATAAGCATGCCGTTAACGCCGATGGCTTTAGGCCAATGTTCTGGTGGAAAGAGCGCGGCATGATGGAAGATACAGAATGAGAGATGATTTGGTACGAGTTCTTTAGCGGAATTCCTCAAATCAAATGGGTACCAGTACAGGAATTCAGATCGCATTGCATTGAGCAAGGTAGCACTTAATCCAGTAGTGATTCCAAGTTCAGTTGCATCGCCTTTACCATAGAAAAGAAAATCGAAAACTTCAGGTGTCAACGCTTCAGCGTTAACGTTATTCTGTTTTATGTGTTTGTTTACGGTATAGAATGCCATATAGACCGTTGAGTCACTTAATGTTTCGATTATCCAGCCTTTCCCCCAGGGCAGCGGGGTTCCAAAACCAGTTGTTCTTGCACAAGCCCACTCGCGAAGCCAATCTATAACTGTGTAGAAATTTTGCTTTGCTGAATTGGGATAAATTGTCATTTGAGCGACGACTTGTTTGGCTTTCTCCTTCCATTGTGGCTCTGAATAGTTTAGGAACCATTGATCAGAGAGGATTTTTACTAAACACTGCGTCATGCACCGGCAAACGACAGGTTCAGCTAAATCGTACATGGAATCTGCAGCGCCAAGTTTGCGGAAATCAGTTATCAATATGTCTTTGGCTTCGCGGACAGTTTTTCCTGCATATGGTCCGCAGTTTGCCTTCAGGATGCCACTATGGAATTCTTTTTTGTACAGTTCTTTTGTGGCTTGTTCACCTTTGGGGTCGTTTTGGTCTTTTATGCCCATTTTCTCGACTATTTCAACTGCTGGAAACTCACCAAAGCCCTCGACTTTAATGATCGAAATTGGCTTAATTTGCAGTACTGCAGCTGGATCCATGTCGAACTGTGCAAGGACTTCTGGTTTTTGCTGCAGATCGCGCAGTGCTAGCCAATCGTATGGTGCGTGGGCTGGAACGCTGTAAACAACGCCTGTGGCGGTTTTGGGGTCAACAAACCAGCCGGGTAAAATTGGAAACTTTAGTTTTGTGATAGGATTCTCAAACCATTTGCCAATGAGTTCTTTGCCTTGGAAGTTGCGCTTTACTTCAACTTTTCTTTCCTGCTCTTTTAGCTTCTCTGATGCTTCTTGGCTAATTATCCAGTTTTCGCCATTAACGGTTGCTTCCACATAGGTAACGTCAGGGTTAATCCATATGTTAGTTACACCATAGATTGTTTCAGGGCGGAAAGTTGCCGCGGGCAGAAACGTTTTTTCATCTAGCTTATACTTTATCAATGTATATTCTTCTGCGGTGACGCCTTCGCCGCTTTGACGGTCATGGTCACCTGTGGGGCTCTTATCTTTGGGACACCAAACTACTGGGTGCGTACCACGTGTAACATAACCTTTTTCTTTAAGGTTCTTGTATTGCCACTCGATGAATTTTTGGTAAGTGGGCATCACTGTTGTGAATTCACGTCGCCAATCCACTGAGAAACCGATGCTTTTAGCGGCTAAGCGACCTTCGTTAGTGTAGTATTGAGCCATATAGATCGGGTCAACGAATTTCTTGAGTTCTTCTTCAGGCACCCCATCGACCTCTCTTAGGACTTTAATATATGCTTCATCACCCCGAGCCACACGTTGGCTTGCTCCAAGCAGCGGTTGACCAGTCCAGTGCCAACCCCAAGGCCAAAGCACATTATAACCCTGCATACGCTTAAACCGAGCATAAGCATCCACACGAGAAGCGGAGAAAGCATGCCCAACATGAAGTGGACCATTCATGTACGGATATGGAAAAGTCACCATCTTTTTCTGCCTGTTCGGATCAGGGTCAGCCTCGAAAACATGGGCGTTTTCCCATTTGGCTTGCCATTTCTGCTCGAATTGCTTGGTTTGGCTCATGAAACCTTCTGATTAAAGCTTTAGCTATTAAGAGTTTTTCTTGCGTGCATGGTCAAGTGACCTAAAAATACAAATACAAAGACAAACAAAAGGTGCATCGATCACACATGTCCACCGACGAGGAGTTAATGCAGGAAGTTCAGACCTTTCTAGTTGAGCGCTCAAAAAAGGCCATTTTCTTGGCGAGGGAAGCTATCTTTAAAGAACAAATTAAGTACACGCCCCTCCTTGAAGCCCTCACTTATTTTATGCAGGAAGTATGGACAAATGCAGCTCCTCACCCAACTCTTTTGTCCTTAACCTGTGAAGCAGTCGGGGGAAACCCTGATGCAATAATTGAAATAAGTGCAGCAATGGTGCTGTTGACTGGTGCAGCAGATATCCACGATGACATTATCGACCAATCAATAACAAAAGATTCTAAACCTACAGTTTACGGCAAATACGGCAAAGACATTGCAGTCATAGCAGGAGATGTATTGTGGTTCAAAGGCATAATGATGTTAAACGAGGCGTGTGAATCGTTCCAAAAAAATAAAAGATATGAAATTCTTGAGATAGCAAAGCAATCCTTCTTTGATATTGGTAGTGCAGAAGCCAACGAAGCAAATCAAAGAAGAAACCTTGATCTGCAACCTCAGAAATCTCTAGAAATTATTAGAATGAAGGCTTCAGTTGCGGGGGCAGCGGCCAAGATTGGTGCTATTGTTGGAGGTGGAACCGAGGAAGAAGTTAAAAGCCTAGGCGACTTTGGAGATAACTTGGGATTTCTGATGACTATCCGTGACGAATTTGTAGATGTTTTTGAGGCAGATGAGTTGAAGAACAGGTTTACTAATGAGTGTTTGCCGCTTCCTATTTTGTACGCTTTCCAAAACATAGTCTTAAAAAGACAAATTTTGGATATACTTAAACAGGCAGACATTAAAGAATCTGATTCAGAAAAAATTGCGGAACTAGTCATTAACTCCCCTCAATTACATAAGCTTACAGGTATCATGAAATCATCAATGAAAATAGCTACCGAGAGTTTAACAAATATGAAAAAGAACAAAAATATATTTAATCAATTATTGAAGTCTGCGCTACAAGATTTGCCTTCTTAAAATAAATAAAGAAAAAAAAGTTAAGAATTTACCACCAGTACATTCTTACAGGTCTAATTGGTTTTTTCGTATTCCTTTCCTCCTGTATTGTTGTTGAACGTATAAACTTTAAAAGGTTTGCGGTAACTAGCCTCTATGTCAAGACATTTATCAATATTAGCAATCTTGTTTATTACTACTCAAAGCTTATCTTAACCGAAATCTCAAATACTTTCTAACTGAACTCGCACGATAGAATTTAGTGTTAATCATGGGTAAAACTGGAAAACTCACAATGGATTTGCGCCTAACTCTAGGAAGTGCCTTTTTAATCGTAAATGCGCTCGTTTGGTATAGTGTTGCAACTAATATTTTGCCATCTATAATAATGAAAGACTCACAAAGTCTATTGTTATGGAGTTTTCATTTTGTTGCACTAATTATTTCAATTTTTATCGGTATCCTGTTGACTAAAAAAATTGGCACCCGATTCTTGCTTTTGATATGGACGAGTATTGGAATTTTTTCTCCTCTAACTTTGTTTGCTATCGATAGTGAAGGTATTCCGCCCTTAGCTATGGTACTTTTCGGTGTATCTCTTGGGTTGGGTATACCGAGTTGCATGGCTTACTTTTCTAGATCTACTCAGGCTAACAATCGGGGAAAATTCGCCGGTTTGATAATGCTATTAATTGGCATATTTAGTGTTTTACTGATTGTATTAAGTGCAAATAAAATAGAGCCAACAGCCATTATTTTGATGATCTGGCGAACATTTGGGCTGCTATTTTTTCTTGTCCCAAATATAAAGCAACCTATAATACCTGATAAGCACTCAGTATCATTTTCTTTTGTTCTGAAACAAAGGTCCTTCATCTTATACTTGATTCCATGGCTGATGTTTTCTTTAGTTGGTTATCTAAGTGTGCCTGTGCAGGAAAGCGTTTTAGCGCAACAAGAAATTAATATTCTCAGGCTTGCCGAAAGTATTATTGGAAGTGTTTTTTCCGTAATTACTGGATTGCTGATAGGTGTTGTGGGCAGGAAACGTATTGCAATTATTGCATTTGTTTTGGTTGGGATCGAGTTTGCGATTTTAGGAATGTATCCAGACCAAATGGCAGGATGGATGATCTATACAGTACTTAACGGGGCAGCATGGGGAACGTTCTATGTTCTGTTTGTAATGTCAATTTGGGGAGATTTGAGCCAAAATACTTCGATAGAAAAGTACTATGCCCTTGGAATCATTCCGTTCTTTATATCCAAGTATTTGTCGCTAGTGCTAGGAGAAAATGTAGCTGCTGCAGTTTCTGTAAACACTTTATTTTCATTCACTGCGTTTTTCCTTTTTCTAGCTGTTTTGCCCTTGGTTTATGCGCCTGAGACTTTGCCTGAAAAAGTCATGAAGGATAGGGATCTTAAAAGTTACATCGAGAACGCAAAAAAGAAAGCCCAAAAAGATGCTGATAAAGCAGCTAATAACAAAGAGAAAAAATTGAAAAAAGTGTCCGAGGAGAAAACTCAAGATGCCAAACCTGATAAGGCCTATGAAGAAGCAAAAAGACTTGCAGAAAAATACTACTAAAACGTGGATGATGATTTCACGGAGATTTGTTGGGGCAAAATAGAATTGAACATGTACCTGCGGCTGTTTGGATTTAATCAATAATCTTTCTTCTTAATGATGAATCCCCAGCTAAAGCTAAATAATCAAGTATTTTTGTTGTATTGCTGTTCTACTGTTGTTTTGTTGGATAACTATCTCAAAACCGAATGTTTTGGTGTGTACTTATATATTACGAGTCACGACTTGTTTCATAAGGGTAAGAGGTGAAATACATGAAACAAAAACAAGCAATCCGAGCTAAACCCATAAATTGGGGTGGATGGTAAAAAAATCCAGTGCTGAAAAGAAACTTTCTCACACCAAATTTTGATTTTGAATCTTAATTTTAAAATCTTAACTTACAAATAGTGAAGGTTCTGATTTTACCTGTATGCCAACTAGCTCCCTTACCCAGAATGCGTTATGCATAATTCAAGGTAAGGGTCATTCTGCGATATCTCAAGCTTGCCAAAAAATATTCCAAAAACAATATGATAGAGGAATAATGCGTGAAGCATTACACTATTATGCGAAAATGGTTCTTCCAAATGTTCTGCCGATTTTTCCAGCTCTAGGTTACTTATCTAGCAAAGCCGTGGGCATGGTCCCCGAAAACTACAACTCGGTAGCAAGGGCTATGGTGCTTATAACATCCTCAGGAGATATCCACGATGACATCGTTGACAATTCAAGGAAAAAGTTTGGACGAAAAACGGTTTTTGGCAAATTCGGGAAAGATATTGCTATTTTGGCAGGCGATGTATTGCTTATTCAGGGAACAGCAGACCTTCAAAGCGAATGCTACAACCTGTCAAGCAGGCACAGAAAGGCCATAGTGGATTTGGTTGCTGCCTCGATGTTCGAAATCGTGACAGCTGAAGCACTAGAGATTTCCTTGTGTGATAAAGTTAATGCGTCTCCAGAGGAGTATTTTGAGGTCATCAGAATGAAAGGTAGTGTTGGAGAGCTTCATTGCAAAATCGGTGCAATAATCGGTGGCGGAAGTCAAGAAGCGATCGATGACTTAGGACATTATGGCAGGGTAATCGGGATCTTGTCGACTCTGAAAGAGGAATTTGTTGATATGACAATGTTGGAAGAGTTTAAGCACCGAATCAAGTACGAATTACCGCCATATCCCATGCTTTGTGCCATGAAGAATAAAGCTCTGAAAAAAAAAATTGTTGGCATCACCGAGGGGCCCAAGTTTTTAGAGAATGATTTGCAGGCAATTGAGGAAATGGTACTAGGTTCGATAGAAGTAAAAAGGCTCATAGCCGAATTTAGGGACTTAGGCAGAAAAGAATTGACTACAAACTTGTTGTTAAAAGAAAATAAAAGAGCAAGTGAGTTGTCGTTTATACTTGAGGCTTTGACAGTTGAATTGTCGCTTGTTTAGCTATTTATCTTGAATATGGATTCAATCACTGATGTATTATTTCTTAATGTTTAATAATACTTACACTTATCGTTATCCTGTGCACCCAAAACGCTAAGAATAATCGGTAAAAAAATATCGTCAATCTCAAAAGAAACGTTAGTAAGCACTTTTTTAGTAGCGAACGCTTTTGTTTGGTATCTTTGCGGATTCGGGTATTTGCAAGACATAACAAGTACGAATTTTAGCGGTAATTCACTACTATTAATGGTTAGCGGCAATTTCGTCAGCTTGGTTTTATCTGCCTTTGCTTCTTCCCTTTTAACAAGCAAATTCAAGCATAGATTAAATTTTCTCAAATATTGGAGTATTGCAGGTGCATCACTTTCAATCATTTTCGCTATCATAAACCTGCAAGAGCTTACAAATATAATAGCAATTGCAATCATAATTGGTTCGTACTTCGGTATAGGAATGCCCGTTTGCATGGGCTACTACGCAAATTCAACTAAGCCTCAAAACCGAGCAAAACTAAGTGGAATCATAATACTTTTTATAGGAATAGGTTATCCAGCTATCTCTATAATTGGAAACAATGCACCGCTCTTTTTAGCCGCCACTTTGGCGGTATGGCGAATCTCGAGTTTATTTCTTATTCGATATATTAAGCCCGCTGAGCAACAAGAAGAGTCAAAACAGAGGGTTACTTACCGGTCAATAATTACAAACAAGAGTTTTGTTCTCTATGCTCTCCCATGGCTAATGTTTTCTCTCATAAACGACCTGACAATGCAGTTGAATACTAGCTGACTTTAGTAGCAGTACATTTCCCCAGGCTTTTGGAAATAACTTTCTGCTTATAGAAATGGTCTTAGCTGGGGCTTCAGCAATTATTTGTGGGCTTTTAGCTGATAGGAAAGGTCGAAAACGATTGGCATTGATCGGCTTTGTACTTTTAGGCGTTGGGTATGCTTCTTTAGGGATTTTTACCGGCAACTACCTTGCAGCCTGGTTTTATGTATGTGTTGACGGTATCGCGTGGGGTGCTTTTTCAATGTTGTTTTTAGTAACTCTCTGGGGGGATATTGCTCAGGGAAAAAGCGCTGAGAAATATTATGTTCTTGGAGTCCTTCCATATTTGTTTTCAAACCTAGCTCGCGTTTTAGCTGGAACTTACATATCAGCTAATATGATAGAGGGAACGGCTTTCTCGTTTGCCAGCTTCTTTCTATTCATTGCAATACTGCCTATAGCATTTGCTCCAGAGACCTTGTCTGAAAAAATAATAAAGAAACTAGACCTCAATAGCTATGTCAACCAAGCATTGGAGAAAGCAAAGAAAAAGAATGCAAAAAATGTGGAGCCAGGTCAAAGAGTTGTATCACAGAATGAAATGACAAGCAATGATGAAGCCGATGATACGTCAAAAGAGTACGAAGAAGCAAAGAAGTTGGCGGAAAAATACTATTAAGTCGGACGTTTGTTGATATGGTTTCATGTTCTTTCACGTGATACTTACCAGTGACTGCAATTTGCAGTGCAAGTACTGTTTTGGCGAGAGCCTTGATGACTTTGACGAAGAATTCGGCGACGATATAGAAGTCGACTACGATTTGCCACGCAACCTCAGCTATGATTTAGAGCCTCTGAACAAGTTCTGCCGACAAGACCCTAATTGTGTTTTGACCTTCTATGGTGGAGAACCCCTGCTGCAGATGGATAAACTTAGGCAAATTATGAATAAAGTGACCCCTAAACATTATATGATGCAAACAAACGGTTTACTTCTTGACAAACTTGAACCAAAATATGTTAACCGTTTCCACACTATCCTTGTCTCGATTGATGGGCAAGAAGACCTGACGGATGCTTATCGAGGAGCAGGAACTTACCGGAAAGTCATCGAGAACCTAAAATTAATCAAGAAAAACGGATTTAAGGGAGAATTAATTGCTCGCATGACCATAATGGAGCAAACCGACATAGAAAAACAAGTCAAATATCTCTTGAACAACCCGGATTTTTCGTTTACCTCGATTCATTGGCAACTTAACGCTGGTTTCTGGGGCAATGACTATCAAAGGCGCAACTTTGAGGAGTGGACCAAAACCAGCTACATTCCAGGGGTTGAAAGGCTGGTGCATTTTTGGGTTGACCAAATCCAAGATAAGGGCACTGTGCTTAAACTATACCCAATTTTGGGCATAGCAAACTCGCTTTTGCATGAAGAGAAAAAATGCCTGATGCGTTGCGGAGGCGGCTGGATAAACTACGCTATCCAAACTGACGGCTACATTATTCCTTGCCCAACCATGTGGGGGATGAAGGAATACTATCTTGGGCATATAAAAGATGCCGACCCTCTAAAACTTGAGACGAATTTTCGTAGACGAGAAACCTTGTGTGGACTGCAAAAATCTGGATATTTGCGGGGGAAGATGCCTATACACTAATATAACCAAAAGATGGAGCGATGATGCTTACAATAAAGTTTGCAACACGGTGGAACAATTAATCAAAGCAGTAGAATGCGAAGTCCCACGCATCCGAAGGTTGATCAGTAAGGGAAAAGTTGGGATAGATGACTTTGATTATGTAAAATATAATGGTGCTGAAATCATACCTTAGAGTTGTTTGTATACAACATTTTTTTTCTCTTTCCCATTGAATTGTTTATTCGATGTTTTGTCTGATTTCTGCCCGATGGATTTCTTTAGTGTCAATCTGAATGGAATTGACGGGCTGGTCAAAATTTATTATGAGTCCTTTGGAATTGGTATTCGAATTCTTTATTTTGAAAGCAGGAAAAGTCCGACTTCACCGAAAAGGTTGGGCAAAACCGAAACCTCCTTGTCCTTAGAGATGAAAACCGCTTTTTCGATACATATCCCACTTTTTTTGCAATATTCTTTGAAGTCAGCGATGCTTAGAAAGTGTAAGTTAGGAGTATCATACCACTCATAAGGCAGAGATGGGGTAACTGGGACTTTTCCGCGGAAGAAAATCTGGAAGCGATCAGTGATATAGCAAAAATTTGGGAAACCAACGATTACTTTTTTGCCGACACGCAAGGCCTCTTTTATCGCAAAATCAGGTTTCTTGACTTGTTGTAATGTTTGGTTTAGGATAACGTAGTCTACGCTTTTGTCAGCGTATTCGGTTAATCCAGTGTCGATGTCTTGCTGGAACACGCTTAAGCCTGCTGCTACGCAGTTGTGGATGGCTTGTTCGCTGAGTTCCACGCCTTGTGCATGCACTTGCTTGTTGCGGATCAGCAAATTGAGAAGTTCGCCGTCGCCGCATCCCAAATCCAAAACGGATGCTCCGCTGCTAATCCAGCTTGAAATGACTTTGTGCTCAATTACATGGGTTTGCTTTGTCATGTACGACCGCCATTTTTGTTTCCATTGGATACAGCTGTCAAAAAGCCCCCGATAAGTTGCGTTTCCTGCTCTGTTTCCAACAGGAAAGAGTCATGGCCATAAGTGCTGTTTATTTCGCAGTAGCTTGCCTCTACGCCTGCTAGTTTGCATGCTTTAACGATTTCTTGGCTTTGGTAGGCTGGGTAGAGCCAGTCAGACTTGAAAGCCAGAACGAGAACTTTTGCCTTTAATCCTTTAAAGACATTGCCTAAAGCATGGCCGTTGAGAACGTTAAAGTTGTCGATGGCTTTAGTGATGTAGAGATAACTGTTGGCATCGAACCGTTTGACAAAGTTGTCTCCTCTGTAGCGAAGGTACCCTTCGACTTCGAAGTCTGCGCTGAACTTGAAAGGTTCCTTATCAGCTCTGGTTTTTCTGCCAAACTTTTCAGTCATTGAAGTGTCGCTCATATAAGTAATGTGTCCAATCATTCGGGCAACGGCTAAACCTTTTGAGGGAGGTTTTGAACCGTAATATTCGCCATTTTTCCAGTCAGGATCTGACATCACAGCTTGTCGCCCAACCTCGTTGAATGCTATTTGCTGAGGGGTATGTTTCAGCGCCGTTGCAATTGGAATTGCTGAACATATCCATTCGGGATATGAAACCATCCATTGCAGCACTTGCATTCCACCCATGGAACCGCCGATAACCGCCAATAACTTCTTGATACCCAAGTGATCAATGAGTTGTTTTTGTGCTTCAACCATGTCGCCGACGCTAACAAGTGGGAAACTTAGACCGTAAGGCTTTCCTGTTTTATGATCAATTGAAGATGGACCTGTCGAGCCCTTGCAGCCTCCGATAACGTTGCTGCATATTACAAAGTACTTGTCTGTGTCAATGCCTTTGCCTTGACCTATTAGGTTTCCCCACCAGCCATCGGGTCCAGCAGCATGGGCGTCTCCGCTGAGTGCATGAAGAACAAGAATTGCGTTTGATTTTTGCGCATTCAATTTGCCGTATGTTTCGTAGGCAAGCGTAATTGGACCTAATTTTTCACCCGATTCCAACGTTAACTCATCAGGGGGTTGGGCGAAAGTATAAGTTTTGTGTTTGGCTGGTTTTTTCGTTGGTTATTAGCTTGTTTGCCTCCATAAAGAAAAAAGTTGTTTGTTTTAAGGTTTGGCTGATGCTTTGAGTGCTTGGTCTATGTCGGCGATGATGTCTTCGGGGTCTTCTAAGCCAATTGAGAGCCTTATGAAGTCAGATGTTACTCCCGTTGCCGCTTGCTCTTGTGGGGTTAATTGTTGATGGGTAGTGGATGCTGGGTGAATGACTAGGCTTTTTGCGTCGCCAATGTTTGCTAGGTGCGAGAGGAGCTTTACTGAGTTGATGAATTTCTTGCCTGATTCTAAGCCGCCTTTTATGCCAAAACCGACCAAGCCGCCGTAGTGTTTTTTGAGGTATTTGGAGGCGATTTTGTGGTTGGGGTTATCCGTTAATCCGGGATAATTTACCCAGTTTACAAAAGGATTGTTTTTCAGGAACTGCGCAATTTGCAGGGCGTTTTCTGAATGTCTGCGTTGTCTTAGTGGCAAATCTTCTAAACCTTGGAGAAACAGGAAGGAGTTGAACGGACTCAAAGTGGGTCCTAAGTCACGGAGGAGTTGGACTCGGGCTTTGAAGATGAAAGCAACGTTCCCTAAATCTGGGAAGTTTCCGAAGGTATCCCAGTATTTGACTCCATGATAGCTTAGGTCTGGCTCAGTAAACTCTGGAAAATTGCCGTTATTCCACTTGAATTTTCCAGAGTCAACAATTATTCCGCCAACGCTGGTGCCGTGTCCGCCGATGTATTTGGTAGCTGACGTGACTATGATGTCTGCGCCAAAATCGATGGGTTTTACCAAGCCCACACCAACAGTGTTATCTACTACCAATGGAATTCCTGTTTCATGGGCGATTTTTGCTAACGCCTCAAAATCTGGGACATCCAGCTTGGGATTGCCGATAGTTTCGGCGTAGATAGCCCGTGTTTTTGGTGTTATGGCTTTTTTAAATTCGGTTGGTTTCTGCGAGTCAACAAACGTTGCAGTTCTGCCCAGCTTGGGGAACGTGTAGTGTAGGAGGCTGTAGGTTCCTCCATAGAGGTTGTTTGCTGCAACTATTTCGTCGCCTACTTGAGTTATTGTCAGAAGTGCAAGAGATATTGCTGCTTGTCCTGATGCCACTGCCAATGCGCCTGTTCCACCTTCGATGGCAGTTACTCTTTTTTCGAAGATGTCGGTTGTCGGGTTCATTATTCTTGTGTAAATGTTTCCGAGTTCTTTTAGAGCAAACAAATTTGCTGCGTGCTCGGTGCTTTTAAAGACGTATGAGCTTGTTTGGTAAATTGGGACAGCTCTTGATCCTGTAGTTGGATCAGGAGTTTCTTGCCCTGCGTGGAGGGCGATTGTGTCTATTTTATTTGGCATTTTTTTGGTACCTCTGGTTTTTTAGCGGAACAATAAAATGCATAACGGCGTTATATGGGTTCTTGCAAGAAATATTCCAAAAAGAATATTAGCCCATCAGACCAACTACTAAAACATGTTCCCGCCAATAGAAGACATCGCCAAACGCCGAAGACAACTAGGTCTAAAACAGTCACAGCTAGCCAAAATGGCAGAAGTCAGCCAATCCCTAATCGCCAAACTCGAAGCTGGAACCATCGACTCATCCTACACCAAAGTAAAAACAATTTTCGATGTGCTAGAACGCATAGAATTTAAAACCAAAGTTCAAGCAGAAAAACTAGTTCACAGCGAAGTTTTTAGTGTCCAAAAAAAGGACCCAATTTCCGAAGTGGTAAAAGTAATGAAGGAACATGGCTATTCACAAATCCCGGTTTTTGATGGAAAACAATCTGTGGGCAGCATCTCAGAGAAGACTATTTTGCGACAAATTCTTTCAGGAAAAGACTTGGAGCAAATCTCCAAATTGCCAACTGAAGACATCATGGAGGAAGCGTTTCCACAGATAAATGAAGATGCACCGTTGTCATTGATTACTAGTCTTTTGCAGACTTACTCAGCTGTTTTAGTGTCTAAAAAAGGCGTTGTGATAGGCATCATTACGAAGGCAGACTTGCTGAGAATGCTTTAGATTACTATTCTTCGCAGCTAAACTACTCATGGTGTTTAAGCATCTTATTGGTTCTATGATTGGCTCTGTTTTTTTTAATAAATGAGGGATGTGCACAATTATTTTTTTTCTTAGAGCGTTTGATTGGGTATGATTGTTTCTGGGCATCCAGAATTCAAAGGTGAAAACAAAAAAGTTGGAGCAAGAAGATGATGGAGAATTTGCCGGCTAAAGGTCGAAGGGTTGGTGGAGTATTTGTTGTTTGATGAAGAAAACCAGTTGAATTGATATAGTGCAGAGCTTGTTTTGGGTTGATTTTCTTTTTTGGGGCTTGTTGCGTCAGCAGGTTGCGTCTGGATTCGTCACAAAACGTCTTAGAACGTCACAGAAAGGCTATAAAAGGCGGGTTGTTCTAATTACTAGCCATGAACGGCTAGCTGCGCAAATAAGCCTAAGGATATTTTTTGTTGGTTTTCTGTGTCTTTTAGAAACGACTGTTTTGTTTACAACAATGCTGAAATGGTTCACAGCTTAAAAAAACAAAAAGGAGTTAACTAGATTTAGAAATATGCCCCCCCTCAACAAATGAAAATCATTACGCCTTCTCAACAATTTGGTGTCAAATGTAGTATTCAGGTTTTGGACTTTCAGACTCTACATCATATTTATTGCAAAAAGTCGAGCAGAGTTTACAAAAATCAAAGGTTACCTCGCCAACACCTATCTCTTTAATCACAATTTTTCTTGCTGTTTCAATTGCCATGGCTTGAATTTTAGGCAAATATTGCTCGACATGGTCGATCCCTTTGTAGGCACGTTTTGAACTTAGGTATTGGCTTACAGCAGCTTGAGTGGTGCCTAGTTTTTTAGCTGCTTCTGTTTGTGTAAGATGATGTTTCTGTACTAGTTCTTTGGCAAGAATTGACCTATATATTGGTAGGATGTATTTGCCAACAATTTCGCATTGGGGATCCATCTTTATCGATTGCATATAACACTCTTATACTAATAAATTCTTTCCGAAACATAGGTCGATTTTGCTTGCCTAAGCTTATGTCCAGATTGAGAACATCGAAGACGGCTATGCAGTTGTATCAAATGTAGTATTCAGGTTTTGGACTTTCAAACTGCTTACTTTTGCCATAAGATAATAATGGAAAATAACAAAATTTAACTAACAGAAACGGGTTCTTTTGGAGTAGCACCAATCAGAGAATAGTTGTAATTCTCAATTGTTTACGAGATGAACCCGTTTGGAAAACAAAAAAGCATCAGAAGCAAACAATAATTGCCAAGTACGGGTTCTTAGGAATGGCCCATACCTTGTTTCTGGAAACACCCCTTTGCTTCCAGCGACAATAATATGCGATCATGAAGGCATACCTGCTGATTGGGAAATAGGCAATAAACTAAAAACTACACAAACATACATTTTATGCCGCTGCGGACAATCCAAGAGCAAGCCTTTCTGCGATGGAACACATGCAAAAGTGAATTTTATCGGAACCGAAACTAGCGATAACGAACCCTTTGATTTAATGGCTAAAGAAATTGAAGGTCCCACATTAAAACTAAAAGACGCTGAAATTCTATGCGCTTCTGCCAGATTTTGCCACCGGGGAGGAGACATTTGGCAACAAATTCCCCTATCAGACGACCCCCAGCTAAAACAAAACGCCACGAGAAATGCATGCGATTGCCCTTCCGGTCGGCTTGTAATCATCGATAAGAAAAATGGACAAAACAATTGAGCCGTTGTTTGATAAATCAATCGGGTTAATAGAGGACCCCGCAAAGGGGGTTGATGGTCCACTTTGGGTTCGCGGTGCAATCCCCATATATTCGTCCGAGGGCAAACTCTACGAGGTTAGGAACCGCGTGACTCTTTGTCGTTGCGGAAAATCAACCAACAAGCCGTTTTGCGATAGCAGCCATTATCCAGAAGAAGACCGTGAGGTGATTGAAAATGAGCAAAAATATTAAACAGAAATCCAAACAAACTAAAGGCGATGTTGACGACGATTTAAAATCTAAGGAGAAAGCGTTTGTTCTCTTCTATGCTTCATGGTGTCCCTATTCTCAGCGGTTCCTGCCGATTTTTGAAGAATACGCAAAGAGCAACCCAAAAGAATGCATAACCGTAATGATAGATGACAAGCCAGATGTATGCGAAAAATACGAAATAGAATACTACCCAACAGTGCTTCTCTTAAAAAAAGGAGCAGTAAAGAAGAGGCTTGATGCCACGCCAGGATTAGGGTTAACTAAAAAGCAACTTAAAGAACTTACAGCTAACCCATAAAAGCCTTTTTCTGTTGTTTTTTTTCCGCATTTAACGCTTTGTTGTCTCAGGCACGGAGGTTTTGGCATATATAATGTTGCTGATTGAGTTTTGGTCGTTTTTTAAATCGTAGTTTTCGCATGCCCCCACTTTATCACTTTTTTCCTTACTCTGTTTTAGCTTGCACACGTGAATCAGCCTAAAACTCAGCTTTCTCAAGTTTTCTCCTGAGCGGAACCAAACATTGTATTGTCCCTGTTTTTCCTTGCTAATAGCGACTATGTCAGTCTGGAAATCGCCTGTTTTGTGGACGTACTCCTTGATTGTGCTGGTTTGCGGCACTATTATTTTGAGTTTTATTGTGTCATATTTACAATCCCAGCAAATATTCGTATTATTCATGATACCTTACCGCTTTCTGGTTTAGGGCGATACCACAAATATCGTTTTTTGAAAAACTTAATTTACTTACTTGTTAACCCTAGTTCACAAGTTAACACAAAGAAACGTGCTAACTTGTCAACTCGTCTTCGCTAAAACCAGTTCTCAACTTAACAAGAACGTAAAAACAACTTCCTAACATTTTTTCATTGTTTGGGCAGTAATTGCTGGTACTCGGTGTTGATGGCTACATGCTGTTTCAGATTAAAAGGTCACCCAATAAGACAACTCTTTAATTGATGCCATATTTCTATTTAAATTGGTTAATCTTTTTTAGAAGCGCCTGTTTGTTTCTGGATATGACAACAGCGATGTTTTGGAGCCGAAAAATCCTTACCAACGGCTTAACAGTGCTGCTTTATCCGCGGCAATCATCAAACACTACCCAGTTATCCATCGCTGTAGAATATGGTTCTAACCATGAATCTAAAGAGATTGCTGGAACAGCCCATTTCCTTGAACATATGCTTGCGGGAGGTTCAGATAAACGAATCAAGATGTCCAGAAGCATTGAGAATTCCGGCGGAATCTTGGATTTCTATACAGACCATGAGCACATGATGAGTAGGATTGATATTTTGCCGGGCGAATTAACCGAAGCGTCCGCCGTTATTTCAGAGTTGCTTTTTGGCACGGATTTTGAGGAAGAAAAATTCAGTCAAGAACGCAAAATAATACTCAACGAATTAGCCGAGGCACTTGATGACCCCATTGAGAGAATTGAAGAGTTACTCTTGAAGAGTTTGTTTAAAAAGCATCCAGTGAATCGCCCAGTTGGAGGCTTTCCGAAAACCGTGAAACAATTAACGTTAGACCAACTGATTAAGGCGCATAAAACGAATTATAATCCCCAAAACATGATTCTGATTTTGACGGGCAGTTTCTCCGAAGAGAACACTGAGGTTGTTTTAAAAAATTTCAGGGATAGAAACTTTGAGAAAGCGTTTTCAAAAAAGGCATTTCCAGTTGAAGCTTCTAATCCTAAGCCGCTGGTTATCGAGAAAAGGGCAGGAATCGCTCAAACATACCTGAATATGGGTGTACGAACTGTTAATTCAAGTCACCATGATTCGCCCACGTTAGATTTGATAAGTGCCCTACTTAGCGGGGGCACCAGTTCACGGTTATTCATCGAAATGCGAGAAAAGCACGCTTTAACCTATGACATCAACTCTGACCATAACAAGGGTGTGGATTTCGGCTACTTCAGCATCAAGTGTGCAGTTAAGGATAAAAATTTGGAAAAGGCTAAACGGGTAATTCTTAAAGAATTAACAAAGCTAAAAACTGAAAAAGTTCCATTGAATGAGCTTGAAAAGACTAAAAACTTGATTATGGGTGCAAGTCTCAGAGGAATGGATGATCCACAGGAGTGCTCCGAAATTATTGCTTACATGGAAATGCAATTCAAGAGTGGAAAAGCGTTGGTTGACCACCTTTCCAAAATTGAAGCAGTGACAACTGATAACATAATAGAAACAGCAAATGTGTATCTTCAAGAAGATTACTTATCAACAGTCGTTGTAAAACCAAAAATGACCTGATCCGGCAGAAAATCATGAAGGTTTCCTAAAATTGTTGGCAGGTGCCGTTTGACAGGCTCCTTGCCGCCGTAATTAGGATACCAAGGAGATACCTTTGGGAGCCTTAGCCCATTTTACATAACAGGAAAACACAGCCTTAATTCAGCTGCAGATTAATCTGTCAAACGACTTGATGTTGCTCAGCAAATACCTAATTATTCAATTTAATAGAGAATAAGAATTAGTGGGAGCGCTCAAACAACCACAACCTGAAAACAAGTTATCGAGGCTTTCCTATCTTCCCGCAAAGACTAATGTGCTATAAAAAATGTTCAGATTATCTGTTGTTCATGTTTGTAACCACAAGTTTTCATATAGTATTGTTCCTATTAATGACAGGTTGATTACGTGATTTCTTGTTATAGAGTTAACTGTCCAAAATGCGGTAAAGAATTGGTCAAAGCAGATAAAAAATTAGAGAACACTGTTTTTTATGTAGCACGTTTTACGTGCGATTCGTGTGGCACGTGTTTCAAGTTTTCTTCGGAATTTTAATTAATGGCTTGTAAGTCACATTTTTTCTGAGAACTATCAAGATAAATATTGCCCGAGTTCAATCGATAGCATCAAAAATAAGAGCAGTCTCTTGAAACTAAGCGGCGGCGATTTGTTTGGTAGTTCTCTTGACTACCTGTATAAGATAGATCACTCGTGGCAAGTCAAATGCCCAAATAGTAGCGGAATAATGAAATCAAAAACAGGAATTTTGCTTTCATCACCAAATTAACAAAAAATATGCAAAAAATATCATAACTCTCCTCAAGGAACAAGGCGTTCCTCCAAAAGAATAGCTATAAAATATGCTCAAAAGAGCTACTAAGGGTTATGGACTAATTCAAGTGCTTTATATAAGGGTCCTACAGTTTCTCAGAGCAACATAGGAGCGCAAAGACATGCAATTGGAAGAGATGAAAAAAGAAATCGAAAACCTCGTAATCGCAAAAGGATTTTATAACAAGCCAGAAGACATTCCAAAAAAACTGCTTTTTGCCTTCATAGAACTAGGTGAAGCAAGCGATGCTTGGAAAAAAGGGTTGTCCCAAGAGAAAATCGCTGAAGAATTAATTGACGTAATCTTCTATGTCTTGGATGCAAGCCGCCTGGCATGTCCGAAGATTAATATGGATGAAGTTTTCAAGAAAAAATTAGAAAAAAACCTCAACCGACCCTTCCAGTATGGTGAGGGACACCGAAACAAACAGGCTTAAACAAGACAAAAATTTTTAACTAACGCTTTTATATAAAACCAAGAATTAATGTCTGTTGAAACAAAGTGGAATTCACCTGCCCAAATAACGTGCACTTCGAGTGCAGCAAATGCGGATTATGTTGTGGCGACACAAAAGAAAAAACTCGGCGCATTCTCCTTCTGGAAACTGAAGCCAAGGAAATATCAAATGGAACTGGATTGCCCAAACAGGAATTCACAAGCCAAATCACGGGAAAAACGCCTTACTACTATGAAATGAAAAAAAACATTGAAGGCAAATGTTGCTTTTTGAAGGATAATCGATGCAGTATTTACGGTTTAAGACCTTTAATCTGCCGGTTCTATCCTTTTGAACTAAAATTTGAGCTAGATAAAGACCAGCATATTTTTGATTTTACGTTTGAATGCCCTGGAATAAGTAAGGGCAAAATGATGGCGAGAAAAGATTTTGAAGTTTTGTTTTTGCTGGCTAAAGAAAGGTTACCTTAAAGTTGTCTCATAACATCTGATTGCTCTAAGGTGACTCCGCAATAGTGGCACTTTAACAGTAACGGCTCCTCAGCCTTAAGGTAAAATTTTGAGACCACAGGTTCATCGCTATTGCTTATGCAACATGGGTTAACACATTTAACGATGCCTTCCATAATTTGGGGCAACTTTACCTCCAGCTTTTCCACAACAACATAATCATGAATAATGTTTATTGATGCGTGAGGAGCAACTAGAGCAATCCTGTTAACTTCCTGTGAATCAAGCGCTTTTCCCTCTATTTTTACTATATCCTTAACTCCGAAACGTCTACTTGGAACGTTAATGGCTATCGTCATCACTTTTTTTTCTTTGCCAGTTATGCCTAAAATTTTTATTACATCTAAAGCGTACCCTCCGCGGATGTGGTCGATGACCGTCCCGTTTTTGATTTTGGATACTCTAAGCTCCTTGTTAGTCATACAATTTCATCTCATCAAGCTATACCATAGCAACAATTAAGATTTTACTCAGAAAAGTCACAAAAAAAACCTTACGACTTTGAAAATCGCATGTCTGTTTCTTATCTTTTTTCCATCTAAAAAACAAGTATGAGGTTTTGGTATCACTCTGAATGCGATCCCGCCTTAATTTTGTGAATTACGCTGATTACCAGTTTTCCATGAGGGGTCTTCACTAAACCCATCCGCAAATGAATCGGCATCTTCTCCTGATTTTTCCTGACTTGAACTGTATGAAGATCCACTTGCTCGGTTTTTTGGAGTTTATCCATGAGCTCTTTCTTTTCCAATTCTGGAATTTCCAGAACCTCCCAAAGGTTCATGTTCAGGAATTCGTCGCATGGATACCCGAACAACTCGCATGTGGCAAGGTTTGCATAGACAAATTCTCCTTTCAAGTTCGCCAAAAAGATGGCTTCGCTTAGATTATCTAAAATCATCGCCCTAAAGAGCAAGCCCTCTTCGATTTTTCGACGTTCCATAATTTCCCCAGTCAGTTTCTGGTTTGCTTGCGCGTACTCTGCCGTGCGCAGCGCTACAACCTCCTCAAGCCGCTGGTTGTAACTGTTCAACTCCTGCTCCAATTCCTTGCGTTTAGTGATGTTTTCAAAAATTGCAACGAAATAGTCTTTTTTTGGACCATAAACTGAAATATTAAGCCAAATGTTAAGCGGCCTAAAGAAAAGCTCAAATCGTTCTGCTTTTCCAGTTTTTGCAACTCTGCCATAAATTTCAAATATTTCAGGGTTCGCTTCTTTTGTTCCCGGAATAGCCTCAGAAACCTTTCTGCCAACCACAGATTCACGTTTCAAACCAGTTAGTTTCTCAAAGGTCTCGTTAATTTCCAAGTACATAAAATCTGCAGGTTCATATTTTTCGTCGAAAATCATCTTGCAGTACGCATAGCCGTTAATCATGTTATCAAATAGGGACCTGTATTTTTCTTCGCTTTCTTTAAGTGCTTCTTCAGCTTGCTTTTTTTCATCAATGTTTACAACGTAGATTCTGATTCTCGGTCCAATAGGCATGTAAGAAAACTGTTGCAGGTACCAGTTCTTATCAAGATGTATTTCTCTTCCAAAAGAATACTCTGCTGCAATTTTACTTTTGAAGACGCGAGAAACATTTTCCCAATCCACGAAGAAAGGTTGGTTTAAACCTTTTTTTTCAAGGTTTGGGAAAATTTTGTTGGCGGCTGGATTTGTGTAAGTTATTTTTCCGTCAAAGTCAACTTCAACAATTGGGTTTGGATCGAAGGATGGGAATGATGCTAATCGGATGTATCTTTCTTCGACTAGTTTGCGGTCAGTTATGTCGTGTCCAGAAAATATTGTGCCTTTGAACCTTGCCTTTTTCATCTTTAATGGGCAGGTTAACCCAATCTACAATGCGTTCTTGACCGCTTTTGGTCAAAACCTGTTTATCAGCGTGCCCTCTTCGATAAGTTCCATCCAGCAATTGATGAAAAGTAAGCCTCATCTCATCTCGGATTCTTTCAGGAATAAAAACGTCAAACCAGTTCTTGCCTACAACCTCGTTTTTTAAGTACTCCAGTAACTCGCAGCCTTTTTGGTTAATATCTGCAACTATTTCGTCGCTTCTAACAAAAACTGTTATTACATCTTCCAAGTTGAGGTCGATGTTTTCTATTTTCGTTTTTTCAGACATTAAAAATTCTCCTTTTCAATTAAAGGGTAACTGTTAGGAGTCTCGGAAAAGACGGCAGGCATGTACATTCGTTCTATGTACTGTTGCATCATCCTGCATGCATTGAAAACTGGGTTAACGGTTTTGATTGCTTCTTTGGCGACTTGAATCCAGCGGTGTGGAATTCCTTTGCGGTCACGGTCGTAATATAGAGGCACTATATTATTTTCCAGCAGACTATATAATGATTCAGCGTCGGCTCTGTCTTCCTCCTCAGGATTCCCACCCTTAAAACCGTCAATTGCCCAACCATTCAAGCCGTTGAATGCTTCATCCCACCATCCATCGCGAACACTCAAGTTAATTACCCCATTCATTGAAGCTTTCATACCGCTTGTCCCACATGCTTCTTGCAAACGTCTAGGCGTATTTAGCCAAACATCAACCCCCCGGACTAAATCTCTGGCGAGGTTCATATCGTAGTCTTCCACGAAGACTATTCTCCCTTGAAACCGCTTATCCAACGCCACATTGTAAACAACTTTGAGAAGTTCTTTTGACGCGTAATCGGCTGGATGAGATTTCCCGCCAAAAATTATCTGCACAGGTCGTAGTGGGTCAGTGACTATTTTTCTGAGCCGTTCGCTATCAGATAAAATTAGGTAGGGACGCTTGTACTGGGTAAATCGACGTGTAAAAGCAATAGTTAAAGCATACGGGTCAAGTAAAGCGCCCATTGCAAGCACCTGCTGGGTAGAAATTCCATCTCTGACTAAACGCAATTGAGCGCGGTCTTGGATCGCGTTGATAAGCCGACTTTTCATTATTTGGTGCACATTCCAAAACTGCTCATCTGGAATATCGGGCGCACATTTCCAATACTGCTCATCATTCTCGCTTGGTAATGTTTCATTTTTAATCTGTTTTTTGCAAAGTTCTGAAATTTCTGCAGCTCGCCAACTCTGCGAGTGAACACCGTTAGTTATGCTTAAAATTGGAATTTCGTCTAAGACTTTTCCGGGGTAGAGAACGCTCCACATATTGCGAGCTACCTGACCGTGAAGTTTGCTTACGGCGTTGGCTTGACCAGCTAACCTCAGTGCAAAAGCCGTTAAACTAAATTTTTCTAGACCTAAACCTTCGTAAATTCCAAGTTTCAAGAAGCTCTCTCGGTCAATTCCTAAGGTTTCCCAAAAGTTTTGCGAGTAACGATCCATTAGTTGATATGGGAAAACGTGTTGACCTGCTGAAACAGGCGTGTGAGTCGTAAAAACAGAGGTTCTTCGCACTTTTTGCAAAGCTTCATTTAGGGGGGTTCCTTTGGCGCGTTCTTCTCTGAGTCTCTCAAGCATCATGAACGCAGTGTGGTCTTCATTTGCATGCCAGACGACTGGTTTTATATGCAGCTCCCGAAGGGTTCGCACTCCGCCTATGCCCAACACGATAAGTTGCCGAAGTCTCTCCTCTTGGTCGGCGGTATAGAGTCTTGCTGAAAGCCCCCTATCCTCTGCACGGTTATCACTGAGGTTTGTGTCGAGCAAATACAGGTTCACCCTTCCAACACGGACCTGCCAGACTTGGAGGAAAATTTGGTGGTCCCCGAGCGGAACAGGAATCAAAGGACCACAGCCCATGGGCCAAGCGCATGGTGAAATTGGTGCTTCGCTAAAATCTAGCTGTGTGTAGGCTTCTTCTTGCCAGCCTTCGGCAGAGACGTGTTGGCGGAAATAGCCTTGGGGATACATGAACCCTACGGCAACCAAAGGTAATCCACTGTCAGAGGATTGTTTACAGATATCACCTGCTAATACTCCTAAACCGCCCGCGTAGATGGGAAGAGAATTGTGGATAGCGTATTCAGCGGAAAAATATGCAATTTGCCCATCAAAGTTGTCGGGAACTTTTTTTCCGCACCAATCCTTCTTACTTAACATGTAATTATCAAATTTCAAAATCACTGAGTCGTATAGTTCAAGGAAAGCTGGGTCTCTTGCCGCAGCTTCTAGTTTGTCGGGGTTGATGTCACGGAGTTGTTTAACCGGGTTATGGCCACTTGCTCTCCAAAGTTCATAGTCAAGAGAACGAAAAACCTGTCGTCCATCTTCATCCCAACTCCACCAAAGGTTATTTGCAAGCTCAGCTAGTCTTCCAATCCGTTTGGGAACTAATTGAACAATTTCTCCTTCTGGAAATTCCATTTAGCTCGTTCCTTTGGTTTTAGTTTTGGCTAACTCATTGTCTTCCCCATTTAGGGCTAAGCAAAACTTTAATCGGCAAAATTCTTGCATTGCAACTTTTTCATTAACCATTAAGTATTTTTTATTATTTATAGTTTAATATTGGCTAAAAAAACAACCCAGAATAATTATTACTCAAGAGGAGAAAGACAGACAATTGAGGCTTTAATTATTGGAGAAGAACTGTTATTCGCTAAGTGCTTAAGAAACGAAAAGAAAGCGTGGCTTCCAATGACTGCTTTTGAAGAGAATTATAAAAAAATCTATTTGCTCGCTCACTGAGTAGTAATGGTGCCTGGTGGAATTGTCTGAGGTTCGAATACTTGTACAGTTGGATTGACTTCAATACCTCCAATGCGAGGAGTTCTCAGATGCTCCAGCACTCTGTTCCATGTTAGCAATCTTATACCAGAATTGGAATAGAGTTCATGTCTGGCAGTTCTAGCTTTCTCATAGAGAATTAATGCCCTTTCTGGCAAGATGTGCGATTGCAGAATCCTTCTTTCGTCTGTGCTTATTATTATTCCACCTAAACGACTTCTTTTTCATCTGTAATATTGAAAGTATTTCGAAAATCCGTACTTCCTTTAGCTTCAAGATAAAAGCAGAAGTTTTCAGAGTAAATGATGCATAAAACGTGTAAAGATCATTTAGAGAATGATTTACTAATAGGCTGAGGAATATTTTATTTCCATGGTTGCATGCCGAGAATAAAGGTCGGCAGTCAGCAGAACATTGAGACGTTGATTAGTGAAGAGGCTCTTTTGTTTGCAAAATATCTGAGAAATGAACGGAAAGACTGGATTCCGAGACTATCACAAATATAGCTTAACCCTGATGCAACATTATTACTTCAAGAGTTACCTGCTTCTCAGCGCCTTCTGTATTTTTTTATAATCATGCTACAGGTTATCAACAACTGCAACTAATATTTTTTCGATTATTCCCCTTAGTTTTTCAATTTCCTCATTTGTAACTTCCCACTCTTTTTTACCATGAATAATATCATTCCGCTTGTTCCTTGTTGTTTTAAGCAATTTCCATTCATTTATAGACAGAGATATTCTTAGTTCTTCGGTTGTCGCTGAGAAAACTTCCATTATTGGGGGGTCATTCAGCATGTTGATTTTGTCTTTGATTATTTCACTTTTTTTTCCTGAAAAATTGAGGGATTGAAGCTTTTTTTGAATTAACTTGATTTCTAAATCGTTAAAATGCTTATGTTGAGCAGACCTTAATACTACGAGTTCAATAGCAGTCCAAAGGTCAAGCAATCTATCAATATTGTTACCCTCACCTACAGTTCTCGATACCCAATGTAATGCTAGAAGGACGTTTTTCTCAAATTGAGTCAGAGAAGAATACTCCTTAACGAAAATCTTCTCAAAAAGATTCTTTGTTGGCTTGAAGTATTCACTAGGGTCACTTTGAATCACTAGAAAATTGCCTAACAATTCTCGAGTATCAAAAATGCATGCGCTTTCTCTATTTATCTCTCTGCAGTAAGCCATTGGTGAAATGTTAATTCGAGAATAATGCTTAAAGAAATCATAAGTTGAAAAAATTTTCTGGTTTCCTTCATTTATCACTGTGAACGTCAAATCGTTCCGAAAAACCATCCAATTTATTGCTCTTTGAATTTTAGAATATCCTGATTTCAATGCATCAAAATGATTTGTAGATTTAACGACAACTCTTGCCCGTAAAAAGTTGGACCCCCAATCAGGTTCTCGTTGGCACATACGACTTTTTCGAATTATTTGGTCATCCTTTGTATCAAAAATGGAGCGGAATTCCACTCCCGCAAATTGAAAAACCCCTTCAAGTATGAGATGCTTAATTGGAACGATTACCACAAAATCTCTTTCTGTTAAATTTATTTTAACTTGAGGCGGTGCTTGAAATTTCAGTTCTGTTTTCTTTGTAATGAAGTAAAGTGAATCAAAAGGGTCAAATTGAATAAACTCGAGGTTTACTTGCTCGGTGGTCAAACTTCTGGGCGCAGTTTCACATTCAAAATTAGCTATGTCATCGCCATGGGTTATCCTATTTATTAAACCTTTGTAAATTGCTTGGTGAGTTGTATTATCATAGATTGTTAATGGGTCTCTAGTGTCAATAGATTCGAATTCTTCATTTGAACTAGGCTTTATAAAGAAGATTGCCTTCGCAGAAGGCACGCCTGGACCAGGAGATTGCACCAACGTGACAATAATATCGTTTGTCAGAATTCTATCGCCAATCTTAACGTAAACCGACCTTAAAGGTGGGTTTGTTGGAGGTGCATTATTCCCATGCGGTAAATTGTCTGAGTACAAGAAAACATAATTACCATATCCATCAGACCCCCTCTTGAAGTGTTGGACATAGTCGAAAAAAATTGAATCGTTTTCCGATGATATCGCTTGATTATTGGAACCGTTAAGCAATTTTACTGTTGTGGTTAATTTTCCTTCCTTCATCTGGTGACTTATCTCAGTAATATGAAAACCGCTTTCAAGTAATCTTTTCAACTCATCGGTTGTTACACTAGAACTCATGTTACCGCACTTCATTTTTCATAGTCGAAACTCATATTTATAATTAAGAGACTTGGAGCGTATGCTGGTCTTTTCATTTTGTGTGTTTGACAAACTCACAGGTAGACTGACAGGTTGACAGAGAAATTGACTGACAGACATTAGGCACTCTTTGTTTTGTGTTGTTGTGTTGTGTCGTGTTGTGTTGTTGTGGGTGTGAGAAAGTGCAAATTTAAAGCATTGGCGTTTGCTAATTTCATCTGCGTTTTATATGGTATTGTTCGATAACATCCTTTGCTTTTTCTCTTTTTTCGCGATGTGCTTCGAGGAATCGGTTAAGTTTTTCCGCCATGTCTTTCTTGCATTCGCCACAGAGCATTTCGCCTCCTCGGCATTTGCGTTCGCGTTCAGCAAGTTTGGCATTGTCTTCTTCAAAGAGGAAGAAGTAGTATTGGAATATACTACAGACTGTAGGGTCAGCGCCGCTTTTGCGCTGTTCTGCAGCGGTGCCTTTGCCTCCTGTGAAAGCGTTCCAGATTTTCTTTTTCACAACGTCGGGTGGATCCACTGTGAATATGCTTGTTTCTGGCATTGAGGCGCTCATTTTTCCACCTGCGGCTAAGCCTGGAAGGAAACGGCAATGGATCTGTGCGGGTTTATAGTAGCCTAGTTTTTGGGCTATGTCGCGCGTTACTCGCCAGTAAGGATCTTGGTCGATGGCTGCTGGGATGAGCGCAGGAACATTTTCGCCTGTTAGTTTTTTGTGTATGAAGCATGGTGCGGCTTGGATTGCTGGCCAGTAGACCCAACCGATGTTGGTGCTGTCTTGGAAGCCAAAGGTGCTGCGGGCAGTTGAGTATGTTATGCGTTTGGCGACTTCAAGGGTTATGTCATAGAGAAGGTCAATGTCTTTTGTGTCGTAGATTATGAACGTGTCTTGGGGCTTGAAGCCCAAAGCGATGAGGTCCAATGCGTTTTCGTAGGACCATTTTGCAGTGTCTTTAAGGTCTGCGTTGTCGCTGATTAGGTATTTTTCGTCATCTGTTATTTGGAAATAGAGTCGCGTTTTGAATTTTTGTTGAATATGAAGGGTAAATATCCAAGGAACAATATGCCCGATGTGCACGGGGCCGCTGGGTCCTCTGCCAGTGTAGAGTACAAATTTGGTGCCTTTATCATACAAATCAAGCACGGTGTCTAGGTCGCGGTGGCTAAAGAATATCTTCCGTTCCAATTGTAAATGGAGTTTGTCTGTGTGGTCTTCTACACGCTTGAGAAGTTCGGGTGTGAGTGGTTGGGTGCCGAATTCTTTTATGAGTCGTTCATAGTCAACTTTGCCTTTAACTTCCCACGGTGTAACTACCATTTCATTGTTGTTTTCTTCACCGTTAGATGCAACCGTAATGCTTCACCAGTGCCCTTTTATCAAGAAACAGCGACTTGTCATATATGTTTTTCACTGAGGCAAATATTGTGTTATTTCCCAGAGCGAGCGTTAGTTCAATATTAAGAATGTCACTTGATCAATAGATTCGGCGGAATTTTCCAAGAATTAGCCCAAAAAGGAAGAGTTAAGCGAATCAAGCCAAGCGCCAAATGGATAAGGCCTAAAAGGCAGGTGGGCAACGGCCTTCTCCTTATTTAGCAGCCGGATTCGCTCAACTGTGTTGGCTATCCCTTGCATTCCATCTAACGGGTAACTTGTCTCAAAAATATAAAAGATTGTGGTTACATTGTGAAACCACAACCGCTAAATCGCTGGATTTTTAGTTCAAGAATAAGGCATACAAAAACCATTAAACTCAAATTCAGACTTTAAACTTCAGATATTATGTTTTATGCACATCAGTCATGGTAATCGATATTGGTTATTCAGATTTTAGAAAAATCATGTAACCTGAAGAGGTCTCTTGTTATTTGCTTTTTTTGGAAAAGCAATATAGCTTAGAACAATAACCGTTCAATGTTTGGGATGAAAATCTGAGATGTTGGTTGCTGGTGTTGACGAAGCTGGACGTGGATGTGTTATTGGACCCTTGGTGGTTGCTGGCGTCGCAATAAAAGCTGAGAATTTGCCTTTGTTAATTGAGTTAGGTGTGAAAGATTCAAAGCTTCTCACTGCAAAGAAACGTGAAGAAATGTATCCAGAAATCGTAAAGATAACTGAAAACCAGCAACATCATAAAGGTTCTTCCATACCAAATCGACAAAGCTGTTTTGAGCTCCAGAACTCTCCACAAACTGAACCGTCTTGAGGCACAGACTATGGCGAAAATAATTGAAGCCCTAAAACCCGACGAAGCATACGTTGACGCAGCGGACGTTTTGGAGCACAGGTTTGGAAATCACATACGTGAATGCCTCACCATCAAAACAAAAATCATAGCCCAACATAAAGCTGACAGAACTTTTCCAGTGGTTTCTGCGGCATCAATTATAGCTAAAGTTGAACGGGACAAGGAGATAGCTAACCTGAAAGTAGAATATGGCGATTTTGGCAGCGGATATTTAACTGATGATAAAACCATGGTTTTTCTTAAGCGATTGCTAGATGAAAACGGTGACTATCCAGATTGTGTTCGGAAGTCTTGGAAGCCTGCGCGAAAAGCTAAAAGTGAACATGGAACACTGCAGAAAAAGCTGGCTTAAAATTTGATTATTGTGTTTTGTAGTGTCTAAAAAGATACAATTTATAAACATGAACAACATACTTCACTATTAATAAACGGGTTTTAGACGGCGGTAACTCGATGAGCGAAAAAGACGTAACTAAGTTCCTCCAGATTTTAGGTTTATCTAAAAGAGAAATTCAAGTCTACATGTTTCTGGCCAAAAGCGGTGTCCAATCAACCAGTTTCGTAGCAAAAAGGCTCAAGATGGAACGTGTCCAAGCTTACCGTACCTTCAAGAAGCTGCAAGAAAAAGGGTTCATCGAAGCCACTTTGGAGCGACCGACTAGGTTCACAATTGTTCCTTTTGAAACTTTAGTTGACAATTTTATTAATACTAAAAAGAATGAGGTCGTCAACCTCAATGATCAGAAACAGGATCTCTTAACCGCTTGGCTATCGATTAGTGCTCCAGAATCAGAATACCCCGTCGCTAAATTCTCAATCATCACAGGCAAGAAAAAGATTCACTCAAAAATGCTCAACATGATTGAGGAGTCAAAAAAGGAAGTGATCGTTTTAACTACTGCGTTGGGTTTAATTCAGGAAGACATTGCAGGAATCTTCGACGCGGCATTTGTCCCATCGGAAGAGCATAATGTGCAAACCCAAATAATTACTGAAATTGCCCCAGAGAACCTCAAAGTAGTAGAAAGAATAGAGCGAAATATTGTTGAAGATAAACTCAACATAAAACTTCGCCATGTGAACATGAGCTCCAAGTTTTTCCCACGCTTTTTAATTAAAGATGAAGAAGAGGCCATCCTTTACGCGCCCTTCGGCAACGAAGCCTCGGTTCTAAACTTGGAGGATGAAGGTTTATGGATAAACGATAAAATGTTCATTTCTGTTTTGAAGGCATTTTTTGTGCAGATGTGGCACAGCGGAGTTGATGCTTCAAGACGTATCGACGAGTTAAAGAGCGGTATACCTATCGGCGAAACCCTTGTCATTAAAAGCGTTGAAGAAGCATGGAATAAAGTAACCAAAATTCTTGATTCAGCCAAAAAAGATATCGTAATAATCACGTCGTCGCAGAGCATCAACCGACTTGCCGAAGACGACCCTATAGTAAAATATTTTAAAAAAGGCTTAAACACCCGAATAATGGCATCCATTGATTTGGATAATTTGGAACCAGCCCAAAAACTTGCAAAAGAATACGAAGTTAAACATGTACCCATCAGCTATCTAACAATGATGTTAGTTGATGACAAGCACCTGTTCATGTTCAAAATGCCTCCGCTTAGCGATTTTGGTACAGAATCAGCTTTCTACTTAGCAGACACTTTCTATTCCAGCGACCCCAGCCAAATTGAAAGAGTAAGCGAAATGCTAAGTGACATCTGGAAACGCGGCATCGACATAACAGAAATTAGCAGTCAAGCAGGAACAAAGCTTCCAACCGTGGAGATTGCGACAACTGAGACAGTTGCTGAGACTGTTAGTAAAATGCTGGAGAACAATGTTACTTCTGTGTTAATCACAGAGCGCCACAAACCCATCGGTGTTATCAACGACCGAGAACTACTTCGAGAAATTGTTGATGCACGAAGGAATCCAATTAAGACACTTGCAAAAGACATCAACTACACGCCCCTTATCATTCTGAAGGGGGACGAATCGATCATTACCGCCATGAAAATTATAGGTGAAAAAGGTTTCAAGCGCGCAGCCATGGTTAAAAATGGACATTTAATCGGCATGTTAACAGAAGAGGCAGCTAAAAAGGCAGCCTTACAAATGAAGCCTACTGTTTCAAAAGTTACTTAGCCCCACTTGCTTTTTCTTTTTTGGAAGGCAAACAATTATTAACAAAAATAGTTCTAGCCTTACGGCGAGGCACAGTAATTGAACTTGCAAACACCAGTTATTATCGTAAATTTTAAGACCTACCTCGAATCCACAGGCAAAAGAGCTATTGAACTTGCAAAACAAGCTGAAAGGGCATCCAAAGAAACAGGCGCCAACATTATTGTGGTGCCACAGTTCGCTGACCTTGCTAAAGTTGCGGAAGCAGTTGAGATTCCAGTTTTCGCTCAGCACATCGACCCAATTAAACCCGGCAATAGCACAGGGCACATTCTCGCAGAATCAATGATGGAAGCAGGTGCAGTTGGAACTTTAATTAACCACTCTGAAATGCAGCTTAAACTAGCGGATGTTGATGCCGTGGTAAGGTTAACTCGAGAAAAAAAACTCATTAGCTGCGTTTGCACAAGCAACCCCTCTATTAGTGCCGCTGTAGCGTATCTAAACCCAGACATCATTTCGATTGAGCCGCCAGAACTCATCGGAACAGGTATTGCCGTTTCCCAAGCTCAGCCCGAAGCCGTAACCAACACGATTAGGCTTGTTCGCAAAGTCAACGATGAAGCAGTTATTCTGTGTGGCGCAGGGATAAGCCGTGGTGAGGATGTTTCTGTGGCTTTGAAGCTTGGAACTCATGGCGTTCTTGTTGCAAGTGGCATTGTGAAGGCGAAAGACCCATATAGTGTGTTACGCGCATTTGCCGACGCAACAAAACAATGACACGTGAAGACCCTTGAAGGTTGAACCTGAATGTGAATCATGCTTGCTCTCTAGGGCACAAATACAAACCTACCAAGCCACAACAAACCTCGCCCTACGTTTCCGATGCTTAGCTGAAATCGTGAAGCTACTAAATAGGGAATTCAAACCTACATCGGTGGCGGCTGACATCGGCACCAAACGAGACCGCATAATCAGGCAACTAACAAGCAACAACGACCCCTACAAGTACAACAAAAAACTCGCCAACGAAAAAGCCCTCAAAATGCGTCCCCACGCAAAAAAATATGTGGAATCAGGAATCAACCAGAAGGAGCGATTCAAGAAAGCGTGTCTTTGCGCAATTGTTGGGAACATTATGGAGTTTGATATTCCCGGGCACAAGTTCACCTTGAAGAATTTGGCAGGGGTTCTTCGGGAAGCGGCAAAAGACCTTGTAATCGACGACATTGACAAGGCCTATGAGTTGGCAAAGAAAGCTGAGAGTGTTTTGTTTTTGGCGGATAATGCAGGCGAAATCGTATTCGATTCTCTGTTGGTGGAGCAGCTAAAGAACATGGGATTAAAAGTCACCTATGTTGTTAAAGGTGGGCCCGTAATCAACGACGCCACGATGGAGGATGTGGAAATCTCTAACATCGACAAACTTGCTGACGAAGTAATAACCACTGGCTGCGATGCAGTTGGTTTACAGAAAAAGGAAGCCTCCGCCGAGTTCTTAAAAGTCTACGACGCCGCCGAACTGGTTTTCGCTAAAGGCATGGGCTACGCTGAAACCCTAACTGAATACAAACTAACTAAGCCTCATTTGCTTATGTTCCGCACAAAATGTGTGCCTGTCGCAAACTATTTCTGTGTTCCACGCGATAAGAACATAGCAAAGTTGATGCTGTAAAATGGATTTGCCCATCATTACTTTTTCTAAAGAGGCACTTTCACGTTTTGGTGAGGTTATAGAGAAAGAGTGGCTGATAGCTAACGGTTTGGGAAGTTACGCTTCCTCGTCTGTGGCTGGAATTAATACCCGAAAGTATCATGGGTTGTTTGTTGCTGCGTTGGATCCACCTGGAAACCGCACTGTTTGCCTTTCAAAACTCGACGAGGACCTCTATATTGGCAATGAGGTTTATAGATTGGGCTCCAACGAGTTCCATGACGTGATTTATCCTGAAGGCTACAAATTGCTGGGGCAGTTTAAAATTGATCCGTTCCCCACATACAGCTATGACTTGGGAAACGTTCAGGTTGCCAAAACGGTTTTTATGCCCAAAAACAAGAACGCCGTCGCCATAACTTACAAACTGACAAACAAGAATAATTCATACGTTAAAGTTAGGCTTTATCCGCTTTTAACCTGTAGATACTACCATAACGTGGTTTACCAATCGAGAATCCCATTGAATTTCACCTTAAAAAGCGGGAGCAAGCAATTTCAAGCAACTTTTCAGCGTCCCCAAGCCACAATCGTTTGCCGCATAACCGAAGGAAACTTCAAAGAGGACGTAAACTGGGTAAACCATATACACTACCGCGACGAGCGATTGCGAGGGGAAGCTGACGTTGACGATTGTTTTCAACCGGGATATTTCGAGGCACAGGTTCCTGCTGAGGGAGAAAAAGAGTTTGCGGTGACATGCGCTGTGAGCCATGAAACCCAAGAAGCACAGGAAACTTCCGATGCAGTGGGAGACGACATTAAAAGCATTAAAAACGCAGTTAACCAAGAGCTAAATCAAAAATCTGAGATGCTAGTTAGTTTTCACCATGAACATCCAGAAGTGCCAATGAGTGATTGGCTAAACTGGATTCTGCTTGCCGCCGACTCTTTCATGGTGAAAAACGCCGCTGGCACAAAAGCAGTCATCGCAGGTTACCATTGGTTTGAGCCATGGGGCAGAGACACCTTCATTTCGCTACCGGGGCTAACGTTGGTGACAGGCAGGTACAACGACGCCAAAGACATCCTGCAAAACTTCATCCTGCATTCCAAGAGCGGGTTGATTCCCAACTTTATATCCGACAAATCAGGCATTCCCGTCTACGACACCGTCGACGGCACATTGTGGTACATTAACGCTGTTTTGCAATACGTCAAGTACACTGGCGACTGGGGTTTTGTCCAAGATGAGTTGTGGGAGAAGTTGCAGGATATTGTTGAGAACCACCAAAGGGGCACTTTATTTGGCATCCGCGTGGATGATGACGGCTTGCTTATGCATGGTCCAAGACTCACATGGATGGATGCCTCGGTGGGGAATGACGTGATTACGCCCCGAACAGGAAAAGCAGTGGAAATTCAAGCATTATGGTACAATGCCCTGCGAATCATGGAGTTACTTGCAAACAGATTCGAGGCACCCGAACTTATCTGAAAAATACGGTGCCATGGCAAACCAAACCAGCCGAAGCTTCACAAAATTCTGGAACCCCAAAGAAAACTGCCTCTTCGACGTCGTTAACGAAAAAACCCTGGACGCTTCTATTCGCCCCAACCAAATATTTGCAGTTTCCCTCGACTACACCATGCTTGACAGAGTAAAAAGCCAAAAAATCGTCGAATCCGTGAATCGTGAACTTGTGACACCTTATGGATTGAGAACGCTGTCGCTTGGTGACCCCAAGTTTGTCGGCAAATGTTCAGGTGACAGCAGAAGCAGGGATTTGGCTTACCACAATGGAACGATTTGGCCTTGGCTACTGGGACCTTATGTAACTGCGTACCTAAAAGTCCACGAATACACCGCCAAAGCACGTCAGCAAATGCTCGAAAACCTCGTTCTACCTTTGTTCACCGTTGGAATCCACCAAGACGGCTTAGGAACAATAAACGAAATCTACGACTGCGACCCACCAAACGAACCCAGAGGCTGCATCTCACAAGCATGGAGCATCGCGGAGCCACTACGAGCTTATATCGAGGACATTCTGCAGGTTAAACCAAAAACGCAGAAGTAATTTTAATAAAATTAGAGTTTTATTGCTTTTCGCAGGCTTTCGGCAGCGGTTTCAGGCGTAACCGTGTTGATGTATGTTCCTGTGCTTTTTTCGAAGCCAGCCCAAATTGCCAGTTTTGGGTAAACTTCCAGGTGCCAATGGTAGCTGTCTTTGGCCTCTGGGTTAATGGCTAGGTGGATGCCGTAGTTGTAGGGTGGGTCGTTGACGAGGTCTTTTAGGGCTTTGAGGCTTACCTTTAAGGTTTTTGTAAAAGCGCTGATCTCCGGCTTGGTGAGTTTTAAGATGTTTGGGGCATGCCTTTTAGGAATTATCCAGAACTCCAGCGGATTAATGCTCGCATAAGGAGCCAAAACCACAAAACCCTCATCTTCAAAAACAAGCCTTGGACCCTTCGTTTCCCGCTCGATTATGTCGCAGAAAACACATTTTCCATGCTGATCATAGAATGCTTTGCTGGCTTTCTGTTCCTCAAGGATAGTTGAAGGAACCATTGGTGTTGCAATGATTTGGCTGTGCGCATGGGAAAGTGACGCGCCCGCTTCCAAGCCATAATTGCGGAAAATCGAAACGTACTCGACATACGGTTTAGCGCTTAGTTCTTTTAACCTGTCGATGTAAGCGTTTATAACCAGTTCAAGCTGGGGTAGATCCGCGTCGGCTGGGTCTTCATCATGGTTAGGCGATTCGACAATGACCTCATGCTGTCCAATTGCATCCCACAGACTCCCGTTTTTGACGATTTGAGCAGCATCTTCGACATTTTTGGGTGGACTAAAAGCAGGAAAAATGTTTGGTATGACACGAACAAGCCAGTTTTTCGCGCGCTCACCAGACAGTGGGTCCTGGCACCTCTTTATTTCACCGTTCTCGTTAAGGTACAACATTACGGCGGGCGGCGTCATGTTTTCTTTGCCAACGCATAGAGGACAGACTGCATTATTGGCAGTTTGCGGTTTGGGTTTGGTTAAGTCGGTGGGTCTGCGGCTTCGTTCTGTCGCGATTACGACCCAGCGGTTAAGCAGGTAATCTTTTCTAAGTTCGTTGTAGGGCATTTGGAGCACTTGAAAACAGAAAGAGCGCTGCAACATTTTAGTATTTCTAAGAAGTGCTGGAGTCCAAAATTGTGGAAGCTTAAGGTGAATGGTTGGAAGGTTTTATATCCCTTACATACAATATGGAGAAGCTGGTTTTAGATCGCTGAGAACATGATAAACCCATCGAGTTCACTGCATTTGGAAATGTTAAGGGCAGCTTTAACTAAGTGGCGAGTAGCCTTTCTGGTTTTTGCCTTAGCATACCTTGCCATCTTATTGGTGAGCTTGATGAATTTGCCGATGCAGTGGGATGAGGTCAACCACCTCAACGGCGCCTTATACTTGAACTCGGGACTCTTTAGCAAGTTCATATCATAATGCTTTTTACCCCCCTCTCTTCGACACCCTAACCGCTCTATCCTTCAAAGCTTTTGGCATAAGCCTACTCTCCGCCAGATTGGTGCCAGCCTTGTTCTCCATTCTTTCACTCTGGGCGGTGTTTGAACTTGCTCACAGCATGTATGGCGGAAAAACCGCTCTGCTCTCCACAATTTTGCTGGGGATAATGCCGGGTTTCTTTTGGCTTAGCCGCATGTCATTGCTGGAAACGATGCTTCTCTTCTTTGTCACGGTGGCGCTCCTCTTCTTTTTCCGTTGGCTCCAAAACAAGCAAGATAAGTATTTAGTTTTGGCTGGTTTAGCGGTAGGTTTAGGATTCTTAACTAAATATCAAGCTATTGTGGCTGGCGTAATAATGATTACTAGCATTTTGTTTTTGGCTCGAGGCCAGCTTATTCGGGCATTTTCAAGGTTTTCGCTTCTAATTGCTACGGCTGTTTTGGTGGTTGTTCCCTGGATTGTTGTTGCCTATCAGGTGTATGCATCGAAAATATTTAGCCAATGGCTTTACGCCCTGCAAGTTGGTAACCCCGAAAAATCAGTATATAGCGACCGATTCCCCTCACCCATATTCTATTTAATAGAGGTAGTTTGGCCTTACAACAATTTCCACCCCATATCCATATTCCTCTACGTCTTAGGGTTGGTGGGCTTAGGCGCTATGGTTTGGCGGCATAACAAAAGCGACAAGTTCGCCGTCATATGGTTTGCAGCCATCCTTATCTTTTTCTCTCTTATAGATAATAAGGAGTGGCGCTATGTACTGCCGTTGTTTCCAACATTGGCAATTTCAGCCTCAGTCTTGATTCTGTTTCTCTATGGCAAGATTGATGCGGCATGGAAGAAGAGAGTCAACCTTGACAAGAAGAAATCTGCAAAGTTCGCCGCTGGCTTATTCATTGTCTTAGTTGCAGGAGCGATGGCATATAGTATATACGACGCTTACTCCATAGCCTCAACATTCAATATCCAAATTGAACTTGAACCAGCAACAGTCTATGCCATGAGCAGCATGCAGAACAATGAGTCGATTATGGTTCTTGCACCCTTCAACTTTTTCAGCCAAGACATGATAAAATTCTACCTATGGAAAAACGGCAACAATCAAATCCAGACCTACCAGTATCCAGTGCTGCCTACGGACACATACATGCCCATTTTCAACATTACAGAATTAATCAGAGAATGCAAACAATACCACGTAAAGTACGTCTTCACCTACGAACAGGGAGGAATTGTCCCATACTATAACACAACATTGAACCCGCAACAAATCTACGAGCAACTTTACGCTTCAGGAAACTTTAGCAAAATATCAGACGAAGCCACATTTGGTGCAAATCCTAGAAGAATCTTCATTTTAACCTTCATCGGTAAGATTTAAACCTGTAAAAAAAATCTACATAACCCTGAGAGTTGTAGACTTAATTGCGCTCTTTTTTGTCTCAGGAAATCAGCATTATCTACATGTTTCAAAGTATGAGGCGTAATAAGTCTTTCCAACAAGACCTTCACCTTGTTAACCCCTATGTTTCGCATAGAAGCACTTTGTTGTAGGCAAAGCACAGTCACAACTTCTAAAAAAGTTGTTTAACGCCTCAATATGATTGAAGGTTAAAAACGTGAAAATCGCTATAATCGGAAAAGGCAACGTTGGCACCGCACTCTGCAACGGCTTAAGCAAAGCTGGACACGAAACAAAATTTGGTCACCGCGACCCAGCAGAACCAGTTGCTGAAGCCGCAAAATGGGGAGAAGTAATTATCCTCGCAGTGCCACACGATAACGCCAACGACGCCAGAGAAGCAATAAAACCGTACGCTGATGGAAAAACAGTAATTGATGTAATGAACGCCATAGGCGAAAACATGGAGTTGGGAATTAGTTGCACAACTTCATCTGCGGAGGAAACTCAGAAGAAACTGCCCAAAGCTAAAGTTGTAAAAGCATTTAACACCGTGTTTGCACAAAACCAAAGCACAGCAAAAGTTGGCGGCGAACAGTTAACTGCTTTCATAGCGGGAGATGATTTGAAAGCTAAACAAACGGTAGCACAGTTAACCCGGGATATCGGTTTTGACCCAGTTGACTGTGGACCACTAAAGGCTGCTCGCAATCTTGAAGCTATGGCAATTTTGATAATCAACTTGGCATACACTTATGGGATGGGCAACAAGATAGGCTACAAACTGGTAAAAGCCTAATTCATTTAAAAAATCAACCAAAAAATCGCTTTCTAATAAGTAATTGTTGCTGCAACCTCTTCATTACCCGCAGTTGCAACAATCACGAACAACCACCTAAAGCCCAAAAAACCAACACAAAATTTTTCCCCACTTTTAAACACACGAGTTTTGAACTCTTCACAACAAAAGAAAAACTTGGTTTTGCAAACAATCTTACGTTTTGTAGACCCATAAAGTTTGCGAGTTATTGGAAAAATTGGTTAGTCGTGACTATCGCCGTTTTTTAAATGCAAAAAGAAACAGCACTCCAACTATAGCGATCGCTGTAATTATGCCTGCTTCTGCAAGCAAGAAGTAAAAGTTAGCCACAGATTTAGTCGGCAGCGTTGACGGCGAAGTAGCTCGGAGTTTCTACCGGACTTTCTTGTTGCGGCGGTTCAGTATTGTCTTTTTTAGAGGGTTGTGGAGCAACATTAGGTGTTTCCTTTGGTTTCTCCGCAAGTGTTCCATGTGATACAGTCGAATCTTCTGGGGGAGCTGCAGTTCCTAAGCTTACGGTAACTCTATAAGGGGTAGAAATTAAGCCTGCATTATCTCTAAATTGAACATAAACGGTTTTGTACCCATTCCCTTCTGTAAATGTCCAAAGCTTAGAAGTGGAGTAGTCTTCCCAATTACCCCAGGTAAAGTCAAAGAAGCGCATTTGAGCCACGCCAGAAGTAGCATCCTGAGCTGAGAGAGTCAATATTACCGAGGCATCAATTGTTGAGGTTGCGCCTCCATTAACCGTTATTGCACCTGTTGGAGCAGTAGTGTCAACTGCAAATAATGTAGTGGGGGAAGAGACGATGTTGCCGTAAGTATCGTTTGTATAGACAACTAAATTATGTCTTCCGTCGGGCAAAGTGGGTAGAGTTGTATTACCCGTGATGGTTGCGTTTGTTTGTCCGTTTAGGCTATAGCCGATCCAGCTGGCAGATCCATCAATAATGAAAGTTAAAGGAATAGTATTATTTGCTGTATATGTCTTGTTTTGAGGAGACAGAATTATGTTGGACGACAATTGAGTCTCAAATTGAAACGTTAGCAGATACGGGTCCATATTTTTTGAATTTTCGCTTTCTATTGTGTCCGCCTTAACTGAATGAATAATAAATGTCGATGAAAACATGCTTGTTAACAACAATAATATGAATATTCCACAAGCTAATGTTTTCATCTATATTTTCACTTACTCCTAGGAACCTGCAACATTTGGCTTGAGCAAAGACTAAGATTCTGCAGGGTTAAAAAGGAATCAACGGATAGAACGCCGCGAAATGTATTAGGCATTTCTTTTCATACCTTGAACTCTTGTATTTGAGTAGCACTAATAAGATTTGTGCATTATCGGGTGAACAAATTTTTTTCTGCAGCTTGTGGGGCTTAAATTGAAACTAAAAAATGGAAAAAAGGGAAATTTGTTTTTTCCTTTTGATTGAATTGACCGTCTTATGGTCGTTTTCTTAAAGCTAAGACTATTACGACTGTCGCTATTACGATTGCAGCAATAATGCCAATCGACATGGGCATAAAGTACATGTCAGCAAGCGTTAGGGGTTGGGTCGTTGTTGGCGTAGCAGTAGCATCTGGCGCTTCCTCTACAGTTAGGAATGTTGATGAGGATGATCCATAGTATGCTTTGGAACCTGCGAAAGTTGCGAGTATTTGGTAATCACCTGATACCTCTGGAACGAACGAGAGTCCGTAGTTGCCGTTTATGTCACTTGTTGTTTTACCGAGAGTAACATAGTTGCCGTTTGGATCAATAGCATTTAACTCTACTTCGACGCCTTTGGCATTTGTGGGCTCACCTTGCCCCATAAACTTGTATTCCATCCATTCTTGCATGTCTTCATCAGAAATCGCTGGTGTATCCTTCAGAGTAAATTGCATCAAATTGTTAACATTGCGTCTGCCCGTGGGTGTTTGATCAGTGACTGTTCCTTCTATTACTACGCTGCTTCCGTGAACTGAAATCTTTGGTGATGCTGTGACTGTGGTAGCGCTTGGACCTTTACCGAAAGCGTATACTTGGCCGTCGTACAAGTTCCATGCTGTTAAGATGCCGTCTGCGAATTTAATGCCTGAACCCCAGAAGAGTATCTTCCAGATTAGTTCACCTGTAGTTATGTTGAAGCATTTCAAGCCAGGTGTGCGCCATAGGGGCGAAGAAGGCGAGTGTTCACTGACACTGGTGTAGAGTTTTCCATCGCAAACAGAGAATCCTCGTGCTAAGTCATTGCCATAGGGGGAATCTGTGCCTTCGGCTGGAGAGGTGACTTGCCATATGACTTTTCCAGTCCTCGCTTCGTAAGCCGTATTGACTCCAGAGTGTTGACCGCCTGTTATGATCATGTCATCGTAGAACAATGTTTGGAAGCCGTAGTAGCTAAATTGGGGCTCAGCTAAGCGGTCGCCTTGCCAAAGCTTCTGTCCTGTTTTCATATCGTAAACAATGGGGTTTATCAGCTCTGTTTCACTGCTAAAGACGAATACTTCTTGCTCTGGAAACACACCTACAAAGCCTATAGGTTGGTACCATTCCGTTGATGAAAATGGCGGGGTAAATGTTGTCTCCCAAAGTTTTTGACCTTCTTTTCCTCGTTCCAGACTAACACCCATTGCCCAGCCCTGAACAATCCCTTGTTCGTTGTTTTGGCCTGTTGTTCCAAAGATTATGTATTCGCCTTCACGGACCGCCCAGATAGATGCCGTTTCATTAAGTATAGAGTTTCTTGGACGAATTATGTTTGGCATAGAAACATTCAATGACCACATTAGATTTCCGTCATGTATGATGTCTGCACCGACAGCACCGAAATATGATTCATAGGCGCCAGAGCCGGAGCCTCCTGAGGGACGCCATTGCCAAGCGCCTGTTCCATTTTGACTAGCAACCATGGTTCCTGCAGATGAGTTCCAGATTGTCAGATAATAGTTGGGAGTTGTGGTGGTTCCTCTGTTGACGGCGTTGTAGTACAGTATGTCTCCGTTTTTAGCGTAGACGTTTGTGCCAGTGGCAGAGACGTTGGCTATATAGCAAATTGTTTTTCCTGTGTACGCATCAAGTAATTCTCTAAGAGTCCCAGTGACTACCGACGATCTATTTACGACAACGTTTTCTGCTAATCGCCGCGGTAAGGTCCCGGGGCCTAAGTATTCTACTTTAGCTACACGCAGTGATTCTGGCAATACTATGTTGGATGTTTTCCATAGGTATAGATTGAGTCCGTGCTCGTTACCAGTGTCATACCAGTAGATCTGGCCAAAGCTTGGCTTGGTTCCGTTTGGATCATAGAATAGCTGTTCGCCTGTATACAGATCCCAAATCGCATAGCCCCCGCTGGTATCATGTACTGTTTTTATTGGAGTAACATGTATTTTACCATCAAGTATAGGGTCTGCACTGTAGCCAACTGCTTGGTAGCCACCATAGCGATTGCCTAATGAGCCAAATCGTTCATCACCGATTGTTCCTGAAGGATAATGTTGGCGTGTCCACAGTATGTGAGGCGATTCCGGTGCTGTCCCGTAACCATAGTTTGAGGTTACGCCACCTGCACCACCTTGAGGCCATACGTTTGCGGCGCCGCCCAGCCAGTTTGCAGCAAGCTCAAACCACGTATTAGCTGCACCAGTGATGGGGCGCATCCAGTAATCAGTTGGTAGAGGAGGATTAGGCCATTGGGATACAGGTTCCGATTTTACGGTGAAGTTTGCTGGCATGCTTGTGGAGGGTTTGTGATAGTAGGCTCCTGCTGGCATTGTCCTGAAACCAGTAGATCCATATGGAATCGGCGCAGTTCGGTTTTTCCAGTTCCCAGGAAAATCAGCTATCAACAGAATAAACTCCAACTTCAGTAGGCGTATACATGTAATATCCGGCACCCACTGGATCAGTTCGTCCCATCGTGAATGTTTCGTTGGTTCCGTCAGGTTTTGTGATTGTCAGCTTTATGCCATCATATCCTTCTCTTCGTCCTCCGGTTCCACTAATTGGATCATCGTTGGCTGGCATTGGCATACGATCAATAAAGTAGACAATAGACATTGCTTGGCCCACACCTGAAACTGGCGTAGGAGAGACGTAAATATTGGTCACGTAATTCGTTACAGGTAGCTGAGCATTGATTGTTGGCAAAGCAACAAATGAAGCAGCAATAGCAAACGATTAGAAATAACGAAATCAAATAATTTTTAGTCTTCTTTTTTAGCAAATTTCATTTTTTTTCTTTCCCATAATTTTACGCTGACAAGGCAAGCTTTTGAGTGTTTGCTTTGTCAACAAAAAGACGTTATCTGTGCTAGAATATATATTAAATTAATTGATTGTGCGTGTTTAGTTACGAGCCATGGATTTTATTTTACTTTTAGTTTCAAAAAAAGTTATTGTCCATTCACCATTTTCGAATTTTGTGAATTTTGCTTTTGGTTTTTATTTCTTTTAGTACGATTGTTGCTACTGGTGCTAAGGAAGCGAGTTGCAGCAGAACAACAACGATAACTTTGTTACCTTGTTGATTTAAGCTGTTTTTCAAAAAGGTGCTCGTCATTTACTTTTTTGAAAATCACCGGGAGCCTCAGTTGCAACTTTTAAGAAAAACCAAAAATCATCACCTAAAAAAGCAATGCAAATCTTCTAAGAACCGCCAAATTTAGGTTCACTTCAAATATCCTGAAAAACAGCTAAATACACACAATTGTTTTTGACACCACAACGGTGGCTACATAATGATTTTGACATGTAATAGTTATCGTTCATTTAAGAAAATGCACAATAACTTCTCCACATTTGAAGATTGAAAAGAAAGAAAATGGAAATTTGCGAGGGTGACATGGCTATTTTTATGCGAAAAGTTTAAGGGTAAATGTTTGTTTTAGGTTGCGAGTATTCTATCTTTGAGGTTTGTGGTTTGAGCACCAAAATGGAAACAATCGAAGAACGGAAAGCGGAAGTTCTAATAAAACTTAGAAAATACAAGCTTATCGAGAAAGAAAAGTTTGAAGGCGCATACGCCTACATCATCGATATTCCACAGGATAAAGAGAAAGCAATTGTTTGGTGCATCCTAGGCGAAGCCACCGTCGGCATCGCAGCCATGAACACTCTCTACAAGATTATGAAGGAAAAAGACCTCGACCGGGCCATTGTAGTCACCGAAGGACGCTACACCCACGCCGTCAAACTAGGCGCCAAGAAGAAGAAGGTGGAGTTACTTCCCAAATCGTTCCCTGTGTTTGACATCTTCGAGCATGCACTGGTCCCATTCCACGAAATCCTAACTGAAAAAGAAAAGAATGCACTATTGACACAGTTCAAAGTTAAACCCTACCAGATGCCGCAGATAAAATCAGGCGACCCAGCGGTCAAAGCGATAGGTGCCAAACCAGGCGACGTGCTAAAAATCACAAGAAAAAGCACAACAGCAGGCGAACACGTAACATACAGGTACGTAGTAGAATAAAAAAATAAAATTTTTATTTTGCAATCATGATTTCTGTTGATTTCACGATTGCAGACACTTCATCGCCTACTTTTATATCTAATTCTTCAATCGCTTCTTTTGTTATGACTGCTGTAATAGTTACTGGCATCTTGATTTCAACTTTAACTTTCCCGGTTATGACGCCTTTTTCAACCGCTACAACTTTTCCTTTAAATTGGTTTCGTGCACTTAACTTCAAACCTTTCACCTCCAAACTGACCTGACCAGATAAAACCTTATCCAAATAATTCTCCGCTTGCTTATACTCCCCGAGCAAATTCTTGCCCAAATCAGTCAGTTTTGCGCCGCCTCCGCCAGATTTTCCGCCCTTGTAGGTTTCCACAATCTGTTCCTCCATAACGGTTTGGATTTCCTGTATGTAGTTCCAAACGTAGCGGTAAGACATCCCTAGTGTTTCTGCAGCTTTAGAAATCGAGTTTTCTTTGTCTATGGCTTCTAGAATTTCTGCTCCGCCCTTGCCGATTAAGGGTTTTCCTTTGTATTCTATCCAGGCTTTGCATGAGAGTGTGTGTTTTTTATTTGTTAACAATTTGTCTAAAACTATTTGCGATAAGGTTTATAAGGTTAATGATATGTATCTCAAAACATATCGGTGTTTAAAATGCAAACATGGCAAAAACTAATTGTAGTAGCAGCCCTCGCAACCATAATCGTAATCGCAGGCACAATGGTCTACTTCAACCAAGTGGCAAAAAAACGCCTAATAATATCTACAACCACAAGCCTCTATGACACAGGATTACTCGACCAGCTAGAAAAAGAGTATGAAAGTAAACATTCATCAGTAGACATAAATATAATATCTGCAGGAACCGGAATAGCAATACAACATGCCCAAAATGGAGATGCTGACCTTATCCTCGTGCATGCACCGGCACAAGAGTTAACTTTCCTTGAGCAAGGCTGGGGACTCAATCGCAAAATAATAGCTTACAACTACTTCACAGTCGTGGGACCAGACAACGATCCTGCAAGCATAGAAGGCAAAACAACAAACGCAGCCTTAAGAAGCATCGCAAACTTCGGCGGGAACCTAACTGACCAATCAGGGCAAACCAAAATATTCGTCTCCAGAGGAGACAACTCCGGAACACACAGTAAAGAGCAAAGCCTATGGAAAGCAGCAGGCTACAACTATACAGAAATCTCAGCGCAACCTTGGTATGCAAGCGTTGGGCAAGGCATGGGCGCAACTTTAACGGTAGCTGACGAAAAGGATGCTTACACATTGTCAGACATAGGAACGTTCCTTAAGTTTGAGAAAGACGCCACCATATCTTCAGTTGCTCTCTTAACAGAGGAAAAATCTCTTCTCAACGTCTACAGTGCAATGGCAGTAAACCAAACGGTACCAGCCAACCAAACTATTCACGACAAGATAAATTACGTTGACGCGATGGATTTTATAAAATTCTTAGCCTCGCCTGAAACTCAACAGTTCATCGAAGACTACGGCAAAGCAGACTATGGACAAAGCCTATTCTATGGTGCAGTGCAACCATTAAAAAACAATGCGCCCCAACCAATTGTTGGGTGGATACAAAGCGCCGCGTTCTTTGACAGTTCCGAATGTCCTCCACAATACAGAAACGGCTACTCAGAGCTCTACACTTAGAGGACAATAATATTGGTTGACATAGTCAGTGGAATGGCCGAAGCTGGGCGGTTAATATTAGAAGGCGACCCAACGCTTTATGGAATCGTCTTCCGCTCTCTCCTTTTTTCTGGAGTAGCAGTAATTTTAGCTGCACTTTGGGGAACACCCATTGCTATGGTAATAAGCCTAAAAATTTTCAAAGGAAAAACAATCGTTAAAGGCTTCTTTACTTCATTGATTGGTATACCAACGGTTGTATTAGGTTTAGTATTGTTTCTTCTTTTCTCGAGAAGTGGTCCTCTGGGTTTTCTAGGGCTACTCTACTCTCCAAGTGGCATAATAATTGGCGAAGCTATACTTGTAACACCTATACTAATCAGCATAATGATAACATCTATAGAAGCAGTCGATCCAGAAATAATGAACCTAGCAAAAACATTAGGTGCTTCAGAATCGCAAGCAGCAATCGCAGTTTTGAAAGAAGCTCTTAACGGTGTTTTACTGTCAAACATTGCGAGCTTCAACCGAGCAATCGCCGAGTTAGGGGTAGCGTTGATGGTAGGTGGAAACATTGCTGATTTAACTGATGTTTTAACCACGGCTATTTCGAGATATACTCAAATTGGCGATTTTGGTTATGCCATAGCTTTAGGAATATTTTTAATGGCAATAATTTTCTTGATAAACACGCTCATAATTGTGGCTCGAAAAGCAAAGTGGTTGTACACAATATGGAGAGTCCCACAGTAATTTCGGAGCTTAAAGAATGGCAACAATTGTTGAATTGAAAAATGTAACAAAAGCCTACGCAAACAAAACTGTACTAGATAACGTTAGCCTGCAAGTCAACCAAGGAGAAATATTGGCGTTAATTGGACCGAACGGTTCAGGCAAATCAACTATACTAAAAATTATGGCTTTTCTTGAAAACATCTCAAACGGTGAAGTAAAATTCGAAAACGAAAACCTTAGCGCTAAAAATGCTGAAAAACTTCGGATGCAAAGCACTCTTGTATTTCAAAAAACAACTCTATTTGACTCTTCAGTGTATGATAATGTTGTTTATGGGTTGAAAATTAGAAAAGTTCCAAAAAATACGCATCGTGAAGCAGTAAAAGTCGCATTAAGGATAGTAAAGTTGGAGGGTTTTGAGAATCGTCCTGCAAGAAAGCTTTCAGGTGGGGAACAACAAAGAGTAGCAATAGCTCGAGCTTTAGTTTTAAAGACGAAACTTTTGCTTTTAGATGAGCCAACAGCAAACTTGGATCCAAAGAACGCGCAGATAATTGAGGATGTTATATCGACAGTAAATCATGAGTTAAAAACTACGATTGTGATGGCAACACATAACATGTTCCAAGCGAAAGCCCTGCCTACGCGCATTGCGCTAATAGAGGATGGTAAAATCACTGAAGTTGGTCTACCCGCTGATGTTTTCGGCAAGCTTTCTCGTAACCTTTCAAGTTTTGCAGCTGTTGAAAACAGGTTCTCTGGAAAAGCTCAATTGACAGCAGAGGGTACAGCGCTTGTGGACATTGGCAATGGTGTTTTGGTTGAAGTTACCGCTCAAAAACAAGGCGAAATATCCATCTTTATCAGCCCACAAGATATAATATTATGTAAAACCACCATCCACTCCAGCGCCAGAAATGAATTCAAAGGAGAAATAGTTGAAGTTGCCGATTCGGATTCAGTTGTTAAGCTTAAGGTGGATGTTGGCAAGGTTTTTGCTGTTCAAATAACTAAGAAATCTTTCAAGGAAATGGAACTTAATTTAGGCTCAGATGTTTATATTGCATTTAAGGCTTCAAGTGTTAATGTTTTTTAGGTTCAAGATTTCAGCTCAGGTTTCAATTCACCGAGAATAACAATTGCTTCACCAAGCGGCATCCCCAACCGCTGCGCAAGTTCAATAGCGGAAATATCCGATTTCTGCGGCAATATGCTGTTGCGGGTGTATGCTTTGTGAGTTGGATACATTACGGAGGCATGGACGGCTTCTACAAGTAAATGCCAAAGTTTCTCTTTAGTGTATTCATCCAAGTTCATAGGTAACAACCATTTGATATACTGAAATGGGTTATTAGTCTACCGCAAGCTACGGTAGACGTCGTTATAAACGCTGGAAAGGAAGACGTACCCAAAGCTGTCAAACAACTAATTAAGCTGGTTCTGATTTTGTGATTGAAGCAGCAGGAACCAAAGCGACAGTTGAGCAGACACCTTTTTGGTGCGGAAAGCGGGCAAAGTCGCGTTAGTGGGAGAGTCTGAAGGTTATTTGAATTTGGGAGATGCTGAAGAAGCCCAGTTCCTCACGATTTACCTTTCACCCGTTGAGTATCCAGAGGCAGTTGAGCTAATTGCGCGAAAACTCGTGGACGTAAAAGGACTAATAACGCACAGGTTCAAACTTGCCGAGTTTGAGAAGGCATTGAAGACGGCGGATAATCAATCGGAAAACCTCTGAAAGTAGTTATAACACAACAAATAGTCCTCAAGATGGTTAACCACAAGGTATATTTCTGTTAGAGAAGTGTTAACCCCAAACCACCCTATGTATAACGGAGCTTAACAGTTTTGGCAATAGAAGCGGTAATTTTCGATTTAGATGGAACACTCGCCCATTTCAACTTAGACTACAAGGCTTTGCGATCTGAAGTCAGAACCTACCTGATGAGCAAGCGCGTTCCTGCATCTGTTCTCGACGTTAACGAGAGCATATTTGAGATGTTAAAAAAAGCCGAGATTTTTGTTAAAAATAATTCGAAATCCCCGGAAGCTTTTGTCGAAGTTCGCACACAAGCGTTAGGTATTGCCGAGAAATACGAGATGGAAGCCGCCACAACCACGAACCTGCTTGCTGGAGCAGTTGAAACACTCAAAGAATTGCAGAAGATGAACCTGAAATTGGGTTTATGCACAACCAGCAGCGATAAAGCAGCAAACTATATTCTGCAACGATTCAAAATTGACAGTTTCTTCAAAGTTGTTGTTCCACGAGACAAAGTGAAATATGTAAAGCCCCATACGGAACAATTTGAGGTAGCGCTTAAAACACTAGGTGTTCACGCGAAAACCGCGCTAATAGTTGGTGACAGCATTGTTGACATGCAGAGCGCTAAAGAACTAAAAGCCATAGCTATCGGGTTGCCCACCGGCTTAACCACAACAGAGCAATTGATGAGTAACGGAGCAAACTACATCATAACCTCATTAACTGACTTGCCACTTCTAGTAAAGAAAATAAAATAAGATTAAGCAGCAGTCACAACGCCATCTTTACAGACGAGTTTTCGCTCTCGCACCAGCCGCTTGAACACTTCAGAGAACACTGCGTTGGCTCCATCGCCTGAATGATTTATCCCAAATACTTTTGCGGTTTCTGCAATCAGCGAATCATCGCTTATACCTAAAGCATACTGAGCAACTATTGTCATAGCTGATTCAACCTCTTCAGGTGCAATGTAATCGGCTTTGCGCTTTGATTCTGGAAAACCCTGAATTGGCACTCGAATAGGCGTTTCGCTAAGTCCAATTGGCCACAGAAAACTGCCTTTGATAATCACTTTCTGCATCTTAATCAGGTTGTTTAATGCCTCCCTTACAGCGTGAGCGATTTTTGGAGTTACCCGTTTTATCCCCCAGGCAGCCGCTAACCGTTCAACTGAATAGTCAAAGTGCACTGGACCTTCGTTTTGAACCAGTTCTGCGAGGAGTTTGGTTTGGTTTTCTCGGTTTTCTGGAAAATGGAACTCGTTTTTTTGTTTAGAGTCATATTTAGATTTGGCTGTGGCGACCTTGATGTAGGGATTGTAGGTTGCTTTAAGTGGGTAGACTTTGTAGGGAACCCCGATTTTCTCGATGCCTGCAAATGTGTTTTTCCGGACATCTGTTTGAGATGCTGAGCCTTCTTTGATGTCTATGATGGGTTTTTGGGCGTCTTTCTCAAGTTGAATTTTTTGGGCTTGTTCAAGGGTTTCTTTTAGACGCCTGATTTCTGAGTCACGTCTTGCAACCCATGCTGGTGACCATATGCGGTGCATGCGCCAGCCCAGTTGCCGCAGGACTTGTTCGCGAAGTCTGTCCCTATCACGGGCGCTGCTGCTTGACTTGTATGTGGCGCCATCGCATTCTACACCAAGAAGGAAATTTCCAGTGTTAACGGGGTCAACAACTCCGATGTCAATTCTACAACCGCTACAACCTACTTCTGGAACGACCTCATAGCCCAGTTTTTTGATTTCCGCTGCTACATCTTGGTCTAAGGATGAATCAAAAGCGCCTTCCTTTGATTTAGTCGGTAAGGTTTCAGGTCCAAGCTCAGCATAATCAAGATAGGTGCGCAGTGTTTGTACTCCCAGTGCTTGAGTGTCTTTATCAATATCAGAACCTTTAATGGAAGTTATCATCACGACTTTCTCTCGAGCGCGTGTAACGGCAACGTTTAGGCGCCGTTCGCCGCCTGGTTTGTTTAAGGGTCCAAAGTTCATTGTCATTTGTCCCTGCTGGTCAAAGCCGTAGCCAACACTAAAAAAAATGACGTCGCGTTCGTCTCCTTGCACGTTCTCAAGGTTCTTTACGAAGAAGCCTTCTAAACGGTCTTCTTTAAAGAAGAGTTCGAAGTCAGGTTGTTCTTTTCTTCGGCGATCGATAGCTTCTTCAATGGCATCCATCTGTGCAATGCTAAAGGTTACGACACCCAATGTTTTCTTGGGATAGTTTTTGAAATGCTCAAACACAAGGTCGACGACTTTTTCTGCTTCTTTTAGGTTGTTTCTTGCTCCGCCTCGGTCATAAATTCCGTCTGGCACATGGACGAGTTTTACGCCTAAACTGTCATTTTCTGCTTTTGCAGCTGGGAACGTTATCATGGTGTCATCGTAGAAGCGGTGATTGGAGAACGCGATGAGCTCTTCGTGTTTGCTGCGGTAGTGCCACCTCAGCGTTTTTACTGGCAAGCCTATGCCTAAACATTCGTCTAATATACTGTCGAAAACTTCTATGTCGTCATCGCTAAGTTCATCCCAGTCGACATCGCCGATTAAGTTTTTCTGGAAGAAGCTGGTAGGCGGCAGCTGCTTGTTATCGCCTGCAACAACAAGCGTTTTGCCCCGGTAGATAGCACCTATGGCGTCTTCGGGAACAAGCTGCGATGCCTCATCGAAAAGAACTAAGTCAAACTTGCTATCTGGAGGCAAAAACTGGCTAACGGAGATGGGGCTCATCAACAGGCAAGGCTTTAGTTTGACAAGTAGATTTGGAATCTTTTGCATCAGCGTACGAATCGGCATAAGGCGCCTTTTCTTTGCAGCCTCTTTGAGCAAAATGTTTGCTTCGGTGTCGGCTGCTTGTATCAGGATATCTTGGGGTTTTCTTGCTATTCGCTGATTCAATAACCATACTGGATGTGAGGTAGATTAATTCTTGGTCGAGTTTTCGGAAGTCAGCGATTAACTGCTCATGGTTCTCGCGGCGGAATCTGCCCAATTTCTGGTCTTCGTTATATAGATTGTTTATCCATTCCTGGTAAACACTCTTCCGGAAAACCTCACCCAAGTCGGCTGCTGAAATATGCTGTTCAACTAAACGGCTAAAGAACTGATCTAGATTTCGTAGATTGAAGCGATTCTTAACGTCTCTAAAGTCGATCCAAACCTGCAAATCATCCACCCGGTCGCGGAGTACTTGGATTCGCTCGATTATTACTTTGATTTCTAATTCCTTTAGATTTTGGTTTCGGTATTTCATCTCAGTTTCGAAACGCTTTTCAAAATCCGCCAGAACCTTAAGCGAACTCTCGTTTTGCTGCTGTTAGTTCTGAGTTGGATGGCGCTGCAACCGGTCCTTGAGCGGCAATGTCTGCAAAAGCTTGGGGTACAGGGATGTCGCGAAATGCGGCTTGCACTTTTTTGCTCCATTCAAGCACAAAGACAATGTCTTGCCAATTGGTTTCTAATTCGTTGAAGCGACTGCCAAATTTGGTTTGCAACTGGACTCTTTCGCCTACAATCCGGGTTTCCTGTTTTCGTATATCTTCAGCGTTTTTGAGGTCTTGTATGAGTTGTTTGAAGTTTTGGGGTTCTTGCTTGCAGGTTGCTAAGGTGTCTCTTGTTAGTGCGCAGAGGAGGTTTTGCTGTTTTTCTAGGTCGTTTGCCCATTCCTCAAGCGTTGAAAGCGCAGTTTGTGTAATTGGCTTATCGGATTTTGGAATAGTTGGTGGAATTAATGATTCTAATTCCTTGCTTTGTTGCTCCCATCGATCAACAGATTCTTGCATTTCCAAACCCAAATTCTTAATCATAGGCGATGGGCTTGTTGAACTGGTGAGCAATTTTAGAAGAGATTCAGGAATTTGGGTTCCCCATGACAACTTTTTAATTTCGTCGATTAGCGCTATGGCTTTTTCTGCGCCTTGGAAGTCCGTTCGGGTCTTGTGGTAATAGCGACCCATTAAAGTGCGAACAGATTCAACTGAATCCTCAATCTTCGCTTTCAGTTTTTTGACTTTCCGAGCGTCGATAAGGTCTTGTTGTATTGTTTTTGGGACTTTACCTTCGTTTGTTATCCGAGCAATAGCTTTTTGGTCGTTGCGGTACGTTGAATTGAAGATTTTCAAACCACTCTGGTATTCTCCACTGTACCTTTCAATTATTCCGTCCAAGTCTAACTCGTAGATGCCGTCGCTATAGGTTTCTTCTATCCTGCTCTTTGTCAAGTTGTATTCTAGATAGAGCTGCTTTGCCTTGGAAACGGTTTCTTGGACTTGCTCAAGGTATTTAGCGTCAAACCATTCTGGCTCTGGCTTATCATCAGCAAAGCACAGCAGTGCTATCCGGGATAAACTGCTTTAGCTGTGTAACCGTCAAGTCGCCGCCGTCTAAACCTAGTAGCTGAGCGAGTACTTGAGAGGTTTCACGCCACTTTCGGGAAGCCAATTGAGTATTTCGGGAAAAAGCCAAGAATTTTTCACGTTTCCCCAGCAATTCGCCTTCTTCTACGTTGATTTGCTGGAAGCAGGTTACCCAATGCTGATACTGCCTGCTGCAACTCGGCTGACCTGTTTAAGTCCAGAGCGAACAATGATGGTTGGTAGCGTTCCATGAGGTTGGCGCGAGTGCTTCTTTATCCAGATGCTGGTTTGAAGGTAGTTTTGTGCTTCGTTTAGGAGTTTGTCAAGGTTTGTGTTTGTTAACCAGTTACTTTCGGGCTTAGGACTCTCAAAGAGGAGTCTGCTGACGTCAAGGAGCCATTGTATTCGCGCAAACGTTTCAGGTGGAAACACACCCAGTTTGGCGGAAAATTCTTCGGTTTCCAGCTGCAAACTACGTAATTTTTCATTAATTTTAACAAGCGTTGTGAGGAGTTCGCTTCGGATTTCAAGGTTGTATTTGTCAGCGCGGTAGCCTAACCAAGGAAAATCGGGCTCCTCGATTACCTGCCAAACTTTGCTTAGCTGCGAAACCAGTTCCTCAAGCTCACGCATCTTTTGCGGAGTCAACGTTCCCAACTCCGTTAATCCCACGGATACAAACGGAACGCGCTCGAGGCTTGAGATTATGCTTAGAACGTCATAGACGCTTCTCTGCAGGTACGGACGCTTATCATGCAACGCGGTGACGTAGCCGTTTAAGGCTTCACGGTATTCTGCCAGCCGCTCAAACTCATGTGCCGAGGGTAATTTGCGCGGAACAAGGTTTTCGTCGAGGCTGCGTTTGAGTTCCGCCACGACTTGCTGCTTGTTGGCTTTGCTACTGTGAAGTTCAAGGCAGAAATGCGCCAAACCCACCTGGCTAAGCCGTTTATAAACAACTTCCAATGCCGCCATCTTGTCACTGACAAAGAGCACGCTTTTGCCGTTAGCGATGCATTCGGCAATGATGTTTGCAATCGTCTGGCTTTTGCCTGTGCCGGGGGGACCTTTCATGACAAAGCTTTGTCCACGCAGGGCGTATTCGATGGAGACCCGTTGGCTGCTGTCAGCGTCGAGGACCTGGTAGGTTTTGGCTGGTGCCTCAATCTTGTCAACGTCTTTCTCGTCGGGCAAACCGTTCAAAATCAAGTTGTCTTCTTTGATGCCTGCTATTGCTTTGATTATAGGATGTTGGGTAACCAGAGCAGCGTTAGATTCTAAATCTTTGTAGATAACAAGTTTCTGGAAGGAAAAAAGCCCCAAATCAACCGATGGCTCAGTCTTCCAGCCCATTTCCGCCACTGCAGCCTCAACCAGCTTAAAGTAGTCAGCTAACTTTGATTCTTCCCACTCCTCAGGCAACGACGGCAACTCGATTTTGTAGTCATTCTTCAGTTTAGCCTGCAACGCAGGGTTTAAGACAGCTTCATCTTCAACAGGAGGCACAGCGATGCTGTAGGGTTGTCTAATGGAATCGCGTCTCAACTCCAAAGGCACAAGAATTAGGGGCGACTGGACATTTTCTTTTGTTTCCAAATCCACCCAGTTAAGCGTCCCAAAAGCCGCATGCAAAATGCGGACACCCCGTTCCATGTAATCCAGCAAGGGAACGACTTTGCAGATTTTTTAGAACACGTTCAAGGTCCATGTGATTTAAACTGCCGCTAACCAACTGATTTGCTGTAGGGCGTTTTATTTCATCAGGGGTGGTGGCTGGTATGAGGGCAGATTTTGCCGTTTTGGGTTCGGTTTTGGTTTTGCCCTTGCCTTTGGCTATTGTTTTTTCGAGTTTTTCTGGGTTTTTGGTTTCTTCTTGAGGTTGCCAGAATTCTAACTGATTCTTTTTTATGACGAGTGCGTCGAAGATTTTTTGTTGGTCAGGTTGGGTGATTTGGAGGCTTCCACGTTTGCCTTTGTGGAAGTAGAGCAGGTTGTTTTTTCTTGAGAGGTCAATTAACCTAGATTTCCAGTCTTCAACACGCTTCATGGGTGAGGAGGAAATAGTTTCAGTCATGTAAAGGCATATCCCCAAGCGATTCGGTAGGATTATTGTGTGTAGGGTTGTTTAATACTTACGGTACTTTAACTTGGTTTCAAACATTCAGTTAGCCCATTTCTTGGAGCAAAAAGAGTCAGTTGATTCTACATGCTTGGTCTATTGCATCCAAAACTACCTGTTTAACGTTCCCGATGCCTACTTTTCTTATTTCAAGAATCTTAAGGCCCATCCCTGACTTCTCAATATCTTCTCTGCATTTTTCCGCGTCTTCGCAGGTATCCAAAATTACCGCGCCCTTAATACCGCTGAACATGCCTGTAAACGCTGCCTCGTCAACTCCTTCTTTTAGCATTTGTTCTTTAGCGTACTTAAAGAACCCAATCATGCCTGGACCCATGAACATGAGGTTGTGGTCAGGGTCAGCCTCTAACGATTTGCCTTTGCCGCCTAATTGGCAGTCGATACAGTTCACCGCATCTACCTTCACTATGCCATATTCTTGCGATAACTTTTTCATTTCGTTGTCTTGCCCAAGACACAGGTCACCGTAAACGAGCACGACTTTGCCCTTGAATCTTTTAAGGGTTTGTTCTAGAACTTTACGCAGATTTTTCTCAAGTGCCGTGTAGTCGATGTGGAAAAACTTACTCACAAAAACCAGTTCAGCATCAAGTTCACCTTGCTTGACTAAAATGCTCGAGTTCTTCTCTTAACACACTACAGGAAACCAGACAAACCTTGGGTTTTTCAAACAAACTTTCAGCTTCTTAATAATCATAGTTACCAATTTACCAATAAAGTTTTGCGATAGTGAAAAAATGGTTTTAGTCTTAAAAATTTTAAACTTTATTTAATCGCACAAACACGCACTGGTCACTCTATGGTTTAAAGCAGTATCGTTGCCATTGCGGCCATTGCTGCGTTGTTGTGCAGGTGCCAAAGTCTAAAGTTAATTCCATGCCTATCTTCAGTTGCCCCTGAGTTACATCCTGAATCATTCCAGGGATTCTTAAGCCGTTTTCAAATTCTATAATGCCAACGGAATAGGGCGTCAAGGCTTGGAACTGCGCAGGTGCGATGCTGATAACTGTGTAAGTAAGCAGTTTGCCTTTGCCGGAAACGTTGATCCACTCGAATTCTTGGGAATAGCAGTTGTCGCATAGGGGTCTTGGTGGCAAATGGATTTTTCCGCATTTTAGGCATTTTCCAGCCTTCAGCTTGCCCTGCTGAAGAAACTTGTAGAACTGCTCAATTGTGAAAGGCTCATGAGTAATCATTGTTGTGCGCTCCTGTAGAGGTGAACTACTGATGTAGCGCCTGAACCGCCTACGTTTTGGGTTAAGCCTATTTTAGCGTCTTTAACTTGACGTTTCCCCGCTTGATTGGTAAGTTGCAGATAGATTTCGTAAGCTTGAGCCGTTCCTGTTGCACCAACTGGGTGACCTTTAGCTTTTAAGCCCCCGCTTGTGTTTACTGGAACTCTGCCTCCAAGACGGGTTTCGCCGCTTTCGATTAATTTACCGCCCTCGCCTTTCTTGCAAAATCCGAGGTCTTCGTATGCCATGAGTTCCGCGAATGTGAAACAGTCGTGAACTTCAGCCAAGTTTACCTGTTGTGGTGTCACTTGAGCCATTTCATAGGCTGTTTTCGCCGCTATCTTTGTTGCGTTTAGTGAGGTGAAGCTTTCTCGTTCGTATAATCCGATGGTGTCACTGGCTTGTCCGCTACCAACAATATGGACTGGTTGGTCAGTGAATTTGCTTGCCAACTCGGGTTTGGTTAAGATTATGCAGCTTGCGCCGTCAGTTATGAGTGAGCAATCGTAGAGTTTAAGAGGCCAAGCTACGTAACGGGAAGCCATAACGGTTTCCAAGGTGATTTCTTTTTGCATATGGGCCTTCGGGTTGAGACTGCCATGGTAATGGTTTTTGACCGCTACCAAGGCAATCTGCTTCTCCGTAGTGCCGTAAGTGTGCATGTGGGCAGTCGCCATCAACGCAAACAACCCTGGGAAAGTGATGCCATGAAACTGTTCAAAAGGATAATCGGATGCCATAGCCAAGTACTCGGTAACTTCAGCTGTAGTGCGATGCGTCATCTTCTCTACACCGCCTACTACCACCACATCTGCTAGCCCAGACATGACCGCGTAAATGCCTGAACGTAAAGCAACGCCGGAAGAACCACACGCTGCCTCTGTGCGCGTTGCTGGAATTCCGACAAGACCAGCCCAATCCGCAATTGCGCTACCAGTGTGCCCTTGATGTTCGTAGGCTTCACCCATGTGCCCGATAAAGAGGGCTTTAATGTCGCGTTTCGGTTCCAATTTGGGGCAGCGACTGAACGCTTCACTTGCCGCCTCGCTGAAAATTTCTCTTGCAAGTAGACCATCACGTTTGCCGAATTTGGACATGCCTGCGCTGATTATACTGACGAGCGGTTTCCCATTCAAACCATTATGCCTCTTTATGATGCCTATACATTGATGCCAACCCAGAATAAAAACCCACATCGTATTTTTGACTCTTAGAAAGTCAACCCTTTCCAAATAATTCGATATAGAGTGATGACCTATGCCACAATCACATTTCATTAAAAATTATCTTAAACAATGGATAGCAAGTAAAACTGTGCATTTGTTGAGACCCCCTTAAGGGGTAATAGTCAACTCCGAACGCTAGAGTCCTGCGACATAGATGCGTAAAGCAAAAATGGGCACCACAACAACTAACCCAAATAGAGCAGCAGTTACCGTCATCACCCGTAAAGCCTTCGGAATGTCTTCAGGTGAAATCCCATGGTCATCACCAAGGGTGTAGTAACCTTGTTTTTCAAGTTGTATGTTTAAGGCTCCTGCCATGGCGGAGATGGTGTAGCCCGCGTTTGGGCTTGCAGTTTTGTGTTTGTCACGTTGGAGAATGCGATAGGACTCTCGCCAGTCTTCACGCAGAATAAACGATGCTGCAACCATCAAGTAAGCAGTCAACCTAGCGGGAACGTAGTTAGTTATCGTATCCATTTTAGCTGAGAACCAGCCAATATTCTTGAATTCAGCGTTCTTGTAGCCAACCATCGAATCCAAAGTGTTGATTACACGATAAGCAAAAGCACCTGGAACTCCAAACAACGCAAAAAAGAAGAACGGAGCGGTTATGCCATCAGTGGTGCTTTCAGCGATGGATTCGACGGATGCTGAAATAATTTGGCGTTCATTAAGGGTGTTTGGGTCACGTCGGACAATGTAGGGCAACCATTTCCTCGCAGCAGCTAAATCGTTCCGTTTCAATGCTTTAGCAATGGGTTTTGTATATTGTCCCATGCCTGAAATGGCGAACGTTGCTTTGAACAGGATTGCACCTATAACAATGTAGAGGATATTCTCCGTATGGAAGAGTTCTGAGCCAGAAAAGCAGTGCAAAAACGGGGAGCGCAACAATCAGAATTATAACCAATGCCATTAAGACGCCGTTTGCTTTTTCCACTTTTGGATTTGGGTTTTTGGCTTTGCGCTTCAGGTAGGTGATTATTTTTCCGATGCCTATAGTTGGGTGAATTCTATCAGGGTACTCGCCCAAGAACAAATCAATCAAAAAGGCTAATGTGAAGATGAGAGCGGAATCGACAAACAAAGAAACGTCAAACCAAAACATAGGTCACGACTCAGATTGCTTTACTAACTGTCTGAATGCGTTAATCATCCGCTCATTTTCCTGGTGTGTTTTTACGGCAACCCGAATGTAAAACTCATCGAGCCCCATAAAGGAGGTGCAATCGCGAATCAGAATACCTTGCTTTAGCATTTTGCTCTTTAACTCGGCTGCCGTGAAGCCTGACTTGCGAACGTCGATGAAAAAAAAGTTGGCGTCAGGTGCAATAAATTTGAATCCGACAAATTTTCCAAATTCCCCAATTAACCATGCCTTCTCTTTTTGGATAAGCTCAACGGTAACTCGCAAGTGTTTTTCATCATTTAATGCAGCAACCGCAGCAGCCTGTGCTATACAGTTAACATTCCAAGGAATCTTGGCGCTTGAAAGCACATTTATGATTTCGGGGTTAGCAAGCCCATAGCCAACTCGCAAGCCAGTTAAGCCAAAAATTTTTGTAAAAGACCGCAAGATGAACAAGTTGGGATATTTGTTAATTTTGTTGATCATTGAAAGAGATTTTTCGTTGTCAACAAACTCCAGAAAGTCTTCGTCGAGGAAAACAAGCGTATCCTGCGCCAGCGTTGTCTCAATTATTTCTTCCAAGATTTCTTGGGAAATGAGCATACTGGTCGGGTTGTTGGGGTTACAAAGGAAAACAAGTTTGGCACCAGCCATCTCACGTTTGAACACTTCTGGCTCAATCATGAAGGTTTTGCCCAGCTTGACGAATTTTGTTATTTCTCCAGTTTTGCATACAGCACTAGCGTATTCGCCAAATGTCGGCGCTGGCATAACCGTCCTGTCACCTTTTTTCACGAAAACCTCAGCGAATAGGTACATAAGTTCGGTGGAGCCATTGCCCACTATTATATTGCCCTTATTCATGCCAAAATGACTTGCAATAACTTGCCTTAGCTCGTTGGAGTTTGAGTCTGGATAAGCCGCAATTTGGTTGAAGGCTCCTCTGGCAGCATCAAGCGCTTTTTTTGACGGACCCAACGGATTGACGCTGGAACTAAAATCCAAAATGTTTTGCGGTAAAAGCCCACTTTCTTCTGCGGCACCTAAAACCTCTGCGCCGTGAACACAGGGCTTAAGATTTTTAACGTTATCCCTAATTAGGCTCTTGATGGGCTTCATTTGGCTTATTCCTTCGCTACGCCGCGAAATTCCATGGTTTCTCTTTAACGTAAATCATATAAATGTTTGGTCGGATGTTCCATCCTAAAGACTTATCAGTAAAAGGGTTTTTGAGAAAGCAAAACAATGATACAATGAAAACGAGGAGATTTTTGTTGAGCGACAAGTTAGACAAACACAAAATTCAAGAATTAAGAGAAATGGTAAAAGAAAAAGCTCCAGATCAACCAGTTGAGAAGGTTCTAGCAGTCTTTTGCGAACGCCACGGACTCACATCCGGAACATGCAGGTACTACTACAACCTTTTAGTTGAAAACGGCGATATTAAAGAAAAATAAGTTTAAGTTTAAACCCTCAATTACTCTACAAGGGCTCACAGTTGAATGAACTTATCTTCATAGGTTTAGGCTTAAACGACGAGAAAGGTATCACGGTCAAAGGCTTAGAAGAAACCAAGAGTGCGGACGCGGTTTTCATGGAAACATACACAAGCCTCATGCCTGACTTTAGCCTGCAGCGATTTGAGACTTTGTGCGGCAAAAAAATTCAAGTGGTATCCAGATTTGACTTGGAAGAAGAGAACGGAACCCTAATACTCCAAGCCGCCAAAGTTGGCAAGACCGTGCTTCTTGTTCCAGGTGACCCTTTCATCGCTACAACTCATGTCACCTTGCGGATCGATGCGAAAAAACAGGGGATAAAAACGCGAATAATTCATGGAACTTCTATTATGTCAGCAATAATCAGCTTATCGGGTTTGCATAATTACAAATTCGGAAAAACCGTTACTGTGCCATTTCCCGAAAACTTTTCTGAAACTCCCTATAACGTTATTGTTCAAAACAAGAAACTTGGTTTACATACGCTTTGCCTGTTAGATTTAAAGGCTAAAGAAAAACTCTTCCTATCAATTAACCAAGCCCTCAAGATGCTAAGGGAAGTTGAAGAAAAAAAGAAGCTGGGCGTGATTTCACAAGATACGGTTGCGGTTGGAATAGCAAGAGCAGGAGGTAATAATGCCACCATAAAAGCCGATTTCGTTAAAGACTTGGAAAATTTTGATTTCGGGGAACCGCCTTTCAGTCTGATTTTTCCAGGGGACTTGCATTTTATGGAGGTTGATTCGTTGATTGCTTTTGGGGGTGCGCCAACCAGTTTTAGGAGGCTAGACAAATAAGCCTCGAAACATTGACATGCGAAGTACATTTCGATGGCTGAAAGAGTTTTTAAGGAAATTAAGCGAACCCAAACCCCAATTAACCTAACAGAGGAGTCGGTGGCGCATGTTTTAGGGTGGGCAGCTGATTACTTGGAGGATGCAAAGTATTATAAGGCTCAAGGCAACCTTGAAACAAGTTTAACCTCAGTAGCTTACTGCGAAGGGCTACTTGATGCTTTAAGATTATTGGGCGCAGTGAACTTTGAATGGCCAACAAACCAAGAAAAAAAATTGTCTTAGCATCAGGCGTTTTTGACCTGCTTCATCTTGGTCACGTGAGGTTTTTGGAAGATGCCAAAAGGGCAGGCGGAAAAAACGCAAAACTAATCGTCATTGTTGCAAGGGACAGCACAATAGAAAAAACTAAGGGCAGAAAACCAATTATGACTGAGGACCAACGTTGTGCCCTGGTTGAATCGCTTAGGGTAGTTGATGAAGCTGTTCTTGGTTATGAAGGTCTTGAAATCGGCGAAGTTATAGAAAAAATTAAGCCGGATTTTATCGCGTTGGGCTATGACCAAACGGAGATGGAGAGGGAAGTCAAAGAGTACATTGAAGCCCATAAACTGCCTGTTTCGGTTGTGAGGATTGGCAAGTATGGGGAGAATGCTTTAGATAGCTCGTCTAAGATTAAACAGAAAATAATCGACAAACTCGGCAAATAACGGTTGCACATTTATGGGTTGCGAGAAATACAAGCCAACATACATTCTAATCGCATTAAACGTAGCTATCTACATTTACGGTGCAATCGTCGGCGGAAACGCATTCACCACACCCGACAGCGTCGTGTACCAGTGGGGACAAGTTAACCTGTATGTTTTCCAAGGTGCCTACTGGCAACTGTTCACATCCATATTCATCCACGCCTCGATAGTTCACCTTGTCGGCAACATGCTCTTTCTATTGATTTTCGGTTTGCGGGGAGAAGAAATGTTTTCGCTTCCAGAATTCCTCGCAATCTATCTCGTTGGTGGCTTAGTCGGCAATGTCCTTTCTTTAGTGTTCGGACCACTCTTTGTTTCAGTTGGAGCTTCAGGAGCGATTTTCGCAATGTTTGGGGCCTGCGTCATTTATGGTAGGCGTTCAGTTCGGCAATCTATTCTGGGTGCACTTAGTTTATGCGTTCTTCCTATTCTTTATCAACACCGGGGAAAACGTCAACATCTTAGCGCATCTAGGAGGACTGGGGTTCGGTCTAATTGTCGGCTACTTAATTGCAGCAACCCGCAAACCAGACCATCAGGAAAAGATTAGACAGTCGTATTCTGTTGCCATGCCTTTTTAGCTTGGTTGAGTGTAGACTTCAACTTTTACTTTGGTGCCATCTTTAAGACACAATGCTTTTCTTAGGCAAACAGGCGCAATGATTTCTAAAACTGAAGCATCATAATGGCTCCGCAACGCCGTTACTAAGGCTCCTTTAACCTCAGTGCCAATAATGGCTGGATAACATTTTACCAATCCAAAAGTGCGGTCCTCATTTTGAAAGCCTTTAACCTCAATCGCTGGATAAGCGTCCAGTTCCAAACGTGTCTTAATATCATAATCCGATAACAACTTCAGGTTAAGTGTGCCTGGGTAAGGTTCAAAACCCAATTTCTCAACAATCTGCTTTCGATAATAATCTTTTCCCATATAGTAGGCACCTTCACCCAAACCTGTAAAAACTGTTCCTTCCAACGTCACTGAAGGCGGATAAGATTTCTCCATCAAAACCTTTATACCCGAATACAATTTCTGCAACTCTCGTGTTCCTGTGCTCTTCGATGTTGATTAGGCTGCCATCAGGAGTTATGTTGCGTTGTATCCAGCCTTTGCGTTCAAGCTCGATTAGGTAGCGGGATGCAGTCTGCTGGGAAATCCCAAGCTTTTTCGCTAAGTACTCGGTTGAAATCTTGGCAATTCGCCGAAAAGCACCCATCTCCGCGAGTTTTAGGAGCATGTAGAGGTGCTGCCACTCCTGCTTCTCAGTCAAGGCTTTTTCTCCAGTGGATTAGAAAAGTAAGCCATGTAGCTATTTAAGCGGCTCGAAACCAAACCGCTAAATTTGTGCCATCCTAATGGTTAATTATTTGATAGGAAAAACGGGGTGAAGCTAATGGCGAACGTTTTTGATGAAATGGGCGTTTATTGGGCGGAAATCGCGGACAAAAGCCAAACGGAAAAGCAACTGCAATTCCTGAAAACCCATCTCAGGTCAGATGGATACGTTTTGGATATTGCTTGTGGAACGGGAAGGCACTCGATTCCTCTAAGCCAAGAAGGATATGGCATGGTGGGCTTGGATGTTTCTGTGAACCTTCTCAGGATTGCCAAGCAGCGTTCCAGCAAGGTTGCAGTGGTTTTAGGTGATATGCAACATTTGCCCTTCAAGGATGAAGCGTTTGCGGCTGCAATAAGCATAGATACGAGTTTTGGGTACTTGCTGTCCGAGAAAGATGATAGATTTAGTTTGGCTGAAGTTCAAAGGGTACTATTTCACCAGGGAGTTTTTGTTGTCGATGTTTTTAATCGAGAAGGTTTAATTCATCAAATACAGAAACGAAAAACAATCATCCAAATTGAAAGAATATCCCAGCTTTTTTCTACAACAAAAACGAACAATAAGCAAAAAGGGCGATTTGCTTTGCGATTTGTGGACCATTCGAGAAAAGGCAAGCGGGCAATTAGCGGTTTTTGAACATACTGTTCGCTTGTATGAGCGGGATCAGTTGGAGGGTTTGTTGGAGAAGACAGGTTTCTCTGTGAATCAGGTATATGGCGACTATGAAGAGGAAGACTTTAGCCCTAATTCGCCAAGGCTAATCATGGTAGCAAATGCCAAGTGACATTTCTGCTATGATTGTTTTAAGGGTATATGCTTATCGGCAAGCACATAAAAGTTATAAGCGCCCATAAAGACACATTGAAGAATTAGACAGGGACAAAGCATGAACGCTTGGAAACTCAGACTTTCTATGGCGGCAACTCTAGCCGCAATCTTTGGCTTAACCACCCTTGTTTTCGTAGTTATCTTAACATGGGCTGGAATAGGCTTTAGCCTCTTAACCATAGGAGCATTCGTAGTAGTATTCAACATCGCCCAATGGCTTCTGTCTCCTTACCTTGTGGGCTTGATTTACAAAGTTAAAGAAATGCCCCAGAACGAAAACCTCCAAGTTCACCAGATGGTTAGCGACCTAAGCCGAAAAAGTGGTATCGCCAAACCAAAACTTATGCTATCACAAATCCCACTGCCCAACGCATTCGCATATGGTTCACCTTTAACCGGTAGTCGAGTTGCCGTAACCCAGGGGCTCTTGAAGAACCTTGACGACGGAGAGGTTGAAGCAGTCATAGGGCACGAATTAGGACATTTAAAGCATCGGGACGTTCAGGTTATGATGGTTGTTTCGTTCTTGCCAGCGTTGTTCTACTACATTGGCTACTCGCTTATGCTCTCAGGCATGTTCGGCGGGGGAGGACAACGCAAAAACGAAGGCGGAAACAACGCGTTAATCGGCATTGCTTTCATGGCTTTCTCTTGGGTACTAACCTTGTTCACGCTTTACCTAAGCCGCTTACGTGAATACTACGCCGACAGACACAGCGCTGCAGTTGTGGAAAATGGCGCTGAGAAACTTTCCACTGGGCTTGTAACAATCGTGCAGGAAAGTAAACGAACAAATAAGCCCAATAAAGAACAGCAGAAAAGCCCCAGCTCCTTCAAAGCCCTCTTCATCTCAGATCCAGACCGCGCAGCTGCAGACTCAAATGAGCTTCATGCAAACAGAGTTACCAACAAATACGACCTGTTAAGAGAAACACTTGCAAAAAATCCCACGTCAGCCGACAAATTCGTAGAAATCTTGTCAACTCATCCAAATATAATCAAGCGGCTAAGAGCACTGCAAGAACTTAGCCGAAACCCAAGCACATACTAAAACAGCAAATCTTTGCTTCTTCGGCCCAAGAAGGGGTTACATTCGTTTTTCTTCCCCAATCATCGAGGTCTCGCCGTGTCCAGGATAAACCAGAAGCGAATCGGACAAACTTGTTAGTTTTTCCAGAGATCGCCTCATCTCGTTCATTGAGCCGCCTGGAAAATCTGTCCTGCCGATTCCGCCAGCAAACAGCGTGTCGCCTGTAAAAACAAGTTTTTCTCCAACAAGACATATGCTACCAGGAGTGTGCCCAGGCGTATGCAGAACTTTGAGATTTTCACCGCCAAACTTGACTATGCTGCCATTTTCCAACGATACGTTGCGTGGAAACTTATTTTTTTCTGTGCCTTCTATGAAATGTTCATCAAGCGAGTGGATACAGATGGGAACGTTTAGTTTTTGTTGAAAAAGCACGTTTCCCTTGATGTGGTCGTCGTGTCCATGTGTGTTAACGATATATTTCACCGTTAACTTCCCAGTGGATATGGAGCCTAGAATAGGTTTGGCTTCGGCTGAAAAATCCAGCCCTGGATCAAGCAGAATTGCTTCTTTTGTCTCTTTGGAGCTTGCAAGGTAACAGTTAGTGGATAACATGCCGACGGTGAAGGTTTCAACTATCATACAAATCAACATGCAAATACGCTGTTGATAAAATAAGCATTTTCCCTGTTAATCTCAATCTATAAAAGCAAAAGTTTAGTTTAAATCTGAAAAATAAATTTTAAATACTAACTTCAATAGCGCTTCCGCATTTGCCGCAGCAAACAATTAATTCAACAAGCTCGCCGTTGACTAGTTTTGTATCTAAGATCTGGTAGTTCTCTTCCGAATCATCATCGGGCGATATCGACAAGCCGCATTTGGGGCACTGGAACGAGCCATCATCGCTAGCCAAGTTTATCTTGTACATCGAGGCTTTTTTGTCCAGTTTTTTCATCATCATATTCCTTCACTTCATTTGCTATAGTTTTTCATTGACCGTTTTTATTAAATAACGATTATGAATTTCTATTCAGTATGCGGAATCCATTTAAAAGGTTGACGCAAAAAAAGGAAAAAAATACTGATTTGTTCACCACTTTCGTTTAGGCTTCTGCTTCTTTTTCAAAGTTTTCAGGTGAAATGTAATCGCCATACTTCTCTTTGGCTTGGAGCAGACGTTCACGCTGCAGGTAAAGGATGCCGAACATTTCCAGCGGCGTATCAGTTACGTTTTCTTGGTAGAATCTTTGCACCCTTTCGATTTTTGCTAGGTTTTCTGGCACGCGGATAGTGAATTGTTTGATGTAGTCTTCTTTAGCGTAGTTTTTGTTTAGCACCTGTTTGAAGAGTTTATGGAGATCCTCGTATTTTGGTATGTATCCTGTTGGGGTTTTTATGGCTTCGACTTCGTGGTGTACACGTAGTTCCATCCATTTTATCCAAACATGCTTATCCTGTGGACTGTTAAGGTATTTGCCGTTGCCAACTTCCTTCAGGAAGTAGTTGACGCCGAAAACAATTGGTTGCTTTTTGAGTTTTCGCCCGAAATCCAAGTTGTTGTGGACGTTTTTGCCCATGGGTATCGAGATGAAGTCTTGGATGCTCATCATGTTTATTTCAGGAACGCCTTCTTTGCCGATGGTTGCAAATGTGGTTTCGGTTTCAAGCGAGGCACCGTAAGCGACTATACCGTGGTCCCAGCTGAAGCTTTGCTGAACAGGCACGTAAGCTTTAACGTCGCGTCCGCCGTACATTATGCCGCCTAATTCCACACCTTTAGGATTATCAAGTTCAGGGTCAACGTTCTCCAAGGCTTTTAGTGCTACTGCGTAACGTGCGTTTTTGTGGGCGGCTGGAACGTCGTTGCCATTTTCGTCTTTTTTGCCTTCGTACCATGTGCCAGTGTAGTTTAAGCCTTCTTTAGGCAGTTCTTTTCCCATGCCAAGCCAGTAAGGTTTGCCGTCTTTCACCAGAATGTTAGAGAAGATTATTTCTCCCTGAGAAGTTAGCACTTTATAGATTAGGGCATCGTCTTTTGGGTTTACGTCCTGTATAATGCCAAAGATGCCTGATTCAACATTGACTGCTCGTGCGGCAGAGTCGATGTCTCGGATGTAGGCTATGTCGTCGCCAAGGATTGTTTCGCCTGGAAGCATAGCTGTTGAGGTTTTGCCGCATGCACTTGGGAAAGCTCCTGCAAAGTAGGTTTTGCGTCCGTTTGGACCAAACACACCCATGAGCAGCATGTGTTCAGCTAGCCATCCTTCGCTGCTGGCTTTGCGGATTGCCAAGCGGAAGGCAAGTTTTTTGAAGCCTACCGAGTTTCCTGCGTACTGTGTGTTGACGCTGTAGATGGTGTTGTCCATGTGGTCTATGTAGATGCGTTTTTTACTGTAATCTACGCTGACCATGTCCTCGTTTACTTTTCCGGAAGAGTGAAGGACACGTAGGAAGTCGCTTTTTGGTCCTGCCTTCACGAATTGTTCATAGCCAGGACGGTAGAGCAAATCTTCCGAGTGCGCTACATACCATGAGTCAGTGCATTGTAATCCCAAAATCGTAAAGATCGAGTCAGCTGGCCCCAACGAGATAAAGCGGACAATCATCGTTTTGCCAACCATAGAATCCCGTAGCAACCCTCTAACTTCGGCCAGACCCTCTTGGCGATCCATCTGGTTGAGAGCTTTAGATAAGCTAACACCTTTTGCTACGAGGTATTTGGTGTTTTGGCGGTCTCTTCCTTGGTCTTGTTCGCCATCAAAGTGAACTGTGTGTCCAGGCATGGTTAGGATGGCTTTTTCTTCTCCATAGGCAACTGCTTGTTTTCGAACATGTGCGATGTCTTCAGCTGAGTCGCTGCAGATGAAGATTTTTTCGGCGTGGCAGAGGTCGCTTTCTTTGGCGATAAACTCATGGACGTTGGGGTTGTCTATGGCGCTTAGTTTTTGGAAGTCTTTGGAGCTTAGTTTGGATTGTAAGGCTTCAAGGTATGGATTCATAGGTTTCATCATTTCCTTAGAGTTCGTTAACGGTTCCTGGTACACGGGGGAATGGTTGGGTTTCAGCGATGTGTTTTACGCCTGCAATCCAACCGACTAAACGTTCCATTCCTATACCTCCGCCAGCAGTTGGTTTAAGTCTGCCTTCTTTTGCCATTTTCAAGACTAAAGCATAGTTTTCTTTCTTAACTTGGTCGCGCTCAATCTTCTTGGAAATCTTGGAGTATTCCCATTCGCGTTTAGCGCCTGAGAGAACCTCGCCGAACTGCGGCATGAACAGGTCATAGTTGTCCCATTTGCCTGTCTTGAAGTCTTCAAAGTCATAAAATTCCCGAGGAATGTTTGTGACCCAAACAGGCTCGGTTATTTCTTGGGATAAACCTGCTTCCCAGTCACCACCGTATTTAGCTTCAAGGTCTACGCGGTCGTAGATTTTAAAGGGCGTCTTGGGCGCTTTTAGGGTGTCACAGCGACAAAGAGTTGTTAATTCGCTCTTCATTTCACGTTTTAAATCTTTAACTAAAGTGCTTATAGCTTCTTCAACCAATGCGAAAACGTCTTTTGAGGTAGCATCGCGGGCTTCAAAGTCCAGTTGTGTGAACTCGTAGATGTGTTTGCCTGTTTTAGCGCGTTCAGCTTTTTCGATGCGTATGTTGGGTGAGAGTATGAATAGTTTGGGGTAGGCGGTTGAAGCTGCGACGAGTTTATGGATAATCATGCTGGCGGTGGTACGGACTGGTTTTCCGTATATGTCTACTTCGATTCTTTTCTCAATGGATGCACCTGGGTCTGGCCAGAGAGGGTCAGTGCTTTGGCTTAGCGCCACGGGCAGAAGCCATTGGAAGCCTTTGTTAACAAAAGTTGTTGAGAGGCTTCTTAGGGTATAAGTCATGATTTTGCCTATGCAGGCTTTTCTTTCCATTTCCGTTACTGTCAGTTGGTCTAACGGTTTTGGCATTTCGATTAATTCTTGTTTTGGCAATTTAGGTCACTGTAAATCTGGTTTTGTGTACTCTGTGCAGGGTAGGTAATAAATTTTTTATAATAAAAACATAGATAATTTACAATTAATGCAAGTTTTTATACTTGAAACCTGTAATAATTACATATGAGCATAAAATTAGACGAAAAAGACCTTGCGATTCTAACACTCATCCAAGAAAACAGCAAACTTACCGCCAACCAAATAGCCAAAAAAATCAGCACCCCTATCACCACAGTCTTCGCCAAAACCAAACGCATGGAAGAAATGGGAATAATAAAACAGTACCGAGCAATCCTCTCCGCAGAAAAACTCAACCTCGGAACAGCAGCATTCATCTTAGCCGCGGTTTCTTACAGAGCAAAAAACGAAGACGAAACACCAATTTCTCAAAGACAGGTAGCAGAAGAAATCGCTCGATTCCAAGAAGTACAAGAAGTCCACATAATCACTGGCGATTGGGATTTACTCGTAAAGTTGCGTGCCGAAAACGTGGAAGCAGTCGGCAAGTTTGTGGTCGACAAGTTGCGGTTGATTAAGGGATTAGATAAAACGTTGACATGCATGGTTTTCGAGACCGTAAAAGAGTCCACGAGCCTTCCTCAAACATTCAGGAAAAACCAGCCAAAACCTTAGGCTGAACTGGAATAGTAAAGCAAAGGCAAAGCCAGAAGCACCGTGTTTTTTCCCTTAGCAGTTAGAGCGTACTCCACCCGCAGGGGCGGTCCAGCTGTGATGTTTCTTGTTATGTAACCGTGGGTTTGCAGCATTTTGAGTTTGTCTGAGAGCGTTCTTGAGTTGACGGTCAGAGTTTTTTTTATTTCGCCAAAGCCGATTGCATCTTTGAGCATTAGTGTGTAGAGGATTTCGAGACTCCATTTTTGGAACAGGAAGTTAAAGCTTTCTTGGAGACTTTCTAGTTCGTCTTTGAGTTCGGTTGGGGTGATTTTTTGTTTTTCTATTATTTGGTTGAAGGTTTCTTCCACGCCTTTTAGAACTTGGTTCATACGGGCTTCGACGAGTTTACGGAATTCTGCACTTAAAGTTAAAGGAGCACTCATGTACTTTACACTCGGTGTGGTTTTGCTTACTTCATTATTTATTAAGCTTTACATATACAACAAGGTATACAAAGTAAAGTTAATAGTGGAGGATCAATCACTTGGAAAAATATGACGTCATAGTCGTTGGCGCAGGAACAGCAGGCTGCCTTGCAGCAAAAACCATCGCTGAAAAAGGCTTAAAAGTATGCTTAATTGAAAAGAAAAAACGCGAAGAAATCGGAGAAAAAGTCTGCGGCGATGCCCTAGGCGAGCACCACCTAAAATTCCTGGGACTTGAGAAACCCACGGGCGGCGAGTTAGAAGCAAAAATCGACGGCATAAAAATTTACTCTCCCGACGAAAACACTGTTTTCACCATTGCCGACAAAGACTTCATCGGCTACCTACTCAACAGACGTCTATTCGGGCAATGGCTCTTAAACAAAGCCACTGAAAAAGGCGCAATCCTCCAAGACAACATGAACTTCCGCGCACCCATCATTGAGAAGGCTGCAGTAGCAGGAATCACTGCAAAAAACATGAAAACAGGCAAGGTTTCTGAACTTCGAAGCAAAGTTGTGGTTGACGCCAGCGGCTACTTCGGCATGGTACGCAAACAATTACCAGCGGAAATGGGCATAGACCGCGACATAGCAAACCAAGACGTCGAAGCATGCTACCGAGAAATCCGTCAACTAAAACAGGAAACCGAAAACACCCGTTTCTGCGAAATTTACCTTAACCAAAAAGCTTCACCAGGCGGTTACATATGGATTTTCCCCAAAGGCGGAGCACGAGTAAACGTCGGCTTAGGCATCTGCATGCGCAACAACTACCCTAATCCCAAACAGCAACTCTACGAGACTGCTTTCAAGAAACCGATCTTTGATGGCTCCTTGGTTTTAACTGCGGGCTCATGGTTTGATCCAGTCCGCAGACCTTTAGACAACATGGTTTCAAACGGTGTCATGTTAGTTGGCGATGCTGCTTCGTTAGTTAACCCGATTCATGGCGGCGGCATAGGACCTTCAATGCTAAGCGGTTACTTTGCAGGACAACAAATCGTTGAAGCACTAAACAAAGGCGAACCCACTAAAGAAGCACTCTGGGGCTACAACAAGAAATATATCGATACCTACGGCAAAAAACAAGGCACCCTTGACATTTTCAAAATGTTCCTCTTATCTTGCAGCGACGCAGATCTAAACTACGGCATGAACGAGAAGCTCATGACAGAAGACGATGTGCTCAAAGCAGGTATGGGCGATGACTTCCACCTTAACATTACAGAAACCGCCAAACGAGTCTTCAGGGGCTTACGCCGCGTCGGATTCCTCAACAGGTTACGCTTGACCGTTATGATGATGAAGGGTTTACGCGCACACTACAACACATACCCAGATACACCAGCGAACTTTGAGCCATGGCGCCTACAAACAACAAAACTTATCGAAGACGCCAGAGCAAAACTCGTAGATTAGGCAAAAAAGACAAATCTTCCCTTCTTCATTTTTATTTTCCTGTTTCTGAAATGCTTAAATTCACAGCCTACATGCATACTAATTGGTGAAAAAAGATGGTTTACTGCTCTAACTGCGGAACAAAATTAGATGATGACGCATATTTCTGTTATAAATGTGGAACAAAGACTCAAGCAGGCAAAAACGCCAAAGCTATGTATCCCTCTGACGAGTTGCGGGATGCTTTCTACCAAGTGGGGCTTGAACTTGAAAAGGCATTCACTTTAGCTGCAAAAGAGACGCAGGCAGCGTTTAAGAAAGTCAGCGAGAACGCGCAGCAAAAAACCGCTTCTAGCCCCCAAGGAAATGTTGTCTGCTCAAGTTGTGGATCCAAAAACATTTCGGGCGCTGTTTTCTGTCAAAGCTGCGGCGCCAAGGCAGCGTCTGAAGAACCTAAAGGAAGCAAATAGAGAAATGAGCGCAAACAAAACCCTCATCGCCTACCAAACTAAAAGCGGCGCCACAGAAGAAGTACGCTAGAAAAATCGCAGATGTGCTTCGCTCAAAGTTTCAGTTGGAAGTGGACTTAGTCGACTTGGAAAAACAGAAAATGATAAATTGCTCTCTGTACCAAAACTTTGTTATCGGCGGCGGTGTGAGAGCTGGCAAAGTCTACGATAAAGCCTTAAAATGCCTTGAAAACAAATTTGAAGGTAAAAGAGTGGCGTTTTTTGTTTCAGCTGGCGAAGCAGGCGACCCTAAAACTTACGAAAGTGCAAAAGCAAAGTTTGCCGAAAACACCTTAACACGTTACCCAAACATTAACCCCGTAGGCTTGAACGCTTTTGGTGGACGCATGAAAATCCTTGGCAAATCCATCTTCAACAACATCGATTTATCCAAGGCAGAAGCTTGGGCAGAAGAGCTTGGAAAAAAATTCACCCAATAAGTCAAATATTATGAAGGCAAACGCGCTTCTTTGCCCAACCTGTTGCGTTGAATACGTTGAGGTAGAATTTGATTTCGAAGTTGACGGTGTTATACTACATAACGTGAAAGCGTTAAGATGCCCAGAATGCGAAGAAGAAGCATTTACGCCCCAACAGATTGAAGCGATAATGAAAAAACCCACCTCTATTTCCCTCAATTTTTGGCCATTAAGTTGAAGCCGTTTCTTTACTCTAACAGTGAAGGGCGAGCAACATTTGAGTCTGCCCCATGGATAGAGGGGAATAGGTCTTTTAGAGTAAGGTCTTCAAAGTTGTGCTTTTCCGCTTTTCTATACGGGAACAATAGTTTTTTCCTGAGCCCATTGTAATGGCACTTTAGTTTTTTGTGTAAGCTTGTTTTTGTTGGTCAAAAGCTTTTTATGTTTGGCTATTGTGTCTATGGTTTGCAACAAACGGGATTTGACATAAAAGTATGGTCAGAAAAGCAAGAATACGCCTCACAAGCACAGATTACAGTAAATTAGAAGAGGTATGTGGAGAACTAAAAAGCATCGCCTCAAAAACAGGCGTAAAAATGAACGGCCCAGTACCGCTACCAACCAAACGCTTGCGAGTTCCAGTCCTTAAAGGTCCATCAGGCGAAGGCACAGCCACGTGGGACCGATGGGAAATGCGCATACACAAACGCTTAATCGACATCGACTCCGAAGAACGCGTAATGCGCCGAATCATGCGTATCCGTGTTCCAGAAGAAGTCCACGTCACAATCGAACTTATCTAAACGCTGTTTAGATTTTTAGCATTTTATTTTGGGTTTTCGTTTTCTAGCCTTTTTAGCAACCTCTTAAAATTCCCAATGAACGCCTCAAGTGCTCAAGAGGTTAAAACAATGATACAATGGCGAGGCATTAAAGTTGAACACCAAGATTTTGTGAGTCAAGCAATTGAAGAATTGGAAGATCAAGATTAGCGACTTCACATTTATTCAACAGCGGGAATGGGTGGAACATACAATTACACTGTAAACATTACTTGCTCTTCGAAAGAAGACAATAAATTTGGGTTGACCTCAGGACTGCGTTTTCGTTTTCGCAACTAGTAACCGAAAGTTTGCAGGTAAGTAAGGATGGTTAAAGCGGCACTTGCAGTAAAGGCTAAAGCCCAAATCTTCTTATTAAAACTGAAGATTTTGTAGCCATCTAAAATCCCAAATGGGATCAGATTGAAAACCGCCATAAAAGCGTTGATGTAAGCAGCCAAAAACAACATAATGGCAAATGTACTAGGCATTAAAGTGAACGCTAACCCCAAAAGAGCACTTGAAAAAATGATGTTGGTTATTGGTCCAGCAAGCGAAATCTTCAGGATGTCTTCGCCACTGGGTATTGAGCCGCCAATCATCATTGCACCTGGAGCAATCATCCTGAAAGGCAAAAATATGGAGGCAAAAGTTAAAATCGCGCCCCATGTGGTTAAGCGAAATTCAGCCCATAGACCTTTCTTTTGAGCTATAACTTTGTGGGCTATTTCATGAACCAGAAAAGAAGAAGTCATAACAACGGCAAAAACAGCCATGACATCCCATGTCCAAGCAGGAAAGAAGCCTCCAAAAAGATTCCCATACAGTCCGATGGAAAAGCCAATACCGATTACGAGCAACGCTGCAATTGTTATGTGTTTGACTTCTTTTTGGCTAAAGATTATATGGTGTTTGCGTTTGTATGCATCTTGTCCAAAAACGTAACTGTAATTGTAAGAGTTGTAGGATTGTGGCGTTAGTACTTGCCCTTGCCTTTGGGCGCGCGCAACGTCGATTTTTGGGCATGCATGGTTCTCTGGCAAACGGTGTAAACTGCAGAATTGACCACCGCAATGTTGACAAAGAAATGGAAGGAGAGTTTCCTGCATACATGCTTGACATTTCATGTTAGTCTGGCGCCTTGCACACTAAACTGTACATGGTGGTTTATATTTTTCCCCTCAAAAAGCAAAAAACCAGCTTAAACTCAAACATACATAAACTCTTTAAAACAAGCAAACCAACTATCAGAGCACAGGGGAAACTTAGGAGCCTCGCCAGTTTGAAGCCGTTTAGCTTTGTTCACGCTGCAGACTTGCACTTGGGATATTCGCAGTATGGTTTAGAAGCAAGAAGGCAAGACTTTGACAATGCATTCAAAGAAGTCGTGGATAGGACAATTGAGTTGAAACCCGATTTCATGATTATCGCAGGCGACCTTTTCCATCAGGCAAGACCATCCAACCATACCTTGGAGAACACAATTCGAAGTTTCAAGCGTCTAAAAGACGCAGGCATTCCCGTTTTAACGGTTGATGGCTCTCACGATTCCGCCCCAAACACCATAACCAGCACCATCCTCTATCCTCTTGACAGCGCAGGATTAATCATTCATTTGCCAAGGCACCAGGGAGCATGCTGGAGCAAACCCGATTGCTGCTACGTTTACGGTATCCCAACCTACCATAACAGGCATAAAACCCAGGAGGCGCTTCCCAAATTTATAGCGGACAATCCTCCAACTCCAAAAACTGAATTAGCCAACATTTTTGTTTTCCATGGTGCACTGGATTTGCCAAGCGTGAAGGGACCTTTTGAAGCCGAAATATTGCCTGACGAGGTGCCTAATGGCTTTTGTTATTATGCGGCAGGACACGTGCATGAACGGTATCTTGGCAAGTTCAAAGATGGCGTTTTAGTTTACAGTGGCTGTACGGAAACTGTTAGTTACAGTGAAGCCAAGTATCTAAAAGGTTTCTACCACGTTATGGTTAACGGGAAAGGTCAGGTTGAACCAGAATTAATCAAATTAGCTTCGCCCCGCAGATTTGTCGTCGTGGAGCAAGATTTCTCTGGCAAGCAATCCGCCAAAATCACCGAGCTAGCTACACAGATGGTTAAGGATGCTGACGAGGAAGGTGCAGTGGTGATTCCTGTCCTAAAGGGAACAATGCCGATGGAAGCAAGCCGCACCGAAATCGACATAGCAAAAATCCGAGCAGCAGGCGAAAGAGCACTACTAGTTCACCCAATCGTGCTGCTTAAGGAAACCGCCGTTTCAGACGAGATTGTGCGTTCCATTTTTGAGAGCGGATTTAAGGACCTTAAAACTAAAGCCTTCGAGTACTTCCTCCAGATTTTTGCAGAACGGTACGGAAAAGAGGAAGCTGAAAGAATCGCAAAAAGCGCCCTTAGCTTAATCGAACCCTTAACACGAAAACAAGACGAAAAAGTAAAGCAAACCATTGAGGAGCTCGCGAAATGAAAATCGAAATCGTGCAGCTGGAAAATATCCGAAGCCATGTCAAATCTACTGTACCTTTCACCCATGGATTCAACTGTTTAGTTGGCGGAGTAGGCTGTGGAAAATCCAGTGTCATGTACGCGGTGGATTTTGTGTTGTTCGGCGACACAATTGGGAGCAGAAGTTTTGAGTATCTGATGCGGGAAGATGCTGATTGGTGCCGAGTTACTGTGCAGTTTAGCCACAACGGCGCCTGCTACAAGTTAATCCGCGGCTTGAAGCGTAAGGGCAAAAGCATCATTCAAGACTTTGAGCAACTCAAACTCTACGAGGATGAGCGACTGGTTGCAAGCATGAAAACAGAAGCCATAACTGAACAGTTTAAAGCAATCACTGGCCTTGACAAGGACCTTTACCGCGAAATTGTTTGGTTTAGGCAAGAACACCTCAAAGACCTTTTGGATGCTAAACCTCGAGATAGGCAAACGCGTTTGGATGAATTGTTCGGCTTATCTGACTACGAAGCTGCTTGGAATAATATCGGTCCCTTTAAACGAGACTGCGAGAACGAGTTGTCTTTTTTCCAGAAAGATGCGGATGTTAACGGCTTAGAAAAACTCAGCAATGAATACAACAGAGCAAGCGAAGAATTCACTCTCTTAGAGTTGGATTTGGAGAATTCGACGCAGAAAATGGCAGATTGCAAAGAGAGCGCTTGATGAAGCGAACCTGAAACTAAAGCATCTTGAAGATAAAAAAATCGCTGTAGAAGAACTTAAACGCAAAGAAGCAAGACTTAACGCCAACATTCAAAACATGACGGGCACTTTGGCTTCGCTCAGCCAACGTATAGAAGGAAAAAAAACCATCGTGGATAACCTTCGCCAACGCCAAAACTCGCTTGAATCTCAGATGAAAATGTGCCAATGCAAACTGGAACAAGCAGGACTACCTGCTAGTCTGCCCATGGAACAGTTGGGTTCTTGTTTGGCTGGGTTTGACGATAAAATCAGCAGTTTGAAAGCTGAGCAAGAAGCAACCAGTCGAAGTATGCAAACCGATAAGAAAAGAGCTGTGGACCTTGCACAGGAAAGTAAATGTCCTCTTTGTGTTCAACCCTTATCTGGGGAATACAAGACTGGGTTGATGCAGAGGATTCATCAGGAAAACTTTGAGCGGGAAAAAACGATTAATCAGTTAAGAATCGACGTTTCGGACATGCAGAAAACCAAGGCAACTGCTTCTGAAGTATACACCGCATTGCAAACCTGCGTTACACGGGAAGGAGATTTGAAGGCTAGAATCAGCGAGGAGGAAAACAACCTGTCTAACCTTTTGGGCGAGTTTGAAGAGAAACAAAAATTTGAAGCCGATTTGCATTCACAGCTGGAAGTTGTGCTGTTTGAAATCAGCAAATTCAATCTTCAAGACGTTGAAGCTGCAAGAACGAAGCGGGAACAGGTTTTTAGACAATACTATGTTGTAGAATCGGATTTACGCACCAAAGAGAACCGTAAAAAAGATCTCGGCCAACGCTTAGACGATACCAAAGAACGCATCAACCTGGCACAGGAAAAAATGGAGCGCATAGAAAAAATCCGCAGAACCATCGGAGTACTTGGCGCCATCCGCGACGCATACCGCAGCATCCAACCAAAACTGAGAAGCGAGTTTGTGAAGCTTTTGCGTAACTATGTTCAGCAGGTGCTTGACGGCTTGGTCGGCGGAGAAGGACCGATGCTTAACGTAGTTATCGATGAAACTTACACTCCTTACGTGAAGAGCGAATCGGGTGTGGACCGTGAAGTCAGCAACCTCTCAGGCGGTGAACGCACGCTTTTAGCCTTTGCTTATCGATTGGGATTGGGGCAACTTATTATGCAGTCAAGGACTGGACACGGTTTGGGCATGTTGATGCTTGATGAACCCACGGAGAACTTGGGAAGCGAAGACGGTAGCATAGAGCGGTTAGCTGAAGCCATCAGCCGTTTTAAAGCCATCGAACAAATCATCGCGGTTACACACAGTGAAGCATTTGCAGCGAAAGCTGACCACGTGATTACTCTTGAGAAGGAATCTGGGGTTAGCAAAATCTCAATTGAGCGATGACTTTAGTTAGTTTATATGTCTTTCTTAAGCTTCTTAGCGCTTACTGGAAAAGCTTATATCTAATTTCATTTAAAGAGAGAGCCAGAAATTGGTGATTCGATGAATAAAAAGACAATATACATAATCGTTGCGGTTTTAGTCGTCATTATTGTCATTGGAGCCGCTGCATATGTCCTGATGAACAATGGTGGAAACGGTGGAACAACTCCCACACCTACGCCTTCACCTACTCAGGCGCCGACCGTAGTTGACGCATCAACATTGCAGTTCAGCGTTACCGAGACTACCAACGGAGTAGCATTAAACTACAACTTTGCAGCTAAGAACGTCAACACCACTACTGAAGTAATGCGAATGGACATAATAGATGCTGCCGGTAACTACAGCTACGTAATAGACCTAGGAGCTGCAACATCGTTCCTAAAGATTAATGATGGAGCATGGACTGCAAGCGACTTCAACACCGATGTGTCTTATATCGTAGCGTTTGCTGACTATCAAACTGCCCTTGTCAACTGGGATGGTCATGCTGAAACCTATTCGTACACTGCTTCAAGCGGCTCTGCAATAGTTATCTCTGCAATCCACGTGAATCCAACATTAGCTGATTCGCTTTTCGCAACCAGTTAAGCAAACCGCAAAAATTGTTGGCTCTAAAAACCAACCTATTCTCTTTTTTTAATTTACTACAGAAGTCGAAGAAAGGGTATCAGTTTGTAATGCACAAATTAAACTGTGATATTGAACGTCAAATGGTTTGTTGCACTTTGACTCATATATTTCGGCGTAAGGAAAAAAATGATTTTCTTTCTAGAAATTACTGCAAAATCTTTTTTTCCGAAGTTGCTGGTTTAGTTTTTGCATTTTTGCAGAAGCTTTTTTATTAGAATTTATAGGGTGGGTTGTTATCTGAATCTAACAATTAGGAGGGCTACTGTACATTGGAAGAGGTAATTACGATCCGAAACTTGACAAAGAAGTACAATGATGTTTGTGCTGTAGAAAATTTGAATCTCGGTGTAAATTCTGGTGAAATCTTTGGTTTTCTTGGACCGAACGGAGCGGGTAAAACGACGACTATACGTGTTCTAACTACGTTGACTAAACCCTCTTCAGGATCTATTTGGATTTCTGGATTTGAAGTAGAAAAAGAACCCGGGAAAGTCAAAGAACTAATTGGAGTAGTGCAGCAGCACTTAACGTTTGATTTAGACTTGAACTTAAGGGAAAACATGGAGCTTCATGCCCGCTTGCATCATATCTCCTCAAGCGAACGCAAACAACGAGTTGCTGAACTCCTTGAATTTGTTGGTTTAGCCAATCAGAGTGAAAAGATGGTTGAAGAATTGTCAGGGGGGATGAAGAAAGCTGCAATGATTGCTCGCGCTTTAATACATAAGCCAAAATTGCTTTTCCTCGATGAACCTACAGTAGGGTTGGATGTTCAGGTTAGACGGCGGATGTGGGATTTGATTCGCAGTTTAAGTCGAAACGGCACAACAATTTTTTTGACTACTCATTACATCGAGGAAGCGGAAGCGTTGTGCCAAAGAGTTGGCATCGTTCACCAAGGACACTTGATTGCGTTGGGAAAGCCCTCGGAACTGCGACAAACAGTTGGTATGGTGACCGTTGAGGTTCTCGTTGATGGTGCCTTTACACGTTATGAACATTTTGCTGATCGCGAGGCTGCCACCCGTTATGTCCAGAGCCTTTCTTCCGACGCTGGAACTATTATAATTCGTGATTCAAGCCTTGAAGATGTGTTTGTTGAATTAACAGGGAAGAAGGTAGGTGAAGGTTAAGTGCTGCAAACTCTTCGAGACATATACGCTGTCGTGTGGGTTGACCTGCGTTTTCTAAGACGCAACTTGGGCAAAACTATGGCTTTAACGTTGGTTGCGCCTATTCTGTATCTTTTGGCGTTTGGGTATGGCTTGGGAAGAGGTGCTAGTATTGAGGGTTTTAGTTATCTTCAATTTGTTATTCCTGGAATCTTGGCGCTTACGGCAATGACAACGGCTTTTAATACTTCAGGGTTGAAGCTTCATGTGGATCGCTTATTCTTCAAGTGTTTTGATGAAACTTTGATGTCGCCGGTTAGTGCTTTTTCAATAATTACAGGTAAGGCTCTGATTGGGGTGGTTCGTGGGCTTTTGAGTTCAGCGGCTCTGCTTTTGGCATGCCTTGTTTTTTCTCCTCTGCCTGCGGTAAGTTTGCTCTTTCCGCTAAGTCTAGTCGTGACTTGTTTTGCATTTTCGTTTTTGGGTGTAATTGTTGCTTTGTTAGCTAAGACCCATCAGGACATGACTTTGTTTATGAGTCTGGTTGTTCTACCTATGGCTTTTCTGAGCGGTACTTTCTTTTCCCTAAGTCAAGTTCCAGAAGCATTAAGCATCATCCTTTCTATATCGCCATTAACCCATGCCTGTCTTTGTCTGCGAGCTTCCGCCCTTGGACAACCGTTCCCATGGGGGTCTCTTTTAGTTCTAATAGGTTTTGGAGTTGCATTCTTTGTTCTTTGTTTTGCTGCTCTTAAAAAATCCAATAAATGACAATTTCCAAACTGGAATGAACCAGAAAAAATCAATCACAACTCTACTAAAGCAATGCATAGACAATAATTAAGATGCCGAAAACGATGCTTATTGAACCTGTTAAGGCTTTAATTATTTTGTGTACTTTCTCAAGATTTGACGCTGTATAAGCTATAACGGAGCCTACTAAGCAGGCAATGCCAATCATACCTAAGATTACACCCACTCCAAAAAGACAGATGAAAACCAAACCTACCCCGACTGAATTCACAGTTGATAATGTTACTAACATTAAAGCGGCGCTGCCTCCGAGTCCCTGCAGAGCGCCTGTAAGCGCTGACTTACGCAAGTGAGCATGTCCATGATGGTTATCTTTGGTGTGGTCGTGTGGATGTGAATGCGGATGCAATTGCGGGTGGGAATGGGTATGTTCATGATTAATTTGGTCAGGACGGATTCTTTCGGCAATTAACGGTCTAATTACAAGTGCACCGAGAATTATCAGCAAAACTCCAGCGGCTGAATCGAACAGTCTGAGGACGGATTGGGGAATTACCAAGCTAAGAGTGAGGACAAGTAATCCAATTATAAACAGCACCGTTGAATGCCCAACACCCCAAACAGTTGCTGAAGTGATGGATTTGCGGATACTCTTATTATTGCATAATAAAGTAGAAACAGCAACAACATGGTCTGGATCAAGCGAATGCGCGAAACCTAACCCTATTCCCGTTAGAAGGATAAAGATTATTGACAAATCCATAGGTAACGCATACCATTTGATGGAACAGTAATACTTTTCTATACTTTAAAAGTAATACTCATAAAGAGTAAGTGTTATTTGAGCAGGCTTTATTGAGGACAGCTCGCAAGACACATTTTGAAAATGGACCTAGTTGCGCTTCGTCTCCGGGCTTTATTTTGTTGAAGGCAAATTCTGAAAAATCATCCGAAGAGCACCTCACCGCTGATTGAACAATCGCCTCAAACGAAACTTGATCTACCGTGTCAGCTGTTTTTTTAGGGATTAAACCTTTCGCTAAATCTTCATCAAGTCTAAGAGCTGCGATAACAAGCGACGCGATTTTCCCATCAAACAGGATCGATTCAAATTGTTTCCGAAGTTGCTGGAACTCAGAGCTTTCACTAGTTATCATTCCATCAGAAACCTGAGAAATAACCGTTTCAAGAGATAGACATCTATCCGTCAACCTTTCAACAAGAGGTCGGTTTGGCGAAATATTTTCTTGCTTGTAAATGGCCGTTTTCACACCCTCCCGTACACACCGCCCAATTAACTCGCCCAGAATTGTGAAGGTTCCAGCATACTGTATTGGTTCGCCTTTTTTGGTGCAACATACTGCAACGCTATCTGTCAATGTCCCGGTGGCGAGGTCGCCCGAAAAACGACTTCTAATATCTAATTCTCGTATGGCAACAGTTTTTGCTTCGGTAGCTGTTTTAACAGCTTCAACCATGCAACCTTCAGTTAAGTTACCGTCAACAAGTATTATGATGTTTATAGTGCCGATTTTTTGGAGTTGACTACTCCTTGAAGCTGCCGGTTCACCAGCTGTAACCGCAACAGTGGCCCCAGCCGTCACAAAAACTGTCAAAGTTACGCCATCATACTTTTCCGTGAGTGCAACTACGTTTTTCATCTGGGCAGCAGTCATTAACCCGACCACTTTGTCATTTGGCAGCTGTAGCCCTTGCACTACTTTTTTCAAGAAAGCTTCGGGACCGCTCCAGTGCATATCGTTCATGTGGCTTCCAGAGCCTTCAGGAACCTGGACGTTAATTATTCCATTCGCCTCAATCAAACCACCATTCAAAAGGGCAGAACTAAGAATCTTCAAAGGCGTTTTAGACCAGATAACGAGGGTTTGGTTTTTGATTTCAGCGTTAATGTTTTCGATTTCAACATTCAATTTCATGCAGTAGGCCTGCTTTTAAATTTGAATGGAAGTTGAATTTTTGGTTATATAAGGCTTGGCTTGGAATACACTTTTCAAGCTTCCTGTATTTGCTTGAAGTTCAAGCGGATATACAAACAAAAGAATTGTCTAATCTATTAAGAGCAAAGCGAAGGTTTCTGGATTCTTTTCAAAAGGCAAGGTAAACTTAAAGCCAGCTTTTTCCGCAGTTGCTTTAACATTAACTCCGACACCTTCCTCTGAGTAACGTTTCATCGTTGGATGGATGCAGATTCCTTTTTCCACGTTGCATTTTTCGCATATATGACATGCTCCAGAGACCAAGCCTACAGCAAGCAGAAAGCCGTCTTTAGCAGCTGTTTTTTCGAGTTCATGAACAATTTCAAGCAATTTTTTCATCTCATCCTCCCAGCCAGACCAGAATTTTTCAACTTTCAATTTCATCTCGGCGGAGACAGAGGGGTCATCAGCTTTGGAAAGGTACTTTATAAGTTCTGAATCTCCTTCGACCTGCGTTTTGAACTTCATGAACATGGCATAATGGTATTCGCTGACGATTTTTCGAAATTCTTCTGGTGTGGGAGCATAAGGGGGGCATGCTAAGGTTTTTCCGTATTTTTCGCAGCCTAGTTTGCATTTGAAAACAACACGATCTTCGATGACAATTCTTTCGACGGGAATTATCTTTGCTTCTACAGCACCAAATTCTACTGCTCGTTTTCTAAGGAAATCAAGCGAATCCATCTTAGCACTTTTTGTCATGTCAACTCACCATCTAAACCTTTGATCAATTGCCAACCGTGCGGGGCGGTAAACACATGCTGGGTCCTGGTTTAAGCTGCCTTTGCTATAGATGTAAGCGCGGGCGCGGCAGCCACCACAGATAATTTTGAACTCGCAGGCGCCACATTTGCCCTTCAGGTTATTGCGGTCTGCCAAGGTTCTAATTTTTTCGGATGTGCGCATTCGATCCATGATTTGCTGAATGCTATCGGTTCTTATATCGCCGAATTCTAAGTTTAGTGGGGCGCATGCATAGGCTTTTCCGTCTTCTAGAATTTCTAACCACTCGTATTTTGTTAGGTTGTCGCACATGCTGCATGTGCTTCTTAATTCCCGCCATGGCTCCTTTGTCTTCAGCAAGCGGTTGTTGAACATTTCATATGGAACTATGAGGATTTTGTCCTGGATTTTCTTGTTAAGTTCGTAGATTTCGTTTAGTTGATTTTCCCTTTGTTGTGGCGTCGGTTCCAGCGGACCTAGAATCTTTAGTTGGTTTTCAACGTCTATCGGTTGCGGAATTAGCGATGCAAGATGGAAGCTTCGTGCTCCTAAATCCATGGCAAGCTTAACTAAAGCTGAAACTTGGTTAGCAACATACTTTGTGTTGATAACGCTTATGGCAAATGGAATATCAAATTCTTTGCATAAATTAACAGCGTTAATACTATCGTCAAATGCGCCTTCCCCACGCAGTTTAGCGTCCGTTTCCTTTAGCCCTGCAAAGCAGATAATAGCCTTACAGTTCGCTGCAGCAAGTTCCTTTGCAACTTTTTCGGTAAAGTGCCAACCGGTAACTTTTACGTAAGGCGACAACTTTAACTCTGCAACGTAGCGAATTAGCTCTATGAAGTCCTCACGCATCAGGGGTTCGCCAGTCCAGCCAGCGCCAGAAATGAACAGGTTATCGACTCCGAAGTCTGCTACTTTCTTTAGCATAACTTTTGCTTCAGTGGTGGTAAGCTCGTTTGGCAGAGGCTTTCCATCACCGAGCGAAAATGCATGCTTTACATGATACGCTCGGGTGCAAGACCATATAAAGTGGTCTAATCTTTTGCCACGTTTTTCGGCGCCAAAAACTAGTTTCTGGTCTACTTGCGACAACTAATTTCCATCCTTGGGATGACGCTGACGCATAAATATTTTGGCAGCTTCTTTTATGTGACCTGGAATATCGACGTTCCCTCGTTTACGCAGTTCAATTAAATCATGCGTGGCGTTAACTAGCGTCGGCAGCTCGGAGGCATGCTTGATAAATATGGCACCAAGCTTTTTCAAATCCGCGAATATGGCGGTTGCTTTGCCATCGGTGAAATCTCGACCTTCTATGGGCACTTCATCGATAACGTAGGTTCGGATGCCCTGATTAACAGCTTCAAGTGCAGCCTCTAAGTTAGCAAGGTTACCGTAGCCAAATGGAACGGAAGTTATGACAACAATAGCGGCTCTATTTACCATTTCCAGATTTTCGCGCTTACTTTGTTCGGTTATAGGCGAAAAAGGTGCTTCGCTTATTGTGGGGATTTTGAGGAGTTCAGCTGTCTCATAATCAGTGTCTAGCATGTTAAGTACGCCAGCGGTCACTATGTAACCTTCGTCGACCAAAGCTTTCATTATCAAGGTTCCAGTGCCTGCTCCACAGATAAGATGGATGGCGCATTTGCGTTCCAAAGAAGGTTTCTGAGGAGACAGCGGAATGATGTAAGGTGAATTTGTGACTGGGCTTTTTTTGACGATGGCGTCAACGTGAAAGACACTCTTTATGTTTTCACTCGTCAAAACTTGTTCGAGGGTTCCTGCAGCAAAAACCTTAGAATTTTTTAGAAGAATAGCAGAGGTGCAGTAGCGTGCTGCCAAATTCAAGTCGTGAATAACTGCCAAAACAATCAAGTGTTCCTTGGCGCATAGTTCCTTAACTAAATCCATAATTTCTAACTGGTTTATCATATCCAAGTGCGTTAGGGGTTCATCAAGCAACAAAACCTGCGGCTCCTGAGCTAACGCACGGGCGATGACTACTCGTTGTTTTTCTCCACCGCTTAACTCATTTATGGGTCTATCCGCTAGATGCCAAGTGTTGGTTCGGTTCATCGCTTTTCTAACAATGGTCATATCTTTTTCTGATTCCATCTGGAACCGTTTCATGTGGGGGTTTCGACCCATCAGAACAATATCTAAGGCGGTGAAGCTGAAGCCGATGTTGCTTTCCTGAGGAACGATGGCCATGTGCTTTGCAAGGTCAACGCTTTTCATGCTGTAAATGTCGGTTTTATCGAGAAGTATTGTGCCTTTGTAGGGTTTGAGGGTTCTGCTGATGCTTTTTAGCAACGTAGTTTTCCCTGAACCGTTTGGTCCAAGAATACCTACGAAGTCACCTTCGTTAACAGACAGGCTAACATTCTCTAAGATTTTAACTGAACCATAGCGGCATTCGACTCCATCGACACTAAGTAATACCATGTCCAATCATTACATCCTACAGTGAGTAACTTGTTTTTCTTTTCCTTAGCAGATAGATAAAGAATGGGGTTCCAGCCAAAGCAGTTATGACGCCGACGGGCAACTCAGAAGCCCCAGTTGCTACACGCGCAACAGAATCGCAGAGTATAAGGAATATTGCTCCGACAATTGCAGAGGTAGGCAAAAGAATCCTGTGGTCAGGTCCAATGACAAGTCGTGTCATGTGAGGAATAATGAGACCTACAAATCCGATAACCCCACTGATAGAAACTACAGCTCCAGTTATTAAAGAGCCTATGAGTAGAAGAATTTGCCGTACTCTTTCCGTGTTAACTCCCAAATGTTGCGCGGTGTCATCACCCATCGAAAGCATGTTGAGGTCTTTTGTGAAGAAATATGCAAGGATCGTTCCAGTTAATACGAACGGAAAAACAACGTAAATGTGGGTCCATGTAATGTTTGAGAATCCGCCAGCTATCCAGGCAACAATACCAATGAGCGCCTTGCCTGAGCGTAATTCGAAAACTGTTTGCAACGCCAAAATAAATATGTTCACAACTATTCCAGACAGCAGAAGCGTAGTTATCGGAACCTTGTTTCCTACACGTGACATGAAATAGACAAGAAAAACCGTTAAAACAGCACCCAAAAAAGCAACTATTTGAAAAATCCCAAGCCCAAAGAAATTGAGGACTAGCGAGCCAGCAAATAATGCAGCTAAGGTGTAACCGAAAGATGCTCCCGCTGAAGCCCCTAAAAGGTAGGAGTCAGCCATTGGGTTTCTGAAGACGCCTTGATACATAACTCCAGCTGCAGCTAAGCCGGCGCCAACTAGAGCACCTGCAAGTATTCGGGGTAGACGGATTTGAAGAATTATTGCTTCGTTAACAGTGGTGATAGATGAGGAGTTGACATACTGGTTTAGAAAGGGAATTTGCTTGCCTAATATGGTGAGGATATCTGAGAAGTTGATCGGAGCGAAGCCTATATTTAGGCAAAGAACCACAACGGCTGCAAGCAACGCTATCAAAAGTAAGACAATTAGCTTCCATCTTTTCGAACGTTTGGAATATTTCTCTTTAACTTTATCTTGCATCATATATTAACACAGAAAAAGGGTTAGGGAGAATTAAAAAGTTCTGGGTAGAACGCTTTGGCAGCAGCTGCAATTTGGTCACCGATTCGTGGTCCAGCTTCGGCGAAGAGGTCCCCGCTAACGATAATTACGCGATCGTTTTGTATTGCGCTTATTGAACTCCAGCCTGGTCTCGCTTTAACGTCGTCTATGGTTCCATAGAATGGGGCTTCCCCTGTGTTTGCCATTTGAGAGGGCAGAAGTATAACATCAGGGTTCTTTTGGACAATTGTCTCGGAACTGATTACAGGATACTGTTGGCTTTCGTCCCCAAAGATGTTAATTCCTCCAGCCTTCACAATCACATCATTTATGAACGAAGTACCACCAGCAGACATCAGTGGAGGAGTCCAGACTTCATAGTAAACTTTTGGTTTAGGCAAGTTAGCGTCTGCTATTTTAGCTTCTATGGCGCTAATTTGACTGTTTAGAGAATTCACTAACGTTGCCGCATTTTGGTCTGCGCCTGTTGCTTTACCAACCATTGTAATGTCTTTGAGTATGCCGTTGACGTCATTAGGGTTGAGAACCAGAACGTTATAGCCTAGGTTTCTTAGCGTGACAACATCTGGATCGTTAACGGGTGTGGCAAGAATCAGATCTGGGTTCAGTGATGCGATAGTTTCTTTGTTAGGTGTTGAGAAGCCTCCGATGCTTGTCATGTTGCCTGCTTCAATCCAGGCGGAGAAGTTGTAAGGGTAATGGTCGTAGTCCGTTACGCCAACAACTTTGTCGCCAACACCTACTGCAAAGAGGATTTGGGTGTTGCTAGGAGCAAGTGAAATAATTCGTTGGGGAACCGAGGTTAAGTTGGTTGTGTAGCCTTCGTCATCGATAACCGATATGTTTTTTTGAGTATTTGTTTGGTTAGCTGCGTTGTAGTTGTTGAAGATGAAAGCGGCGGAAACGACTGAGATAATGATTATTGCTGTTGCAATATAGAGTGCGTATTTTTTGTTCATTTCCTTTATACCCCTTATTAGCTGGATGGATTATCCACCCAATATATAAACCTTAACTAGCCACTCACAAAAAAACACAGCATCATTCAGCAGACCAATCCATCAATTCTCCAATGTTTAACGTATCAAAATAAAGGGCATTATAACTGACAGTTATCACAATGAATTTTTGATGTTGTTGCTGTATCGGTACAGCCACTCACGTTTAAGAAGGATATCGCTAACCATTAAAATAGTTTAGTTGATCAGATTTTGATCGATAGGAGGTGGATTTATGGAAGCAACAGAGAAGAGTGGTAAAGTAAAATTTACTTTTGAAATGGAGTTAAACCAGCCTATAATGGAGCTAGTTAGGCAAGACATTGATATGATGATGGATTTAGCTTCTCAGGGTGCGGACATTTGGAGGAAAAATATGGGTGAGAGAAGAAAGCAAGGACACGGTATGGGCATGATGATGCACAAAGGGCAAGAATAAACTTGCCTAAATATTTTCTAAATTAAAAGCACGTTCATCAGCCACCGAACCAATAATCTGCTCCGCAAACGCCTCTTGTTCTTCTTCACCTGTGACAGCAATCCAGCATGCGCCTTCTGCACCACAAACGCCGCCAGCAGCAATTAACTCCACATCAGCGGCTGTTAAAGCCTTCAAGGCGTCCAATTCAGTGAACACTTCTCCGACAATAGGCAGCAAACGGTATCCACCTGCACCTGGCGCATTTAGTTTCTCTGCTAGGGTGTATAAATCGCACGCTTACGCGTTTTTCCAAACCCACGGGTATTATGAGTCTTACTCGACGTCCCACAATGGCGGGCAAAGCTAAACCTATTGTTCCACCTTTGGGGTGACCAATCAAAATAGCCGCTTGCCTACGAGTTAAATCCAGTGCGTTTGCTCCTTTCAAGATAACATCGCCTTCCTTGAGGTCGTCAATTACATCGGCGATTGTTTTTCCTTTCTGAAAAACACCTTTAGTTATGACAACGTCGCCTGGGAACTTGCTCTCGTCGGAGAGTCTTCCTTCAGCGTTACTGCTTTGTTGGGAGGCATGGTTATGCCGCGGAAGAAGTGCTTTCTTGAGAAATCGTTTGCTATATTGTGGGTTCTCAGGATTTCTTCAGCTACGTAACCATTCGTTGTTCCAGCAATAATTACAAGAGTCCCTTTTTTCAATACTTTAATTATGGCTGGATGATTTGCTATTGTTCGTGCGATTAATCGTTTACCTGTCGAGGGTGTTATAAGAAACTGTTTCATTTGAGCACCTTCTCCAGCTTCATTAATCGTTAAGGGCAATAAAAGTTTTAACCATAAATTTATTTAATTTTAAAAAAACACATGTCTCCCAAAGGTTGAATAGCGCAGATTTAAAAGCAAGCAAACCTTACAATGGAAGGTTTAATGGTGAGTATTTTGTCCCAAAAAGTTCAAGGAAGAATTACTAATTACCGCACTGGAATTAGAGAACAAACATCAAACGAGTGTTTAATAGAATTTGAAAATGTAACTTCAGCGGGCCTAGCAAGCAAGCTAGTAGGGCAAAAAGTTGCTTGGAAAAATGGAAAAACTAAGCTTATTGGTAAAATCAGGGGTCCACACGGCAAGAATGGCATGGTTAGAGTCAGGTTTACGCGTGGAGTTCCAGGTCAAGCAATTGGTTCAATTGTTGAACTGATAAGCTAAATAATTTTTTTTAAAAAATAATGAAAATTTTGTAAAAACTGTTTTATAATTCGCCTACGTCCGGGCCTTCATAGACGTATTCGATTATTTCGGTTTTTCCATCTTTAACTATTACTTGGTAGTCGGCTTCGCAAATTGGGCAAGCAACTATTTCGCCATCTTTTAGTCCATCGCGTTTGAAGGTGTTTCCGCATTCAGTGCATTTTAGAATAATGACTTAATAGCCTCCTACTCCATTTTGAGGTAGTTGTGGCTTCGGAGCCAATCGGATTGGTTTTTGCGGTAACGCCAGAAAATGTCTCCTCGTGTGTCAGATTGGAAATCCCATGGTGACACCAAAACAATGTCTCCTTCTCTTATCCAAACTCGCCTTTTTAGTTTGCCGCGAACTCTACACATTCGTTCCTTGCCATCTTGGCATTTAACTGTAATTCTTTCTGCGCCAAGCATCTTGACAGCTACGCCTAATACGTCGTTTGAGGAAGGTAAAACCATGCTGTCGAGACTGCCCTCGTTTGTAATTTTTCTTTTACCCATTTTATCACCCATTTTGGCTTGCGCCAATTATAATCAGAATAGTTTTGAGAAAAAGCGTATTGTCGGTCTAACTCTTCCTCTTAAGAATTCTAACCATTATTATTAAGGAAAACAGCAGGTATATTAGCATAGCTTACGTTTGGAGTTTTTTTTCCATAAGTTTTGGGTATTTTTTAAATATATTTTATATTATTGACTTGATTTTAAAAAATCGGCTTGAAATTTAAATCATTTTTCAAAATAGGCTTTTTTTATCTATTCCTTTATAAGTACGAAACTACATTGATGGGTGAAGAGTTTCTTTTATCCTCTTGGATAATCTGATTGAGTAACGGATCCTTTTCAAAAAAACAAATGAGGTAAACACCTTTGTGTATGTTAAGAGCAGGTTTAGTTAAAAATTGCCGCAGATGCAAGTCATCCGTCAGGCTAAATTGCGTCCTAAGAAAGAAATCCGGAAAGAAAGATTACACTGACAATAAGAAACGAACTGGCTCAGACTAAAAATCCGCGGCGCAAAAAATAACGAGTTTTGACTCGTTCCTAAATTTTATTTTATTCATTAATTTTTGCAATTATATTATTTTCATAATCGCTATCTTGTGTCGTGGAATCAATTGCTTAGAAATAATTAAAAATAAAAAAGAAAATAGTTAAAGATTGTAAAGATGCTTAGCTATACGCTTAGTATCTTCGTGGTGGTCTACGTTTTGAGTAGCACTCTCGGCAGTAAACTGGCCTTGTACCGTCTGGCTTGAAAGGAACTTCACATTCTTTTCCGCAGTCAGCGCAAGTTGCCTTGTGCATCTCTTTGTTATTATACATTCGCTATTTCAACTCCTACTACTTTGGCTGTGCAAAAGGTCTCTTTTACACAGTATCATCTAACTAATCATCGATGCTTATAAATTGAATGCTTTGCCGAATTTGATTAACCATCGAATTCACAAGGGAGCAGCTTATTCTTTAACAAGAGTACTGTGCTTTGATGGTGCCGACACAATATGAAAACGGGCTAAAGCCAAAATTTGGGTAAACATTATTTTTTATCGTCAACCTAATATAGTTAACATTGCATTATTAGGTAAATATTCGGGGTAATAGAGAAAAAGTATGAAACGGCATCTCTACAGTTTCTTTTTCTCGGAACTTTGACTAATAATTTGAGAGGGGTAATTTGAGACAGAAAAAATCAACATTAGGCGAGCATCTTGCGCTTCTTTCGGTAAAATACAACATTTACCCTAACGAAGTTTTTCAAGCATTAATCACCGCAAGAAACAATGAGAAAGCGGTCTGCGGCAACCTAACAGTAGAATACCGCGGCAAAGTAAAAGGTGAAACAATTTTCCTTATAACAAAAGATAGCGCCGTTGTTGCTCAATTCCGTGTTGGTGAAGAGTTCCTTCTAAGAAAAGATAATCCCTTCGAAAGTTGGATGAGCACTGATAAGATTCGCAAGAAAATCGCAAAACAAAACACCGAATCAATCTACACATCCATTCACGACTTAAGGGCAGGCATGAAACGGGTCAACTTGAAAGCGGAAGTTATTGAAATTCCTAAACCAGCTCAGGTTCACACACAATTCGGTAACACAGTCATGGTAGTCAATGCATTGGTTGGGGATGACACTGGAAAAACTAAACTCTGCCTCTGGGAAGGACAAATCGGCGCAATCGCTGTTGGAAACAACATCGAGTTAAAAAATGCACAGGTGTGCGTTTTTCGGGGCGAGAGGCAACTGCGGCTTGGGAAGAACGGTGTTCTTAACGTTTTGTCAAGCTCTCCCGATGTTGTAAAACAACAGTTGGCTGCCGCAACAGTTAGATAAAGAGTTCTTTTTTAAAAAAAACCTAAATTTTATTTTTAAAACTATTTCCAGTCGGTTCTTCGTCTGGACCATGCCTGGCTTCCGTTAGAATCAGAACTTGACCCTTTATGTTCGGTTCCTCTTGGGGTACTATGTTTAGCTAGACATTCTCTACAATAAACGGGTTTACCTGCTGTTGGTTTAAAGGGAACAGTGGCGGCTTTGCCGCAGTCACTGCATTTAATTTCGGTTACATTTGATCTTTGGGACATTAAATTACTCCATACTATGTGAAAATTCGGGAAAAGTTTCCTTATTTTTCGAGTATTTAAAAGTGGAAGGTTGACTTAAACGTTTCCATAATTCTGCATGCTCCTGTATTACGGATAGGAAATTTTGCTTTTGCCTTCCATAAGCGACCGTGTAAATTCTACTGATTGTTGTTTGGAAGAGAAAATCTAAAACAGCGAGTTGAGTTAAAGCCTGGAATAACCGCCTAAAACAGGTTTTTTCCAAGTTTTTATCGCCGTTTTAGGAAGACAGTTTTTATAGATGTATGAAGTATTTGGTTGGACAAGAGAAGAGGGAAAACAGTTAATTGACGCTTATAGTTGATGACGCTGGCAGCGGAGATTTGCTTCACGGAGTTGTAGTCGGCGCATACCATGAAGAAACAGGCGAATTCAAATATGACCTAATCGACGTCAGATTCTACCAAGACATCTTCCGCGAAAAAGAATATTTGCAAGAATCCTCACGTGTCGTCTCCAAACTTGTCTCCCGCTTCAACCTAAAGCCCGACGAAGCCATCCACATTTGCCAAGGCTGCATTTTCGACGTTGCCGCAGAAGAACTCCAGAAAGTTTACGGCGAAGATCGCGTGAAACGGATAAGAGTTATCGGAGAAGCTCAAAGGCTTGTAGAAATCGCTTATTTGGACGAAATACGCAACTTGGGCTACGAACCCCTCGCTGAACGGGAAGAAAAAAGAGGCAAAAGCTTCTTCCACATGATGCGATGGCTAAAAGACAACCCAGAAATGCTACGTTACGCCAAGACAGGGTGGCCACGCCTAAAAAACTACCAGATGTTCAAACAGTACCACTCGCTACAAGCCTTCAACGCTATATGTAGCGAATGCGGAACCGAATGCGAAGTCCCATTTAAACCCAAAGCAGACAAACCGGTGTATTGCCGAAAATGCTGGTCAAATCATAAACCTGTTCACGGAAAAGGAAAAGCAATAAAACATTAAACTTGATTGGTGAAAATTGACAATGAATGTAATATTTGATTTTAACTCAAACTGGTATATACTCTTATTCGCCTTCTTAGGAGCATGGGCAGTTCTGCTGGTTGTTCGCCGCAAATGGATAGCAACACACGAAGTCAAACAACAAATTTTCCTAGCGTTTGGCGGGATGATTTCGCTGGCACTTATGGAGTTCTTCGCAGTATCCACCGGACTTTGGAATTATACTCCAGGCAACTGGCCTGTGATTTTATGGCCCACTTACTTCGCGGCCATACTTTTCGGCTATCAACTACTTAGATCAATCGAAAGCCTAATCCCACACAGACCAGTCATCTAAATTTATTTTAACCCAGTTAAAACAAATGAATTAAAGTTGGCATTGAAAATTGAAGACGACTCGAATCAGCTTTACTACTCAAGACCTGAATAAAAAGTGCTAATTGTCACAGACCTAACTGACTGAGTTTAAATGTTTGCTCGGATGGGATTATTCAGCAATTTTCAAGAATCAGCATAGATGAGCTTATCGAAAGAACCGGGAAAGACTATAAGATGGCTGAGCAAAACCACTAATAATCTTAGCGCTTAAATACGGATTACCAATGAATACAGTGAGCCTGTTTTGGTTGAGCTCTAACAGCAAGCAAATTGTCTGGTATGGAAAACCCTAGATTGTTCCAGCAGCCCCCATCCGAACCACCATAATAATCGCGGTTGCAGTAATTATTTTATGGCTTGAACTTTTCTCTGGGGTAGCGTCAAAAGGTTTATTCTGGTTGGCCGGTTTGGGGTTGGACATTACTTGCATTTGCTAAGATTTGGCTAATTGGAATACTTGACCTTCTTATTTTCCGATTAGCCTATACCTACATCCTACGCAAGACGACTTAGAAGTCAAATGTGGTATCCTACTACAATCCTTTATTGTCGCACCTGCAGGATTCTGCGACTTGCTATTCTACCAATCCATCGGCAGCAGAATATTCGACTACTGCAACTTGTTGGTTAACTCGCAAGGGGAGCGCAAAACCCAGATCAACTTGTCCACTCACCCAAGAAAGTGGCGGATACTATGCGGGACATCATGGGCAAACCAGTCGTCCGCACTAGTCAATGTTTAGAAAGTACCGTTTCGATTTTACGCTTGAGCTCAAAAAAGGAAACGTTAGCGCATGTATATACATGCATATTACATAGCCTTATAAGCAGATTTCGCCGATGCACAAAGCCCCAATGGAGGCGAAAAAAAAGTGTTGAGTAGAGACTGCGACGGCTGCACCCTTCTGCACATGTGTAGTGAAAGGTACAGGCGTGTTGGCAAAGATGAAAAAGTTTACTGTCCAGACGGAACAGCTCACCTAGTAGACCAAAACTAAGTCCTATTTTTTCTAAATTTTTTGTTGTTTTTTGGGGCAAAATAGAAATGCAAGCAACCCACAATTACGCCTTATTGGTGATTGAATGGACAAAGCCGAGTTTTTGTTGTGGAGCCGCAAATACGACAAGGCGTTTGGTTGGCAGGCGCAGCGGGAGCGGGAACTCGGCAGCAAATTCCGTAAAAACAAGGCATTAACCTGCAAGGATTTGGCTTCAATTGTCGAGTGGAAGTTTAAGGATGACGCCGAGAAGAAGACGCGAAGTCTAGAGCTTGTTGCCCACAATGATGAGGCAAACGTTAACAGGTTATCCAGCCAAGCACTAAGTATCCCCGGCTGCGAAGACAGCTACCGAATGAGTTGCCTCACTCTTCTGGAAGGCATAAGCCCGGTCCTTGCCAGCATCATCCTCACATTCTTTGATCCTAAACAATATTGTATCCTTGACCAACACACTTGGAAAGCTCTTCTTGGCAACATCCCGCCCAACATGCAAACCACACTAAATTACCTTAAACTCCTCGCCGTCATCAGAAAATCCGCAGCCAAACAAAACCTCGATGTAAGAGTAATCGACAAAGCTCTTTTCAAGAAAGGAATAGATGAATCCAACTAATTGGTCAAGTTTTTGGTGACCTTTTTTAATCTTGCAATTTGTGAGGAGTTCATTTCTATTTTTCTGCTTTCGAGGATATTTAGGAATGCTTGCTTGTTTTCTGAATCTATAGCAGGCAGGATGCTTTCAGCGTGAATGGGCACATCGCGTGGAAGGCACTTCTTGAGTTGTGAGATGAGGAAGGGAAAGATTTTTTGCCCATAGTTTTTGTCTGCGGCTGCAACTTTGGCAAGGGCTTTTGTGCCCCAAACAAGGGTGATTAAGGTGCCCTTATTCATGGCAACGGTGACATCTCCTATTTTGGCGTAGATTTCGTTTGGTTTTTTGTCTGCGATGGTTGCGAGGGCTATCATGGCGCCCCAGACCATTCGGTTATTCTTGCTTTTTAGCAGGGTTAGAAAGTCCTGTATGTAGTCGGTTATGAGGTCTGGTTTTAGGTAGCCGATTTCGTAGAGGACTTTTAGGCAGTCGCTTTGGATGTTTTGGTTTTTGTTCTGCAGATTTTCGGCAATTTCCTTTATGCCTGCGATGTTTTCTGTTTGGGCAAGCTCTTTGGCAAGCTGTTGGTTTGGTACTTCATCGCGTCGGTTCTGGAAAAAAGCAATCTTATCTAACACAGACATACCTAATTTAACCTGATTAGAGCATTACTGTTAGGCGGATATAAGTTATTATCAACGGCAAATTGAAGGTAAAGAGGGCAGTAACGTTTCTCAAAAGGGTTCACTTGTCTTCAATGAGGATTGGTTGGGGGTCTGTATCAGTCTGTTCTATTTGATGTTTTAGATTTTGGTTGGAAAGCCTTTAAAAGCATGACACGTGTCATATAATATGTTTGAGGAACAAACAACCATGAAACTCAAATCTATTGTTACATTCGCAATAATAACAATACTTCTAACAACCATCGCAACAACAACAGCCACCGCCACCAGCACCCTCAAAGTAACCAGCCTATCAGGCGAGACCTACACCTTCACTGAACAACAACTCAAAGAAATGCCACAAACCACCATATCTGCCGTACTCTACTGCTACGGGACCCTCGTAACCAGCGGAGCTTGGAGCGGAGTCCAAGTTTACTATCTACTAACACAAACAAACGTTAACTCTGAAGTTCATTCAATCCAACTCTTAGCCTCAGACGGCTATACAGTCACCTTACCCATCGAATTAGCCATGGGACCAAACACAATTATTGCTTACCAAAAAGACGACGAACCACTAGATGGACTAAGACTGGTCCTTCCATCATATAATGGCGCATCCTGGATTAACCAAATCATCAGTATAAACATGAGCGGCATTGAGGCCCGTACACCGGCAACTGAGACAGAATCATGGTTAAGCGGTAATGCAGTATTAAACATGAATCAAAATAGACAGCCATCTCCAACGCCAACTTCTACCCCCAAGCCCGTACAGCCCACAACCACACCCACTCCCACCAACACCCCATCTAATCCAACTTCTCCGCCGGCAAACACAAACGAGACTAACCAATACCCCCAACAACAAAACATACTTAACCAATCAATAGGATTAGACTTCGGCATCATAGCTGTGGTAGCAACCATTTTCACACTCGGTTTATCAATTGCAATAATCTTAACCCATAGCAAAAATAGACTGAAAGACAACACACATGCAACAAAGAATTAGGGACTCTCTTGCTCACATCGCCAAAGCACTCTACAAAAAAGGAAACAAAATACTAACGCATAAACATCTATCTCAACCTTCAACACCTAAATCCCTCTTAAAACGACTTCCTTCAAAAACCGAATGAAGTAGCGGTGGACCACTGCGGTTTGACGCCTAGACTCCGTCTGAAGCCTCTAAACCCTACACTCTTACCCGCACCCCCTTGAGCGCATAACGTCCAAACTTAGGTTGCTCTCTCCCGAGCCTAGCCAGGTTCGCCTGGTAGACAACGAAGTAACTTCCCTACGGAAGCCACCCATTGACCGCCAGCCCCAAAGGACGGATAGTCACTGGTTCGGAAATGGAAGTTCAAGCGGCCTTTGACGCCTCATCCGCAGATGTCAGCCCGTCATGTAGAGGATTTACGGTACAATGGACCCCTAACCCACCGCTTAAGATCCACCGCCGCACATAGATGGATTAATCGGACTTTAAAACTTTCCCAGTGGTGGCAGGATTGTTTCAGGCTATTCTACGGTTTTTGTTGCTGATTTTAGTTCTTGTGCAGTTTCTTTTAGTTGGTTTAGCATGGCTGGGATGTTTTGACCATTTTTTTGGATGATGTTGATGAATGCGCTTCCGACGATGGCTGCATCTGCGCCCGCTGCAATGATGCGCTTTACATGTTCGGGTTTTGAGATGCCAAACCCAACTGCTAACGGGATTTTTCCAGCGGTGAAAGGCAAAACATGTTTGATAAGTTGGAGAGTTGAGTCTTCGACTTTTGTTTTTGCGCCTGTGACTCCATAATGCGAAACCAAATAGAGGAAACCTGACGAAGAACCAACTATTTTGCTTAAGCGTTCGTTAGAGGTAGATGGCGCAACAAGAAAAATAGTGTCCAAACCATGTTTTTTTGAAGCTTTCTTATAGTCTGTGGCTTCTTCCACGGGTAAGTCTGGAACAATAAAGCCGTCAACCAGGCATTCCTTCGCTAAACGACAAAACTTTTCAAGCCCAATTCTGAACATCGGATTATAATACGTCATAATCACAACTGGCACATCATGCTTGGACTTGATTTCCTTGGCGATTTCCAGCACCTTCAGTGGCGAGGTTTCAGCAGCTAAAGCACGCACGCTAGCAGCCTGAATTGTTGGTCCATCTGCAATAGGATCAGAAAACGGCAACCCCAACTCAAGAATGTCGACTCCACCACTGATGAGGGCGTCAGCAATTTGTGATGTAAGGTTCGGGTTTGGGTCTCCAGCCATGATGTAACCAACTAAGGCTCCGTTTCCATGTGCTTTTGCTTTTTGGAATGCTTTGGCCAGGTTGTTCATATTTTCGCCCCAATGTATTTTGCGATAGTTTCCACGTCTTTATCTCCCCGTCCAGACAGAGTAATAACGATTGACTGAGTCTTCTTCATCTTCAGCGCAAGTTTCATGGCGTATGCCACTGCATGCGAGGATTCCAACGCTGGCAAAATCCCTTCTTCCTTTGATAATGTCAGGAAAGCATCTACTGCCTCTTTGTCGGTTGCAACAGTATATTGGGCGCGATTGGAGATTTTTAAGAAAGAGTGTTCTGGTCCAACTCCAGGATAGTCTAAGCCTGCTGAAATACTGCTTGTGCTCTCGATTTGCCCGTTGCTGTCTTGGAGAATATAGGTTAACATACCGTGGAAGACACCTTCTGCTCCTGCACCAAGCGATGCAGCGTGTTTGCCTTTTTCTATGCCTTCGCCTGCGGCTTCAACACCGTAGAGCTGCACTGAGGCATCGTCTTCGAAGGGGTAGAATGTTCCCATGGCGTTGCTTCCACCGCCCACACAAGCCACTAACGCATTAGGCAATCTGCCTTCCTTCTGCTTGAATTGCTCTTTGATTTCGTTGCCGATTACGCTTTGGAAATCTCTAACAATCATCGGGTATGGATGTGGACCCACCACTGAACCAATTAGATAGTAAGTGGTCTTGAGGTTGGTTACCCAATCGCGGAAAGCCTCGTTAATGGAGTCTTTGAGGGTTTTGGATCCTGTCTCCACTGGATGCACTTGAGCGTTCAAAAGTTTCATCCGGAAAACGTTGAGTCGTTGTCTCTTGCAATCCTCGGTGCCCATGTATACTTCCGCCTGTAAGCCTAAAGCTGCACACGCTATGGCGGTTGCTACGCCATGTTGCCCCGCTCCTGTCTCAGCTATAACGCGTGTTTTGCCCATACGTTTGGCTAGCAACGCTTGCCCTATTGTGTTGTTTATTTTGTGTGCTCCACCGTGCGCTAAGTCTTCTCGTTTGAGGTAGATTTTTGCTCCTCCTATTTTCTTCGTTAAGTTTTCAGCGAAGTAGAGAGGCGTTGGTCTGCCCACGAACTCTGAAAGGTAATAGTCCAGTTGCTTTCGGAAAGTTGGGTCTTTTCTTGCTTTCTCATAAGCATATTCAAGTTCCGTTATAGCTTCCATCAGGACTTCTGGAACAAAGCGTCCACCGTACTTTCCGTATTTCCCGTCAACTGGGTAGTTGCTCAGTTTCATGCTTCTACAAACTCCTTCACTTTTTCTTCAATGTTTTCTGTTAACATTATGCTTGAACCAATGAGGAAAGCCCTTGCACCGCAGTCGCGGAGAAACTGCAAGTCGTCTTTGGTTTTTATTCCGCTCTCACTTATGACAATTTTGCCATTGGTTTTTTGTTTTTCCAGGATTGCTTTGGTTGTGTTCAGGTCGATTTTTAGAGTTGCAAGGTTTCGGTTGTTGATTCCAACAAGATCAGCGTCGGTTTCGACAGCTGATTGGAATTCCTCTTCGGTGTGAGTTTCAAGCAGAACCTCAAGTCCTTTTGCATGAGCAAAAGCTATCATTTTGTCAACACTCATTTCACAGTAGCCTTTTTCGAAAAGAGCTTCAATCAGCAAAACTGCATTTGCTCCTATTTGTGAGGCAACTTCTATTTGCTCAGGAATTATGATTATGTCTTTCATAAGGATGGGCAGATTTACCGCTGCACGCGTTTCCACAAGGGTCTGCAGTGAACCATTGAAGTGTTTTGGTTCAGTTAAAACCGAAATTCCAACTGCACCACCTCTTTCCATGGCTTGAGCGATAAATTTGGGGTTAAATTGGCTCCTGATTGTCCCGAGAGATGGCGATGATGCTTTAATCTCAGTTATCACAGGGTTAGCTTTGCATTCTAAGATTGCTTTTTTTAGGCTAATCTTTGGCTGATATGTGGTCATCGAAGTTTTATAATATCCACTATCGATAGTTTTAGTGGCATCCATTGCCAATGTTTCAAGAAAATCACCCATATTTAGCTTCCAACTCCTCTAGCTTTTGCAAGTTTCCTGCTGAAGCTTTTACCAAATTCTTAAGCTTGCCATAAGCAGCACCACTTAGAATTGATTCACGAGCCATCTCCATACCATCTTTGAAGTTTTCCGCTTTACCACCGACAATGACTCCTGCTGCACTGTTAACGAGAACAAGCTCTGCCTTCGCATTGTCATCTTTGTTACCGCTTAGGATTTTGAAGATTATTTCAGCACTTTCGTCAGCTGTGGATGATTGCAAATCAGCTATTGCGGCCGTTTTTACACCAAAATTGCTAGGAACAAAATCTAGTTTCATTACGTTACCTTTCTTTAAGTGGGCGATGACTGTTTTTCCGACAGTTGAAATCTCATCTAACCCATCAAGACCATGAACAACCATCGCTTCGAGGCAACCCAACTTCTCGAGCACTGAAGCGATCGGAACTACCAGTTTAGCATCATATACCCCCAGCAATTGGGCATTGGCACACGCCGGGTTGGTTAGCGGTCCGAGCACATTGAAGACCGTTCGGATTCCAATTTCGCGTCTGGATTCTGCTGCGTACTTCATAGACGGATGAAAAGCAGGAGCAAACATGAAGCCCACACCAACCTTTTCAATTATGCCTTCCACAGCTTTGGGCTCTAAATTTATGTTTAAACCTAGTTTTTCAAGTACGTCCGCACTGCCACTTTTGCTAGTAATAGCCCTGTTCCCATGTTTAGCCACCTTAACCCCTGTACCTGCAATTACAAACGCCGTTGCTGTGCTAACGTTGAAAGTTTTAATTTTGTCTCCGCCGGTTCCACACGTGTCGACTAGGCGTCCTTGCACTTTGGGATGAATTGTGCAGCAATTGGACCTCATGACTGAAATGAATGCAAGTAATTCTTCAACTACTTCTCCTTTCATACGCAATGCAGTTAAGAAGGCAGCGGTCTGAGAATTTGTTGCTTTCCCCGACATAACTTCCCGCATGATTTCGCTTGCTTCTTCAAAAGTCAAGTCTAAGCCTTCGATAAGTTTTTGGATACCTTCCCGAATCACTGCTTGCCCTCCAAGAAATTCTTGATTATAATCTTACCGTCTTCACAAAGGATTGATTCAGGGTGAAATTGCACACCATAAATGGGATAATTAACGTGGCGTATGCCCATGATTTCGCCATCGTCTGTGGCTTCGGCGGTAATCTGTAAGCAAGATGGAATTGAGTCTCGTTCACCTGCAAGTGAGTGGTACCTTGTTGCGTTGAAGGGGCTTCGGACTCCTTTGAATAGGTCTTTTTGGTCGTGTTTTATCACACATGTTTTGCCATGCATAAGTTTTTTAGCATGAATAATTTTTCCGCCGTAAGCGTGGATTATTCCTTGGTGACCTAGACAAACGCCCAATGTTGGAATGTTAGGGCTGAGGTTACGAAGGATTGCTGTGCAGACGCCAAAATATTTTTCGTCCTCTGGTGTGCCTGGACCTGGTGAAATCACGATTCTATCGGGCTTAAGTTTGGCGACTTCTTCAAGTGTGATTTCGTTATTTCGGTAAACAACTGTTTGGGCGCCTAGTTCGCCTATGTACTGAACAAGGTTGTAAACGAATGAATCATAGTTGTCGATGACAAGGACCTTTAGGGGTTTTTTTCCTGCCGCGATTTCGAGTGCCCTCATCAATGCCTCCGCTTTATGGTCGGTTTCCATCCATTCGCGTTCCGGAACAGAATCCGCAACAATTCCTGCGCCTGCTTGGAGGTATGCTTGTTTCTTGTCTGCGAAGAGAGTGCGGATGGTTATAGCAAAATCAGCATTTCCATTGTAGGAGAAGTATCCAACAGCACCAGCATAAGGACCCCTCCGTGACTGTTCAAGTTCATCGATGATTTCCATCGCTCGCACCTTAGGAGCCCCAGAAACTGTTCCCGCAGGAAACACAGCACGGACCGCATCATAACTTTGCAGTTCATCCTTTAATTCACCTACAACTTGAGAAACGATATGTTGTACATGGCTATACTGGTGTACCTTCATAAATTCAGGCACGCTAACGCTTCCATACTTGGAGATTCTGCCCAAATCATTACGGGCTAAATCAACAAGCATAACGTGTTCGGCGCATTCTTTGGGGTCAGCTAAAAGTTCACCGGCTAATCGGTTGTTTTCGGCACGGTTTTGCGCTATCGGTTTTGTTCCCGCAATTGGGAATGTTTCAACCATGCGGTTATCGACTCGGATGAGCATTTCAGGGCTGGAACCCACAATTTGGTGTTCGCCAAATTTTAGGTAGTACATGTAGGGTGAGGGGTTGATTGTTCGGAGAGCTTCATAAAAAGGAATTAAGCTGCCTTCAAATTGGAACTGGAATCTTTTAGAGAGGACAACTTGGAAAATGTCACCCGCAGTAACGTATTCCTTAGCTTTCTCGACAGCCTTTTCATACTGTTTCTTTTCTGTTTCCACCCTGGGTTGAGCGAAAGAAAACTCCGCAGGCTCAGACGGTCCTTCAAGCAAGTTTTTCAACTCGCCCAAACGACTCTCGCCACGGTAATAGTAGAATGTTTGCCCCTCAACATGGTTGAAGATTAAGCCATCATCAAAAATCCCCATCTCCACATCAGGAAACCCTTCAGCCGCGAATTTCTGCGGCAGCTTTTCCCAGTAGCGCACGGCATCGTAGGAGATATAGCCTACTGCGCCGCCGATGAATCGGAACCGGTCGTTTTGAAGGGCGTCTTTTTCGAGAATTCTTTGGATAAGATTTAGCGGGTCGTCTGTTGTTTGGGTGGTTTTTTGGTTGGTTTGGTTATTGGCTATTTTGGCTTTACCGCTTGTTATTTGGATGGTTGTTTTTGGGTTAAATCCTATGAAAGAGTATTGAGCGAGTTTTTGGGGTCCTTCGATTGATTCAAGAAGGTAAACATTTTCGTATTTGGTTAGGAGTTTTGAGAATATTTCTAGGGGCGGCTGGGTTAGAGTGATTTTTTCGATGTTAAGGGGGTTAACTTGTTTAGTTTTGATGTTTGTTGTGCCAAAGACGATTCCCCATTTTGTTCATGCTCCGTTATAGTTCACAACCTTACAGCTATGTGTTATTTAAGGCTTATCAGTACAAAAATGTACATTGCTACTTGAGGACTTCACCCATCCAACCCAAATAAGACTCAGAGCCAGCCACAATAGGAATAGCCAAAACCTCAGGAACCTCATAACTATGCAACCCCTTCACGCACTCCACCAACTCTCCAAACAAATCCATCCGAGACTTCATAATGACCAAACATTCCTCTGCACAATCAATTTTTCCCAACCAATGAAAATGGGAAGTGACAGGATTTATTATGTTGGCGCAAGCAATCAGCTTACTACCCAAAAGCTTTTGAGTTATTTTTTCTGCTTCTTCTTTGCTTGCAGTTGTAACAAAAACAAGGATAAAATCGGTATTCATAGTGGACCATCATTTAACTGTGAGTTCTCAAGGTAAATAAGTTTGCCAAATTAACAAAGTTGCCAGCATTAACACATTTAAATTTCCCCGATTAAGTATAAGATGTACAGAGGCGTAACTATTGAAAGAATCTCACATCAAAATTCTAAAAACCATGAATGAAGCCACAAATCGCATGGACCTAAACATGTTCGCAGAAGTCATAAACTTAACTCCAAACCAAGCCATCGCAGAAGTGCAGGAACTCGCAAAAGAAGGTTTCCTACGCAAAGTTGGTGGAGGATTCGGATTAACTGAAAAAGGTAGAATTGCCCTTAAAGCTTTCACAACATACGCAAACGAAAGTTTCCATTTTTACGTTGACATAGACAAGCCACTAGGTTTCTCATCTCAGTCGATTATGGAGTTTTACAGGTTAATAAAACAAGTCACTGCTGATTCTCTGGAGTTTCACTTGTACAAGGGAGATTTTGAGAATTGGTTAAGAGAAGTCTGTCAGGATTCAGAGTTAGCCGTGACCATTGGAAACCTTAAGGTAGATGATTTGAAGGGTGAACCGCTCAGAAACGCATTGATAAAAGCTATAGATTCAAGATACGGCATTAACGAATTACTCTAGTCTTTTTTTCTTCTTGCAGCTTTAGCCACCAACCGGGAACTTTAGGGTCTTCGATGATATCCAATTGGTCATAGGGCTTAATGTCCAGCACAGGCGTTCCATCAAAAGCATCCAAACCCTTAACCTTCAAAACGTTACCATCTACACCAACTAGCTCAACCACTGTTAACCCAATCGGGTTGGGGCGCAGCATTGTTCTAACGGCAAAAACACCTGTCAACGGTGTATCTACTCTTCCTCTTGGATGAACCCGCAGAGTTCTTCGCTGATCATCCGTGATTTGGTTTAGATAAAAGAGCACAAACAAATGAGAGTAACCAGTAATGCCGCTTAAACCATCGACCAATTCTCTGCGCAGAACGATTTGAGAAATCAAGACTTTGTCTTTAACTTCGTCACTGATAGCGTCGGTTTTAACATACCCAATAGGATTTAAAACGATTTTGAGATCAAACGACATTAGCGCTTTCCTCTAATGTGAGTGGATTCCAAAAATATTTAAGGATTCAACTAAGCGTGATTTTTTCTGCAACTATTCTTTTATGAGGGATCAATCGTTTTTCGGGCATAACGCTGGCAAAGATTTACCTCCTCTTTTTAGCTAAGGCAATGTATTTTTTTCTTGACTAGCTACCCAAGAAAATCGCTCTATGCTTTAGCGGTTTTACCGAAGTGCTCTGCAAGCTCTATAAGGGCTTACGTTCTTTACAGTAGTGTTTATATTACTCAATGAAGCCCTTTTTCAAAACATGCGGGTCCGTAGCTCAGTCAGGCTAGAGCATCGGACTCTTAATCCGAGGGTCGCGGGTTCAATTCCCGTCGGACCCGCCAACTTACGTTCACTTTTATACTGAAAACAAAATTCTTTTTTTCTTTTTTTGGCTTTTTTTAGGGTCCCGTTATAGGGGGATAGCGCGCAAAAGGAACCACGTTAACAAATGTCAAGAGATTGCTTGAAACACTATGCTAATCAACAAGGCTATGCCGTAAGCAGACATTAAAACAACAGTTGAGATAAATAAGAAACTATATTCGACATTGAGAGTATCTGAAACCATCAAAAGCAAGAAACTGAACAAAATCGGCAACATAAGTAATATTACATTTGAAAATATTTTTCTTCTAGTTCTTTTGATTTTTAGCTCTGTTGAATGAATACTGTCGAGAGTTTCTATAAGTCGAGTTTGTTGAAGTTTTTTCTCTTCTTCACTAGTAGAAAGAAGGACACTATATCGTGTTGTTATTTTTCCGCTTCTAATATCATCCTAAACAGAAGACCCCCATTGAGGATAAGTCCAATGAGTAATGTTGTAGACATAATTAAGTGTAGACTGTTCAAGGGATAGATTACGGTTCTCTAGACTCTGAATTCTGAAAATAATTACTGCTATTGCAATAGACAAAAGTGCGGACATACCTTGAATTACCGATCCGTATATTGAAACAGAATTTTCCTTGTTGAAATTTGAAAAGCCAATATTATAATAAACAACCCATATTATAGCAATAAAAGAAAAAAATATTAGTGGAACGACAGTTTGAATCTTCAAGAAGCGATTTCTTGATGCCATTAATAATCAAATTTAAATCGTTGATAGTTGCTTAAAAAACCTCTGCTTTTAGAATCAATGACAAGTTTAATAAAGTAACTTAGTGTAAATTATAAACCATGAAAGAAAACAATGCTTTGCGTGAATATTGGCGTCTTAAGAAGCGTGTGCAACGTGACAAAGAAGCCAAGGCGAAGGCTTAGTCAACGGCGGCTTTGATATGGCGATCCGTGCTAGGCGTGAAAGAAACTTTGAATTGGAAGCGGAAAACCTACGTTTGGAATTAGCCCGCCTTGAATTGGTCCGCACCCGTAACGAATTGCAAGATAGACAAAGAAGGGTAGATACAAACGATGCTATAAGAAAACGGGACCACATAGGGGTTATGTAATTTGAAGGGACAATCAAAGAAATGTGATTTTTGCAAGAACGGACGCCCGTGTTATTGGCATAGAAACGGAAAAGCGATTTTTCTTAAAGATGTTTTGAAGCGTCTTGAAGATGAACGAACTGAAGATAGCCCCGAAAATAAAGGGATGCGAATTAAACATGACTGAACAAACACCTTTAGAAACAAAAGAACAAGAACAAACCTTCCTATCACCTAAATGCCGCAAAGAAGGCTTTTAGTTAATTGAGGATGTGAAGATGCCCGATGCTTACCATTCAATTTGGAATTTTCTTTTGTCTTGAAGAAGAACTGGTGTTGCTGCTGCAAAAATGGGCGGGTTTGCTTTAAGTTGCTTTTTTAATTTAGGCTTTTGAAAAGCTTTAGTATGCGTCTGTATAAGTCGTGGTACGTCTCGGAAAGGTTGAGGAAGGCAGATTGTTTAGTGCCGTTGTATGAGAAAGTAAAGTTTGCCACTAAACTGGTTCTTTTCTAGCTAGAATAAGCAAGGACGGAAGAATCGTTATTCCCAAAGTCAATATGGACTTATTGCAAGATAGAAAAATAGATCTTGAAGGCTATGTCGTGAATGTAACTCTAGAACCTTTCTAGCAACCTTAGTTAAGCAAAAAATATAGGGTATAGCTTCACAGAAAAGCCGATTGTTTATAGTTGGATTTGATTTTTTTGTCTTGGAACAGTTCGATCAGGGATGATCATGAGTTGGGATGAAATTTTTCTTGAGCATCCTTCACAGATTGCTAAAGTTTGCTTTAAGTATGGGATTGGATACCGGAGATCCAAGCTGCGTCTAGACCGTGGCAATATGGGCCTAAGATATGCTTAACATTTTGTTGGTTCAGTCCTGATTTCACCGATCCAGAGTTCAACCGAAAAACCAGCCTGCTTGAAATCGATTTGTTTGCCTCGGATGAAGACCAGGCACCCGGCAAACGCGCCTAATAGATTCTCAATCCCTCCGGCATATACTAGTAAATCGTCGGCTGCAGTACGTCGCAAAACAAAAGAGAGGGCTGGTCGACCAGCTGGTCCAGAGGTCGACGTCATTGGTTCCAAAATACCAATGAACTGCTGCTCCTGCTCTGGTCGCTCAATGTACCATGCTTCATTCGCAAAGACTCGTTTTGGCAGTTTTCTAGGATCCATGGGCATCCTTAGAGCAACGCAACCATAGTCCAGTATACGACCTGCGGACCAGCTGGGACGTTATAACCTTTTATTCGCAACTTCCATGTACCTTGAGCTATTTGACCAGTTACCTGTGCCCGTTCGAAAACGCTGTTGATCGAGACGCTGAAGGCTCGTGTATTTCCAGCTGGATCAACTAAGTGCAAATCGATGTCATTGTGAGGATCAAGGGTAATCCACAAGATCCTAAAGCCCCACTCTGGCCACCACAATGCTGCATCCAATTTGGTTATTTTGCCGCCAATTGAGATTGGTATGTCTATGTTGTCTTTATTATTGACATTAACCTTGCCCCACCAGGCCCAACCGTCGGTCGGCAAACGCAAATGGCCAGCCCCGACATCATTGTCAAACGGATAGGGCCTCTGACCAGATAAAATCATTTGCGCATAGACCTGACCAGGGTCAATGCTACCGCTGTTTCCCCGTAACCAGTTGCGTAGCAATGCAGCTGCACCAGCACCGTAAGGTGTGGCTCCGCTAGTGCCTCCAAAGTTTTGAACTGCAGTATCGCTAGCATTACTAGCTGATTCAGTATTTGTGGGTGCCTGGATATCCGGTTTGAAGCGGCTGTCCCGTGTCGGACCGCGACTCTGGTAGCTTTCAAGGTTACCGCTTTGCACATCAAAAGCTCCTACTCCGATTACTCGGTGGGCATTAGCTGGAGCATTGACGGTCTTCGCGTTTGGACCATTATTTCCATTGGCTGCAATCACTACTGCTCCAGCATTATAAGCCGCATCAGCTGCCTGAGAGATGGAACCCAAATCGTCCCCACCGTCTTGCATCTCAGCTACGATCACTCGGTCAAGGATACTTACAGCCTTTTGGAAAGCTCGCACAACCGCTGTGCTATCCAGTCCTCCGCAATTAGCTGGATAAACCTTAAGACTGTCTAGAGTAATGGCTGTGATTCCACGATGGTTGTTGGTTAGGTTATTGTTGCCTGTGATGATTGCGGCTGTACTGGTACCGTGGTTCCAGCAATCATCAGCTGGGTCAGCTCCTGCGCCAGTATTGACACTGTCAATATGGAAAGCGATATGTGAGGGGTTGTTGAAGAGGGTATGAGTGAAGCGGAGACCAGTATCTAGTAACCCAATCCAACCCGAAGTCTGTCCTAAGTTGAAGTATGGATCGGAATTGATCCGCGCCCTGCCATCGCTGATCATGCGTTGCGGTGGCTTTTGATCGGTGAAGCGCATTTCAATCGAGACGACGTCCTTTTGATCTGCCAGGCGATTAACATATTTCAGCGGCATTTCAACAAGAGCTGCATTGATTATCCAGAAGGTTTCGAGAACTTTGGCATTGACTCCTTCCAGCATAGAATTCAACTTGCCATAACTATCCTTTCGTTTAGCAATGATTTCCTTGATTATCTCATTAGCGCGGCTTAACAACTTCTGATTTTTCTCGGAATCGCGTGGCTGTCGATCGTCAGGCTCTGGAAAGCGTGGAATAAGTATGTTTTCATGTAAGACAACCATCAACTCATGTCGTTCATCGAGGTTGTGGGTTTCCATCATTTTCTTAAGGACAGGGTGAATTTTATCTCGTTTTTCAGGTGGAGTCGGTTCTGGTTCGGACACTCGTTTAGGTTTGATTTCCGTTTGCGTTACCCAGCCGCGTCTAAAAGGACGCGGGGTCAGAACTGCAGTCTTCCCTTTACGTAAACGAGCTGAAAAAACAACATTGGTTACGTCTTCATCTTCCCGTCCGACGAAGGTTTCAGGATTCAGGTGGATGGACAATAAGACGCCTCCCTTAAGGATATTACATTTTCTAATATCACATGAAATTTATTTTTTTCTTGTTGTACTCTTAGCTCTATTCTCATATTATTCAACCCTTTTTGCTAAATGAATTTGTTTCATTAAATTACAATAAAATTCCTTAGAACTCAGCACATGTTTTATTATTTTAGTAAAATTAAAAATAACTTATATCTTATTTTTTACAAAACCCCTGTTCATATAAGCAGTTTAGACATTTCTAAGTTAAAGTAAATGATAGAAATGCTATCTTATAGCTGAAATGTTAAGAATGCTGTTTTAAATACAATTCAAGCTTATTGCAAAGATAGATTGTGCATAAACTAAGCAGGTTAGCTTTTAATGAAAACCCTATCCATCAGGAAAAATAATGTAGGGAATTTTTTTTGTAAAATTCAACTGAAGTTCTAACTGGTCTTAACAATCAATGTATCGATTAAGTAGTCAACTGCACCTGGCTGACCTTTAATTTTAATCCTTGAAGTCTTCTATAAAACGATCAACAATCAACAATCCTTGGGCTATCTAACCTCTATTTTCAATTCTCCCTCAAAATCAAAATGTATTGAATAATAAATAGAAATGTGACTGCAGGCTTACAACAACACTATAGGAAATTCCTAATGTACAACAAAAAAAGAACTATAGTTAAAAATAGAAGCTTGATTGGGTAAATTTATGCTGAAAATACATCTCCCACAGAATCCCAAAATAACCTATTTGCGCAATGAAGTTCCTATGGTTCTTATATAAATGGTGGATCAAGAAAAAATA